>JAFRPH010000002.1 GCA_017429205.1 Bacteroidales bacterium
GCTTTCCCAGCCGTTTCTTTCCATAACCGGTCTGTTGATACAGCGCTATGACCCGCTCATAGTACAGTTCCCGCTTCTTCGTTTGATAAATAAACATCGTTAACTCGTGCTTTACGAGTCAACTTTTTTCAGGGAAAGACAACCACGACCGGGTCACTTTGCGGAGGAATCTCCACTATGCGCTATTTTGCATTTTTCATCCTTTTCTCAAGGATGGCTTTATTGCGTTTGAGCTGTTTATCCGTTTGGATCTTTCTCAAATTCGTTAGGGAGAATAGCTTGTGCGGCAGTTACGCGATAGCTATCCTCACTCTCTTTGGTGGAAATTCCAAAGGAAAGTGTCTCCTCCCCTTGCGCTCCTACGAACATGACCAACCTGTTCTCCACAATGCCTCCTGGAGCGTATTATCAACGGTACAACGCTCACCTTGGACCGAATCCTGCAGCACAGTCACGTGCAGGGCGGAAAGGAGGGTCCTCCCCTAGCGGGTCCCGTCGAGAATTGAGAATTCATCCAAACTACGAGAACCATTTACGTTTATCCCAAACAAAATAATGGGAGACCTATGTCCGTGGTCTCCCAGAAAAGAAGGTTAAATGATGTCATCATTCTCCGATGAGTTATTTTATCGGAGATGTAGGAATAAGTTTACTAAAAGCTTGCTGGAAAATCTGAGCCTTTTTCTCTCCAGACATAAGATTAAATCCATTATCAACGATTTCCTTATACAGAGGCTTACTGCGTGTTATGACAATCCTCCTCCTTTTAGCATTGATGGTAGCCCAAAGATGGATGTTCCCTTTCGTGGTCATTACAAATTGGATATCACTCAGCTCCGTATCCCCAATCCGGGTGGAAACCTTCTCAATAGGAAGATCTTTGGCCCTTCCAAGTTCATTCAGCGTCGTTGAAATCATTTCGGTGTAGTATCCATTGATTCCATTTGCATGAGCATACTCCTCGAACTTCAACGAGACGTTCCTGATGTCGTTGATGATGGATTCCGGCGCCTTGATGTCGTTCTGAATCGCAAACTGAATGAGATCGTCCTCCGTGATTCCCGTATACTTGCCACGAAGCGACATACAATGCATCCTTTCCGGAGAAACAGCATTGTCGGCAATGATGAACATTAGATCATAGGCGGGCGTCAAATGCCACTTGTAATTCTCATCCATCATGAATGAGAAATTCTTCTTGTGGTCATCCGTGTTGTTCATCAGGAAATTGAACACAGTCTGCCTGAAGAGGTTAGTCATTTCGGCGGGCGGAATGTCTATTTTCCGGCAAGTTCTGAAAAGGTCCTCGTAGCTGTCGGCATCAGGGTCAATGGCAGCAAGCGTTTGGGTGAGGATCTTCTTTCCGTCCTTTCGGTCAAACCTTTCGGTCAGGAAATGCTTGATACCATCAATCTCCATGAAACGCGAGGGCATCATCGGGATTTTCGCATCGATGGCCAGGTCATAGTACGTCTTTTCAATCTCGCTGATGGTATACCTGGGATCGTTGAACTTGATAATGCAGTGTTTCCAATCTTTGTCCGTTGCAGTCTTGCCAGAATGGATCGTATGATCGGGCGCGATGGAAATAATAGCCTTCTTCCGGCTTCCGCCGGGGGAAGTCCCAAGCGCCGCTATGTTGTTGATAGTAGCGTCTTCCCGCTTTATGGATTCTTGCGACAACTGCTCCTCAATGATGAGGGATTCCTTGTAGAGCTCGGCAATATCGATTTCCTTATCCTTATAAAAGTCCGGATCCATCATGGGGGCGAACTCAAACGCTCCCATGGCTCGGTTCCCGATGAAGGACAATTTGGTTATGGCTGTCTTTTCCGACTCCGGAATACCATTGTCTTTGAACCATTTTTCGAAGATCAAATTACCCCATGCATCGGGAAGCGAGTCGGCAAGGAAGGGAGGCAAGCCCTGATAGAGTTTGCCTGACGGATCCGCATCCCTCATGGATGGACCATATATCGCCTGCCTGGTGGAGTTGTCGTCCTTGGGGTGTGTTATCGGACACAGGTCATATGCCTGATTGAAATACTCGGGAGAGAAAAAGAAGTAGGACTGTTTCTTTTCCAGGTTCCAAGTAAGCGTTCCGATTTCTTTTCCCCAGAGGAGCACCCTGATCGAGTTCCTGATGTTTTTAATCTTTGCCATGCCTTATTCTTTGTCTCGGTTTGATGGCGTACGGAGATTCGGGCTGCAAAGGAATCAATTGGTCCGCATTCTCAATGATTCCCAGGTATCTCATCAATGTAAGGACTGTCGATAGCGTGACATTGGTCGCGCTTCCCGCCTCCAACCTCTGGATTGTCGGTAGCGAAACACCCGTGTTGAGCGCCATTTCTCTCTGCGTTATCGAAAGATTGAGACGATACTGTTTCAACCGTTGCCCCATTATGGAGATAATCTCTGTATTTGATAATTCTCTTAGCATAATACAAAGTTAAATATATTATGTTTTATATGCAAATTTTGCTTTAATACATAATATACTTTATGTATTATTAATCCGAGAAACACTCCTCGAAAAGAGCCCTCCCCATTGTCTCATCATTGCCAATCCCGCAAATGCGGCTTTAAGAACGCACCATTGGATTCATGGTCGTGAAGCGCTACGGCGTTGCCACTCCCGTACGCCAGCACGCGGTTGTTCCCCAGGTGGTCCTTCAGGTACCAGACGTGCGAATACGAGACGCCCGGGCCACCCTGGGAGGTGACGGGGGTGTAGTATCCGGCGTCGGTGTGGACCATGGTAGTGTAGAAACAGCTCATTATTGCTTTGCTATCACATCAGGAGGATTATTGAAGAGGACCAGTTCCCAAGTCTTTATGCTGTCGACCTCTTCGTGCTTGTCCATGAAATCCTGCCAATGAGCCT
This sequence comes from Bacteroidales bacterium, assembly GCA_017429205.1. The sequence continues at coordinate 2,888 of JAFRPH010000002.1, forward strand.
TCACTGCATCCAAACGGCCCTGATCAATAGCCTCTTCTGCGGCTATCGTTCCCATAATGCTCGTTGATTCAAATGGTTTACCTCGCTCTTGATAAAACAGTTGAACGCCTTCCAGACACGACAAGTCATAATGAAAAGCCCCGCTTCTGGTCATCGTAAATGGGATTAACACGGGCATAGTCCAGTCTTCTTCTTCGACACCATCCCGAAAATAGTGGATGGTAACAAAGTAACGGAACTTCCGAGTAATATCCGAGCCGACAGGTGGTGCCTCTTCTCTAAGAAACAAAAGGAGTCTACCATCCTTGTCATAGCACGAAGAACCAATCCAACTCCTAAAGTCATCATAGTCATATTTCAGCAAATCTTCAGGGCCGCCAACACATTGGATCGTTCCTCTCTCTTCCGCAAGAGAGAACAAACATGTGTCGCCGGAAACGGTAAGTTCATTCCTGCTGTCATTGATCAATTCGGTAAGAACGCTATCCCTCTTTGCGAGATATATAGCCCTGAGGTTTTCGTCCGTATAGGCTCTCATATCGACGATTTCCCAGTTATAAGAAATACTATGATCAGAATCGAATCTGGCTATTTCCAAACAGAAATCAAGAAGGTCTTGTTTATCATCTGGATAACGTCCATAAGCAGTCCTATACGAAAAAATATAATCAGGGAGCCCCTCCCATTGCATTTGATCGTGCACTTTGTAAGCCTTCCCGTCTTCAGCGATATAACGAATCTGTCCTACCGTAGGAAGGCAGAATGCAATTACCCCAAAAACAACAAATAGTACTCTTTTCATGGCATCCTTTTTAGTATCTCATTTGAATATAGAGCGTTAGGGAAAAGATTAACACAAGCTTTAAGGAAATTTCTTGCATTTTGCTTGTCAAATTCTAACTGAAGGGGCAGAAATCCTCCCTCACCCTTCCACGTATTCCCTTTCTGTGGATCGTATGCCTTTAGCCAATAACTTGACGCTTCCTTACTAACATAACTACCACTCCCTTGAGGCTCTAAAGGTAAATTATCTGGATGAAAAATTGCGGCTCTGAAATATGGGATATTATTAAAAGTAGTATGCAAATACGAGTCTGAACCTGGTAAATCTTGATTCCTAAGAGTACTAAAATTCTTACCCTTGTAGTAGACTTCATTGCTATTATAAATACGACATGGCAAACTCTCAATATAAGTGAGGCATTTATTGTAAGTCCAATCCTCTTCGGATAGTAAATCTGTAAAAAACGTTTTGATTAAACGATCAACGACGTTCCAAAACTGTGCCATGGTAGGAGTGCCATTCTGATCCCAAAGCATTTTCACTCCGAACAAACTATAGTAGATATTTGTGTTTGGATCGCGGAAAAAATAACCTTTATCTTCTACGCTCTTATACTTTTTCTTATCATCATCTGACATTGCTCCTTCTGAATACACATACTCAGTTTTTCCGCCTTCAAGAGTACACAAATACCACTGCATTCCATCCGGGTCGATAAGGTTGACAGGATTGCTGGCACAATAAGCATACGGGCTGATTGAATAGTACTTCTCCGCCAACGGGTCCATCGTCGTGAAGCGGTGGAAAGCCGGTGCCATTTGCCGGGCTTCGAAGTCGTAGGTCGATGTAGTGGTGTTCCACTCCTTGCCGCCGTACTTGTAGGGGCTCTCGGTGGCGCCGGAGGGGAAGGAGGTTGTCGTGCCGCCCGCCACGGCAATCTGAATGCCGAACGGATCGTAGTGGTGAATCTTCAGCGCATTGCCGCTTCCGTCCGCCAGCACGCGGTTGTTCCCAAGATGGTCTTTCAGGTACCAGATGTGTTCGTATGTGGGGTTCCCCGCCCCGGAAGGAGGCGTGACAGGGGTGTAGTATCCGGCATCGGTGTGGATCATGGTCAGGGAACCGTCTTCAAGCCTGTAATTCGCTGCATATTCCGTGCCCGTGGATACGTTCGCAGAGGTTGTCTGTTGGACGTACAGTTTTTCCCCGTCGGCGCTGTAGACATATTTAACCACGTCTCCAGCAGACGCTACATACTCCTTAGGAAGGTTCAGTAGGTTGTATGCCGTCACATTAAGCGTGTCTCCCAAGGCGTCCAGCACAGCCGTGCGATTGCCTGCCGCATCGTAGGCATAACCTTCCTGCAGCAGTATTGAGAAAGGAGAGGTTCTTGTCCGCACCCGTGCCGCCGGGGCGTTACCCGACGCGGCCGTCCACTGCTCTGAATAGGAGGCGGTCTCCCTTCCATTCGGGTTTCCGTTCAAGTCATAAGAGTATGTGCGCGAATAGTCGTTCTGGGAGACGACATCGCTGCCATAGGCTGCCTCAGTCAGCCGGCCAAGCGGGTCATAGGCATAGTCGTACCAGGTCGCATCCGAAGAGAGCGGATCGATCCGCCATTTGGAAGAACTGATGTTCCCTCCCCATTGCCCGAGGAGAGTGCTCCCCGTTCTCGGGGTCTCATAGGTCAGTGTCTCCGAGAAGAGCGATCCTCCGATGCCCGTCAGCCAGTCCCGGACATTGTAGGCATAGCTGCTTGAAAGGGATGCAGGCCCTTGCGTGGCCCCTATTGCGCCCCGGGTCGTACCGTTCAGACGGCCGACGGAGTCGTAGGTGTTGTTTGTCAGTGTCACGGGCATCCCCCCGTCCAGGGCGTGCGTGGTATTCTGTAGCCGACCCCAGTTGTCATACTGGTAGGCATATGCCTCCGTATGCTCCTCCACTCCGGCTCCGTCATACATCGTCCTTCCAAGCGCCGTCAGGTCCCCCACGAAGTCGTAGCCCGAGCGTTCCTGTACGCGCCGGCCGGAAGGGTAGCCCTTCACGTGATGCACCACACGGCCGTGGTCGTCATAATACCAGGTCTCCATTACGGCGGGGCCCACATTCTGGCGGACCTCGCCCAGCGTCCGGCTCCAATGGCCGGTCTGGAGACCGGCCGCGCTCGTTTCGTACCTGACACCATAAGGCTCAGTAGCGGCCGGGGCAGTATATCCGTACAGGGATTCGCTCATCCCGCCCTCGTGCCCGAGGAATGAGTAATCGTCCCACCAGTTCACGGTGAGCACCTCGGCGTCCGCCGGAAGAGAAAGCCCTTCCACGGAATAATCGTGAAGGGAGCCGTAGTCTCCATCGCCGTGGTTGCGGATGGCCCGTACCTGCACGCTGCCTAAGGGGTCGGCGAAAGCATCATAGCTCCCTGCCATGATCCCTGTCAGGCATTCGCGCCCGAGGGCGTCCTGCAGCCGGAAGCTCCATTCTCCGCGCTCCCGCTGGTTCCCGTCCTGCGTGAGCACAAGGCGGTCGCCCTTGTCATAGATATAGTATGTCCAGGCAGCGCCGGGCAGTTTCTTCGCGATCATCCGGCCACGGGCGTCGTAGCGATACTGGAAGGCGAAACCCTCCACCTTGGGGTCGGTTTCCGAAATGCCGGGCCAGTTGCCCCAGCCGAAATACGCCGAAAGTTCCGGGGGCAAGACCGCCGTCAAGCGGCCAGCATCGTCATAGAGGTAGTAGGTATCCGCATAGACTGCCCCAGCCGAATTTGTCGCGGCTTTCGCCAGGCGCCTCTCCAGCACCACCAAGTCCCGCATGTCCTTGAACACCCAAAGCGTCCGCCCGTCTTCATCCTCAGTGCGCTCCACCATCAGGGAGCCCGCCGGCCACAAGTTGTCGCGGGTGAAGGTGATTCCCGTGTTCCCGGAGAGGGAAAACCCGAACCTGATGCAGTGCAGGGAGTCCGTTCCGCTGCTCTCGGTGTTGGCGAGGTAGTTGCTCTTGACGCCTTTGCCCGCCGTGTGCCAGGCCTCACCTGGACCGGTCACCTTGCGGACCCGGTCCAGCGGAGAGCCGTCGTACAGTGTTTCGGAAAAGGGACATTCATCGTCATAATAGGATTGGGCCCCAGATGCGAGCGATGCCGCGGATACCTGGCCTCCGGCGGCCCAAATGGCTATGGGATTCCAGGTGCGCGACACTCGTCCCAGGGAATCATACTCCGTCAGGTCGACCAGGTCATCCGCGTTGGTCGCCGCATGACGACGGAGAAGCTGCACTGGCCGGCCGAGACCGTCGTGATACCGGATCTCCTGCCGGGCATAAGCCGTGCTGTCCGGATTAATGTGCGTTGTCTTCATCACGTAGTTGGACGTGCTCTGCTGGGCGCGAAGCGGCGGTTCGGCAAACGTTGCGAGCAGAAGCACGACTGCGATGAGAATCCTTGAATATATATCGGTATTCATCGTCTTATCGGTTTTTGTAGTTATACTGATACCCCTCCACCTTATTCCCGTCGTTATCATAAACTCCCGTCAGGCGGCCGAGGCCATCATACCGGTAGCTCTCCGTCACGCCGCGGGAATCCGTGCGGCTCAGCAGGTTGCCCGCCGCGTCCCACGTATAGCTCTCGACCTGCGTCCCCTGAGGGAATACCCGCACGTGGTCCATCACTTTCCCGGCTGTTCCGGCCGTGAACGTTCCCGTTCCGGGAACCGTCTTGGACCGATAGGCCCAGGTCCCATCCGGCTGCCATTCCTGCCAGTCAATGACATAGGTCTTGTCAGGATACGGTGAGAAGTCCAGAGTCTTCACTCCGGTAAACGTTCCGCCACCGTCGAACCCTTCTTGCGATCCTGTTTCCTCAGGACCAAAACTCTCGAAAAGGCATTCGTCTGCACGGACCTCGTTTAGTTGATTTTCCACTGAGGGATATGACACGTTGACGAAGCCCCATGAAGGGAGCGTTTGCGGAATGCTCCTCGGGGAATGTAGGGTTTCCGATGCCATGGGACCGTGGCCGGCGTCCTCCTCTTCTGCCTCCCCGACCTCCTCCTCGTCATCGTCTAACTCAGAGTAGCTCCCCTGCATCGCCGTCATCTGGAACATATGGTTTCCAGCAGGAAGGACGCCGGAGAAGAGCGTCTGGACCTCCAGCTCCTCATCCGGACCCAACGACGGCCAGTCCCAGCGATGTTCTGTTCCGAAGTCCATCCGCCACCATACGGTCCGGCCATATGCCTTCAGGAAACTCAGGAACACTTCGACGATCCCGGAGCGGCTGCAGTGAAACTCCAAATCGATGGAAGTACCGCCCGAAAGGATGTTCAGGTCGGACCATACCGAACCTTCAATCTCCACAGGCGTAACTGTTTCGCGGGTTCCGTTCCTGGCACCCTTGAAAATAGCGGCGGGATGGCAGCCGTCCGGGGTCCAGAAGTATGTGGTTGGAAGACCGGATCTGTCCTCGCCGAGAAGGAGGTTGCCGACTGCGTCGTATCTCGTAAAGGACAGTTCCGGTATAGAGCCATAACGGGAGTCCTTTGCCTCCCCATCGAAGGCGTTGAACGAGACCGGTGTGACACCCTGGCCGAGAGCCGCTTTCCACTGCGCGGCAGGGACATACAATCCCTCTTCCTTTTTCCAGGTAGTCAGGTCGGCGGAGACGACCTTCTCTGATAGGGAGTCCTTCCTGAAGCGCATTTGCTCGACCGGGAGGGCGATCATATTCCGGGAAACCATTTCCGTATAGGGAGCGCCCTGGACGTCGCCTGTATAGGTGTAAGTGTCCCGTTCTGTCTCACTACCGACCATGCGTTTTGTTTCCGTCAGACGGCGGTGGGAGTCATAGGTGTATTCCACCGTATCAACGTGCGGCAATGCCCCGTTGTCCGGATGCGTCGTAATGATGGTCCGTTTCTGATAGGGATGATATGTAAAGACTTTCAAGAATGATTTCCGTCGCAGGGTATTCCTGCAGTGGCCGGAGAACTTGACAGCAAGCAGGCATTGGAGAGTATCCAGATAGTATTCGTTCTCTTCGAGTCTGACAATCGGATGGCCGTCCAGCGCAGAACGGTATTCCTTCCGCGTCAAAAGGCCTCTGGACAATTCCCATGATGTGTGGGGATTATCCACGTCATCACCCTCATAATTCGAGTACATCTCGACACACGCCTTATCCGGGAATGATTCATGATTCGAGTAATGATGGACAATCCGACTGCCGTCCGCGAATATTTCCGCTACACGGCTGTATGTCACGTGAGAGCCGTCTGTCAGTGACATTTGATTCATCGGCATTTCACCGTCAAAGACGTACTCCCCTTCTTGCGGCTCCCCCGGAGGAAAGGAAATTGTCCAAAACAGGAAGTCATATCTTAACCCATAGCTTCTGAATCTGGTGGCTCCCTCAGAACGGAATATCGGTTTTCCGGCAAGTATTCCGGATGACCCGCCCAAGATGTCCTTATATTCAAATTCGCGGACTTCAGTTTTGCCATTTGCCACATCTGTCATTCGGTGGATCCTCAGTCCTCCGGCCTGCCCGGATTCTTGGACAAGCGTGAAGGGATATTGGCCCGCCACTTTGCCGTACCGGTGAGCTTCGTACTCAAAGTAGGTACTACCTCCAGTAGGATACTGTATGGATGTCAACATCTCAGCCTGCATAGATTGCTCATCAGTCAGGTAGTACTTCTCCGTTTCGTCCCTCTCGGTATTCCGGCTGTAGTATCCCCACATGTCTGTCTGCTTCGAATTGTACGCAGGAAGTTTCAGTGAATTGTACGTGAATGAATAGCGGGCGTCATCATCCATGTACTTGCCTTTTTTGATTACCAGACTGTTCAGTTTCAGCCGCTCTTGCGTGGAATTCGTATAAAACAGATCTACTCGGCTGCTTTCTGTCAGGATCGAATGGAGTTTCCGATAATGGTTGTTTTCGTGAACCGCATCCAATGTCAATCCACTCGCGTGATATACCAGCCGATTCCAGAGATCGACATCCTCAAACTCGGCGGCCAGTTCATTCGTAGGAGAAGAGAAGAACCAGATGTCATCCCCTTCCTTTATGGACCGGATTCGGGACAGGTACGACGGGGAAATGAGGGTGAAGTTGATATTCCCGGCTGACTCGTTTTGAGTGGAATAAAGGTATCCGTCAGTATAAACTGTGTTTCCCGAGTAATAGAGAGAAGAATACTCAGTATAATGCCGGTCTGTCACAATGAGGGGAACGCCGGATTTCAAATAATCGAAATGAATTTCCTCCCCGGAAGGAAAACGGATGGTGGTGATGTGCCAGGTGTTGGCTGTGCGTTTCATGGGTCGACGCATCCACTCTTGCCCGGGACTGATCCGGGAAATAAGTCCATAGGAGAATTCAATGGCACTGTCATCTCCGCCAAAGACATAGACAACCCCTTGAGAGTCCGTCAGGGTAATACACTTGATGTAGGTGTATTGCTGAGCAGTTATCGAAGTCGGTTGCAAGGACGGATCAAAGATGGGGACAGTTTTTGACGTGGCCGTATCAATCTTCACCGTATAATTCACGGCATCCTTCGAACGGATTTGAGCTTTGTTTTTTCCAACAAGGAAAAATGAGGAGGACAGCCCTTCGAAATTGACTTGAAACTCGTCCGGGTCATAGTCCTCATATACGTTGGAATTGGCAATCGAGTCCATCCGATCTTCATCAAAAGTCATATTCTGGACTGAGTCAGCGCGATAATAATAACCCTTCAAATAGATGAAAGGATTGCTGCCCAAAGAGGGCTGTTCATATTTCCCCATTTCGTCTATCTCTCCGTTCACGATCCGGTTGATGCAACCGCCCGCATGAAGCGTCCATCCCAAACCGACCCAGCCAGGATGTTGGTCGGGCTTGTTGCCACCGGCATGGTATGTTAAATAGATGGGAAGGGTGTAACCTTTTGCCCGCAGTTCCGTCAATGGGATGCTGATATTTGGAAGGCCGTTGAAGTAGCTCACGGGAATCTTCCCGTACTTGCCCAGTTCCGCGGCATTCGGGGAGAACACCTGCGGAAGGTCATTCTGAGCCTTGAGCCCCGCCCCAAGGAGGGACAGGGCCAGGCACAGGAGGATATGTGGCGTTTTCATCGCATCTTTGTGCTAGATGTTGAATTCACCGACATATTCATCACCACCAGAGAGAGTGAGAATCAGCTTCCAATGACCTGCAGAACAGGAGAAGGGAATCACCGCCAATCCCGTTCCTGCTATGGTCCCACTCACGCAGGAACTGTCATTAAGATTTTCGAGTTGGAAATGAACAATCCCACATGGAACGGTAAAGTAAAGGATTGCCAATCCTGCGCTCGGGTCGACATATCCTTCTACAATTTGATAGACAGGGGCTCGATTGTCCTGGGCTCCCGGATCTTCAAAATTGATCTGGATTGTGTCTGATCCCATCTCCGGAGTCGTCGTAGGCGAAGTTGCTGCAACCGCCAGTACGCAAAACAAAGTCTGAAACATCGTAAAATAGAATTGGTTCGATGTGACAAAGCTATGCTATTTTCGTATTGGCAGAAAGACTTTTTTTGCTTTTCGCTCTTACAATGCGGCTTGTTTATTCACTCTTAATCTTCTGAAAATCAGCAGAATAATAGAAACCGCCAATCCATGCTTGGAAAAGGAATCTTACATCAGTTCCAAATCATCGAAATCTGCGCCTCTAAATCTTTCGCACATCTGCTTCAACCACCAGTATTTAAACCCCGCTTGGGATGACATCAATTGCTCCGTCTTTTTCCTATGGTTCTGTGAATAATGCGAACAATAAAAACAAACGTGCGGATTAGCAAGGAGCTCTAGGTCGATAATACGGACAGCAAACTAGACATCGGCGCTTCCTCATACTAACGAAGAAGTTAAAGCACGTTTTCCTAAAGAAGACATCTTCAGCCCGTCCTTCATCTCGCCAACCTGCTTTCATGAAGAAGATTCTAATTCATAAATCAACTCATTGTATTTAGAAAACCGCTATTAAGCGTTTGAATATCATTCTGATTTCTTATCCCCCTTTTCCCTCGCTACGGGGTCGGTGTGTTCAAGTGAGACCGACGCCCATATCGAGGGTGCTCGGGGGATAATTCTTTACTGCTTAAATCCAAAATCTTGAAATCAGAGAATCACCTGATCATCACCGGCATCGTCATCTCTGACGTTGCAGTCAATCCGGGGCAAATCCATTTCCGGTTCCGCATCATCCACAACTACGGAGGCGGAAGACCGCCGCTTACCTTGAACTGTGTCCAGATCGTCAGGCCCGGGACAGAGCCGAAGATTCCCCCAGAAGGGGGATGCTGTCCGGGTCCGCGCATACCTGCGCATTCATACGGAAAGAATCGAGGCAGTCGTGAAATCGATCGACATCGACCGTAACAACCTTATCCGATGGTCACCTGGAAACCCGCTCGAGGCGTCACTCTCGCAAGGGTTTCCCATGTTCCTTTCATCAAGGCGACACATCTGTCGCCTTGCTCAATACATTACTCATTTTCAACTTTTTATCCATTTTCACTTCAACGTTATGTGTAACACTGACAACACCAACTTCGCCGGCACCCGCGATGCCGCCAACCGTTCCATCCGCTTCGACATCCGCATGGGCAAGTTCGCCCAGTGGATGGGCCAGGGACAGCAGTCCCGCGAGTTCGACTATGTCCAGGGGTACCTCACCGGCATCTCCCTCCGGAAGCACGAGATGCCCACCGGAGAGATGACCTACCTGGACGTCCACTTCAAGAACGGGGAGATCCGCTTCGACGTGTCGGCCATCGCCTCCGGCAGCGTCGCGGCGGAGCTCATCTCCAAGCTCGTGAACATCCGCGACTTCAATTCCATGGTCCGCATCGACGTCTGGCAGAAGGAGACGTTCACCAACTGCATCGTCTACGAGAACGGCGAGAAGCTCCCGTTCCGCATCCTCCCCAAGGTAGAGCGGAAGCAGAAGGGATTCAGCACCTCCTACGACACCTCCGAGCGGGACGCCGCGGTCATGGCCATGATCGACGAGCTGAACGCCAGGATCGCGCAGGCGTCGCGGTCCGAGAACGCGAGGAACTAAAAGATGAAGCGATGAAGGACACGCAGATCATCCGGCAGTTCGTCTCCGACAACAAAACGCAGGAAGTCCTAGCTCTCGTCGAAGAGCTGGGACTATCCCTTATAAGCGTAACCCACGAGAATTCAATCAGCTAGAAGACATGGACAGACAGAAGCAGATCTTTGAAAAGCTTGGATTCGGACCGTTCCTTGCCAACCTCACCACCATCCTTTTCCTCCCGAGGAAGGAGAAGGGTGACGTGTTTTATGCCAGCGCCAACTACAAGGTACAGGAGCCGAACTACACGCGCCCCGACGACCATCGGAACTACTTCGAGCACGATGTCATCATGACCGTCGTACACTGCGGTGAACGCATCGACAAAGGAAGGACCCGCCGCAAGATCGTGAGCAAGTTCGTCGTGTCGATCGAAATCAAGACGAGCGTGGACGACATCTGGAAGTCTTCCATCGACAAGTACCTCGGAGCGACGCGGCTTTTCTTCATCGCCGCGCCCAAGCACCTGCTGAGGCAGCTCGTCCAGAGGTATCGCTCCCATCCCCGGAAGGAGGTGATCGGGATTGTCGATGCCGACACCGGGCAGGTCGTCGTACTCCCGCAGTACCAGGACTTCCAGAAGGACCGGTGCGACCGGCTGCTGGCCCGCTGCTATACGAGCGAGCACCGCTACCCCTTCTGCTGCGGGGACGTCGAGCCGTACGGCATCCACCGTGTCATGGAAAACGACAGTCCCGCTCCCGAGTGGACCGACTGCGGCGGACTCCGCATGAACACGGCCTACCAGAACCTCTTCACGCGCTGACCATGAACGAGATTCGAAAGACATCCGACAATAGTGCGTCACTGTCGCTTCCGCCGGAAGAGCAGCTGCTGTTCAGATTCTCCTGGGCCTGCAAACAGTTCCGGGAGAACTGCGAAAAAAACGCGCTCGCAGTCGATGGAAATCCGGTGGCGTGGCTCATCCGGGAGATCCGGGAAATGATGTCGCAGTTCCCGGAGACGCGTTTCGTTCAGGGGCTCCAGGAACTGGGAGTGATCAGGCTCCCGGTTATGGCCCAGTGCGTCCTCTACTGCCTCTGCGAGCGGTTTCTGGCCAAGCCGCTCGAGCCGGTGGACTCACTCTCCTTCATCTCCGACGATGCGCAGTACGCATTCCGGAAAGGGATCGATCTGCTTGTGGGACAGGGGCTGGCCGTCGCCGTCGCGGTGAACAATTCAGCGGAATCCAAGGCAACCAAAGACAATTACCTGCTGTCTCCGGAGGTCTGCCGGGTGCTGTTCCGAGGCCGCGAGGACCTCATCCGGACGACCGTCGTGGCTCTGTTCGGATCCATCACTGCCAGCAGGGACATCCGGGAGCGGACGCTCATCTTCCCGGAAGGCCTGAGGGACCGGCTGCGGCTGGTCTCGCGGGCCGTCGCGGCGGACCAGTTCGACCAGGTGGTCAAGGAACTGACGGAGAACGGTCTGCGGGGCGGCATCACGGTGATCCTGTTCGGACCTCCCGGGACGGGCAAGACGGAGTTCGTGCGGCAGTTGGCGCTCGCCTCGGGGAGGGACTTATTCTTGGTGGACAGCGCCAAACTGGACGCCTCCTACTTCGGCGAGAAACCCCGGAACCTGCGGGACTTCTTCCGCCTCGTCCGATACGTCCAGGCCATCTCCAACCTCGCTCCTATCATCTTCATCGACGAGGCGGACGCGCTGCTCGGCAGGCGGGTGGCCGTGGAGAAGGCCTCCGACAAGGAGGAGAACACCTCGGCCAGCGTCATCCTCGAAGAGCTGAACTCCTTCTCGGGCATCCTGTTCGCCGCCACGAACTTCATCACCACCATCGACCCGGCGATGTACCGCCGCTTCCTGATGAAGATCGAGTTTCCCGTCCCAGGAAGGGACGTGCTGGCGAAGATCTGGCGGGCCAAGCTCCCGTGGATCACCGCCGAGGACGCCGAGACACTGGCGGAGCGGTTCCCGCTGTCCGGCGGCATCATCGACAACGTGGCGGCCCTGTGCCTCCTGGAGAGGATCATCGACGGGACGTCGCCCACCCTGGACCGGATCCTGCGGCACTGCGCCGAGCAGGGCGGGAAGGAGCGGAGCACCCCCATCGGATTCCACTGACGGCCCTAAAAACTACTTCTTCCGGACTAACCGAACTAAAACCGTACAAACTTGGCCTCAAAAACTGCACTGCAAGCCCCTCAGGTGGAGTTTGTCCGGATAGTTCGGTTAGTTCGGTATATGTTAGGGGGTAAAAGCCCCATTTTCGGCATCAAATTGACGGATGAATCCAGGTGGAGAGAGATGGAAAATGGGCGTTCTCGCAAGGGGCAGATTGGGGCAATAATTGGGGCAACAAAAATGAAAAGTGCCCTGCAATAACCTGCAAGGCACTTTTTTGTGGAGGTGAGCGGACTCGAACCGCTGTCCAAACGCCGCACCAGGCGGCTTTCTACACGCTTATCCGTCCTTTGGTTTTCGTGCCGCCCCTGCCGGATGGCGGGCGAAGACGGCCTTAGCCTTTGAATCTTAGCCGGTTTTAAAGGCGTCCACCGGAGCGTCCCAGTCTGAATGATACCCCTGAGTCGGCCGATACCGGGCGGAACGTCCGAGGGATACTCGTCGGCGGCGCAGCCTAGGCGTCGCGGATTAAGCTAATTGGCTTGGCCAAATTAGGCAGCGAGTGCGTAGTTGTTGTTGGCAACTGATTTTTGGAATCTGAGATTAACGGGCAAGGTTCCAACGCCCGGCGTGCTTACCGTCCGACATCAACGCTGTCAAAACCAAAACACCCCCATTGCGGTGTGGGCGATGGCGGATTCGAACCGTCGACCCCATGCTTGTAAGGCATGTGCTCTAAACCAACTGAGCTAATCGCCCGAAAAGGAATGCAAAGATACGCCGAAAAAGCGAAAGTTGCAAATCACAGCCAGGTCACGATCTTCTCCAACCAGACCTTGTCTTCCTCGTCGAAGGTGGCGAGGCGGTCGCTGTCGATGTCGAGGACGGCGGTGACGGCGCCTTCGGGGCCATGGACGGGGACGACGATCTCGCTGCGGGAGGCGCTGCTGCAGGCGATGTGTCCGGGAAACTGCTCGACATCCGGGACGACGACGGTCTCATTCCGCTTCCAGGCCGTGCCGCAAACGCCCTTCCCGAAGGGGATGTGCATACAGGCGACGGGGCCCTGGAACGGGCCGAGGACGAGCTCGTCCCCCGCCACGCGGTAGAAGCCGGTCCACCAGAATCCGAAGGTTTCGTGCAGGACGGCGGCGACGTTCGCCATCTTCGCGATGAGGTCCGTCTCCCCTTCCAGCAAGGCGGCCACCTGCCGCTCCAGCAGGCGGTATTTTTCGGTCTTTTCCATTATAACAAAAAAGTTAAGTGGTAAAACATAATTGTTTCACCACTTATACTTCAATGAGTTGATCAACTACTTCAGCGGCTGGGCCGGAGCGGGCTGCGCCGGGGCCTGCGGGAGCGGGCGGCCGGTCATCTGGGCCACGATCTTGTCGAATTCAGCCTCGGAAATCATCCGGCAGTTGCCGTTGAACTTGGCGTCGAGCTCCACCTGGAGGCGCTTGATGTTCAGGTCGCCCTCGACGGTGCAGCCACCCTTCAGGGAGAGGGTGTCCTTGACGTAGAAGTTGCCGTGCATCGTACCGGTGAAGTCGACGTTCTGGCAGATGATGTCGCCCTTGATCTGGGCCTTCTCGCCCACGACGACGCGGCCCTTGGAGCAGATCTTGCCCTCGAAGGTGCCGTCGACGCGCAGGTCGGTAGGAGTGGTGATCTCACCCTTGAAAGTGGTGCCGGCGGAAATCCGGCTCACTTCGTTCACATTGACAGGTTCCATTGGTTTAGCCATATTTTGATTTAATAGATTCTTTCGCTTCGCTCAGAATGACAAAGGTCTACACGATCCCCTTGCCGTGGCAGTTCTTGTACTTGAGGCCGGAGCCGCAAGGGCAGGGGTCGTTGCGGCCCACGCGCTTGTCCACGCGGACGGGCGTGCGTCCCTTCTGCTCGCCGTTGGTGGAGAGCTGGGAAGGATCGTTGGTGCGCATCTGGCTCAGGTCGCGGCGCGGCTGGGGGGTCTGGCGCGGAGCGCGGGCCTCGTCGGCGTCGCGGAGCGGGATGAATGCGCGGAGGAGGAAGGTCAGGACCGCCTCGTTCAGCTCCTCAAGCATCTGGGAGAAGAGGTTGTAGCTCTCCAGCTTATAGACCACCAGCGGGTCCTTCTGCTCGTAGGCGGCGTTCTGGACGCTCTGACGGAGGTCGTCCATGTCGCGCAGGTGCTGCTTCCAGTATTCGTCAATCTCGTACAGGATGACCGAACGGCTCAGGGACTTGGCCACTTCGCGGCTCTCGGTCTCGTAGGCCTTCTTGAGGTTCACGGAGAGGTTGAGCATCCGCTTGCCGTCGGAGATGGGGATGGCGATGTTCTCGTACATCGACCCCTGCTTCTCGTACACCTGCTTGATGATCGGGTTCACCTTCTCCACCATCGTGTCCATACGGCGGTCGTACACCTCCTGCATATGCGCGCAGAGCTTGTCGGCGATGTCCTTCGGCTTCGCGTGCTCGTAGAAGTCGGCGTCGAAGCCCAGGTCGATGGACAGGGTGGCGATCACGTATTCCTCGAAGGAGGCGTAGTCCATTCCCTCGGCCCGCTCGGCGATGATGTTGGCCGTGTCGGACATCATGTTCTGGACGTCGATCTCGATGCGTTCGCCGGAGAGGGCGTTGCGGCGGCGGGCGTAGACGGCCTCGCGCTGATAGTTCATCACGTCGTCGTATTCGAGGGTGCGCTTGCGCCAGCCGAAATGGTTCTCTTCCACGCGCTTCTGCGCGGTCTCGATGGACTTGGAAAGCATCCCGGAAACGAGGGCTTCGTCGTCGCCCATGCCCAGTTTGTCCACGACGCCGGCGATGCGTTCGGAACCGAACTTGCGCATCAGGTCGTCTTCCAGGGAGATGTAGAAGGTGGAGGAACCCGGGTCGCCCTGACGGCCGGCGCGGCCGCGGAGCTGGCGGTCGACGCGGCGGCTGTCGTGGCGGGTGGTGCCGATGATGGCGAGACCGCCGGCCTTCTTCACCTCCGGGCTGAGCTTGATATCGGTACCACGGCCCGCCATGTTGGTGGCGATGGTGACCTTGCCGCTCTGGCCCGCCTGGGCCACGATCTCCGCTTCACGGGCGTGCTCCTTCGCATTCAGCACGTTCGGGCGCAGGCCGCGGAGGCGCATCATGCGCGCGAGGAGCTCGGAAGTCTCCACGTCGGTGGTACCCACGAGGACCGGACGTCCGGCGTTCGTGAGCTCGACCACCCGGTCGATGACGGCGTTGAACTTGCCTTTCTTGGTCTTGTAGATGATGTCGTCCTGGTCGTCGCGGATGACCGGCCGGTTGGTCGGGATGGACACGACGTCCAGCTTGTAGATGCTCCAGAACTCGCCCGCCTCGGTTTCGGCGGTACCGGTCATACCCGCGAGCTTGTGGTACATACGGAAATAGTTCTGCAGGGTGATGGTCGCGAACGTCTGCGTCGCGGCCTCCACCTTCACGTTCTCCTTCGCCTCCACGGCCTGGTGGAGACCGTCGCTCCAGCGGCGGCCCTCCATGATACGGCCGGTGCTCTCGTCCACGATCTTGACCTTCGGGACGGGATTGCCCTGGGCGTCGTGCTCATTGACGATGACGTAGTCCACGTCCTTGGTGAACATCGCGTAAGCCTTGAGGAGCTGGATGACGGTATGGACGCGCTCGCTCTTGAGGGAGAAGTCCTCCATCAGGGCGTCCTTCTTCTGGGCCTTCTCGGCCGCGGAGAGGGTGGCGTCGTTCTGGATCTCCGCGATGGCGGAGCCCATGTCCGGCAGGACGAAGAAGTTCGGGTCGGACACGGCGTTGGCGAGGACCTCATGGCCCTTGTCGGTCATGTCGACGCTGTTCTGGATCTCGGTGATGACGAAGTAGAGCTCGTCGGTGACCTGCGGCATCTCGCGCTCGTTGTCCTGCATGTAGTAGCTTTCGGCCTTCTGGAGGAGGGCCTTCATACCCGTCTCGGACAGGAACTTGATGAGCGGCTGGTACTTCGGGAGACCCTTGTGGCAGCGCAGGAGGAGCTTGCCGCCCTCGGCCTCGTCACCGGCCGCGATGGCCTTCTTGGCCTCGTTCAGGGTCGTGTTGACCAGGGCGCGCTGCTTGTTGTACAGGTTCTCCACGTAGGGGCGGTATTCCATGAACTGCTCGTCGTCCGCGGCCTTCGTCATCGGGCCGGAGATGATGAGCGGGGTACGGGCGTCGTCGATGAGGACGGAGTCCACCTCGTCGACGATGGCGTAATGGTGCTTCCGCTGGACGAGGTCCGACATCCGGGTGGCCATGTTGTCACGCAGGTAGTCGAAACCGAACTCGTTGTTGGTGCCGAAGGTGATGTCGCAGTCGTACGCCTTCTTGCGGGCGTCGGAGTTGGGCTGGTGCTTGTCGATGCAGTCCACGCTGAGGCCGTGGAACTGGTACAGCGGGCCCATCCACTCGGAGTCGCGCTTGGACAGGTAGTCGTTGACGGTGACCACGTGGACGCCCTTGCCGGCGAGCGCGTTCAGGAACACCGGGAGGGTGGCGACGAGGGTCTTGCCCTCACCGGTCGCCATTTCCGCGATGCTGCCGCGCTGCTCCTTGTTGGTCTTGAGGGAGCCGTTCAGGACGATGCCGCCGATGAGCTGCACGTCGTAATGGACCATGTCCCAGGTGATCTCGTTGCCGCCGGCGACCCAATGGTTCTGCCACACGGCCTTGTCGTCCTCGATGTGGACGAAATCGCGGCCGCGGGCCGCCAGTTCGCGGTCGAAGTCCGTCGCGGTGACCGTGATGGTCTCGTTCTGCGCGAAGCGGCGGGCGGTGGATTTCATGATGGCGAAGGCCTCGGGGAGGATCTCGTCGAGACACTTCTCGATGGCGTCGTCCTCGTCCTTGACGAGCTTGTCGGATTCGGTGGCGAGGGCTTCCTTCTCGGAGACGGGAATGTCTTTCTCCATCTCGGCCTTGATTTCGGCGATGCGGTCCTCGAAGGGCTTCTCGACGGCGAAGATCTTCGCGCGGAGGGCGGCGGAATGCGCCCGGAGCTCGTCGTTGGAGAGGGCGTCGATGGCGGGATAGGCCGCGAGGACCGCATCCAGCATCGGCTTCACCTGCTTCATGTCCCGGTCGGACTTGGAGCCGAAAACTTTCTTCAGTATATCTGCGAGTGCCATAAAATGCTTCTCAATTTTCAGTTAAAAACTTAATCCCACAAAATTACGCATTTTCCGGCGGATTCGCAAATAGGATGCCACCTCCTTCGCGGGGCTTTTTATGCCAGGGATTCCTGCAAAAATGTCAGGGATTGCGTGCGGAGGGACTCCAGGTCGGTTTCGGGAGAGAGAATGTGCCGGATCCGGTCGTCCTTGGGCGTGCCGGACGGCGGATAGACGACATCGACCCCATAGAGTTTGGCCACGGCGACAGCGTGGAACGAGGAGGCGACCACGTGTTCCGCCCCGCGGATGAGGGAGATGAATTCGCCGGGGACATACTGCTTGCGCCCGCTCAGCCGGGGGGTGGAGGCGATGCGCACGACCGGAAGCCCGAAGCGGGACGCGATCTCCATCACTTGGGGATTGTCGATCA
Organism: Bacteroidales bacterium; assembly: GCA_017429205.1. The sequence continues at coordinate 20,434 of JAFRPH010000002.1, forward strand.
CCTCGTAGGCGACGACATACCGGCCTTTGACGGGGCAAGGATCGGCCAGGGCGTCCAGCACTTCCTTCCCGGCCAGGAGGACGGGATCCAGCACCAGGGTCGATGCAAAGCCCCGGGCGGCGAGCTCGGCCTGGAGCTGGGGCTCCCGGACGCTCAACCGGTGGAAACGGCCGAAATCGACCCCGTCCGGGAGGGGAACGGAGCCGGTGCTCGCGGCATAGGCGATGTTGCGGGTATGGTCAAAAACGGGGTCCCGGGCAAACCAGAGCGGCTCTCCCCCGTTGAGATGCCGGTTCCAGACCTGGTCGCTGCCGAAGACCACGGCGTCAAGGCCTTCCGGTGGAAAAGGCGTAAGATGCATGCCTTCCCGGAATGCCTGGAATCCCCTCCGCCGCCGTGCCACGGCGAAACTGTTCGCGAGATTCTTGGCCGTGCCCACGGGATGCTTCCACCAGTCGTTCCGCCAGAGCCGGTAGGGCTTCGTCAGGTATGCCGGCGCATAGTCGATGACAGAAGCGTCGTGCCCCAGGGAGCGCAGCACTTCCACGAGGGCGCGGGCCTGCAGCACGGCCCCGTAACTGTCGGCCGAATGAAAGGTGAGGATTCCCGCTTTCATAACCCCTTTTTCTTGATTTTCACGATCTTTTCGGCGATGCGGTGGTTCCAGGAATCCTTCCCGAAATGCCGAAGCACGAACGGGAAACCGTGCCGGAGATACAACCGCTCGAAGCGCGGCGCGTACTTGTGGGCCACCGTCGGAGTCTGTAAATTAGGCTGCAGCACCGCGTCGATGTCCACTTCCCGCAGCTCGGGATTCTCGTCAAAATGGGCCGCGAACGCGCGACCGGCCTCGGTATTGACCAGCAGGAGCGAACAACCCCGGTTGTCGTCGGCAAAGCCGGGAAGGACCTTCTCCACACCCCAGCAGTCGGCCATCGTCAAGTCCGAGGGCCGGGCGAGGCTGGCAAAGGGGCAGGCCAGGCAGGAAGGGCGCATCATAAAGCGCCGGAAGTACAGATAGGCGTAATCGTTCGCCACCAGGGACTTGGATTCGAAACAGAGCTTTTCCTTGGCCCCGTGCCATCCGAGGGCGGGATCGCGGAACAGGGCGCCGGTGAGCGGCTCCCCTTCCCGCTTCTCCACGTACTTCAGATAGTCCCGCCACACGTACGGAGCAGGAACGCCGTGGCAAGTGATGTCCACCAGCAGGAGATTCTTCCGATGGATGCCCGCAATGGAGCCGACTCCGGCGCATTGGCAGGGCGTTCCGGTGAAGAGGACCTTCAGGCCGGCTTTCAAATCGGCCGACACCCGGCCCGGAATGCCGGCCGTGTCGCTCTGGACATATTTGGAGAGCCGCAGGGGCCCCAGCCCTGCCTCTTCCGTGACCCGGACGTGCCGGACCACGAAATCCGCGCCCATTGCCGCGCCATAGACGACCATCCCTTCCCGCACCGCCTTCCGCATCAAGGCATAGCCCAGTCCCCCGCTCTGGCTCCGGTCCAAGTACTCCGGGAACCGGATGGCAAAAGCCTTCCGAACGGGCTCGGAGACCGGATGGAAAGCGCAGACGCGATCGCAGAGGCCGCAGTCCACGCACAGGTCCCGGTCTACGGCCGGGTACGGGAATCCCATCCCGTCCGGCACCATCCGGATGGCCCGGTGCGGGCAGGCGTCCGCACAAGCGGAACAGCCGCTGCATTGATTACGGTTCTCAATGTGAATCATACTGTTCACGTGCGTTTCTTCAAGGACTTCTTCAAGAGATGCAGCCGATGATGGAGGTCCTTGTAGGCCTTCAACAGGCGGGTTCCGCCGGGCAGGTGGAGGCAGCTATTCTTGGCCCGGTATTCGGTCTTGTCCATCCCGTCCTTGCAACGCTGGAGCCACTCCAGGGCGCCGGGGCGGTTGTTCCAGTGAATGGCCATTCCGAGCATACGCTCGTCGGAAAGCGCCTGCAAGCGCTGCAGATAGCGGGCGCGTTTTTCCTCCGGAATATCCCCGATCCGTTCCAGGGTCGCCATCTGCGTCCGGAGATAGGCTTCCTTCTTGACGACCTCCTGCGCATACCCGCCGTATTGCCCCCGGCTGTGCGAAGCGGATCGCTCGACGACGGTGAACAACGGTTCCAGGAGGGTCTTGCACCGGTACCGGTACAGGATGGGGACAAGAAGTTGCCAGTTCTGTCCGGCATTCTTCTCCGTGTAAATGTCGAAACCGGTCAAGTCCTTCAGCACGGCCGTCCGGACGAGGTAGGAACCGGCGCAATGGTAGAATCCGTTCAGGGTGAACAGGCAGTCTTCGAACAGCGACGGCTCCTCTTCTTCCCGGGCGTCCAATCCTTCGATCCGCAGCAGTTCCAGGGACGGGTCCTTGACATACCGGACCTGGGTCCGCACCAGCTGAAATTCCGGCGCAGAAGCTTCGAGGGCCCGTACCATCTTGGAGATGGCGTCGGGCGTCGTGTAGAAATCGTCGCTGTCCGGCCAGGCCAGATACGCCCCCGTCACCCGCTGCAGCCCGTTTTTGATGGCGACCGACTGCCCGGAATTGGGCTGATGGAGACAGTGCAGCGCATACCCCTTCGCGGCAAAACGGTCGACGTAGCTTTCGACCACCGCCCGGGAACCGTCCGTCGAGCCGTCGTCGACGACGACCATCTCGATGGCGGGATAGTCCTGCGCCAGGACGGAATCCAGCAGCCGGTGCACATACTTTTCCGTATTGTACATCGGGGTGAGGATACTGACCAGCGGGCGTTGCATAAGACAAAGATAGGAAAAAGCCGACAATTATTCATATCTTTGCATCGTTGCGATCTTTCCTCCGTGCCCGCGGTCAGTGTCATCATACCGGTCTGCAAGGTCGAGCCCTACATGGCCCGATGCGCCCGCTCGCTGTTCGGGCAGACCCTGGACGACATCGAGTTCCTCTTCATCGACGACTGTTCGCCGGACCGGTCCATCGATGTGATGCGCGAGGTTCTGGCGGAATTTCCGGCCCGGAAGGAGCAGGTGACCGTCTTCCGGATGCCGCGCAACAGCGGCCAGGCGGCCGTCCGGATGCAAGGGATCGCCCTCGCCCGGGGCGAATATGTCATCCACTGCGACAGTGACGATTATGTCGATGTCGACGCCTACGCCGCCCTGTACGGGAAAGCGAAGGCGGAGGACCTGGATATCGTCACGTGCGATTTCACCGTCGAGCAGGACGGGCGCGCGCTCGAGCAGGTCCGGGGGGAATGCACGTCCGTGGCTCGCATGCTCCAAGGCAAGGAGCGCTGGAACCTGTTCTGCCGGATGACCCGCAGGTCCTTGCTGGAAGGGCTGGCCGCACCGGTGGCGAGCGTGGGAGAGGATATGGTGATTTCCGTGCAGACCCAGCTGAAAGCCCGGCGGACCGGCCACGTGGACCGGCCTCTGTATTTCTATTGCTTCCGGGAGGATTCAATCACCAATGCCGCAGGCCGGGAGGCCCTGAACGCCCGCTGGCAATCCCTGATGGAGAACGCCCGCTTCCTCATCGGCCTCCTGGAAGACAAATATGGCTATTCGGGGGAAGAAGAAGAAATCGTCCAATTCAAATACAAATGCAGGAGGATGCTCCATCCCGTGGTCCACATCCCCGAATACTATCTTCGCTGGAAAGAGACCTTCCCGGAAGTGGACCGGAAGATCCTGTCCCTCAGCACCTGCTCCATCGAGGAGAAGTTCTGGTTCATCCTCATCCACCTGCGGCTCTACCACCCGGTGAAACGGATTACAGGCTGGTTCCGGAATCACCGGAGGAGCGATTCGTAGATTTGTTTCAAGCGGGCCATCACGGCCTCCGGATAGTAGTCCTTCACGATTTCCAGACTGGATAGCCCCATCCGGCGGCAGACGCTTTCGTCCTCGCACCGGGCGATGGCCGCCGCAATCCCCTCGACATCCCCGGGGCGGACCAGGATTCCGTTCTCCCTGACGACTTCCGGAATGCCGCCCACCGGGGTGGAAATGATGGCGCAGCCATGGCTCATCGCCTCCAGGATGCTGACCGGCAGGCCTTCGTGATACGAGGGCAGGACAAAGACCTCCGCTCGGTCGAGCAGCTCTTTTTTCCGGTCCCCGGCCACAAAGCCGTTGAAGTGCACGCAATCCTCCAGCCCTTGCGTGCGGATGGCCTCTTCCAAGGCCGCTTCATTCTTGTTTCCGCCAATCTCCAGCCGGGCTTTTCCGGGGGCGGCGCCCTGAAGGAGCGCCATCGCTTGCAACAGGTCGAACACGCCTTTCCGAGGGCCGATCTCGCCGAGGAAAAGCAGCTGGACGGGCCCGCCGGCCTCCCGCGCGGCTTTCTCCCGACCGGCCGGTTCCGTGATATTGCTCACGATGTCCACCTTCTCCGGGGAGACGCCGATCGACACGAAGAAATCGCGCCAGGACGATGACAGGACGATGAGGCGGTCCAGCTTGGAAAGCATCCTCCGCACCCGCCGCTGATGGCGCTCCGAAAGCCCCTCATACCATACCTTGACGCGGGATGCATGGCTGTGCAGGATGACCTTCCGGCCCATCAGCCGCGCCAGCCAGGCGTAGTAGGCGTGCTTGTCGAAGGACCGTCCGGCGGCCGTATGGATGTGCACGATCTTGATTCTCCGGTCCCACAGGAGGCGCCAGCCCAGGGCGAAGAGCCCGCCCAGGTCGTACCACAGCTTGTGCGCCCAGTTGAGCCTGCCGGAGGACGCGATGAAAGGGAAGGTCTCGAAGCTTTCCCGGTACGCATTCAGCACGGAGACGATACCGCCATGGACAGGATCCCAATAGCGTTCTCCCACGGTCAATACGCGGTCGCTGATGGACTTGTCGATCAGGATCCGTTTCATACCTGCCCCCTCCTTTTTCCCAGCCGGCGGGTCAGCCGCTTGACCGGGGCATAAAGATGCAGATGGATGAGGATGAACCAGCCTTTCTTCTCGAGCGAGAGGCAGGGATTCGAAAGCACCTTCGCATCCACCTCCGGGAAAGTTTCCTTCCACATCGCATAGCAAGCCTTGTCCCCCACATAGGGTTCGATGCAGTGCCGGGCGTAATACTTGAAGCAGACGATTTCCGGGGCGTCTTCCCGATAACCATAGTCCCCCACCAGCAGGTCGGCCAGCATCCTGACATTGGCCGCCAACTCCCGGTGCCGCCGGAGGGCGGCCTCCTTTCCCTGCAACTTGCTGATGGCGGACGGACGATACCGGTACAGATAGAAGGGCTCGTCGACATGCCCCATCGAGCCGGCACGCAGGGTGGCCTGCAACGACTGGACGAGATCCTCGCCCATATCTCCCCGAGGCGCCAGCAAGCCGTTCAGGATCGCCCGGCGGATCAGCCGGCACCACAGGCAGCCCTGGGCCTTGTCCAGGAGCAGGTCGCGCACGCCCTTGCACTCCCCGCGGACCAGGGCACGACGGCCCGACGCATCTTCTTTCAGGTAATTGCAGGTGACGATGTCCAGCTGTTCGGCAACGGCCTTCTCGTACAGGAGCCGGTAGGCATCGGGCGAAGTCAGTTCATCATCGCTGTCGCAATGGATGACGTACTCCCCCGTCGCCAGGGCCAGTCCCTGCATCCGGGCTTTCGCCAGCCCGCCGTTCACCGGCATCCTGAAAAACCGGACTTGGGATTCCCTCGCGGGGAACTCGCGGGTGAGGACCTCCCGGACCACCTCCAGGGACCTGTCCGGCGTGCAGTCGTCGACGAAGATGAACTCCAGGTCCTCCATCGTCTGGGAAAACAACGACCGCGCACAGCGTGCGATATAGGGTTCCACGTTGTAGACCGGTATGATGACGCTGACCGCGGGCATTTCCATCTAGCAAAAACAGAGTCTTTTCCTTTTGCAAAGATAGGAATTTTTTAACTTTGCATTATGGCATCGAACTCCGACATCCGCATCGCCCGGAATACGGTCGTCATCTACATCCGGATGGCCGTGACCATCCTGGTGGGCCTCGTCACCAGCCGGCTGGTCCTGCAGGCGCTCGGCGCGTCGGACGTAGGCATCTACAGCGCGGTGGGCAGCACGGTGGCCCTCGTCGGGGTCGTTTCCGGAGCGCTCGCCACCACCACCGTCCGCTTCATGAACATCGAGCTGGGCAAGGCCGACAGCCACCCGAACCGGATGTTCAACATCTGCCATTCGATCCACCTCGGCGGCGCGGCCGTCATCCTCCTCCTGCTGGAAAGCGTCGGCCTCTGGTACATCCACACGCACCTGAACGTCCCGCCGGGCAAGGAGTCCGACGCGATGTTCGTCTTCCAAGTCTCCACCGTCGTCGCCTGCCTCGGCATCGCCAACGTCCCCTTCCAGAGCCTGTTCACCGTCCACGAGAAGTTCGGGACCGTGGCCCTGGTCGACATTTTCAACACCCTGCTCAAGCTGGGGCTGGTATGCCTGCTGTACCTCCTCCGGGAGCGTCCCGACGGACTGCGCATCTACGCCGTGATGATGAGCGCCAGCACCTGGGTCTCCTTCATCGCCTACCACTGGATGAGCGCGCGGCGGTGGCCGGACATCGTCCGGTGGAAGCCCGTGCGGGAGAAATCGGCCTACCGGGAGGTCCTGACGTTCAACAACTACAACCTTCTGTCCTCCTCGGCCATCATCGCCCGGTCCCAGGGTTCCAACATGCTCATCAACGCCTTCTTCGGGACCACCGTCAACGCCGCCTATTTCTACGCCTTCACCCTGCAGAACTACGTCGTCCAGTTCGTCAACAACTTCGACGCGGCATCGGCCCCGCAGATCACGCAGAACGTGGGCGCCGGGCAGGTGGAAACGGCCACGCGCCTGGCCCGGCGCTCCTGCCGGATCTGCCTTCTGCTGTTCCTCCTGCTGTTCTTCCCCCTGTGGAGCGAGCTGGAGTTCCTGATGGGCCTGTGGCTGGGAAGCAAGATGCCGCCGGAGACCCTCGTGATGGCCCGCTGGACCCTCCTCGTCGCCGCCGTCGCCACCACCTCCGCCGGCCTGGGGCAGCTGATCAACGCCCTGGGGCGCATCAAGTGGTACAAGATCGAGATCACCGTCCTGTTCCTGCTGTGCCTGCCGGCGGGCTATGTCCTGTTCCAGCACGGCGCGCCGGCCTATGTCATCCTGACCTGCTTCGTCGTCTCCGACTTCCTGAACCGGGTCGTCCAGTTCATCCTCCTCCGGGCACAGTTCCGGTTCGAGGTGTTCCGGTTCCTGCGTCACGCTTACGCCCGTCCGCTCCTGATCTCCCTCCTGATGACAGGCGTCCTGCTGCTTTACAGGACCATCCCCCTGGCAGGGCCCTGGGAGCACCTCGCCGGGTTCGTGGCGGTCGGCCTCGTCACCGCGGCGTGCATCGGCCTGCTCGGCTTCAGCCGCGCGGAGCGGAGGAAAGCCCTGGACTTCCTCCGGGACAGAATCCATAAAAATCGTCATCAAGAGTCCGTTTGACCGGACAACCAACGCCATATGAAAGAGAAAAACAGTTTCTTCAAGTACGAGGGGGTAAATTACTTGCTTCCATTCATTTTGATTACCGCCTGCTTCGCCCTCTGGGGCTTCGCAAACGATGTGACGAACCCGATGGTGAAGGCGTTCTCCAAGATCTTCCGAATGAGCGTGACGCAAGGCACCCTGACGCAGGTGGCCTTCTACGGCGGGTATTTCGCGATGGCCCTTCCGGCCGCGATGTTCATCCGGCGCTTCTCGTACAAGAGTGGCATCCTGATGGGCCTGGGCCTGTATGCGGCGGGCGCCTTCCTGTTCATCGCCGCGCGGTCCACGGGCTCCTATTGGCCTTTCCTGATCGCCTATTTCATCCTCACCTGCGGCCTCAGCTTCCTGGAGACCAGCGCGAACCCGTACATCCTCGCGATGGGCGACCCGGCGACCGCCACCCGGCGGCTGAACTTCGCGCAGTCGTTCAACCCCATCGGCTCGCTGTGCGGGATGTTCGTGGCGATGAACTTCATCCAGGCCCGTCTGAACCCGATGGACTCCGCCGCCAGGGCCACCCTGTCCGACGCGGAGTTCGAGGCGATGAAGCAGTCCGACCTGGGCATCCTCATCACCCCGTACGTCGCCATCGGCATCGTCATCGTCGTGATGTTCCTGTTGATCTTCCTGAAGAAAATGCCCGCCGTCCACGAGGAAAGCTCCCAGCCCGTGGGCGCCTCGCTGAAGCGGCTCGTCGGCATCCCCCGCTACCGCGAGGGCGTGCTGGCGCAGTTCTTCTATGTGGGCGTGCAGATCATGTGCTGGACCTTCATCATCCAGTACGGAACCCGGATCTTCATGGAGCAAGGGATGAGCGAGCAGGCCGCGGAGGTCCTCTCGCAGAAGTACAACATCGCCGCGATGATCCTCTTCTGTCTCAGCAGGTTCATCTGCACTTACTTGATGAAATACTTCAAGCCCGGGAAGATGCTCTACTGCTTCGCTTTCGCGGGGCTGCTGTTCGCCCTCGGCGTCATCTTCTTCCAGGGCGTCACCGGCCTGTACTGCCTCGTCGCCGTCTCCGCCTGCATGTCCCTGATGTTCCCGACCATCTACGGCATCGCCCTCGAAGGCCTCGGGGAGGACGCCAAGTTCGGCGCCGCCGGCCTCATCATGGCCATCCTCGGCGGCTCGGTCCTGCCGCCGTTCCAGGCGATGGTCATCGACCGGGGAACGGTCCTCGGAATGCCGGCGGTGAACGTCTCGTTCATCCTCCCGGCCCTCTGTTTCGTGGTGATTGCGGTCTACGGCCTCCGGGTGCACCGGAAGGTGATCTAGATCCTCACGTCGGCCTCCGGCCTCCTCAGGATGACAAAGACATTTGTCATTCCGAACCCCGAAGGGGTGAAGGAATCTGACAGGCCCGCCGCATACCCTTTATTTGAGGGAGCATCTTGCAAAGGGCGCGGAAGTGCTTGAAAGGCAGGGTGCTTCCGTATTTTACGGCCTTCACGAGCGTGAACAGGCACACATACAAGAAGCGCTCCCAGAGCGGCCGGTTGATGTCGCACAGCCGCACGAGCGAGCCCATATAATAGTTCCGGTAGATGACCTTGTCCTTCGGCTCCTGCCGATACGCCCGGTCGTGCACGGCCCTCGCCCCGGGGACGATTCCCACCTTGAATCCGTGATACCGGGCCCGGTCGCACCAGTTGTCGTCGTTCCCGTAGATCGGGAACAGCGAATTGAACACCCCGATGGTTTCCAGCGCCTTGCGGGGCACCAGCCAATGCGCCGCCATTACTTTGGTCACCGTCGACGGGTGGCACACTCTTCCAGAATCGTCGCTGCGCGACCCCTCCCTAAAGGGCCCCTCCCTCTTATATTGCCGAGGGTGGCATAGATTCTGGAAGAGTGTGCCACCCGCTGACTCCAGAATCTTTTCAAACTGCTTGTCCAGACTTTTAAAGCCGTCGGTCATCTGGAGGGGGCTGAGGACGGCGAAGTCGGGGTGCGCCTCGGAGGCGGCGACGAGAGTGCCGAGGGTGGAGGGTTCGAGCCAGGCGTCCTGGTTCAGGAGGTAGACATAGTCGTAGCCCTTGTCCAGGGCGTAGCGCATCCCCTGGTTGTTGGCCTCGGCGAAGCCCAGGTTGTCCGCGCTGCGGACGAGCTTCGCCTCGGGGAAATGCCCCTCGACCCAGTCCGCCGATCCGTCCGTCGAATCGTTGTCCCACACGTAGAGGTCCGCGGGCAGCTCCGAAGCGCGGACGCTCCCGAGGCACCGTTCCAACCACTTGAAGCCGTTGAATGTGACGACGATGACGAGGACCTTCATACCCTGCAAAGATAGCAAAAAAGTGCTTGTAAAGGTCCATATTTATGGCTACTTTTGTGAGTTATGCCGAAAGTCAGTGTCGTCATCGTCTGCATGGACCGGCCGGATCTGCTGAATCCGTGCCTGGAGAGCATCCGTGTCCACAACCGGACCGAGCTCGAAATCTGGGTGGTGGCGTACCGTTTTTCGGAAGGGAACCTGGAACGGCTGAAGGCGGACTGGCCAGCGGTGCACATCGTCGAGAGCCGCGAGCTGCGGGGCTTCTCGGAGAACAACAACCTCGCCCTGCGGCAAGTCACCGGCGACTACTGCTTCATCGTCAATGACGACACGCTGATGCGGATGCCCGTCATCGACCGGCTCCTCGCCGACTTCGACCGCCTGCCCGCGGACGCCGCCGTCGTCTCCCCGAAGATCGTCTTTCCCGACGGCCGGGTGCAGACAAGCGGCCGCGCGCCGTGGACGGCCTGGCGGTATGTGAAGCACTACCTGCACCTGGTCGACGAAACCGTCCCGACGCCCTGGTCGATGAAGGAGGGCCTGTTCCGGACATGGACCGTGAACGGCGCCTGTTTTCTCGTCCGCACCGATGTGTTCCGCCAGGCCGGCTGGTTCGACGAGACTTACACCTTCACACCAGAAGACATCGCCATCGGCCACAAAATCAACGAGATGGGCTACACCGTCTGGTCCGACGCCGATGTGGAAATCACCCACCTGGCCGGAGGCACCGTCTCCCGGATGGAGGCGGCCATCAAGCCCACGCGCGTACGCGGCGCCCTCCAGTTCTACAGCGGCGGGAGCCCCCTCAAGTACGCCCTCCTCGGCGCGTTCGTCTGGAGCGTCGAAGCCTTCCGCCGGCTGAAGTACCTCTTCGCCGACCGGTCCGACCCCCAAAGCCACGCGGCCATCATGTTCGCCACCTCCGGGAACGTGATGCGCTCCGTTTTCACCCGGCGCACCGCCAAGGAAATCTTCACCGAACTATACCGGCAAGTTGTCAAACCATAAATCCTCGCACCCATGAACCAGCTCCACCTCAAGCAGGAAGCCGTCCGTTGTCTGCTCTGTGAAAACGCCCCCTGTACCGCAGCTTGCCCCCACGGGGATCCCGCCCGGGCCGTACGGGCCGTCCGCTTCGACAATCAAGTCCTGGGCGCCCGGCTGTTCGCCGCCTGCAGCGAAGCGGACCTGGAGGCCGCCGAGAAGGCTTGCATCCACTACGACCGGCCCGTCCGCCTGCGGGAGATCGCCAAGTCGCTGCCGGCGCCCGCGCCCGAGACGGAACTGCCTTCCCTGGAGATCGACTTCTGCGGCCTGCATTGCGAGAATCCCTTCTTCCTGGCCTCTTCCGCCATCTGCACGAACTACGAGATGGTGGCCGCGGCCCTGGAGGCGGGCTGGGCGGGCGTGTTCTACAAGACCATCTGCCTGCAGGACATCCAGGAGGTCTCTCCCCGCTTCGACGCCGTGAAACGGGCCGACAACAGCTTTGCCGGCTTCCGCAACATGGAGCAGCTGTCGGAGAATCCGGTGGAGATGGACTTCGACATTCTCAAGCGGCTCAAGCAGAATTATCCTTCCAAGATCATCGTCGCCTCGATCATGGGGCAGACGGAGGAGCAGTGGATCGAGCTCGCCCAAATGGCCGAGGAGGCCGGCGTCGACGCCGTGGAACTGAACTTCTCCTGCCCGCAGATGCGCCTCGCAGGGATGGGCAGCGACGTGGGCCAGAACCCCGAACTCGTCACCTTCTACACCGCCTATGTCAAGCGGTCCGTCAACATCCCCGTCATCCCCAAGATGACGCCCAATGTCGCGTCGATGACCCAGTTCGCCCTGGCCGCCCATTTCGCCGGGGCCGACGGCATCTCCGCCATCAACACCATCAAGTCCGTGACCCTGGGCGCCGAGGTGAACGGCCAGCGAATCGTCTCCGGCTACTCCGGCTCGGCGGTCAAGCCCATCGCCCTCCGGTTCATCCTGGAGATGGCGAACAACCCCGTGATGCCCAGCCTCCAGCTCTCCGGCATCGGCGGCGTCAGCACCTGGCGGGACGCGCTGGACTTCATCCAGTTGGGCTGCCAGAACGTGCAGGTTTGCACGGCCGTGATGCAGTACGGCTACCGCATCATCGACGATCTCGTCGACGGATTGCAGAACTACATGGCCTCCCGGGGCGTCGCCCACGTAGAGGACCTGGTGGGTGAAGAGCTTCCCTATTTCGTCCGCGCCGCGGACCTGGACCGCACGACAGTCGTTTACCCGGTCATCGACCGGGACACCTGCATCGGCTGCGGCCGCTGCTACATTTCCTGCCGGGACGGCGGGCACCAGGCCATCTCCTTCGGCGAGGACCGCCAGCCCCATATCCTGGGCGCCAAGTGCGTCGGCTGCCACCTCTGCCGTCTGGTGTGCCCCACCGACTCCATCGGCCTGACCAAACGCGTGCCCAAACGGAAAGAGAAAGAGCAGTAGAAGTGCCCTCCAGCGCCAACATACGGATCGCCCGCAACACGATCGTCATCTACATCCGGATGGCGGTCACGATCCTCGTGGGACTCGTCACCAGCCGGCTGGTGCTGCAGGCCCTCGGGGCGTCGGACGTGGGCATCTACAGCGCCGTGGGCTCGACCGTCGCCCTCATCGCTTTCATCACGGGCGCCCTGACCGCGACCACGGTCCGCTTCATGAACTTCGAGATGGGCAAGGCCGACGGGGACACGAACCGGATGTTCAACATCTGCCACGTCATCCACATCGGCGGCGCCCTCGTGCTGTTCCTCTTGCTGGAGTCCATCGGCCTGTGGTACATCCACCACCATCTGAACGTCCCGCCCGGGAAGGAGGCCGACGCGATGTTCGTGTTCCAGGTCTCCACCGTCGTCGCGTGCCTGGGCATCGCCAACGTCCCCTTCCAGAGCCTGTTCAATGTCCATGAGCGTTTCGCCACCGTCGCGGTGGTGGACATTGTCAATGCGCTCGTGAAGCTCGGGCTCGTCATCGGCCTGCTGTACTGGAAGGGAAACGGCCTGCGGTTGTACGCCCTTCTGATGAGCGTCACGACGTGGATCTGCTTCGTCGTGTACCGCTGGCTGTGCCGCCGGAACTGGCCGGGCATCATCCGCTGGAAGCTCGTGCGCGAGCGGAAAGCGTACAAGGAGGTCCTGGTCTTCAACAACTACAACCTCCTCTCCTCCGCGTCGATGATCGCCCGCTCGCAGGGCTCCAACATGCTCATCAACGCCTTTTTCGGCACCACGGTGAACGCGGCCTACTTCTACGCCGGCACGGTCCAGAACTACGTGAACCAGTTCATCGCGAACTTCGACACGGCCGCCGCCCCGCAGATCACGCAGAACATCGGCGCGGGCAACGCGGACCGCTCGGTGGCCCTCGCGGAGCGCGTCTGCCGCATCTGCATCCTCCTGTTCCTCTTGCTCTTCTTCCCGCTCTGGAGCGAACTGGACTTCATCCTGAACCTCTGGCTGGGCGCCAAGATCCCGGAAGGGACGGTGCTGATGTGCCGGTGGACCCTGCTGGTCGCCGCCGCCTCGGCCACCTCGGCCGGCCTCGCCCAGCTCATCAACGCCTACGGCCGCGTCAAGTGGTACAAGATCGAATTCAGCGTCCTGTACCTCGGGTGCCTCGTCGCCGGCTGGCTGCTGTTCCGGGCCGGATTCCCCGCCTACACGATCATCATCTGCTTCGTGGCGGCGGACCTTCTGAGCCGCGTCATCCAGCTGGTCCTGCTGCATTACCAGTTCGGGTTCCAGATTGGAAAGTTCCTGAAAGAGGCTTACTTACGGCCCGCCATTGCCGCGGCCGTCCTCATCGGCTGGCTGGCGCTCTACCGCCTCCTGCCGCTCGACGGAACCTGGGCGAAACTCGGCGGCATCGTCCTCACCGGCTGCGTGACCGCGGCGGTTCTCGCGCTCGTGGGCCTGAAGCCCGGCGAGCGCCGCGAAATCCGCCGCTTCCTCGGCCGCAAATGGCACGAATGGGAGCTGGACCACCGGTATGAAAAGGTGGCGAAGCGCGAATGGAAACGCAAATTCGGGACGGACCTGAACCTCGATCATCCCCGCGATCTGAACGAGAAAATCCAGTGGCTGATGTGCCGCTCCGACCTATCGGCCTGGACTCCCCTCTCCGACAAGGTCGCCGTGCGCGACTACGTGAAGGGAAAGGGTCTGGGCGACCTGTTGGTGCCGATGCTGGGCACCTGGAAGCGCGCCAAGGACATCCCTTGGGACACCCTTCCGGAGAAGTTCGTCCTCAAGTGCAACCACGACAGCGGCTCCACGCACATCGTGGACGCCGGGACCAACCGCGCCGCCGTCGCCGCGGCCCTGGACGAAGCCCTGAAGGTGAAATATGGCTACCGCCACGGCGAGATGCACTACAACGGCATCGACCCGTGCATCCTCGCGGAACAGTACCTGGACAGCGGCGACGCCGTTCCCGTCGACTACAAAGTCTGGTGCTTCGACGGCAAGCCCTATTGCATCTGGGCCTGCCACGGCCGCACCGCGGAAGCCGTCTATGTCAATGTCTACGACCTCGACTGGACCCCGCGCCCGGAAGCGTCGGTCTTCACCGACCACTACCGCGACGGCGGGTGCTCCCTCCCCCGGCCGGCCACCCTCCCGCAGATGCTCGAGGCCGCCGCAAAGCTCTCCGAAGGCCTCCCCGAGGTCCGTGTCGATTTCTATGAAGTCCAGGGCAAGCTTTACTTCGGCGAAATGACCTTCGCCTCCCTGATGGGCCGGATGGACTTCTACACCCCCGAATTCCTCCAAGAACTGGGCGACCAAGTAAAACTCCCCACCCGATGAACCGAAAAGTCATTTACACCTGCCTGACGGGCGGTTACGACCGCCTGGAACAGCCCGCCGCAATAGCGCCGGACTGGGATTACGTCTGCTTCACGGACACCGAAGGGCAGGACGGGGTGTGGCAACTGCGCAAGATCCCGTTCGAGAGTCCGGACCCGGTCGTCCGCTCGCGGTATCCGAAGATCCTCCCGCACAAGGCGCTGCCGGAGTACAAATACAGCGTGTACATGGACGCGAACCTGCGCATTGTCGATGCGGAGTTCTACCGCATCGCGGACCGGCTCATCACAGACGAGATCCCCTTCGCGCAGGTGGAGCACCCGGACCGGGACTGTGTGTATGAGGAACTTAGGTACTGCTACCTGAAGGACAAGGTCGACACCCGGACGGCCTTCCGGCTGTACCGGAAATGGACCGGCGAAGGCCTCCCCCGCCACGCCGGCCTCTACGAGAACAACCTCCTCTTCCGGGAGCACAACCTCGACGAGGTCCAGATCCTGGACGAGACTTGGTGGAAGAGCTTCTCGTCCGGCATCCCCCGCGACCAGCTGTGCCTGGAGCCCATCTTCCTCCGCCACAACATCCACCCGGCGCTCCTGCTGGGCAAGGGCCTCAACGCCCGCAACGTCCCTTATCTGAAATACACGCTCCATCCCCCGACCGGGAAAGAAAATACCCCGGGCCGGCTGACCTGGGGCAATCTCGTGTATCACGTCCGCCTGGGATGGCGGAAACTGATGCTGCAGTTCTTGAAATAGATTATTCCGGTTTGTAGGAGTCCTTCAGCGCGGTGGTCTTGTTGAAGACCGCCTTCTCCGGCGTGGAGTCCTTGTCCTTCACGTAGTAGCCGGTGCGCTCGAACTGGACCGCGATGCCGGAGGCGTCGTCCAGGAGGGCGGGTTCCGCCCAGCCTTCGCCCACGACGAGGGACTCCGGATTCAGGAAGTCCTTGTAGTCCTTGTCCTCGGGGACCTGGGACATGTCGGCCAGGGTGAAGAGACGGTCGTAGTTGCGCAGTTCGATCTCCTTCGCGTGCGGGATGGAGACCCAGTGGATGGTGCCCTTGACGGAGCGCCACTCGCCCGTGGTCGGGTGCGTGGTGGGGTCGTAGGTGCACTTGAGCTCGACGACGCGGCCGTCCTCGTCCTTGATCACCTCGTTGCACTTGATGATGTAGGTGTACTTGAGGCGCACCTCGCCGTCCGGCTTGAGGCGGAAGAACTTCTTGGGGGCGTCCTCCATGAAGTCGGCGCGGTCGATGTAGAGCTCGCCGCTGAAGGGGACCTTGCGGGTGGCGCCCTCCGGCTCCGCCGGGTTCAGCGGGCAGTCGAACCACTCGACCTGGCCCTCCGGATAGTTGGTGAGGGTGACCTTGATCGGATCCTGGACCACCATGTAACGGTTGGACCGGGCGTTCAGGTCCTGGCGGACGCACCACTCGAGGAGCTGGATGTCCATCAGCTGGTCGCGCTTGGAGACGCCGATCTTGTCGCAGAACATGCGGAGCGCCTCGGCGGTGTAGCCGCGGCGGCGGACGCCGCAGAGCGTGGGCATCCGAGGATCGTCCCAGCCGCTCACGAGGCCCTTCTGCACGAGCTCGAGGAGCTTGCGCTTGGACATCAAGGTATAGGTGAGGTTCAGACGCGCAAATTCGTACTGATGAGAGGGATAGATGCCCAGCGTCTCGATGAACCAGTCGTACAGCGGACGGTGCACGTCGAACTCCAGCGTGCAGATGGAGTGGGTGATGTGCTCGATGGAGTCGCACTGGCCGTGGGTGTAGTCGTACATCGGGTAGATGCACCACTTGTCGCCCGTGCGGTGATGGTGCGCGAACTTGATGCGGTACAGCAGCGGGTCGCGGAACATCATGTTCGGATGGGCCATGTCGATCTTCGCGCGGAGGACCTTCTCCCCTTCCGCGTACTTGCCGGCCTTCATCTCGCGGAAGAGCTTCAGGTTCTCCTCCGGGGTGCGGTCGCGCCAGGGGCTCGGGGTGCCGGGCTTGTCCACGGTGCCGCGGTTCAGGCGGATCTCCTCCTGGTTCTGGTCGTCGACATAGGCGAGGCCCCGCTTGATGAGGTCCTCGGCCCATTCGTACAGCTGGTCGAAGTAGTCGGACGCGTAGAGTTCCTTGTCCCAATGGAAGCCCAGCCACTGGATGTCCTCCTTGATGGAGTCCACGTATTCGGTGTCCTCCTTCGTGGGGTTCGTGTCGTCGTAGCGGAGGTTCGTCTTGCCGCCGTACTTCTGCGCGAGGCCGAAGTTCAGGCAGATGGACTTCGCGTGACCGAGGTGCAGGTAGCCGTTCGGCTCCGGCGGGAAGCGGGTCATGACGGTGTCCACTTTGCCCGACGCGAGGTCGGCTTCGATGATCTCTTCGAGGAAATTCAGTTTGCGTTCTTCCATGGTTTGTTACCTTATAGGTGGCAAAGGTACGCATTTTAAATTATTTTTACTAACTTCGCACCGTACTAAAATCGAACAAGTAAATGGGTTTACTGCATGCAAGGCTGGCGAAGTACGACCTGCCACAAAAAATGATAGAGAAAGGGGTCTACCCCTATTTCCGTGAAATTGAGAGCAAACAGGGCACGGAAGTCGAAATGGAGGGCCACAAGGTCCTGATGTTCGGTTCCAACGCCTACACCGGCCTGACCGGCGACGAACGCGTCATCGAGGCGGGCGTCAAGGCCCTCAAGCAATATGGTTCCGGCTGCGCCGGCTCCCGTTTCCTGAACGGCACCCTGGACATCCACGTCCAGCTCGAGAAAGAGCTCGCCGCCTTCGTGGGCAAGGACGAAGCCCTGTGCTTCTCCACCGGCTTCACGGTGAACTCCGGCGTCATCCCGCAGCTCCTCACCCGCGACGACTTCATCATCTGCGACGACCGCGACCACGCCTCCATCGTGGACGGACGCCGCCTGTCCTTCGCCAAGGCGCTGCACTACAAGCACAACGACATGAAGGACCTGGAGCGCTGCCTCCGCCGCTGCCCCAAGAACTCCGTCAAGCTCATCGTCGTGGACGGCGTCTTCTCGATGGAAGGCGACCTGTGCAAGCTCCCGGAGATCGTTGAGTTCAAGCACAAGTACGACAACGTCGTCATCATGGTGGACGAGGCCCACGGCCTCGGCGTCTTCGGCCGCCAGGGCCGCGGCGTCTGCGACCACTTCAACCTGACGAAGGACATCGACATCATCATGGGGACCTTCTCCAAGTCCCTCGCCTCCATCGGCGGTTTCGTCGCGGCGGACAAGATCATCATCAACTGGCTGCGGCACACCGCCCGCACCTACATCTTCAGCGCCTCCGCCACCCCTGCCGCCACGGCCAGCGCCCTGGAGGCCCTGCACATCATCCAGCAGGAGCCCGAGCGCATCAAGGCCCTCTGGGACGTCACGAACTACGCGCTGATGAAGTTCCGCGCCGCCGGCTTCGAGATCGGCGACACCGAGAGCCCGATCATCCCGCTGTACGTCCGCGACCTGGAAAAGACCTTCATGGTCACCAAGATGGCCTTCGACGAAGGCGTGTTCATCAACGCCGTCATCCCGCCGGCCTGCGCCCCGCAGGACACCCTCGTCCGCTTCGCGCTGATGGCCACCCACACCAAGGAGCAGGTGGACCGCGCCGTCACCGCCCTCACCAAAGTTTTCAAGTCCCTAGACATTATCAAGTAAGTCGATGATCCAGTCGATGACCGGCTACGGCAAGGCCGAAGCCCAGCTGAAAGGTGGAAAACTCACCGTCGAAATCCGCACTCTCAACAGCAAGAGTGCGGATATCAATATCAAGACCTCCATCCTCCCGAAGGAGAAGGACATCCCCGTGCGGAAGAAGCTCGCCGAGCGCCTGCAGCGCGGCACCATCGACTTCTTCCTCACCTATGAGGCCGGCGCCGCCGACGCCGCCCGTCCCATCAACGCCGAGGCGCTGAAGGCCTATTACAGCCAGGTCCTGAGTCTCCGCCGCGAGCTCCCGGGCTTCACCGCCCCCGGCGACGAGGCGAACAGCGAACTGCTCGCCGCCCTCCTCCGCCTGCCCGATGTGGTGGACACGAAGAAGGCCGACGCCATCGGCGAAGAGGACTGGCCGGCCGTGGAAGCCGCCATCGACGAGGCCCTGGACCATCTTCAGGCCTTCCGCAGCCAGGAAGGCGTCGCCCTGTACAAGGACGTCACCGGCCGCGTGAACCTCATCCTCAGTCTCTATGACGAGGTGGAGAAGCTGGAAGGCGAACGGATCGAGGGCGTGAAAGCCCGCCTCCTCAAGAATCTCGAGGAATTGGCCCAGAAGCCCGATCCCGCCCGTTTCGAGCAGGAACTCATCTTCTACCTGGAAAAGTACGACATCAACGAGGAAAAGGTCCGGCTGCGCCAGCACTGCCGCTATTTCATGGAAACCATCGACGGCGAGCCCTACCCTGGCAAGAAGCTCGGCTTCATCATCCAGGAGATGGGCCGCGAGATCAACACCACCGGTTCCAAGGCGAACCACGCCGGCATCCAGCGGCTGGTCGTCCGGATGAAGGACGAGCTGGAGAAGATCCGGGAACAGTCGATGAACATCCTGTAAAAAACGAGGCCGCCCCGCAAGGGACGGCCTCGAATCGTATCAGGGAAGGGACTACTGCTTCGTCAGCTTCAGACCATCCAGGGTGATGGTCTTGTTGCTGGTGAAGTAGAACCGCGACCCCTTCACCGAAGACCAGTAGCGCATGGCGATGGACTCGAACAGGATCGTATCATCGGGAACCGGATGGATCGTGCCGATGACGGCCGTTCCCGCCTCGCCGAACGTGAGATCGAAGATGTCGTAGGGCACGGCGGTCCTGTAATAGACCTTTCCATCCCTCGTGAAGTAGCCATACAGGCCCGGATAGACATTTCCGTACGTCGCATTGTAGTCGACTTCCATCTCCTTGTGCTCCTGTCCGAACAAGGTCAAGGTACCGTCTTCGTTGTAGCGGAGGTCCACCCAGTTCATCGCCACCAGCTTGGCGCCGGTACCGGTATAGAGGCCGTTGCAAGACATCGTCAGATAACCCGAGTCGTCGTCCTTCTCCTTGATGATGCAGGTGTAGGAATCGCCGGCGGTGTTGGTCAAGGTCCAGGTGCCGATCCAGAAGCTGCGCTTCGCGTCGGAAATGGCGAACTCGTCGTAGGAGTAGTCGCCCGT
Source organism: Bacteroidales bacterium (assembly GCA_017429205.1). The sequence continues at coordinate 40,219 of JAFRPH010000002.1, forward strand.
GTAGAACTGGTTGTCGCTGAAAGCGACGACGAACACGTACACTTCGCCGGTCAGGTTCTTGCAGGAGAGCTCCGTCGTACCGGTGCTGAGGCCCGCATCGAAGGACGGCAGTTCACCGCTTTCGACCTTAGCCAGGATGGTTTCGCGTTCGGCCATGGCGAAGGTCGTGAAGGCATAGTCCTCGAGGTCGGAGACCAGTTCCTTGCTCACGACCGTGGCGATGTACTTGACATCCTCATAGCCGGCCTTCGGCGTAATCGTGAACACGTCCACCTGGTCCGGGGCCACGAAGGTGCCTCCGTCGTGGGTGATTTCCCAGCCGTCCACCAGCTGCTTCTTCGGGCCGCGGTCCGGGACCGCGACATCGATCACGGCATACTGGCCCGTCGGATAGTTCTGGTCGTCGAAGACGATGATCACGGCCTTGGCGGTGGAAGGCAGGTTCTTGAGTTCATCGGAATCAGCGCCCTTGCAGAGCGTGATCTCGCCGGCATCGACGGCTTCCTTCGTAGAGGCCGCCAGTTCCCGGATGAACGCAGGGATGTCCTTGCCCGCGAGTTCGCTGGGATCCAGGACGCCCCAGTAATACGGGGTCGTGGCCATGTCCGAAGACGGCGTGACCTCGATCACGTCGATCTGGTCCGGGAACACGAACCGACCGTCGGTGTCCTCGACCGTCCAGCCGGAGACCGCGCCGTAGGTGGGCTCCTGGGTGATCTTCATCGACCCGGTATTGCTTCCGGCCGTGAATGACACGTTGGCGAAGCGGGTGCCGAAGCCCTCGTGCTTGTCGACGGTGACGAGCAGGACGCCTTCATTCTCCTCGTCCATCGCGCAATGGACCCAGGGCTGGTCGGCGGTCACGTTGACCGTCATGTTGGCCTTGAAACCATACCGCATCGTCGTGCCCGCGTTGGCCACGGTCACATCGGCCATTTTCAGGCCGTCGAAGATCTCGCCGAACTGGTGGACCGTGACGTAAGTCACGGCGGAACCGGCCTGGATGGTGAGGCGGGAATACCGGCTCTGCGGGTTCGGATTCAGCTCGGACACCGTCACCGTGATGGTGTTCCCGTTGACGGCAGTCTGGACCCAGGGGCGTTCCGAAGTGACGGAGACGGCCCCCGTGGCCTCGACCACGATGGTCCCCTCACCCCCTTCGACCCCGAAGATGACGTCGGACGAAACGACCTTGAGCTCCGGCTTCTTGACCTCGACCGGCTTCTCTTCCCGGCAGGCGGAAAGAAGGAGCAGGGCGGACAGGGCCGCAAAGATAAGATAGATATACTTTTTCATGGCTCGTCGTTATTTCTTGACAATTTTCGTAAGGTACCGCAGGTAGCCGCTGCCCGAATAGAAGGACCACTCACCGGTTTCCATCCGGCCGACACGGCTTCCCGCATTCGTGAACTGGTACATGATGAAGCCCGTGCACTCGTAGGACCAGAGGCCGTTGTCCTTGAAATTGACCGTGAACGGATCGGAATCGATTTCCCAGAGGCCGATCATACCCTTGTCCGCATCATAGTTGACCTTTCCGGCCGGCGTGTTGTTCAGGGAGAGCTGGTAGTAATACCCCGGGCTCGTACCCACCACCTGGGACAGAATGCTGATCGTACCCGTCGAGCGGTCGTACGTACCAACCACGTCATGGTCATGGACCATGCCCGAGATCCAATAGGTCTTGTTGCGGACGTTCTCGGAGACGGTGATGTCGAACGTGCTGACCTTCTGGCTGCTATAGTCGGCGGCCGTCTTGTAGTAATACAGCGTGTATTCGCCCGGGAAACTGTCATACGGTTGCCAGTAGTCCGGCAGTTTGCCCTGCAGGACGTCACTGCCATAGGAGAAGGTCTTGTTTTGGAAGTTCCAGGCGAGTTCGTCGAACTCGACACCGCCCAGGGTCACCGGATTGTAGAACTTGATGCCATCGGGAATGTACGCGAAAGCGACAGTCTTCGTTTCCTCGGCCTGGAAGTTTTCTCCCGCGCCGGAACCCAGATTCATTTCAATCTGACGATTGTTCAGATTCACGAAGAACTGGGCGTCCTTGCCGGCGAACTTGCCTTCAAACGTGCTGACACCGAAGGTCTCGACCATCTGGGCCGTCTTGGAGGCGAACTCTTCCGGCGACGTCGACGCAGGCAGCGGATACATCTTGTAATAGTTGCCGGAGCGCTTGCCGCGGAGGACGATCTCGTCCGCGGAATAGCTCAGGATCTTGAAGCCGATGTCTCCCTGATGCGCCTTGTAATACTTGTCGCCCTTCAGGCCGTAGATGTTTCCGGCGGAACCGGCCGGCGTGGCGAAATAATACAGGTTGTAGTTGAAGGAATCGAAGGCCAGGATGGGGCCGTCATCGGTCAGCATGCTGTACAGGGAAGTGCTGGAGTCCTCGAACAGTTCCGTCCACGCGGTCACTTCCGTATCGGTGAAGACCAGCGTGTAGACGAAGCCGCCGATCTGCTGGGTATTGCGGCTCTCGCCCGGGCCGTTGGGATAATAGTACATCACCCAGCCGTTGGGCGCATCCACCAGCAGTTTCTGCACCTCGCCCAGATACTTGGCGATACGGGCGGAGGCGGAATCCTCGAAGATCCGCGCCTCATCCTTCACGCAGGACGGCAGCGTCGCCAAAACCAGGGCGAGGGCCATCAGATATGTGAAAAATCTTTTCATACGGATTGCTTCTTAAGGGTTAGTTGATTTCCAGGGAAGTAAGGTCCACCTTTCCCTCGATCACGTCTTTCTGCCGGCGCAGGACGGCGTCCCGCAGTTCGTCGATCTCGACGTCGAAGTTGTCCTTGAAGTATTTCCGGACCAGGTCGATCTTGGCCAGGATCCGCTCCCGGCCGGGGAACGTATCTCCGACTTTCAAATCCGGGAAAGAAGTGTGGAACTCGTTGTAATGGTCCTTGTTCTTGGTCTCGTCGAAATCGTCTTCCGTGACCGCGCGGCCCGCATCGGCAAGCCATTCCGCGAGCTGTTCCGCGGTATTGGTCACATAGAGGGACAGCACCTCGGCGAAGTCCTCCCGGTCACTGTCCTGGGAGTACGTGGAGAGGAATCCCCGCTGACGGTAGTAGGTGTTGTAACCGGAAGTGCTCCAGTCACCGGCCACGTAGCTCGTCGGGGTGACCTGCTCGAATTCGGGCGTGTAGTTCTTCGTCTGGTTCAGGATGTGGGTGAACTCGTGATGGATGGTCTTCAGGTAGTAATGGTTCAGGTTGGCGGCGGAAGTGACATACCGGGGCAGGTAGTTCAGGCCGGCCAGGAAGATCTTCCGGCCGCCCTCGGCCGTACCGAGGATGAAGGTTCCGTTGTTCTTGTATTCCCATTCTCCGGTGTAGAAGAACATCTTGGGGAAGTAGCGCCGCGTGAAGTCTACGCCGGCCACCTCGTCGTAGGTCTCGATGCACACGTACTTGACGATGTGGGCCATCATGATCGAGTACTCGAGGGCCGGGGCGATGGTGTAGTAGCTGAAGTCGGACTCGTTCATCTCGTAGCGGTACTTGACCTGGATGTTGTACGGATGAACGTAGTTGGCGTCGAGCCACTTGTCAAAATCATTCTTGGTCTGGGCGTCCACGGTGATGACGCTCTCGGGCGACAGCGTCTCCTTCCGGCAGGAAGCAAGCGCGACGGCCATCCCGAGGCAGACAAATGTCAAAGCGATATATCTTTTCATGGTCGGATGCCTTTATTGGTTGTTTCTGGGATTCGGCTGGAGACCGGCGTCGATGCACCGGACCGGAACCTGGATGGCCCGGCGGGGATCGTCGACCTTCAAGCTGTCCGTGGCGGCGGCGAGCTGGCCGTTGCCGTTGACGGCGCGGCGGTAGATCTCGATGCCGTAGCGCTTGATGTCGAACCAGCGGAGGCCTTCGCCCCAGTTCTCGGTGCGACGGCAGTTGAGCACGAGCTGAAGCATGCTTTCCTGGGTGGATCCTTCCGCGTCGATGGCAAATGCCGGATGCAGATGCTTCTTGGCGGTGGGTTCGTCCCACTTGTAATACTTCATCCGATTGTAGAAGTCCGTCACGGATTCCGGAGTCATCTCGATCCTGGAAGAATAGTAGTTGTTGCTCCACAGGTTGAGGTCCTCCATCGCCTTGTCATACTGCTTGAGCATGATGTAGGCTTCGGCGCGGACCAGCAGGGTCTCGTCCACCTTCAGTGGAGCATAGACGGTATGGGCATAACCGGTACCGGCCACGGGGTTCGTGATTTCGAACTCGTAGCTGACCTTCCAGAGGATGGTATAACTCAGGGCGGAGACATTGTACGTATGGGTCCTCCAACGAAGGTCGGAAGCGGCCATCGCCGTCGTCGGATCTCCCTTCCAGGGCATCGGGGCGAGCAGCCCTTCCGTCTGGTTGATCAGGGAGGTGTATGCATAATACTTGGACGATCCGGAGGAATTGGCGAAGTAAGTGCCGATGTTGGAATAACCGGTATTGATGAGCAGGTTGCACTTGTTGCTGCTGCTGTTGTAAGCGCGGCGCGCATCCCCGATCGTCGAATAGTTGTTCTGCAGCTCGTTGTAGTCGCGCATCATGGTCTGCGGCTCGACGCCGAGGCAGAGGTCCGCGTATGCGACCGCCTTCTCCCACTTCTCATAGAACAGGTAGAAACGGGCCGCGAAGGCGTAGGACGCCTGGCGGGTGAAGTGATACTTGGGAGCCGCATATTCATCCCGGACATAAGGCATGCCTTCCTCGATGTCCTGCTCGATCCGCTCGTACACCTCCTTGACGTTTCCGCGCTCATAGGCGGGATTCAGGCCCCGCTCCGGCGCATCCATATACGGGATGCCCAGGTCGGTGTCGCTCGTCTGGGAGTTGTAGTTGAGGCAGAAGAGGTTCACGAGCACGAAGTGCGCATAGGCGCGGCACATCAGCGCTTCGCCGTAGGACGCGCCCAGGCTCTGGCTGGCCTGGGGACCGCCCAGTTCTTCGATGGCTTCGAGCGCCTGGTTGGCGCACGCGATGACGCCGAACAGGTCCTCCCAAACATTCTGGGGTGCGGAGTTGTTGGTATAGGTGATATCTTTCCAATTCCACAGTTCGTGGAAGAACTCGCCCGGAGAGCCGGTGACGACTTCGGCGTTGTTGTCCATGTCGTCGGCGATGAAATTGGTGATCATCGTGTAGTTGTGCCGGGAATAAGCCGACACCAGCAAGGCGGCGACCTTCTCCTCCGTATCGACTTCGGTACGGTTGTCCGGCATCTGGTCCAGATACTTGTCGCAGGAGACCATTCCGGCCAGGGTCGCAAAAGCCAACAGGTAATATCTTATTTTCATAAGTCAGCTCGTTTTAATTATTCCACAATGCACACGGCGACTCGGTTGGACTCGGGAGAAGCCGAAGCGTCCCGGTCGCCACCGAGGGATTCGATGGAGATCCGGCTGGCGGCGATTCCGCCGGACTGGAGCATGGAAGCGACAGCCTGGGCGCGCTCGCGGGCGAGCCGGTCGTTGATTTCGCTTGTACCGGTACCGCTGTCGGCGAAGCCCTTGATGACGATCTTCGCCTTGGGGTTGTCGGTGAGGAGCTGGCAGATCCGGCCCAGTTTGAAGGCCTCTTCCGGACGGAGCTCGGACTTGCCGAGCAGGAAGAACAGGTCATCCGAATAGATGTCCTTGAGCGTGGCCGCGGGCACTTCCTTGACCACTTCCTTGACGACTTCCTTCTCGACGACCTTTTCGACCACTTTCTCGACGATCTTTTCCTGGACCTGAGGCGCAGGGACGTAAGTGGTGGCCGCCGGCTTCCTGGCGGGAGCGCCGCCGAAGCCGATCTTCAGGGTGAGGGTGAACTGCTTCGGAACCGGGACGGCCACACCGCCCGTGTTGAAGAATTCAGGATCCTGGCCGTTCAGCTTCTTGTCGGCGTACAGGAGGCAGAGGTTCGTCGCCTGCAGCTTGAGGGAGAGGGAGCCCAGATAGATGGCCTCCGCCCACTTCTTCGGGAAGTCGTAGCTGAGGGAGACTTCCTTGAGGCGGACGAAATCACCCCGGGCGATACGCTCGGTGGAATAGTTGTAGGCGTTGTAGGCGAGGCTGAGCGAGGTGTAGGTATTGCTCTGCATCCGGCTGGCGATGGTCGGGATCGTGGTGTAGTTCTCGTCGCCCGGGACCACCCAGCGGTTGGCGAATTCCTTCGGCGTGGAAGTCAGGTCGGAATACCGGTACTTGAACACCGGGTCCAGTCGGACGACGTTGCCGAACGAGCCCGTGATGAAAACATTCAGGCGCAGGCCCTTCCATTCGAACGTGTTGCCGATGGAACCGACGCCGGTCGGATCGGCCGTACCGGAATACTCCAGGAAGTTGAGGGCGTCGCTGCCGCTGGTGGTGGACAGCTGGAAGTTGATGCCCGTAATGGTCTCCTTGCCGTCGGTGTTGATGAACTTCGGAAGGCCTTCCTCGTTCAGGCCGGCGAACGGGATGGAGAAGACGGAGTGGTTCGCATAGCCTTCCATCGCGAAGCCGCTGCCCTTCACCAGGTCGATGACGCGCTTGGTGCTGTACAGGGAAGTGACCTTGTTGTGGGAGTGCGACCAGATGAAGTTGGTCGTCCACTTGAAGTCGCGGGTCCGGACGTTGACCGTGGACAGGGACAGTTCGTAACCGCCGGAGGTCATGCTCGCGACGTTGCCGTACTTGGAAACCTCACCACCCAGGCCCATCGTATTGATGATACCGATCAGGTCGAAGTTGTTACGCTTGTACCAGTCACCGGTGAAGTTGACCCGGTTGTCGAAGAAACCCAGTTCCGTGCCGATGTTCAGCTCGTGCTTCTTCTCGAAGGTGAGATCCGGGTTGGCGAGGCTGGAGATGTCGAGAGCCGTCTCATTGTCGCCGGTACCGGGACGCCAGTGGTTGGCCGCCCGGATGACGACGGCGGAGTTGGTGACCCAGGACGGGCCGCTTTCACCGGTCAGGGAGTAGGAAGCCTTGAGGACGGCGTGGGAAAGGTACGGCTGCAGGGAGCGCATCCAGGGCTCGTCGGAGATGTTCCAACGGCCGGACACGTTCCAGGTCGGGAGCCAGCGGGCGGTCCGGGACTTGCCCAGGCGGTTGGAGCCTTCATAACGGATGGTGCCCGTCAGGCTGTACCGGTTCATCAGGGAATAGGTGCCCGTACCGAAGAAAGCGGCGCGGCGCTCGTGCGTGTTGGACAGCGTGAAGTATTCGGAGCCGTCCTCTTCGCCCTTCTTGAAGATGCGATAGTCGTAGATGGGAAGTTCGCCCATCGCGTACTGCATACCCCAGCCGCGGTACCAGGTCTCCTGGCGGTCGTTGCTGTTGACCTCCATACCCGCGTAGGCGTTCACCTGGTGATTGCGGCCGAAACTGTGGTTGTAGGTGGCCGATGCACGGAAGTCCCAGCCGGTCATCTTGTTGTCCGTCCGCTGGTGGATACCGCCGTACGGGAGGACGGTGATCGGGTCGGCGTACTGGACGGACGGATCCTCATAGAGGTAGGAGTTGTTGTTCATGATCGTGGTCGTCTGCATCGCGCGGTATGCGAGCGCCTGGTTGGAGTCGTCCAGGATGTAATGCTGGCGGGACGTCTGCGCGAACTTGCTGGCGAGCAGGGCGGAGAGTTCCAGGTCGCGGAACACTTTCCACTTGAGTTCGCCCTGGAAACGCACGTTGGTCACATCCAGGTCCAGATAGTTCCGGTCCAGTTCGTGGATGATGTTGAACGGCGCGTAGTTCCGGGTGTAATATTCGTTCGGATCCAGCGTCCTGGACGTGTTGAGGGCGTAGGAATACGGGTTGATATCGAACGCACGGTTCACTTCACCGCTCACCACGTTCGTCGACGAACCCAGGGTTCCGGGAGCGCGCTGATGGCGGTAGGAGGCGTTGCCGATCATGTTGAAAGTGAGGGTGCGGCTGATCTTGTACGTGCCGTTGATGTTCGCCGTATACCGGCGGACAGCGCTCTGGAGCGTCCAGCCCGGGTCGTCCATCACGGACAGGGAAGCGTAATAGTTGCCGCTGTCGGTACCACCGGACATGGAGACCGAATGGTTGTGCTGGATGCTGTTCGTGAACAGCAGGTCGAACCAGTCGGTGTTGCGGAACTCGGCGTCCCGCAGGTAAGCCGCCTTCGCTTCCAGGGTATTCGGCAGGGCGAACTGCTGGGTCACGGGATCGTACTCGCTCAGGAGCTGGTACATCTTTCCGTAGATACCGCTGTTCTCGGCATTGGCGACGTTCGCGTAGTTCAGCCAGCCTTTCTGCTCCAGTTCCTGGTATACGGACATCTGGTCCTGGGAATTCATGATATTGAAGGTGCTGTAGAGCGGCTTCATACGGAACGTGTACTCACCCGTATAGGTCATCGAGCTGTGCCCCGCACGACCTTTCTTGGTCGTGACGACGATAACGCCCGCCATGGCGCGCGCACCGTAGATGGAAGTCGCGGAACCGTCCTTCAGGATTTCGAAGCTCTCGATATCGTCGGAGTTCAAGCCGGCGATCGCGGAGGAGATCAGGGTGTTGGCGTCACCGGAGCTCAGGTCCTCGGCATCCACTTCAATGACGTCTTCCATAATGACGCCATCCACGACCCACAGCGGCTTGGAGGAGCCGTAGATGGAGGTGGAACCACGGACCCGGATCTTCGGGGCGGTACCGAACGTACCGGAGACGTTCTGCACGGAGACACCGGCCACACGTCCTTCCAGGGAACGGGAGATATCGGCGATACCGTTCAGTTTCGCCTCGTCGGCGTCCACCTTGACGGAGGATCCGGAGAAAATGCGGCGGTCCACCGAGGTCATACCGGTGACGACCGCCTGCTCCAGCATCTCGGCGTCCGACTCCAGGGCGACACGGACATTGTCCCGGGCGGGAACGGTCGCATCGCGGTAGCCCATGAAGGAGACCACGAGATTCTGCGCGCTTTGCGGTACCTTGTCGAGGACAAAGTTACCGTCCAGGTCTGTGAGGGTGCCGATCTTGGTCTGTCCTTCCACCGTCACGAACGCGCCGACGATCGGTTCTCCGTCTTCCGCGGAGACGACCGAGCCCCGGAGTGTCCGTGTCTGCGCAGAAGCAGTGGCCATTCCAAGAAGGAGGGAACCAACACAGAGCAGATAGGTTAACAGTTTGGTTCTCATTAGATTAGATCAGAGTTTGGTGAATATTGTTAGTTTTAGGTATTCTTAAGGTGCTAATATATAATAAAAATTTTTATTTTGCAAATTAACTCTCAAAAAATATTAAGAATATTCACTTTCTGAATATATTCTTTTGATAATAAAAACCAATCGGGAGGGCATTCCGCTCTCCCGATTGGTAAGGATATGAACCGGATTGTTTACAAACTGTAATCAATCCTTCCCCAGAAGATTCCGTAGCAGCCGTCCTGCACGATGGGCGTCGGAACGCCATCCACATTGGGCAGATACACCATTTCTTCCAGGAAAGTGTGCGAATGGCCGCCGACGATCAGGTCGAGGTTCCGGGTCTTGGAGCACAGGATCGGGTCCGTGATGTCGCCGGGGGTGTGCTCCTCGTAGCCGATGTGCGTGAGGGCGATCACCAGGTCGCAGCCCTCGTCGACCTTCAGGAGGTCCGCGTACTTCTGCACGGTCTCCACCATCGGGAATTCAGGGACGCGCTCGGCGATGTCGCCGGCGACCATCGACTTGAGGTCGCACAGGACGCCGATCACGCCGATCTTCAGGCCGGCCTTCTCGAGAATCACATAAGGCTTGATGTACTTCCCCGCCTCGAAGGGCGAGAAGTCGTAGTTGCACACGACAACCGGCATCTCCAGCGAGGAAAGCCGGCGGCCGAGGTCCTCGAGGCCGTTGTCGAACTCGTGGTTGCCGAGGGTGACGACGTCATACTTCATCGCATTGAGCGCCTGGACCTCCAGGTTGCCGCCCAGTTCGGAGAAATAGGTCGTTCCCTGGCTGAAGTCTCCCGCGTGCAGCAGAAGCACGTTCTCCGGGCCTTCCGCCACGCGGACGCTGTCCAGGTAGGCGGCCCGTTCGATGATGCCGCCCATCCCGGGATACTCGTCGTCCCGCACCGGCTCGAAATGGCTGTGCGTATCGTTCGTATGCAGGATGACCAGATGGGACTTCGGCTCCGCATTCCGGGCATTCCAGAAATAGCCCACGCCCGCGGCCAGGGCCACGGAAAGGCAGATGAAGAGGATTCTTGCTGTCTTGTCCATACCTTAGTCCTCCATGACGACGCGTCCGTCCTTTTGATAGTCGATGATCTCGCCGGCCGCCTCCTTGGCGCGGATGAAGTCCAGCATCACGTCCTTCATCAGGACCGTGGTGAGCTTCACGTCCTCGGCCCGGGCGCCGACGGCGATGCCGTCCCCGCCGGAGAGGAGGAAGTCGATCGTGGCCACGTTGTACAGGCGCTTCGGGTCGATGGGCGCGCCATCCACCTCGGCCTCCACGAGCTCGTGGGCCTTGACCTTCACGCGGCAGCCGCTCACGGCCTGGAAGGCCGGCGTCTTCGCGAGCTGCTCCAGCAGGCGGGTCAGTTCACTCCCCCGCACCTTCGCCAGGCACATATAGTTCTTGAACGGGAACATCGACTCGATGTCGTCCAGGGTGACGGCCCCTTCCGGCATCGGGATGCGGATGCCTCCGTAGTTGGTCAGGGCGAACTCCACCGGCACCTGAAAATAATCGGCCGCCTTCGCGCGGAGGGCGTCCGCGACGAGGTTGCCGATCGGGAGGTCGCACTCGGTCCGGGGATTGTCCATGAACCGGGCGTTGTGGCCCACCACTTCCTTGAGGTGCGCCATCTTGGGCTGGACCTCCATCAGCATCGCGGCCACTTCCGGGGTCGCCCCATCCGTGAAATGCCGCCCGTTCGGGGCGATGTAATCGTCCTCGAACGCGCCCAGGGCCGTGTCCACGTTCTCTGCGTTCACCGGGACCACGCCGGTCCGGCTGCCGTCCATCGCGACGCGCTTCCACTCCATCCGCGGCCCCTGCTGGGCGCAGGAGACCGCGGCGAGGAGACAAAGCGCTGCTACTTTTGCTTTAACCATTTCCAAAGGTCTTTGAATGTCGATTTCTTGCCGTACATCAGGATGCCCACCTTGTAGATCTTCGCGGACGCCCAGGCGCAGACGAAGAAGGTCAGGATGAGGAGGCCGATGGACAGGATGAGTTCCCACATCGGGACGCCGAAGGGCAGGCGCGCAAGCATCACGATCGGCGAGGTGAAGGGAATCATCGAGCCCCACCAGACGATGCTGCTTTCCGGCGCCCGGAAGGCGTAGAAGGCGATGAAGAAGCCGAGCAGCAGCGGGACCGTCACCGGAATCTGCAGCTGCTGGGTGTCCGCCTCGTTCTCCACGGCCGAGCCGATGGCCGCGAACAGCGACGCATACAGCAGGTAGCCGAACAGGAAGAACAGCAGGAAGGAGACGATGAGCTGCGTGTAGTTCAGGGAGCCGAGCGTGCCCAGGACGGCCTCCATGCCGGTCGGGCCTTCGGCCACGGCGGTCGTGTCGGTCAGGGCCTGGAGCTGCTCCATGCTGAGGGCGTTCCCCATGGCGTCGTTCATGGACGTCATTCCCGGCATCGTCTCCACTTGGTTTTGGCTCAAGGTACCCGTGATCTTGTCCATGCCGACGATGCCGCCCAGGATGCCGATGATCACCCCCGTGAGGACGATCCACAGCAGGAACTGCGTCAGGGCCACGAGGGCGACGCCGATGATCTTGCCGAACATCAGCTCCGTGGACTTCACGGAGGAGACGAGCACCTCCACCACGCGGCTGGTCTTCTCCTCGATGACGCTGGACATCACCATGCCGCTGAACAGGGCGATGAACATGTACAGGGCCATCGCGAGGACCATCGACACGATCATATAGACCTCGCTCTGGGAGATGGTCTCCTTGCCCTCCTCGTCCACGGTGTAGGACGTCAGATGGACGTTGGAATGGACGTCTTCCATGATCTGCTCCAGGCCGGGAATGTCATAGGAGTCGATGCGGTAGGCCTCCACGGCGTCGTTGATGCGGTGCTCGATGGCCTCGGCCGTCTCCATGCCCATGGGCTTGTCGGCGTAGGTGGTCGCCGTCACGGACTTGGTGGCGCTGTCCAGCGGAGAGATGTACAGGAGGACGTCCGCGTCATACTCGCCCAGGCGGTTCTTGACCGCCTCGGGATCCGTCTCGGAAAGCTGCGTGAAGGTGATCAGCTTGGTGTTCTCGAGCTTCTCCATCACGATGCCGGAGTTGTCGATGACGGCGATACGCTTGGAGTCGCCCTCCGCCTTGAGCATCACGAAGAGCATCACGGCGTACATGCCGGCGAACAGGATCGGAACGCCGAAAGTGGTGAGCAGGAAGGACTTCTTCTTGACCTTGTTCAGGTATTCCCGCTGGATGATGATGCCTAATTTCTTGAGATTCATACTATTTGCCCTCCCCTTCCGTTTCAGTTACGAGTTTGATGAAAATGTCGTTCATGCGCGGGACGAGCTCGCGGTAGGCGTTGATCCGGATGCCGCCCTCGATGAGTTCGGTCAGGCGGGCCGGCGCCTTCTCGCGGGTGAGGACCTCCTGCTTGCGGGCGAAATCCTCCGTGTACTCGATCTCGACGTTGTCCTCGCCGAAGCGGTGGCGGATGTCGTCCGTCCCGCCGGTGACGACCAGCCGGGCCTTGTTGATGAGGGCGATCTCGTCACAGAGCTCCTCCACCGACTCCATGTTGTGGGTGGAGAGGATGATGGTCGCGCCTTCCTCCTTGAGCCGGAGGATTTCCTTGCGGATAAGGTCCGCATTGACCGGGTCGAAGCCGGAGAACGGCTCGTCCAGGATCATCAGGGACGGCTTGTGCACGACGGTGGTGATGAACTGGACCTTCTGGGCCATGCCCTTGGAGAGCTCCTCCACCTTCTTGTTCCACCAGTCCTGGATGCCGAAGCGGACGAACCAGTCCTTGAGGGCGCGGGCGGCGTCGCGGGAGGACATGCCCCGCAGCTGGGCGAGGTACATCGCCTGGTCGCCGACCTTCATCTTGCGGTACAGGCCGCGCTCCTCGGGCAGGTAGCCGATGTGCGCGACGTCGTCGTCGGTGATGGGACGGCCGTTGAACCAGACTTCGCCGGCGGTCGCCATCGTGATGCGGTTGATGATGCGGATGAGCGTGGACTTGCCCGCCCCGTTCGGCCCCAGCAGGCCGAAGATCTTTCCTTCGGGGATGTCGATGGACACGTCGTCCAGCGCCACCTTCTCTCCGAAGTGCTTGGTCACGTTTTTGACTTCTATGATTGCCATAACGGTGTTGTTTTCTGCAAATATAGAAAGAAATTATTGAATTGCAATAAATATTTACTAAATATTCAAAATTTTCGTCGTCAGTTCCACTAGCAGGTCCGCCGGGGTGGCTTCCCCGACTTCGCCGCCCTTCCCCTTGAAGTCATAGTCGTTCAGAAGGGAGATGACGCGCATTGTCTGCCTCAACGAGTATTTCTTCACGGCCGCGTCGTATTCCTTGAAGAAATACGGATTCACACCCAGGACTTTCGCCTTGGCGGCGCCGTCGCCGCCCTGCCCCGCCTGGATGAGGGCGTGGTAGCGCAAGATGCGGTTGAAATGCGTGTACAGCATGCTCACGCCCATCGGCATCGCGAACTTCGGCGCTTCGCCGACGTTCCGGGCCACCTTCACGACCCGGGCGGCGTCACGGAAGGACAGCGCCTTCGTCAGTTCGAAGATGCTGTACTGCCGGCTGATGCCCACGTTCTTCTCGATGTCCTCCGGGGTGATGTTTTTGACGCCCTCGGGGAGGTTCTTCAGGAGCTTCTCCGTCTCGACGGCGATCCGCCCGAGGTCGGTGCCGGTCGATTCCACCAGCAGCCGGGCGCCTTCCGGGTCGATCTGCAACCCCCGCTCGGAGTAGAAGGTCACGACCCACTTCTCCGTCTCGTAGTCCCGCAGGGGCAGGGATTCCACGATGACGCCCTGCTTCAGGACGGTCTTGTACAGGGACTTGCGCTTGTCGGCGGAAGCCCCGTGCATCAGGATGACCAGGACGGTGGAATCCAGCGGCTTCTGGCAGTAGAGGGCGAGGTCATCGAGGGTCTTCATCGCCTGCGCCTCCTTCACGACCACCAGCTGCCGCTCCGCCATCATCGGGAACCGCCGGGCCGCGGTGATCACCGCGTCGGCATCGACATCGGCCCCGTAGCAGATGAGTTCGTTGAAGTCCTTCTCCCAGTCCTGCAGGCAGTTGTCGATGATCGCCTGGCACAGGAGGTCGGGATAATACGGCTCCTCCCCCATCAGGAGATACACCGGCTTGAACACGCCGGACTTGACCTCCTCGATGAGGTTCCGGACCTGCCGGTCGGTTTCCATATAAGATTTTGCAGCCATATCAGGACATCGGTACCATAAGTCTAAAACACCATGCTGAGGCCCATCCCATAGGGCGTGGGGGCCACTTGGACCCGGGCGCGTCCGAGACCGGCGGCCCGGAGCTTGGAATACCCCGAGAGCCCCGTCAGCCCGGTCGTCAGTTCAGTAAGGCCGAAGTTCGCCAGCAGCGCGCCGGCGGCGGGCAGGAGCCAGGGCGCGCCCATCTTCTTGCCGTACGTCTTGGTCTTGACGGGATCGTCCATCCCGTCCACCATGCTGTACGATTCGGACCAACCCTCGTTCTTCGCAATCCGGTTATAGCCCAGGAATGTGACAGCCCCGCCCGCGAGGAGAAGTCCCCCGCCGATGGCGGACCTTGTGACGAAGGACGAGGAGGAAGGAGCCTTGTAATCGCGGAACGTCTGAGCCAGCCGGGAAATGGACGCATTGGCGAGGAACATCTCGGAAAGGCCATAGGCCAGGGTGACCGCCGCAGCGCCCGTCCCCGTATACCATCCGGGGTTCAACTTGTATTCGATGACGCCGACGTTGTTTCCGGTACCGGGGACAAACTTTTTCCCGATGGCGGCGTCCCGGGTCAGATAGCAGGCGAAACCGGACGAAAAGCCGGCCAGGAACTTGGCCAGGCCGGCCACCGCCTGAATCTTTGACACCCGATAGCCCAGGTAATAGGCCTCATCCCCGACGAGCGCGCGCGTTTCCGCGCGAGTCAGCGGGACGACTTCCTCGGCGTAAAAATCCCCGTGGGAGGCCGCATAGTAAGGCGCCTGGAGCAGGAGACCCCGATCCATCTCGCCCCCTTCGAACGGGAGGACGAAACCGTCGGCAAAAGCCACTTTCTGAACCTCGATGCTCTTGAAACTGTCGAAGACCTGCTCCGAAACCCACCGGTAACCGCCCTCGACCTTGAGCCACTTGTCCGACTCCGCCAGGCTGAGGGTCTCGTGCGTCCTGACCTGATAGGCGGAAGGGGATCCGGGCTTGGAGGGTTCGATCTTCTTGACGTGCACCGTGGCCGTACCGCCATACTGCAAGTAGACGGTATCCGCAGGAGAATTGATGTCCTTCTGCGCCCACAGGGACACGGTTACGGCCAGGCCGGCCGACAGCAAGAAGATCCTCTTCACGGCGGGGAATGCTATTTCAGTTCGAACTCGACGGTACCCTTGACATCCTGCGCGGAAGCGGCGACAAGGGCGCGGAAGGTGCCCTTCTCGGCCACCCAGGCGTGCTTGTCCGCATCGAAGAAGCTGAGGGCCTCCTTGTCGATGGTGAAGCGCACATCGGCCTTCTGGCCGGGCTCGAGGCACACCTTGGCGAAGCCCTTGAGCTCCTTGGCGGGACGGCCCACGGAGGCCTCCACGTCGGCAATGTAGAGCTGGACGACCTCGGCGCCTGCGACGGAACCGGTGTTCGTCACGGGCACGGTCACCGTCACGGTGCCGTTCTCCTTCATGGACTTCCGGTCGATCTTCGGCTCGCCGAACGCGAAGGTGGTGTAGCTCAGGCCGTAGCCGAACGGGAAGAGGACGCCGCCGTGGAGGTCATACCAGCGGTAGCCCACGTAGATGCCCTCAGTGTATTCCATGTCCAGGACCGGCATCCCGTCGATGGTGCCGTCCCGGAGGATGCCGGGATACTGCTTCTCCGTCTGGACGGGGTTGTCGGCATAGGAGACGGGAATCGTGAACGGCAGGTGGCCGGACGGGTTCACGTCGCCGGACAGGACATCGGCCAGGGAATGGCCGGCCTGGGTGCCCAGGTACCAGTCCTGGACGATGGCGGGGACCTTCTCCACCCACGGCATCGCCACGGCGTTGCCGGAGATGTTCACCACGACGAGCTTGTCCGTCGCGGCGGCCAGCGCCTCGATGACGGCGTCCTGGCCGTAAGGCAGGCCGTATTGGACGCGATCCAGGCCCTCGGAATCCTGCCGGTCGGCCTTGTTCAGGCCGCCGATGAAGATCACGTAGTCGGCGCCTTCCGCAGCCTTCACCGCATCGGCGATGAGGGTGGCTGCGTCGCGGCTTTCGCGCAGATCCTGGCCGGTGGACACACCGTTGTACTCACCGCCCACGTCGCCCACGTAGCCGCGCTCCCAGACGACCTCGGCTTCCGGCCAGCGGGCCTTGATGCCGTCCAGTGGGGAAACTTCCAGCTTCGCTTTCAGCGAGGAGGAACCGCCGCCCACGGTCATCATCTTGACGGCGTTCTCGCCCACGACTACGATCTTGGCCGGCTTCGCGGCCATCGGCAGGACCCCGCCGTCGTTCTTGAGGAGGACGATGGACTCGGCGCCGATCTTGCGCGCCGCGGCATAATGCTCCGGCGAAGTCTGGCTGCCGAACGGACGGTTGCGGTCCATGGACGTGCGGAAGATGAGGCGCAGGAGCCGCTTCACGCGGGCATCCAGCTCCTCGGTGCCGATCTCGCCCTTTTGGATGGCCTCCTTGTAGGCCTTCGCGAGGTAGTAGCTGTCGTAGGCGTTGGTCTTGCCCATCGTGAGGCCGTCGGTCCAGGAACCGTATTCCAGGTCCACGCCGTGCTTCGCGGTCTGCAGCGTGTTGTGCACGCCGCCCCAGTCGCTGATCACGACTCCGTCGAAGCCCCATTCCCCGCGGAGGATCTTGTCCAGCAAGACCTCGTTGGAGCACAGGTGTTCATTGTTGTAGAGGTTGTAGGCGGCCATGATGGACCAGGCGTGGCCCTTCTGGACCGCCGCCTTGAAGGCCGGGAGATAGATTTCATACAGGGTGCGGTCGTCCACGATGGTGTTCGCCGTATGGCGGTTCACCTCGCTGTTGTTCAGCGCATAATGCTTCACGCACACCGCGACACCGTTGGACTGCACGCCCTCGATGTAGGGAACCACCATCTCGCCCGCGAGATACGGGTCCTCGCCCATATACTCAAAGTTGCGGCCGTTCAGCGGGAACCGGTAGATGTTCACGCCGGGGCCCAGCAGCACGGTCTTGTTCCGGTAGCGGGCCTCTTCGCCGATGCTCTTGCCGTACAGGCGGGAGAGCTCGCGGTCCCAGGTGGCCGCCAGGCCGCTCAGGGCCGGGAACGCCGTGATGGAGTCGTTGGTCCAGCCGGCCTGGTCCCACTCGTCCCAGAGCACTTCCGCGCGGATGCCGTGGGGGCCGTCGGTGCACCACACCTCCGGAATGCCCAGGCGCGGCACGCCCGGAGAGCTGAACTTGGACTGCGCATGGACCATCGCGATCTTCTCGTCGAGGGTCATCTTCGAGAAGGCGTCTTCCACCCGCGCCTCGAGGGGCTGGGCGTCGTCCAGGTAGACGGGAAGGTTCGATTTCTTCTGGGGGGCCTGCCCGCACGCGACGGCGACAAGGGCGAGGCCAAGGAGGAGGGATCTGCAGTTCATTCGGTCAGCGTTTTAATAACTTACAAATATAAAAAAAATCTGCGGAATTTGACTTCCGCAGATGACAATCCCACAGGGGGCCGATCAGAATGTCGTCAGGCACACGCCCACCGTCCAGGTGGACATCGTCGGTCCCGGTTCGGGGAACCGCCGGGCCGAGGCGGCGCTCCCAGCAGCAGGGCCAGCAGGAGGCAGGCGCAAAATCTTTTCATAGTCAATTTAATCCACGAAAAAAAAGGCGGCCGCGAGGCCGCCAGCAAGCTGTTCAAAGGATTATTTATCGAACCGTTTTTCCTTCGCGCGGACGATCTTTTCCTTCATCGCGTCGGCCGCTTCGGTGACGGCTTCCTCGAAGGTATGCGCGTGACGCTCGATCACGAGGTCTTCACCGGGGAAACGGGTTTGGAGCCGGACACATTTGTTCTCGGGTTCCGGGGAGAGAGAGAGGGTGACGTCGATGTCGCCGAGGTTGTCGAAGAACTTCTCCACCTTGCCGACTTTCTTTTCCACATAGTCGAGCAGATCCTTGGCTGCATCGAACTTCAGGGACTTCACATTAATCATTTGAGCCTCCGTTTTTTGCCCTGGGATGGGCGTTGTTATACACTTTCTTCAGCCGGTCGACGGAGTTGTGCGTGTACACCTGCGTGGCGGCGAGGTTCGCGTGGCCGAGCATCTCCTTGATGGAGTTCAGGTCGGCGCCGTCGTCCAGGAGGGCCGTGGCGACCGAATGCCTGAGCACGTGGGGGGATTTCCTCCCGGTGATGCCGTAGCCGTCGAGTTCCGCCTTGATGGTCCGATCCACGTAGTTGGGGTACAGGGGCCTGCCCTTTTCCGTCACGAGGAGGGGGCCTTCCGCGGGCGGCGCGCTGCCTCTCATCGACTCAACTGCATTCAAATATAAGCAAATTTCGTGACAAAGTGAAGGGACCACCGGAATTTCTCGCATTTTGTCGCCTTTTCCCACGACCCGCAGCACTTGCCGCGCCTCGTTGAAGGAGTCCACTTTCAGGCCGATGAGTTCCGCCCGGCGGATGCCCGTCCCGAAGAGCAGGCTGACGATGAGGCGGCGCAGGCGGGCGCGGTAGAGCTCCACGGCGGTCTTGTCCGTCGGGGCCGGTCCATAGCTGCGCAGGATTTCCAATTCGTCCTCCCCAGCCCAGTGGTCGGTGGCCTTAAAGTATTCATCCATCGACTTTTCCTGATAAAACTCCGGCAGCCGTTTCTCCATCTTGGGGCGCTTGACGCCTCGGGCGGGATTGGACTTCAGGACGCCTTTCTGCATCAGGAAGCGGCAAAAACCGCTCAGGACCGACATATGCTGGTGCACCGTCCGCGGCTTCAGGCCCCGGTTGATGCAATCGGCCTCATACCGGCGCAGCATCGACGGGGTGAGCGACGCCACGACTTCCCCCTCGCAGAACCGCGAGAAATCCGCCAGCACATCCCCATAGATGGCCTGTGTCCGCGGCGAATACCGCCGGATATCCCGGATGTATGCGAGGTATGCGTCGATCATGACGGGAACTATTTCACGGGCGTGAGGCCCAGCTCGGCGGCCTTTTCGCGCATCAGCGCGTCGGCGGCCTCGAAGGTGTTGGGAATGTCGCCGTCCAGGATGGCGTTCTTGACGCACTCCTTGATCTGGCCGATGGTGTTGCAGGGACCGATGCCGAAGACTTCCATCACATAGTCGCCGGTGATGGGGTTCTTCCAGTTGCGGATCTTGTCCTTTTCCTCCACCTCCACCAGCTTCTCCTTCACCAGCTGGAAGTTGCGGTGCAGGCGGGCGACCTTCGCGGGGTTCTTGGAGGTGATGTCCGCGTGGCAGAGGAGCATGAGGTCGTCGATGTCGTCGCCGGCGTCGAACAGGAGCCGGCGCACCGCGGAATCCGTCACCTCGTCGTCCACGAGGGCGATCGGGCGCAGGTGCAGGTTCACCAGCTTCTGCACGTACTTCATTTTCTCGTTCAGCGGCATCTTCAGGTCCTGGAAGATCTTCGGGACCATCCGGGCGCCGATGACTTCGTGCCCGTGGAAGGTCCAGCCCTGGCCCGGCGCATAGCGCTTGGAGGCGGGCTTGCCGATGTCGTGCAGGAGCGCGGCCCAGCGGAGCCAGACATTCGGCTCGCCTTCCTCGCTTTCCGCCACGTTGTCAAGCACTTGCAGGGTATGGGAGAAGTTCTCCTTGTGGCCCTTTCCCTCGACGGTTTCCACGCCCTTGAGTTGCACCAGCTGCGGGAGGAACTGCTCCAGCAGGCCGGTTTCGTCCATCAGGCGGAACGCCATCGACGGTTTCCGGGTGACGAGCATCTTGTTCACCTCCTCCACGATGCGTTCGGAGGAGAGAATCTTCAGGCGGTCCTTCATCGCCCGCATCGCTTCCAGCGATTCCGGGACGATGGTAAAGGCGTGTTCGGGGGTGGAGAGCTGCGCGGCGAAGCGGATGGCGCGGAGCATGCGCAGCGGGTCGTCGCTGTAGGTCTGTTCGGGCTGGAGCGGGGTGCGGATGATGCCGGCCGCGAGGTCGCGGATGCCCCCGAAGGGATCGACCAAGGCGCCGAAATCCTCCTTGCACAGGCTGAACGCCATCGCGTTGATGGTGAAATCCCGCCGCAGCTGGTCCTCTTCCAGCGTTCCGTCCTCCACGATGGGCTTCCGGGAATCGCGGTTGTAGGACTCCTTGCGCGCGCCCACGAACTCCACCTCGATGCCCTTGTAGTGCAGCATCGCGGTGCCGAAGTTGCGGAACACGCTCACGTTCGTATGGACCTTTGCCGCCACGGCTTCCGCGAGCGCGATGCCGCTCCCCTCCACGACGATGTCGATGTCCGTGTTGGGACGGCCCAGGAAGCAGTCGCGGACATAGCCGCCGATGACGAAGGCGCGCACCCCGAGGTCCGCCGCCACGTCCGACACCAGCTTGAAGACCGGCGCGTCCAGGTATCCTTCCGTTATCGTCGACATAGCATATCCTCCCAGAGCGGGGCCTTTTCCACGAAGACGAACCCGTCCGCGTGCCGCTCGAACATAAAGGTCTTCAATCCGTTGGTAATCACGATGTAACGCACGTCCAGCGCGTTGTTGTAGCGGATGGCCTGGTCCACCACCTCCTGCGTCAGCTCCACCTCCGGCCGCTTGCATTCGACCACCAGGAGCGGATGCGCCTGCCGGTCATAGACGATGAGGTCGGCCCGGTAGTCGAGGCCGTTCCAGGACAGGGAGACCTCGCTCATCATCATGTGCTCGGGCACCTTCATCCCCTCGTGCAGGACGGAGATGAACCACTGCCTGACCTCCTCCTCGGGGGTCAGCCGGACGCTCTTTTTCCGGAGCGGGTCCCAAACCATATCGCTGTGAATCGGCATTCGCTGCAAAGATAATAAAAACCTACAAACCGGGCTCGATCAGGGAATGGCTGCGCGGCAGCATCACCCGGATCCGCGCCAGGTTTTCGGGGTCCAGATTGGAGCGGGAGAAGGGCACCGGCCGGGTGCAGGGGTCGTCCCCCGGATTCCGGCCGTACTTGAACTCATAGGTGAGCTTCCCGTCCGGAGTCAGGCAGGCGGGGTCGATTTCTGCAGTCGGGACGGAGATGAACGCATCCACCGCCACCGTCCCCTCTTCGGCCAGCAGGCCGTCCTCCCGGAGGAGGCGGTAGCACTCGACGGCCGTGTCATGGGCCGGGTCGATGAAGACGAGGTCCTCCGCCAGGAGGTCCCGGTAGGGGTAGTCTCCGTCCTTCCGATAATCCCGGAGCTCGCGGACCACCTTCTGCATCGTCTCCAGATGGAAAGGATAATGCGTACAGCCCAAGATAATCGCCTTGAGCGGAACCGTGCTGCCGCTCAGGCGGTGCCGCTCCACGAGCGAGACCAGGTTGAAGCGGGCGTAGTTGGCGGCGGCGTTCAGCTGGATGCCGTCCTTGGATCCCAGCAGGGCGTGCCGCTTCGTCTCGAAACGATAGACGGGAAGCAGGTACGCCTTGATGTCGGCGTCGCCGGTGCCGATGCGCGGTCCCCGGTAAGACGCCCGCGGCGCCTTCAGGCGCACGTCCACGAAATCCGGTTCCCCGTCCACGGCCTCGGCGAAGCCGTACCCGCTCTGGCTCACGACCGTCATCCGGCCGCCGACGCCCTGTTCGGCCGCCAGGGCCTTCAAGGTGCGTTCATAGGCGCCCGAAGAAATCGTTCCCTGGGTGGCGAGCACGCCGATGGCGAAAGGCTGTTCCTCATCGGCCAGGGCCTTCAGGGCCGCCTTGGAGCCGGCCTCGATGACCCCGATGACCTTCACGCCGTCGCCGGCCTCGTCCAGCTTTTTCCGCACCAGGTCCAGCCCGTAGGCCGTCGCCGTGTTGCAGCCGATGACGAGAATCTTGCAACGGCCCTTCCAGCCGGAGGGTTCCTTCTCGGCGGCATCCCGGCTATACCGGTCGCCCATCAGGAAATCGGCGTCGGCGACCACCAGTTGCCGCAGGTAGTCCGCCTTGCCGGCCGCGTCGTAGGTGCCGTAGGGCATATTGGCCTGGTCGGCCAGGTACTGGAACTTTTCCCGGCCCAGGTCCGGCACGCCGTCCGCCCGCTCGGCCCCGGTCCCGTTGTCAAAGGCGTCCAGATCCAGCAGCTTTTCCAGCACGGTCAAACCGCCCGTCCCGGAATCGAACACGCCGATCGCCTGCTCCGGCGCGGGAACCTGCCCGGAAAGGCGCAGGGCCTGGCGGATGACCGGGAGAACGAGGTCCACGTAGCGCTGCATGCCGAGGTCCGTCAGGTGGATCGTATCGGCGGTGGTCTCGCCGTCCGGCATCGTCATCGCCCAGGCGGGGATGTAGAAGATCAGCTTCTCCCCCTGGCTCTGCAGGCGTTCGAAGAGGGCCTTCTGCTCGAAGTTCTTGTCCTCCACCTCCTTCCGGATGGCGCTGTCGAACAGCGTGTGCGGGAAGATAACATCTTCGATGAAGATCACCGGCACGTCGGGATGCGCGTCGCGGAGGATGCGGAAGAATTCCTCGCCGTGCTCCTTGATCATCGGGGCGTAGGCGTTGGGCGCGTAGTCCAGCACATACACGGCCGGATCGGGCACGGAGGCCATCAGGTGGGCGATTTCCGGGTCCAGCAGGGCGTTCCCGCTGAAGCCCAGGTTGATGACCTCGCGGTCCAGGGCGCGGGAAATCATGTTCGTATGGGCCATGCCCGGCCGGCTCGCGCTGCACCCTTGCAGGATGCTGGTGCCGTACATCACGACCGGACGTTCCGTGCGCGGCGTCCGGGCAACCGGCTGCTCCAGGGAAGCCCCCTCGTCGACACCGATTTCGAGGGAATCGACCCCGTCATACAGCGACAGGTAAAGCATATACTCCCGCCACTCCGGGGTCATATTCTTGACCAGGCAGTCGGTGCTCGTCTTCTCCTGCGAAGGCCGTCCGACGCCGGCGGGACGCCAGACGCCGTCGACCAGGATGTACAAGTCCAACCCCCGGACGCCCGTCGGATTCATGTTCGACAGCCAGCTCCCGTAGGTCGATGTCCACCGCGCGTGAATGGCCGTGGAGTTGGACCGGAAGCGGATGTACAGGCCCGCGCTCTGGGTGCCGAGGCGCCAGACGGCGGGGCGGGAAACGCCCTCGAGGGCGGCCGGAAGCCGCTGGTAGCGGGTTTTCGTCGCATCGGACGCCTTTCCGTACACGGGGAAGGCCGATGCGTCCGTGAACACCTGGGCGGACAGGTTCAGCGCCAGGAAAGCGGCGGCGAGGAGGGTCAGGATCTTTTTCATAGGAGGGGTCCGGCGTAGATTTTCACGACAGTGTTCCGCAATTCCTCCGGAACGGCGGCGAGATGGGCTTCGAAGGCGGCCTTGTCCCGGGGCGTGTAGCCCTCGGACGAATTGCCTTCCAGGTAGTCCGCGGCGATGCGGTTGTTCGGCCAGATCCGGTACCCGGCCCGGATGCGCCGGTCGATGAGGGCCGCCGTCTCGCGGCAGAAGGTATTGACGGGAAGGTCCTGCCAGGGCGCGAGGTCCTCCGCCGTCACCGGGTCGCAGACCGTATAGTGGACCCGGCCCTTGGGCTGGGTGATGCCGGTGAGGATGCTTTTCAGGTCCTCCCCGGGCTTCTTTTCGTAATAGCGGTCCCGCTCCAGCGCGGTCAGCTCCGCCGCCTTCAGCACGTCGCAGGGCTCCCATTCGTAGGAAACGGCGAGCGGCACGATGTGCAGGTCCAGGATGTCGCCCGCCAGCGAGAACATCTTGATGATGCCCTGGTCCGTCGCGTCCACCCCGTCCTTCGTCCGCCCGTTCCGCTGGGCGATCCAGACGGACTCCCCTTTCTCGGTGATGGTCCACCGGATATACTCCGACAGGCGCACCGAACTGGTCAGGAACGCCCGGGGAGAGGAGACCGTCGACGGCCGCTCCACCCGGAACATCTTGTTGGACTTTCCGAAATCCACCACCAGGCCGCCCTGCATCAGGTTCGCCCCGAAGGTGATCTCGGACGTCCGGAGACCGGCGCGGCGCAGCAGCACTTGCAGGAAAGCGGCGTCCATCACGATGTCGCGGTGGTTGGAGACGAAGAGATAGCTCACCGCAGGGTCCAGCTTCTCCATGCCCTCCACGGTCACTCCGTCAGTCGTCTTGTCCATCAGGGCTTCCACCACGGGCATCATGAAACGGACTTGGAACTCCTCCACGTTCCGGCATGAAACCACGGAGGAGACCACCTCCTCGAACGGTTTTTCCGGGAACAGATAGCCGCACACCACCCGGAACTCGGGATAGGCGACGAGACGCCGCATCGCGGCCGGAATCTCCGCGTCGGTATAGGGGCGGATGTCGTCAAACATGCTTGGGTCGGTTGTCGATGAATTTCACGGGTTTGCGGGACTTGGCGGGATACAGGATGGCCGCCACCTCCGCCGGAGGGCAGATCTCGATGCGGGGCGCCACCCGGATGCGGGAGCGGAAGCGGTCCTTGAGGTCCTTCACGGCGTCGAACTCCGGCTGGTACTTGAGGCCCAGCTTCACGAGCACGTCGTCCGTGCCGGCGTCGCTTTCGTCGACGATGACCACGTAGTTCTCCACATAGTCCGCATTGTCCAGCACGTCGTTCACGGCCGGCGGATAGAGGGTGGTACCCTTGAGCTTGATCATATTGTTTTTGCGGCCCACGAGCGGGGTCAGGCGGTACGACCAGCGGCCGCACTTGCACTGTTCCGTGACCTTCGCGGCCATGTCGCCCGTGCGGAAGCGCAGGAGCGGCATTCCCTCCACGCCCAGGGTTGTGACCACGATCTCGCCCACTTCCCCGTCGGGCACCGGCAGGTTGTCCTCGCCGATGATCTCCACGATGATGAGCTCCGGATGGACGTGTCCGCCGCAGCCGTACGGGCACTCGGAGAAGGTCGCGCCCATCTCGGTGGAGGAATAGGTCGCGAACAGCTCCACGTCCCATTTCTCCTTGATCCGGCGGCCCAGGAGGTTCAAGTCGAACTGCTGGTCCCGCAGGCCCTCGCCGATGCCGATGATCCGCCGGACCGAGGAATTCTTGTAGTCGATGCCGTGCTCCTCCGCGTACTGGATCAGGCGCAGGATGAAGGACGGGACGCACATGATGGTGTCCGGCTTCAGCCGCTGGATGGTGTCCCACTGCAGTTCGGGGATGCCGTTGCCCACGCGGATGATGCTGGCGCCGAGCTTCCGGATGCCCAGGAAGTAGGCCAGGCCCGCCATGAAGCGCTTGTCGATGGTGGTCATCAGCTGGACGATGTCCCCAGGCTTCACGCCGGCGCACGCGAAGGATTTCTCCTCGTTGAACGCGAGGCGGTCCAGATCCTTGTCCGTGCAGCCGAAGGTCACAGGGTCCCCCAGCGTGCCGGAAGTCGTGACGTAATCCACGATCTTCTCCTTGGGGCAGCACAGGAAATCGTCGTTGAACAGCTGCAGGTCCTTCTTTTCGGTGAAGGGAATCTTCACCAGGTCCTCCAGCGTCCGGATCTTCGCGATGTCGATGTGATAGCTCTCGAACATCCGCTGATAGTACTTCGAATGCTCGGCCAAGTATTGCAGGGCCTCCGCGAGGCGCCCTTCCTGATAGGCCTTGATGGCTTCGGGCCTTTCGAACTCAATGTCTGCCATAGTCGATCTCTGCTATCCAATCGAGGAACTCGGCCTGCCAACGGGCCGTTTCCTCCGTAAATTTCTCCTTGTCGGCGCCGAACCCGTGCCCACCCACGTGGTACCGGATGGTGCGGTGCGGCACGCCCTTCTCCGTCAAGGCGGCGTCCAGCAGATCCGCATTGTGCGGGTCCACCACCGGGTCGTCGTCGCATCGGAGCAGGAACACGGGCGGCGTATCAGGCCTCACGTGGCACTCCAGCGAGAGGGAGTCCCGCATCACCTGATTGCCGGTCCTTCCGTCGCCCAACAGACCGCGCCGGGAACGGGCGTGGGTGCTGGGATCGCGCATGGACACGACCGGATAGATCGGCGCCACGAAATCCGGACGAAGGGAGGTTCCCGCCGCGCGCTCCGTGAAATCCGTCCCGAAAAACTCCGCGGCCGACATCACCAGGTGACCGCCGGCGGAAAAGCCCATCGCCCCCACAGGACCGTCGTACTGCCGCCGGACCAGGGTGATGGCCCGCTGCAGGTCCGCGATCATGTCCGGATGGCGGTTGCCGCCGAACACGGCCCGCGTATGGAACGTGAAATTGAACCAGCCGCCCGTGCGGTACAGGAGCACATAGGCGGCAAAGCCCTCTGAGGCGAGCCACTCGCCTACCAGCTCGCCTTCCCCCTCCTTGTCCAGCCAGAAATAGCTGCCGCCCGGGCACACGACAACGGCGGCCTTCGGCTCGCCTTCCGGCAGATAGGCCTTCAGCGTGGAACCGGCGTGCACGGACGTGCCCTCCCAGATCTTCACGGTCTGGGCCTGCAGGGCCGTGCAGAGCACGAGGAAAAGAAGGGTCAGGATTCTTCGCATCTCCCACAAATATAAGTCAAATTCTCCGGAACGCCCGCACAGCGGACGGCCGTCAGGTACTTTTCTTCCTCCGCCTCATACGCCGTCACCCGCATCTCGGGATGCGTCAGGGCCACCAGAAGGGCATATACGCCGCAACCGGCTTCCGGAATGACGAGCGATTCGCCCGTCAGGGCATCGACCTGGGCGAGGGTTTCCGGAGTCAGGACGCGGCGGCATTCCACATCGGCGTCGTGTCCCTTGTACAGGTACTGGTAGCGGACGAAAGTGGCGTTGTAGGCCGCAGTCTCGCATTCCCGGCGAATGCGGGCGTACTCCCGCTCGTAGTCGTGGCGGACCTTCCGCGTGAACGCGGCGATGTCGCCTTCCGGCACCTCGAACCGCTCGCCAATCTCCATATACAGCCCGGCCTTCCGCAGGAGGAAGTCATGCTTGGGCAGGGCGTATCCGAAACCGTGGATATACAGCGGCAGGATGGGCAGTCCCAGTTCCCGGGCCGAGACGAAGGCGCCCCGGTGGAAACGCTGGATCCGGCAGTCCTGGCTCCGCGTCCCTTCCGGGAAGATGACGATGGAATAGCCCCGCGCGACGAGGTCTTTCATATGGGCCAGGTTCTTTTCCAGCCCTTCCATCACCGGATAGAACTCCGCCTTGCGGATCAGGTAGCCATAGAACGGGCTGTTCCAGACCCATTCGTTCGTCAGGAGGATGACCTTCGGGTGCAGGGCGATGATGGGCAGGATGTCGAAATGCGACTGATGGTTGCAGATATACACGGCCGGCTTGGAGAAATCCTCCCCGTGCGGGTTGGAAAGCGTATACGGACAGCCCGGAATGGCCTTCATCGCCAGCTGGGCCGTCCTCATCAGGACGCGGCGGTACTTCTCCCGCTTGCGCGGCGTCGGACCGCCCAAGAACAGGAAGAAGGTCCATATGGTCAGCGCCAGCATGGCCAGCAGGAACACGACAAAGATATACCCGGTCCGGAGGGAACGTCCGAGCGTCCAGGCCACCTTGCGCGGCTGGCCTTTTTTCGTCGTCAGGAAGCGGAACACCAGCGGCGGCAGGTAGTAGGCCATCGCCACCACGGTGAACATGCCCACGATGGTCACGGCCGCCAGCGACCGCAGGGCCGGATGCTTCGCCACGATGAGGGCGCCGATGCCGATGAACATGATGAGGGCCGACAGGACCACGGCGTTTTTGAACGACCGCAGGATCTTCTTGCCCGTCGCATATTCGTACATCAGCCCCTCGGTGATGAAGATGGAATAGTCGTCTCCCTGACCGAAGATGAACGTGGCCAGGATGATGTTGACGATATTGAACTGCAGGCCGAACAGGCGCATCGTCCCGAGAATCCAGATCCAGCCCACCGCCAGCGGCAGGAAGGCGGTGACACCCATCGTCAAGCCCAGGGACAGGCACAGGAAGAAAAAGACGATGACACTGCACAAAAGCCCGATCCGGTCGAAATCCTCCGACAGCATCCGCGCCAGCGTGCCGGACACGTCGTCCTGCGTAAAGCAGAACGCCCCCTCAGGCAATGCCGCCCGCAGTGCCTCCACCGCATTCCGGGCTTCTACGTCATTCCCGGCTTGACCGGGAATCTCCTTCACCTTCAAGTAATTCACCACCTGCACCTTCTCCTCCCCCGGCAGGTACATCGCAGTTCCCAGCGTGCCGGTGATCGGTGCGAAAAAGTCCACCTCCTGCACCGTCCATTCTTCGTCCAGCAGGTCGAAGAAAGGCTGGAAGGCGTGGGCCGTGAAACCGACCTTCAGGCCGGCGTCGATGATGCGGTCCGACAGGTCGGGACGGGCCTCCAGGAAGGCGTTCCAGCGGGCGATGCGGGCCGCCTGCTCCTTCTTCGAAGGCAGGAAAGTGCCGAGGCCAGAAGCGTCCTGCAGTAGCGGGGCGAGCGCTTCGTTGCACTGCAGCGCTTCCTCCGCCGTTGCGCCGGACGCCACCACATACACGGTCGACGCCCCATCGGCCGAAGCGCCCATTTCTTCCAGAAGGGCGAAACCGCGCTCCTGCTCCGGCGTCATATAGTTGATGTGGTGCATGTCGGCGTCGAACGAGATGCCGCGGCTGAGCCACCAGAGGACGGCCGTCACGGCGAGGAAGCCGAGGAAAACCCATCTGCGGGCCTTCGGGCCCAGGTGGATGTGGCGGTCGAAGTCCAGCTTGACGGTGTTCCGGGGCCGGGAGGTCGCCGGCACGAGAACCGGCAGGAACACGAGCACGAAGAGGATCGTCCCCACC
Organism: Bacteroidales bacterium; assembly: GCA_017429205.1. Next base: position 69,248 of record JAFRPH010000002.1, read on the forward strand.
AGCATCATCGCGCCGATGAAGCCGAAGTCGTGCAGCGCCTCGGCCTTCAGCAGAAGCAGCGACAGGAAGGCACCCACGGTGGTGATGTTGCCCACCAGGAGCGGATTGACCTGGTCCGCGAGGGCCTTGCGCTTGTCGGGCTGGTATTTCAGGTGGTCCACATAGTGGAGCGGATAGTTCACGGCGATGCCGATGATCATCGACCCGATGCCCAGCACGATCAGCGACACCGAGCTCTTGAACAGGGCGATGATCCCGAGGGCGAACAGGGCGCCGGCGAGGATGGACACGAGAATCCAGCAGACGTCGGTGATGCGTTTATAGCTGAGCCACAGGACGATGCAGATGAGGATCGCCGCCAGGGCGAGGGCCAGGAAGGAGTCTTTCTTGATGCGGGAGGCATTCTCGACGGCCACCTCCGGACCGCCCGTCGAGGTGATGCGAAGGTCCGGGAACCGGGCCGCCGTCCGCGCCTTGACCGTGTCCGTCAAGGCTTTCAGTTCCGCATTCCGGCCGGATTCGGTGCTGCCGAAGGGCGAATTGAACAGGACGACGCCGGTCCGGCCGTCGCCCGTGAACAGGAAGCCGTCCTCCACCCGGCTTTTCGTCGCCGGATTCAGCGCCTCCAGCCGCTGCAGAACCGGAGAGAACAAGCCTAACGGGTCACTGCGGAGATACTGGGAAATGAAGCTCGAGCCCATAGAGTAGAAACTCCGCTCGTTTTCCGCCATCCGCTCCTCCACGTAGCCGGGGACAGCCAAGAGGGAGTCCATCCGCGCATAGTCGGCCTCCGTCAGGAAATAGGGCCAGTGGGTGCGGATGAAGCCGAAGACCTCCTCCACGGCGCCCGCATCGGCGGCGACTTGGAGGTCCGGGACGAGCGCGGCGGTATCGGCCTCGGCCCAGAGGTCGCCGAAAGCCGCCATCGCGTCCATCACGCGGTCGGGATCCTCCTCGTCGGACTCGAAGAAAATGGCCATCCGGTCCTGCCCGAGGCGGTTGTAGACGTCGGAATAGCGCTTGCTTTCCTCGCTCTGCGGCAGGAAAGCGGAAATGTCTTCCTCGTAATGCATCCGCAGGGCGGACAGGGTGCAGAGGCCCAGCAGGACGCCCATCAGGGTGATGGCCAGCCCCTTGCGCGCCGACAGCCAGTCGTAAATATGCAAGACGAGCTTTTTCATCGGCCCAGGAGCATCCGAGGATAACCATAGACCAGGGCGAGCACGCACAGGACGGTGTTCAGCACGCTGATCCGGAAGAAATCGGCGAAGGGCCGGAAATGGGACACACGGTCCTCGGGATAGTACACCCGCACCGGGACCGGGACGATCCGGAGGTTCTTCCAGGCGGAGAAGACGAGGAGCGCGAGTTCCGCCTCATACCGGGCGGTCAGGAGCTTCAGGGACGGGAGGTCCTCCAGCGGATAGACGCGGAAACCCGTCTGCGTATCGGGGAGCTTCCGTCCGGTCTGGACGGTGAACCAGAAATTCGAGAACTTGTTCGCGAAGGTGTTGCCCGAAGGCATTCCCTCCGCCGTGAGGTTGCGGCTGCCGATGACCAGCGTCCGCTCCCCCGCCGCGGCGACAAGCGCCGGGATGTCGGCGGGATCGTGCTGGCCGTCCGCGTCCAGCGTCACCGCGAAGCGGTAACCCTGCTTCCGCGCGGCCTCCAGGCCGGTCTTGAGCGCCCGGCCCTTGCCCCGGTTGGTTTCGTGCCGCAAGACCCGGATGTCCAGGTCCTTCAACCGTTCCTGCGTATCGTCCGTGCTGCCGTCGTCCACCACGAGCACCGGCAGTCCCTGCCGGAGGACGCCGCGGACCACGTCCGCGACCGTCCCGCCGTTGTTGAACGTCGGGATGACGGCGCAGATATGACGGGGATCGATCACGCCACGGACAGGCTCATTTTGGCACAAAGGGTTTCGCCGGAAAGGATTTCCACCGTCCGCTCGCTCCCTTCCCCGCCCAGGTTGAAACGGAGTTCCGTCGCCTCGGACGGGATGATGGGACTCGTGAACTTGATGTTCTTCGCCCCCACGAGCCGGACACTGTAGTCATGGGCTACTTCCCCTTCGTCATGGCCGACCTGATCGGCCATCTCTGCGATCAGCTCCAGCGCAATCTCCACCAGGCACACGCCCGGCGTGATGGGATAGCCAGGGAAATGCCCCTCGTAAACGGGACTGTCGGGCAGCAGGCGGATGGTGGCGCCGGCGGCGTCGACCGAGACGAGTTCGTAGAGGATTCCCTGCAGCATCTTACTGTTTTTCAAAGAGTTTGGCATCCACCGGCCGGTTGGTGACGATGTCCTTGAATTCCAGCAGCGTCCAATCGCCGTCCGGCGTGATCAGGAGGGCGGAACGAAGCTGGAGGGACTGCTTGTCGGCGCGGACGACGATTTCCCGGAACAGGGACTTGAGGTCCCGGCGGACCGGCACCAGTTTCACGGCGAGCTCCTCCCCTTCCAGGGCGGTCGCCGTGAAGTCCTTCTCCGCGGGCATCCGGAAGCGGCGTCCGGCGATGGCCAGTTCCCCGCTGGAGACGAACACGCTCGGATAGGGCTTGAGTACCTCCCAGCGGATGCGGTCGGGGCTCGCGAGCACCATCCGGCCTTCGCTCTTGAGGTCCTTGGCGAGCATCGAACTGTGCCGCGTCTGGGTGAAGGACGCCTGCAGGGTCTCGAAGGTATTGGCCGCCTTCAGCCGGTCCAGGATGTTCTCCTGGGCCGATGCGGCCAGCGCGAGCGCCAGGCCGGCGAATATGAGGAGCCAGCGTTTCATCGGGCGATCAGGACACAACCGGAAATGACCAGGAACACGCCGATCCACTGCACCCAGTTCACCTGCTCGTGGAACACGAGGATGGCGGCCACCATCCCGAACGCATAGCTCAGGCAGGAAAGCGGATAGGCGATGCTGAAGGGGAAATGCTTCAGGATGTACAGCCACAGCACCGTGGCGACGCCGAAGGAGATGCCGCACAGCAGGAACCACCAGTTGGTGAGCTGGCTCTTGAAGAAAGACCAGGTCCAGCTGAAAGGCCCTGACGAGGCCAGGCCCAGCTTCAGCAGGACCTGCCCTCCGCAGAGGAACACGCTTTGCGTGACGGCAAGGATGACGAGTTTCCACATAATTATACAAAAATACGGAATCCTGCCCACAAATGCAAAAAACGGGCGGTCCCGAAGGGCCGCCCGCGATGAATCGCCGGAATGGACCCGGCTTATTTCTTGCCGCCCAGGATGCTGCCGAGCGCACCGCCAAGGATGCTGCCCAGGCCGCCCGTGCTGGCCTTCTGCTGCTTGGCCGCGCCACCGGCAAGCACGCCGCCGAGGACGCTGCCGAGAATGCTGCCGCTGCCGCCCTTGAGGGTCAGGAGCACGTCGTTCAGGTCCACGTCGCCGTCACCGTCCTGGTCCTTGATGATGTTCTTCAGGCCGCCCATGATCTTGGGGATGAAGGCGAGGAGCGCGGCGCCGGCGGCGCCGAGCTTGAGCTTGGAGAGGACGTTGGAGTTGAAGATGTTGCCGGCGAGCGCCGTGACCGGGCTCTTGGCCGCGTCGGCCTGGCCGGTCAGGAGGGCCTTGATCTGGTCGAGACCGCCCGGGGCCGTCGCCGTCTTGGCGAGGGAGCCGAGGATGGAATCGGAAAGGCCGCCGAGGACCTGCTGCTGGAGGTTCTGGGGGATCTGAATGTTGCTGCTGGCCACATTCTTGGTCACCTGCTGAAGGATGATGTCACTGAGATTCATACTGTATTGATTTAGTGTTTTGTGTGTTCGTTCCGACAAATATAGCGAAAAAACAAAAACAATGCCCCACCCCGATAAAAAGAATCAAAAAAAAATGGACAGCGTGGCCGTAGGTACAAGTGAGGGACCGATGGGCGCACTTTCGCGGGTTTTTCGTGCCCATAGGTACAGCCAATGGACCTCTGGGCACGGTAGGAGGCAGTATGCCTCGGAGGCGAAGCCGACGGAGGGGGTCCGGGGGTCTTCCCCCGGTAAATTAAACAGAAAACAGACAGCCGAAAGCTGTCTGTTTTCTAGTACACTCTCAGGGGCTCGAACCCTGGACCCGCTGATTAAGAGTCAGCTGCTCTACCAACTGAGCTAAGAGTGCATTTCAGTATGTCTGGAAGACTCGCTTTTAATCTCGCTTCCTTTGTGACCCGTTCGGGGCTCGAACCCGAGACCCCAACATTAAAAGTGTTGTGCTCTACCAACTGAGCTAACGAGTCCTCCTTGTTTTCCCAAACGGGATTGCAAAGGTAGTCATTATTTTTGATTCCGCAAGAGAAATTTTCATTTTTTTGCGAATCATCTTTATTAACTTTGCAGGGATAAAACGGACTTGAATATGAAACTATCATACCCGATCAGCGTAATTCTCGCCTTTTCGCTTTTCCTTTCCTGCAAAAAGGAACCCCAATATCCTACGAAAACGGTCGCCATTTCCTATGATGAATCCTATGGCCTGGCCCGGCTGTATCCGGAGCTGGAGAACTCCCCTTTCATCAAGTATGACGCGAATAAAGGGTATTACCTCATCTCGGAAGAGAAACTGTGGAACCTGTCCTATACCGACGTCTCCACCGACTTTCAGACACTCACGTGGGATTCCGTTCCGCTTCCTTCCTTTCTTTGCGGCGGCAACACGGGCATCACATTGACCAATCCCGGTTTATTCATTGAAAACCGGAACGATTTCCCGGTCTATGCCTATGTCGATGCCATCCTCTCCAACGACAAAGGAAAGGCGGAGTTCATCCTCTCCGAAAGTGGGACCACTTTCTATCTGGCCCGAGCGGATGCCATCGACCGGGATCCTGTCCAGAACAGGGAAATCAAGGCCATTGGTCCCCTCTTCCGCGCTCCCTTCTCCGACGGGAAACTGCTGCTCCCGTCGCTCTCCGTCCGGCCCAACACGCTGGATATGGACGCCTTCACCCGCCAAGAAGAATACCGGATGCAGTTGAAAGGCAGCTGGATGATTCCGCTGGCCTTTACCGGAGAAATCCAGGCGGAAGGCGCTCCAACGGTTCCTGTCACCCTGGATGGAGCCAGCCTGGGAGCCCCCGGGAATGCAACGCACAGAATCAGACAGAACCTGGAGAACAGATACCTGCCCTTTGACTGCCGGATCACGCCCGTGCTCACGATGAACGGGAAACAACCGGTCTATCTGGACAGTTTCATCCTCAAAAGTGAAGAACAAGTGGAATACTCCTATGACTTCCGCCCGTCAGAAGACAACTGGAAAGCCACATTCCATTACCTGGTCTCTCCCGCCCGGGGACGGGACGAATTCTTCTCCAAAGACCACGGCTACCTGAGAATCTGGTACACCAAGTTCACCGCCAATCTGGACGAAGCTACGAACTGAACTCCTTGATCCGCTGCTCCTCGGAGAGGCGGCAGACGAGGAGGCGGTCCGTCGATTCTGCAACGATATATCCTTCAAGGCCTTCCACCACGACGGTCTTTTCGCCGGCCGTGTGGACGAAGCAGTCCTTGCAGCCGAAGAGGCGGACGTCGCCGCCCACGACGGCGTTTCCTTCGGCGTCGGGTTCGATATGCGTCTTGATGGATCCCCAACTTCCCAGGTCGCTCCAGGCGAAGTCCCCGGCGACGACGTAGATGTTGCGGGACTTCTCCATCACGGCATAGTCGATGGAGATCTTGTCGCAGGTGGGGAACAGTTTCCGCAGGACGGACGCCTCCGCATCGGTGAACAGCGCGGGGGCGATGGTGTCCATCACGCCGGCGATCTGCGGCGCGTAGGCGCGCAGCTGGCGGGTGATGGTCTTCACGTTCCACACGAAGATGCCCGCGTTCCAGAAGTAATGGCCGTCGGCGAGATAGGCCTCCGCCGTCGCGGCGTCGGGCTTTTCCTTGAAAGCCGACACTTTCACGACCTCCCCGGGCACGGCCTCGGCCGCATGGATGTAGCCGTAACCCGTCTCCGGGCGCGTCGGTGTGATGCCCACGGTGACGATGGCATCGGTCCCCTCCGTCGCGGCGAGCGCCTTGCGGATGGCGTCGGTGAACGCGTCGGTCTTCAGGACCAGGGCGTCGGCCGGGGTGACGACGATGTTCGCGGCAGGATGGCGCTGGGCAATCTTCCAGCAGGCGTAGGCGATGCAGGGGGCCGTGTTCCGGGCCTCCGGCTCCGCCAGGATCTGGTCGACGGGGATGTCCGGCAGCTGTTCCCGGACGATATCCACATACTTCTCGGAGGTGACCACCCAGAACTTGTCCGGGGCGCACACCGGCAGGAAGCGTTCCACCGTCAGCTGGATGAGCGACTTCCCCACCCCCAGGACGTCGATGAACTGCTTCGGACGTTCCGGCGTGGAGAGCGGCCACAGGCGGCTGCCGATGCCGCCGGCCATGATGACGACGTGGGTATCCATCATAATATGGAATAATTTTGAATTACGCGGCTGCAAGTTAGCTATTTTTCACCAAAAAACCTTACCTTTGGTGTTCAAAGACCATATTCTTATTATGAAAAAGCACTTCCTACTTCTGCTTGCCATAGGTGCGCTACTGGCCACCGCGTGCAAGACCAAAACCACCCCTGCCGTCCTGAAGACGGACGTCCCCGCGCGTCCGGCCGGCCAGGAGAACGTCATCGGCCTCCGGACCGAACCCCTCGAGACCGTCCGCATCGGCGTCGTCGGCCTCGGCATGCGCGGCGGGGACGCCGTGGAACGCCTGACCTACGTTCCCGGCGCCGTCGTCACCGCCCTCTGCGACGTCGTTCCCGAGCGCGTGGCCGAAAGCCAGGCCGTCCTCGCCAAGCGAGGCATGCCCGCCGCCAAGGAATACACCGGCGCGGAAGACGCCTACAAGGCGCTCTGTCAGCAGGAGGACCTCGACCTCGTCTATATCTGCACGGACTGGAGCCACCACGTGCCCGTCGCCCTCTGCGCGATGGAGAACGGCAAGCACGCCGCCGTCGAAGTGCCCGCCGCGGGCACCCTGGAGGACATCTGGGCCCTCATCAACACCTCCGAGCGCACGCGCAAGCACTGCATCATGCTGGAGAACTGTTGCTACGACTTCTTCGAGCTGAGCACCCTGGCGATGGTCCAGGCCGGCGCCATCGGCGAGCCCATCCACGCGGAAGGCTCCTACCAGCACAACCTGGATCCTTTCTGGAAGGCCTACTGGGACAACTGGCGCCTCAAGGAGAACCAGAAGAATCGCGGTGACCTGTATCCCACCCACGGCCTCGGCCCCGTGTGCCAGGTGCTCAACATCCACCGCGGCGACCGGATGAAGACCCTCGTGGCGATGGACACCGAGCCTTTCAACGGCGCGAAGATGTCCGAGAAGCTGTACGGAAAGCCTGACGCGACCTTCGCCGCCGGCGACCAGACGACCACCCTCATCCGCACCGAGAAGGGCAAGACCATCCTCGTGGAGCACGACGTGATGACCCCGCGCCCGTACAGCCGGATGTACCAGGTCGTGGGCACGGACGGCTATGCCGCCAAGTACCCGGTCTCGATGCTCTGCTTCCGCGAGTTCGAGGAAGGGCAACCGGTGGACGCCCATACCGTGGGCACGGAGAAAGTGTACCGCGGCGCGGCGGCCGACGAAATGCTCGAGAAGTACCCGAGCCCGATCCTCACGCCCGAACTCGTGGCCCTCGCCAAGGAAGTGGGCGGCCACGGCGGCATGGACTACATCATGGACTACCGGATGGTCTACTGCCTGCGCAACGGCCTGCCGCTGGACATGGACGTGTACGACCTCGCCGAATGGTGCTGCGTCACCCCGCTGTCCCGCCTCTCCCTGGAGAACGGGAACATGCCGGTGGAAGTCCCCGACTTCACCCGTGGCGCCTGGGACCAGCTGAAAGGATTCTCCTACGCTTTCGCCGAGTAGGGGCTACAGACTGTCGATAAACGCCTTCATCTGCGGCACCTTGGCGTAGGCCGCGTGGAAGAGGGCGACTTGATTCCGTGTCCGGACCAGGTTATGGTCCGGATACTTGATTTTATAGTAGGTGTCGCCGTTGATGTAGTCCGCAAAGAAGCGGACGGCCTGCATATACGGGAAGAGGCAGGCGGCGTACGGGAGGTTCTCCTTTTCGACGGGCGTGAGGAACACTTTGGCGGACTCCACATAACCCTTGGCGAAGGCCTCGAAGATGTCCATCTTGAAATCGACCTTCTCCACGGCCGGATCGTCCTCGGCCACCGTGTTCGCGGCCGTGCGGAGGAAGTCGCCGAAGTCGGAGAAGACGAAGGACGGCATCAGGGTGTCCAGGTCGATGACGCAGAGGATGTTGCCATCCTTGTCGAACATCATGTTGTTCACCTTCGTGTCGCAGTGGCAGATGCGCTTGGGGAGGACGCCCTCGCGATACAGGCGCTCCGCCTTGCACATTTCCTCCTCAAAGGGCTTGAGGTCCGCCAGGATGGCCTGCACCTCGGGTTCCGCCATCCGGCCCACCGGATCGGCGGCCACGGCCTCGGCGAGCTGCCGGGCGCGGAGCTCCATGTTGTGGAAGTCCGGGATGGTCTCCCCCAGCGTGTCCGGGATGTCGGCGAGCATCGCCTCGAACTGGCCGAAGGCCTTGCCGGCGTAATACGAATACTCCGGATTCACGGTCTCGTACGTGAAGGCATCCTTGATGAACACGGACACGCGCCAATAGGTTTCCCCGTCGGTCCAATAGGTCTTGCCCGTTTCCTTGCAAGGGATGAAGGTGAGGACTTTCCGGTCGATGTCCGGGTCCCCGGCGAGCTTGCGGCGGATATGGGCCGTGGCGCAGTCGATGTTGTGCTGCAGCAGGTCCACATCCTTGAAGATCGCATTGTTCACGCGCTGGAGGACATAGTTGTCCGGACCGTCGGTCTTGACCAGCAGCGTGTCGTTGATGAGGCCGTTGCCCAGGGGCTTGATCTCCCGGACCTCGCCCTTCACGTCAAACCGGGCGACGATGGCTTTGAGTTCTTCGATGGATTTCATAACCTTAGATGTTCGGGGTTTCCCAGACTTTGGTTTCGGTGCAGCGGGCCATCACGCCGAGGCCGCCGCAGGAGAGGCGGAAGTCGCCGGCCTCCAGGCGCCACTTGCCGTCGGCGCCCACGAAGGCGAGCTCGTAGGCCGGGACCACGAAGGAGACGGTCTTGGTCTCCCCCGGCTCCAGCGCCACTTTCTCGAAGCCGCGGAGCCGCTTGACGTCCGGGATGAGGGAGGCGACGAGGTCGGAGCTGTACAGCAGGACGGCCTCCTTGCCGGCGCGGTCGCCGGTGTTGGTGACCTTGACGGACACCTTCAGTTCGTCGCCGGCCTTGAAGTCCGCCGGGCTCTCCAGCGTAAGGTCGCTGTAGGCGAAGCTCGTGTAGCTGAGGCCGTGGCCGAAGGCCCACTGGACGTCCATGATGGCGTCGTAGTTGTAGGCGCCGTCCATCACCTCGCGGTGCTCGGAGACCTTGTAGTCGTAGGTATGCAGGGAGTTGATGTACTTGGGATAGGTGAACGGGAGCTTGCCGGAGAAGTTCTCGTCGCCGGCGAGGAGGGCGGCCAGGGCGTCGCCGCCGTAGTTGGACGGCAGCATCACGTCCACGACGGCTTTCACGAGCGGCTCGATGTCGCCGATGATGCGCGGACGGCCCTCGTTCAGTACGAGGATGACCGGCTTGCCGGTGGCGGCGAGCTTACGCACGAGCTCCTTCTGGTTCTCGGAGAGGTTCAGGTCGTTCATGTTGCCGGGCGTCTCGCAGTAGGTGTTCTCACCCACGCAAGCGACAATCACATCGGCCCCGCGAGCGGCCATGACGGCCTTGGCGATGCCGGAGGCGTTCTCGGACTGCCAGCTGCCGAAGGCATTGTCATACTCCACCCCGGGAACGTAGGTCACATTCTTGAACCGCTTCTGGATCGCCTCCAGGATGGTGTTGTACTGCGGGACGAAGGCGTCGCCCTCGCCCTGCCAGGTATAGGACCAGCCGCCGTTCAGGGTGCGGAGGCTGTTCGCGTTCGGGCCCGTCACCAGGATGCGCTCGGTGCCCTTGAGCGGGAGGATCCCCTCGTTCTTGAGGAGCACCTCGGACTCGACGGCGGAGTCATAGGACTGCTTCGCGAAGGCCTCGGAGGCGTACTCCGGATACTCGTGCTCCCAGGTCGGATTGTCGAACAGGCCCAGGCGGACTTTCAGACGGATCACGCGGCGGGCGGCGTCGTCGACGCGCTCCATCGGGATGCGGCCGTCCTTCACCAGGCCGATGATGACGTTGCAGCACTCGGGATCGTACGGGTCCATGATCATGTCGATGCCGGCGTTGATGCCGAGGGCCACGGCCTCGGCCTTGTCGGCCGCCACGTGGTCGCGGGTGAAGAGGTTGTCGATGTCGGCCCAGTCGGTCACGAGCATGCCGTCCCAGTTCAGCTGCTCCTTCACCCAGCCGGTGAGGAGGGTCTTGTTGGCGTGGGTGGGGATGCCGTTGATGGAGGCGGAATTGACCATCGCGGTCAGCGCGCCGGCTTGGAAGCACTCCTTGAAGGGACGGAAGTACTTCTCGCGAAGGTCGTTCTCGGCGATGTAGGCCGGGGTGCGGTCCTTGCCGGTGTGCGGCACGCCGTAGCCCATGAAATGCTTGATGCTCACGGCCACGTTCTCCAGGCCGATGTGGTTGGGGTCGGAACCCTGCAGGGCGATCGTCTCTACGCGGGCCATCTCGGCCTGCAGGTACGGATCCTCGCCCCAGCTCTCCCACTGGCGCGGCCAGCGCGGGTCACGGCCGAGGTCCATCACCGGGGAGAACACCCACGGGCACTGCGCGGCGCGGGTCTCGTAGGCCATCGCGTGGCCCATCATCTGCGCGTAATCGCGGTTGAAGGTGGCCCCAAGGTTGATTTCCTGCGGGAAGAAGGTGCCGTCCGTCAGGTAGGAGGCGCCGTGGATCATGTCCAGGCCGTAGATGCACGGGATGCCGATGTTCTTCATCGAGCTCTCCTGGATCTTGGAGATGTAGTCGGCCGTCTTCACGCGGTCGAAGGAATGGCCCTGCAGCACGTTCAGGACGGAGCCGACCTTGTACTTGCCGAAAAGGATGTCCATCTTCGCCGGGTCCACGTCGTCGTGGGTGTCGTTCGTGATGTAGTCGATGGTGATCTGGACCATCTGGCCCACCTTCTCCTCCAGGGTCATCCCCTTGAGGACTTGTTCGACTTTGGCCTCCACGGCGGCATCGGGCTCGATGGCGGGGAGGACGGCGGGGGTTTTGCTTCCGCACGCGAGAGCGGCCGCGGCGGCGAGGACGAAGGCCGAGGCCTTCAGCAGGTTCTTGCAGAGATTCATCGTATCTTGGTTTCAGTTTTTTCCAATTCTCAAAGATAGGGATTATTTGCATTTCGTGCAAAAAGGGGCTACATTTGTATTTGTCCCCACCCTGGAGCCTATGACTGACCGCCAAGCCGAACTCATCGAACTCATCCACAAGGAAGTGAAGCCCGCCCTGGGCTGTACCGAACCCATCGCTGTCGCCCTCGCCGTCGCGAAGGCCGTGGACATCATCTCCGAGAACTGCTCGCACTGCGGCGACTGCCCCCTGTGGCGGCAGACGGCCGATTTCCGCATCGCCGTGGAAGTGAGCGGCAACATCCTCAAGAACGGGATGGGCGTAGGCATCCCCGGAACCGGGATGGTGGGTCTGCCCATCGCGGCCGCGCTCGGCGCCGTGTGCGGCGACCCGGCCCGCGGGCTGGAGGTCCTCCAGGGCGTCACGGACGGCGCCGTCGCCCGCGCCAAGGAACTTGTCGCCGGCAAGCGCGTCGCCATCTCCGTCGCGGATACGGACCATCTCCTGTACGTGAAGGCCACCGTGTCGATGGGCGAAGGCATCCAGGCGTCGGCGGAAGTCCATCCCCGCGCCTACGCCGTCATCGAGGACGACCACGACAAGATCGTGGAAACCAGCTTCGCGGACCGCATCCTGATGAGTTCCGAATCCGGCGCGGCCGTCAAGGACCGCACGACGCTGGATTACGGGCTGACGGTCCGGGAGATCTACGACTTCGCCTGCACGGCCGATTACGAGGACATCAAATTCATCCTGGACGACCGCACGCTGAACCTCGCCCTCGCGAAGGAGGGCCTGGACGGCGACTACGGCCTCCGGGTGGGCAAGGCCATCCGCGAGAACCAGCTGGAAGTGTTCGGCGACGACCTGATGAGCTATGCAATGGGCCTCACCGCCGCGGCCTCCGACGCCCGCATGGCCGGCTGCACGCTTCCCGCAATGAGCAACAGCGGCAGCGGCAACCAGGGCATCACCGTGTCGATGCCCATCATCGCCTACGCGCTCAAGTACGGCATCGCGGACGAGCCCCTCGCCCGGGCGCTCATCCTCAGCAATTTAGTCGCCATCCATATCAAGGGATTCCTGGGCAAGCTCTCCGCCCTCTGCGGCTGCGTGGTGGCCTCCACCGGTTCCGCCTGCGGCATCGTCTATCTGCAGGGCGGCACCTACGAGCAGGTGTGCGCCGCCATCAAGAACATGATCGGCAACATCACCGGGATGGTGTGCGACGGGGCCAAGGTCGGCTGCGCGATGAAGGTCGCCTCCGGCGTCTCCAGCGCCATCCAGTCCGCCGTCCTCGCCCTCCGCGGCACCTGCATCCCCTCCACCGACGGCATCATCGAGGACGACATCGAAAAGACCGTCCGCAACCTCGGCACCATCGGCTCCGTCGGCATGCAGGCCACGGACAAGATGATATTGGACATCATGCTGTGCAAGTAGCACAGCCCCTTATCAGAGAATCAGAATTTGACTTTTCCGCCGAGGCGGAAGAGGGCGTCCCACCAACGGGTGGGAAGGATGGCGTGTAGGAAAAGGAGGGTGCCGGCGCCGAAGCCGACGCGGTAGCGGGCGCGGGGGCGCCGGCTGTTCACGGCCTTGGAGATGGCGCGGGTGACGACCGAGGGCTTGGAGAGGAGGCGCATGGAATAGGCCTTGCGCATCGTCTCGGACTCGCGGAGGCCTTCCGCCTCGTAGGGCGTTCCTTTCGAAGATTCCGCCAGGTGGTCGGCGGCGATGATGCCCCAGTTGGTCTTGATGCCACCCGGCTCGATCATCGAGACGTCGATGCCGAAAGGCTTCAGCTCCATCCGCAGCGCGTCGCTCAGCGCCTCCACGGAGAACTTGGACACGTGGTACCAGCCGCCGAAATACAGGACGGTTTTCCCCGCGACGGAGGAGATGTTGACGATGCGTCCGCTCCCCTGCTCCCGCATGGACGGAATGACCAGCTGGCACAGGCGGGCGAGGCCGAACACATTGACTTCCAACTGCCGGCGGGCCTCCTCCAGCGGTACGTTCTCGATGGCGCCGAAATAGCCGTAGCCGGCATTGTTCACGAGGGCGTCGATGCGGCCTTCCGCTTCCAGGACGGTCCGGACGCCCGCCTCCAGGGAGGCTTCGTCCGTCACGTCCATCCGCAGCGGGACCACGCCGAGCGCCTTGAGCGGTTCCATCCGCTCCACACGCCGGGCCGCGGCGTACACGCGGTGCCCCTGCCGCGCAAACGCCTCAGCGGCATCGTACCCGATGCCGCTGCTGGCGCCTGTCACCAAGATGACTTTTGTCATTCCGAGCGGCCTTTTGTCATTTCGAGCGAAGTCGAGAAATCTATTTCTTGAACGTAAACCGCTTCGACCGCACCCTGTCGGAGCTGCCGCCGTAGAGCAGTTCATACTTGCCCGGGAGCGGAATCATGTCCTGCTTCTCTTCCGACCACCAGAGGAAGGTTTCGTCCTCCAGCGGGATGCACACCTTCACGGTCTTGCCGGCCGGAATGGTCACGCGGCGGAAGGCGCGGAGGGTCTTGACGGGGCCGTTCGGATCGTCCTTGCGGCGGACGTACACTTGGACGACCTCGGTGGCCTCGCGCTTGCCGGTGTTCTTCACCGGGATGATGAGCGAGTTGTTCTTCACTTTCGCCCGCTTGTAGCGGAACGTCGTGTAGCTGAGGCCGTAACCGAACGGATACAGGGGCTTGCCCTGGAAATAGCGGTAGGTGTGGCCCTTCATGTCGTAGTTCTCGAAATCCGGCAGGTCATCCACGCTGCGGTAGAAGGTGACGGGAAGCTTGCCGGAAGGGGCGACGTCGCCGAAGAGGACGTCCGTGATGGCCAGACCGCCCTCCTCACCCGGATACCAGGCCTGGAGAATGGCGTCGCAGGTCTCCGTCTCCGGGACCAGGCCGATGGCGCAGCCGGAGAAGTTCACGAGGACGACCTTCTTGCCGGCGTCGTGCAGAGCCTTCAGGAGGTCGCGCTGCACCTGGGGGAGTTCGATGTCCGTGCGGTCGCCGCCCTTGAAGCCGGGCAGCTGCACCGGCATCTCCTCGCCTTCCAGGCGGGGCGAGATGCCGCCCGCAAAGATGACGATGTCGATGTCCTTCAGGCTTTCGAGAACGGCCTCGACGTCCAGCGCCGGGAGGAAGTCCTTCTGCCGCTCGTCCTGGCGGCGGATATAGTTCTGGATATCCTGCACGCCGATGGCGAACTGCTTCGCGACGGCCTCCAGCTCGGCGCCGGTCATATGGCGGGCCTTCTCCAGCGGGTTGTTCGGATCGGGCTTGGGCATGAACTCGTCGGAGATCAAGCCGCAGCCGCGGACGTACTGGATGCCGGGAATCCGCTCCTTGAGGGCATCGTAGAGAGTAATCGTCCGGTTAGGGACGGGATTGTAGTTGCCCCACTGCATCTTCGCGTCATCCCCGTTGGGGCCCACCAGTGCGATCCGCGCATTGGCAGCGAGCGGCAGGATGCCGCCCTTGTTCTGGAGGAGAACCATCGTCTCCTGCGCCATCTTCCGGGAAAGGGCGAGGTGCTCCTCCCCTTCCACGATGGACGGAGAAAGGTGGTCCCAGAGGGAGATGTCGTCCATCTCGCCCAGGCGGTAGCGGGCCGCGAACAGGCGGATCAGGTTCCGGTCCAGGTCCTTCTCGTCCAGCAGGCCGCGCTCCACGGCCTCCGGAATATGATGATACGTCCCGCCGCACTCGGTGTCCACGCCGGAGTGGATGGCCAGGGCCGCCGCGGCGGCGACATCAGGCACGTACTCGTGATGGTTCTTGCGGTAGAAGTCGTCGACGGCGCCGCAGTCGGAGGTGATGATGCCCTTGTAGCCCCATTCACCCCGGAGGATCTTGTTGATGAGTTCGTCAGAGGCGCCGCAGGGAACGCCGCGGAAGCGGTTGTAGGCGGTCATCACTTCCTGGACATCGGCCTTGACCACCAGGTCCTTGAAGGCCGGGAGGTAGGTCTCGCGGAGGTCGCGCTCGGAGACGACGGCGTCATAGCTGTGGCGGTTCCATTCCGGGCCGGAGTGGACGGCGTAGTGCTTCGCGCAGGCGTGGGCCTTCAAGACCGGGGAATCCGACGGCCCTTGCAGGCCGCGGACGACGGCCATGCCCAGCTGGCCCGTCAGGTACGGGTCCTCGCCGTAAGTTTCCATGCCCCGTCCCCAGCGCGGGTCGCGGAAGATGTTGATGTTCGGGGTCCAGAAAGTGACGCCCTGGTACTGCTTCACCAGGCCCGTCTTCCGGGCCTCGTCGTACTTCACCCGGGCCTCGTCGCTGACGGCCGTGAAGACCTCGTAAACCAGCGGTTCATCGAAGGAGGCGGCCATGCCGATGGGCTGCGGGAACACCGTGGCGGCCCCGTTGCGGGCCACGCCGTGCAGCGCCTCGCTCCACCAGTTGTAGGCCTTGATGCCCAGGGCGGGCACCGCGGCGGACGAATTCATGGACAGGGACATCTTTTCCTCCAGGGTCAGGCGGGAAACGAGGTCCGCCGCCCGCTCTTCGGGCGTCAGGGAACGGTCTTTGTAGGGTTGTGCCGACAGGGCGGCAGTCACGGTGCAGAGCATCAGGATCGTGGTCAGTCGTTTCATTATCAGGGAGATGTTGGATTTGACTCGGTTATTTTTACAAAATTAAGAAAAACGGACGGAATACAAAGGTATTTTCCGTAAATTTGTGGTTGCTATGGCAGATATGAAAACCCTGGCCAAGGATACGGCCATCTACGGACTCAGCAGCATCATCGGGCGGTTTTTGAACTACCTGCTCGTTCCCCTCTACACCTACAAGATCGCGGCGGCCAGCGGCGGCTACGGCGTCATCACGAACCTGTACGCCTATACCGCCCTCCTGCTGGTCATCCTGACCTACGGGATGGAGACGACCTTCTTCCGTTTCGCGAACAAGGAGGGCGAGGACCCGAAGCTGGTGTACTCCTCCATCCTCCGGATGGTCGGCCTCACCTCGCTGGTTTTCATCGGCCTGGTGTTCGCCTTCATCGGGCCCATCTCCTCGGCCATGGGGTATCCGGAGCATCCGTCCTACATCTGGTCGCTTGCCATCGTGGTGGCCCTGGACGCCTTCCAGGCCATCCTGTTCTCCTACCTGCGGTACCAGAAGCGGCCCCTGAAGTTCGCGGCGCTGAAACTGCTGTTCATCGGCCTGAACATCGCCCTGAACCTGGTGTACTTCGTCCTGCTTCCCAAGCTGTATGACGGGAATCCGGCCGTGTGGGGCAAGCTGTACAACCCCGAGGTGGGCGTCGGTTATGTCTTCTATATCAACCTGTTCTGCACTTCCCTCGTCACCTTCTTCTTCGCGAAGGAGCTGAAGGGCATCGGCTACGGGTTCGACTGGAACCTGTGCAAGCGGATGCTCTCCTACAGCTGGCCCATCCTGGTGCTCGGCATCGCCGGCATCCTGAACCAGACGGCCGACAAGATCCTCTTCCCGAAGGTCTATCCCGGGGCCGATGCGAACGTCCAGCTGGGCATCTACGGCGCCGTCGTGAAGATCGCGATGATCATGGCGCTCATCACGCAGGCCTTCCGCTACGCCTACGAGCCGTTCGTGTTCGGCAACTCCCGCGAGAAGGACAACAAGGAGACCTATGCGAAAGGGATGAAGTATTTCGTCATCTTCACGCTGCTGGCCTTCCTGTGCGTCATGGCCTATATGAACGTCCTGCGTTACATCATCAAGAGCGACTACTGGGACGGCCTGAAGGTGGTCCCGATCGTGATGGCGGCGGAGATGATGATGGGCATCTACTTCAACCTGTCCTTCTGGTATAAATTGACCGACAAGACCATCTGGGGCGCCATCTTCTCCGGCATCGGCTGCGCCGTCCTGATCGGCATCAACGTCCTCCTGGTCCCGAAATACGGCTACATGGCCTGCGCCTGGGGCGGTTTCGCCGGCTACGGCGTCGCGATGCTGCTGTCTTATTTCGTCGGGCAGAAGTACTATCCCATCGACTATCCCATCAAGGACATGCTCATCTACACGCTCCTGGCGGCCGTGCTCTTTGTGGGCATCACCTACTCCAACAAGCTCCTCGGCTTCTGGCCGGCCATCCTCGTGAACACGGTCCTGGTCTGCGCTTTCCTCGCCTACATCGTGAAGAAGGACCTGCCGCTGGCGGAGATTCCGGTGATCGGAAAATACTTCAAGAAATAACAGAAGCCCGGTCCGCCGGGCTTTTTTCTTGTCATTCCGAGCGAAGCGAAGGAATCTTGTTACAATTTGAAAACAAATTGCTATCTTTGAAAGATAAACTGATAACCTTTTTCTATGAAAAGAATCATCGAATGCGTGCCCAACTATAGCGAAGGGCGGGACAAGTCGGTCATCGACGCCATCGTGGCGGCGATCGCCGCGGTCGAAGGCGTGAAGGTGCTGGACGTGGACCCCGGCGAGGCGACGAACCGGACGGTCGTGACCTTCGTGGGCGAGCCGGAGCCGGTCGTCGAGGCCGCCTTCCGGGGCGCCGCGAAAGCCCAGGAATTGATTGACATGCGCCTGCATCACGGCGCGCACCCGCGCAGCGGGGCCACCGACGTGCTGCCGCTCATCCCCGTGTCCGGGATTACGCTGGAAGAATGCGCCACGCTGGCCCGCGGGCTCGCGGAGCGAATGTATAAGGAACTCGGCATCCCCTGCTATTGCTACGAGGCCGCGGCCTTCAAGCCGGAACGGCGGAACCTGGCCGTATGCCGGGCGGGCGAATACGAGGCCCTGCCCGAGAAGATGGCCGATCCGGACCGCAAGCCGGACTTCGGCGGGGCGTATGACGAAGTCGCCGCCCGCGCCGGCGCCACCAACGTGGGCGCCCGCAACTTTCTCATCGCGGTCAACTACAACCTGAACACCACCTCCACCCGCCGCGCAATGGCCGTCGCCTTCGACGTGCGCGAGAAGGGCCGCAAGGCCCGCGAGGGCGGCTCCCTCACCGGCAAGCTGCTGAAGGACGAGAAGGGCGAGCAGATCTGGATTCCCGGCACCCTGAAAGGCTGCAAGGCCATCGGCTGGTACATCGACGAATACGGCATCGCGCAGGTGTCGATGAATATCACGGACATCGACACGGTGCCCCTGCACGTCGCCTACGAGGAGGTCTGCCGCGCCGCGGCCGCCCGCGGGCTCAAGGTCACCGGCGTGGAAATCGTCGGCCTGGTCCCGAAGCGCGTCCTCATCGACGCGGGCAAGTTCTACCTGGCCAAGCAGCAGCGTTCGCTGGGCATTTCCGAGGAGGAAATCCTCAAGATTGCCGTCAAATCGATGTCCCTGGACGACCTCAAGCCCTTCAATCCGAAGGAGAAGGTCATCGAATACCTGATGGAGGACGAGGCGGAACTCGCGGTCCGCGAGAAGCTGATCCGGATGTCCGTCAAGGGCTTCGCCGCCGAGACGGCCTCCGAGTCCCCCGCCCCGGGCGGCGGGTCGATTTCGGCCTATATGGGCGCGCTCGGCGCCGCCCTCGCCACGATGGTCGCGAACCTGTCCTCGCACAAGCGCGGCTGGGACGACCGCTGGAAGGAATTCTCCGACGTCGCCGAAAAGGGCCAGGCCCTGATGGCGGAACTCCTCGCCCTGGTCGACGAGGACACGGCCGCCTTCAACCGCATCATGGACTGCTTCTCGATGCCGAAGGGCACGCCCGAGGAGAAGGCCGCCCGCGCCGCCGCGCTCGAAGAGGCGACGCTCTACGCCGCCTCCGTGCCGCTGAAGACGATGGAAGCGGCCCTGAAGGCCCTCCCGCTGGCGCTGGAGATGGCGCAGAAGGGCAACCCGGCGTCGGCCTCCGACGCGGGCGTCGCGGCTCTCGCCGCCGTCGCCGGCATCCGCGGCGCCGCCCTCAACGTCCGCATCAACGCCGCCGGCCTCACCGACAAAGCCCCCGCCGAACCGCTCCTGAAGCGCGCCGACGCCATCATCGCCGAAGCCCTCGCCCTGCAGGACCAGGTGCTCGCCGAAGTGAACAAGCATATCGAAGCCTGAACTATGAACAAATTCCAAGAAGAAATCTTGGCGGGCATTCCGGCGGAGCTGCCGGAGGTGAAGCCGTATGATCCGGAGATCAACCACGCCCCCAAGCGGAAGGATATCCTGACCGGCGAGGAGAAGGTGCTGGCGCTGAAGAATGCGCTGCGCTATTTCCCGGCCAAGCATCACGCCGTGCTGGCGAAGGAGTTCGCCGAAGAGCTGCACAAGTACGGACGCATCTATATGTACCGTTTCCGGCCGTCCTATGAGATGTATGCCCGGCCCATCGACGAGTATCCGGCCAAGTCCCGGCAGGCGGCGGCCATCATGGCGATGATCCAGAACAACCTGGATCCGCGCGTGGCCCAGCACCCGCACGAGCTCATCATCTACGGCGGCAACGGCGCCATCTTCCAGAACTGGGCGCAGTACCGCCTCGTGATGCAGTACCTCGCCACGATGACGGACGAGCAGACGCTCGTGATGTACTCCGGCCATCCGCTGGGCCTCTTCCCGAGCCACAAGGATGCCCCGCGGGTGATCGTCACCAACGGCATGGTCATCCCGAACTACTCGAAGCCCGACCACTGGGAGAAGTTCAACGCCCTGGGCGTGAGCCAATACGGCCAGATGACGGCCGGCTCCTATATGTACATCGGCCCCCAGGGCATCGTCCACGGCACCACCATCACGGTGATGAACGCCGCGCGGAAGCAGCTGAAGGCCAAAGGCCTGAACGGCGACGACCGCGGCGGGCTGCTGTTCGTGACGGCGGGACTCGGCGGCATGTCGGGCGCCCAGCCGAAGGCGGGCAACATCGCCGGTGTGGTGAGCGTCACGGCCGAAATCAATCCCAAGGCCGCGGAGAAGCGCTACGCGCAGGGTTGGGTCGACGAGCTCCACACGGACCTGGACGAGCTCATCCCCCGCATCCGCAAGGCGGTGGCCGGGAAGGAGGTCGTCTCCCTCGCCTACGTGGGCAACATCGTGGACCTGTGGGAGCGCCTCGCGGACGAAGGCGTCCACGTGGACCTAGGCTCCGACCAGACATCCCTCCACAACCCGTGGGCGGGCGGCTACTACCCCGTGGGCTACAGTCTCGAGGAGTCCAAGAAGATGATGGCCGAGGAGCCGGCGCGGTTCAAGGAGGCGGTCCAGGCGTCGCTCCGACGCCACGTCGCCGCCGTGAACCGCCTCGCCGACCGAGGCATGTACTTCTTCGACTACGGCAACGCCTTCCTCCTGGAAAGCTCCCGCGCCGGGGCCGATGTCCTCAAGGCCGACGGCACCTTCCGGTATCCGTCCTATGTGCAGGACATCATGGGCCCGCTCTATTTCGACTACGGGTTCGGCCCGTTCCGCTGGGTGTGCATGAGCGAGAAGCCGGAGGACCTCGCGAAGTCCGACGCCCTCGCGATGAAGGTTCTCGGCGAAATCGCCGCTACGGCCCCCGAGGAGATCGCCGGGCAGATGCGCGACAACATCCACTGGATCGAGGAAGCCGGCCGAAACCACCTCGTGGTGGGCTCCCAGGCCCGCATCCTCTACGCCGACTGCGAAGGCCGCACCAAGATCGCCCTCGCCTTCAACGACGCCATCCGCAAGGGCGAGATCACCGCGCCCATCGTCCTGGGCCGCGACCACCACGACGTCTCCGGCACGGACTCCCCGTTCCGCGAGACTTCCAACATCTACGACGGCTCGCAGTTCACCGCCGACATGGCCGTCCAGAACGTCATCGGCGACGGCTTCCGCGGCGCCACGTGGGTGTCCATCCACAACGGCGGCGGCGTGGGCTGGGGCGAGGTCATTAACGGTGGCTTCGGCATGGTCATCGACGGCAGCGACGACAGCGCCCGCCACATCCGCGAAATGCTGTTCTGGGACGTGAACAACGGCATCGCCCGCCGCAGCTGGGCCCGGAACGAGGGCGCCCGTTTCGCCATCGAGCGCGAAATGGCCCGCACCCCCGGACTCAAGGTCACCCTCCCGAACTTCGCCGACGAAACCCTCCTCCGTAAAACCCTGAACGAACTATGATCCATACCATCTCCACAGGCCGCATCACCCTCGAGCGCCTGAAAGAAATCATCGACAACCACGCCACCCTCGTCCTCTCGGAAGAGGCAAAGATGGCCATCCTCAAGTGCCGCCGCTACCTGGACGAAAAGATGAAGGACCCGGAGAAGCCGATGTACGGCATCACCACGGGCTTCGGTTCCCTCTATAATGTCACCATCCCGGCCGACGAGCTCTCCCAGCTCCAGCACAACCTCGTGATGTCGCACGCCTGCGGCGCCGGCGAGACCGTCCGCCCGGAAATCGTGAAGCTGATGCTCTTCCTGAAGGCCCAGAGCCTGTCCTATGGCCATTCGGGGGCGCAGCTCATCACCGTGCAGCGACTCATCGACATGTTCAACGAGGACATCCTCCCGGTCGTGTACCAGCAGGGTTCGCTCGGCGCCTCCGGCGACCTTGCTCCCCTCGCCCACCTGAGCCTCCCGCTCATCGGCCTGGGCGAAGTCCTGTACCAGGGGAAGGTCCGTCCCGCCACGGAAGTATGGGCCGAAAAGGGCTGGGAGCCCATCACGCTCCAGTCCAAGGAAGGCCTGGCGCTGCTGAACGGCACCCAGTTCATGAGCGCCCACGCCGTCTATTCCCTCCTCAAGAGCATGCGGCTCTCCGCCTGGGCGGACCGCATCGCTGCGATGTCGCTGGACGCCTATGACGGGCGCATCGAACCGTTCCTGCCGCTGACGCACCTCATCCGCCCGCACACGGGCCAGATCGAGACCGGCAAGAAGTTCATGTCCACCCTGGAAGGCAGCGAACTCATCCGCCGTCCCAAGGAGCACGTCCAGGACCCGTACAGCTTCCGCTGCATCCCGCAGGTCCATGGCGCGGTGAAGGACAACATCAACTATGTGAAGTCGGTGATCGAGAACGAGATCAATTCCGCGACGGACAACCCGAACATTTTCCCGGACGAGGACATGATCATCTCCGCGGGCAACTTCCACGGCGAGCCCATCGCCATCCCGATGGACGCCCTCGCCATCGCGATGTCGGAATTGGCAAGCATCTCTGAAAGACGCACTTACCAGCTCATCCACGGCCTCCGCGGTCTCCCGAAGTACCTGGTCGCCAATCCCGGCCTGAACAGTGGCTTCATGATCCCGCAGTACACCGCCGCGAGCATCGTGAGCCAGAACAAGGGGCTCTGCTGGCCCGCCTCCTGCGACTCGATTCCCTCGTCGCAGGGCCAGGAGGACCACGTGAGCATGGGCTCGAACTCCGCGACCAAGCTGGTCCGCGTCGTGGACAACACCGAAACGGTCCTGGGCATCGAACTCTTCAACGCCGCCCAGGCCCTCGAGTTCCGCCGCCCGGCGAAGACCTCCCCCATCCTGGAGCGCATCTTCGAAGATTACCGCAAGGTCGTCCCCTTCATCGACAACGACACCTACATGCACCCCCTGATCGAAAAGTCGGTGCAATTCATCCGCCAGGAGCAGTATCTATGATCCTCATCAAGAACATCGGCGAACTCGTCGGAATCGTGCCGGCGGGCGTCCTGCGAAAGCAGGGCACCGAGATGGCGGAGACCGGCGTACTCCGCGACGCCTGGCTCGCCATCGAGGACGGCAAGATCGCCGGGTTCGGCCAGATGGCCGATCTGCCGGTTGCTGAGCCTGTCGAAGCAACCGGCATCGACGCCCAAGGCGGCATGGTCCTGCCGGCCTTCTGCGACAGCCATACGCACATCGTGTACGCGGGGAGCCGCGACGGCGAGTTCCTGGACAAGATCAACGGGCTCAGCTACGAGGAGATCGCGGCCCGCGGCGGCGGGATCCTCAATTCCTCCGACCTGCTGCACGAGACGTCCGAAGACGAGCTCTACGAGCAGTCGATGGCCCGCGTCCGCGAGATGATGGGCAAGGGCACCGGCGCCATCGAGATCAAGAGCGGCTATGGGCTCAACCCGGCGGACGAGCTCAAGATGCTGCGTGTCATCCGCCGCATCAAGGAGTCCGTCCCGGCGCTCGTCCGCGTCACCTTCCTCGGGGCCCATGCCGTCGGCCGCGGCTACACGCACGAGGAGTACGTGCAGGCGATGGTCGACATGATGCCCCAGGCGGCGGAATACGCTGATTTCGTGGACGTTTTCTGCGACGAAGGGTTCTTCACCGTCGAGGATACGGACCGCCTGCTCACGGCCGGCGCGGCCTGCGGCCTGCGCCCGAAGATCCACGCCAACGAGCTCGCCGTCAGCGGCGGCGTCCAGGTGGGCGTGAGGCACGGCGCCCTTTCCGTGGACCATCTAGAGCGGACGACGGACGCGGAGATCGAAGTCCTGCGGGGCTCCGAGACGATGCCGACGATGCTGCCCGGCTCGTCCTTCTTCCTCGGCATTCCGTTCGGACGCGCGAAGGAGTTCATCGGCGCAGGCCTCGGAGTCGCCCTCGCATCGGACTACAACCCCGGGTCCTCCCCCTCCGGCGACATGCGCTTCGTGATGGCCCTCGGCTGCATCCGCATGCGCCTCACCCCCGTCCAGGCCCTGAACGCCGTCACCCTGAACAGCGCTTATGCCATGGGCCTTTCCGACATCACCGGCTCCATCACCCCCGGTAAACGCGCCGACCTCCTCCTCACCCACCCCGGCTGGACCCTCACCAAACTCCCCTACCTCTACCAGACCCCCTTCCTCCGGACGGTCTTCCTGGGAGGCCAGCCGCTGGAATAACCCTATCCCGAGGCGGGAGTTGCAAAAACCGCATTCTACGAAGTAAAACGCAACATACCCCATCTTCCAAGGTGGGGTATGTTGCATTTATGCGCATACAATGCCGTTTTTGCAACATCAAATTCGAGAACAACGAGTAACCGTCCATCTAAGCACACATTTCCAACTTTTTGTCTATCTTTGTGTTGTACCTTCATTCATAGATTAAGATGTCAATCATTGTCGCCATATTGCTTGGTTTATCTCTTTCCCCTCAAGTTGATACGCTTCGCCTGGAACATGGTATGTATTTGGGCGAGATGCCTATGGGTGAAGGTAAACTTTATCATGATGAGCAAGGAATCTATATCGGGCGGTTCAATCGGACGGTCATTTCCGGCCGGGGAATGCATTTCGAGCCCGACGGCAGCAAGTATGTCGGAAATTTCGTGCAAGGTGTGGAACAGGGTTACGGTCGATACTTTATGCGTACGGGGGCTGTCTTCTGTGGTGAGTTCAGCCATGGATACCCCAATGGGCGGGACACGCTCTTCTATCCCGATGGGCGGGTTTTCATCGGCATTGTCCAGAACAGAGGCGCCACCTCACAGGGCAAGACCTACAAGAATGCACAAGCGGCCGGGGTCACAAAACCCGTATTCCCCGATGTCCAGTTGAGCGAAGAAGACCGCGCTTTCCTGGAGAGAGTCAAAGCGAACGACGTCGATACGGCGCCCGTTTTCAAGGATGGCGTATCTTTCTTCGAGGCATACATCGTTCCCCATTTCAGGGTTTCGCCATCGATGTCCGGCCGGTCCGCCGTGGTCCATTATGAGTTCACGGTGGGTGAAGACGGCAAGATCAGCGACGTCACCATTACCTCTTCCACGGATAACGCCTTCGCCAAAGAATTGGCCCGGGTCATCCAGCATTCGCCCAAATGGAAACCGGCCATGAAAGACGGAAAACCGGTCCCCTACACCATCAAGAACCAGACGGCGCATTTCGGCCAGGTTGATTGATCTCTTCCGTGTGGGATGTCTATTCAAAGTTTTTGTTAATCCGTAACAATCAAAAGACGATTGATCCATGAACGAGATCAAAATCTATCATTCTGTTTGGAAGAATGCAATTACAATCATCATCAGCCTGACGATGGCAGGCTTTGGATTCTTCGTCGGTATCCGAGAAGGTGAGTTTCCGTGGATTGTCTGGATGGCCATCGTGATTTTCGGCCTTGGGGGATTGTTCATGGCCTATATGGTAATAAAGGATAAGATAGCCCATCGCCCCTTTCTCATCATTACAGACGAATATGTCAGAATGAATGCCGGGAAGGGCTATGATATTCGATATGCCGATGTGGATGCTTTCTTTATGACGCGGATTTGGTCCAACAAGCATATCGGGATAGCCTACAAGAAAGAGGTTGAAGCCAGGAAGATGGAGGAAGCAAAAGAGGTCGGCCGGGCGGTCAGGAGATTCAATACAAAGATCATCGGAACGCCAGAGGCAATCCCTGCTTACGACCTGACGATGAAGCCCGGGGAGATCATTGAGCTTCTGAATGAACGACTGATTGCCTTCAAGAAGAATTGTTAATCAAAGATTAACGTTTCCCTTGAGATAAAGACCCACACTTTATGAAACTCTCCGATGAACAGAAACGATTTGCCAAATCGATTGCCCTCTACTCCCTGTTGTACCCTGTTATGATGCTGGTGACCCATAGAATCCGGGCAGGGGGGGCTTTTGACTGGAATGACTTTCTGGACTCAGTCCTGACTGCCTTGGTGCTCGGCATCCTGTTCTTCATTGTCGGAACCCATGTTCCCAAGAAAGACGATTAATCAAAGATTAAACCTTCCTGGAAAATGAACAAGGCATCCGTCAAAATATTGTTAGAAGCGCTCATTGCCATTCTCTGCCTGCTTCTCGGTGCGTTCATCGGCGTGTTCTTGGATAGATCCGGCTATCTGGGGCCTCCTGTCGAGCACACTGGCGCAGCCAAGGTTCTTATTCCTTTTCTCATTTTAGTGATCATTGCCTGGGCGATTGTCAAAATCTACAGGCTGAAGAAGGAGGACAAAAAATGAATAGTACAAAGTTCAATTGGATCCTGCTGGTCCTGTTCTGTGTTCTGACCGTGATATTCTGCATCGGTCTGATTATGACCCCGGCGAATGGCGATAGAATCAATATGCTGGGAAGGATCGGGCTTTGGTCGGGGGCAATCGCCAACGTGATGAGTGCAGCAGTACAGGTCTTTGAAATCCGTAGGAAGAATCGGGAGAATAAACAATAAGCATCATGAAAAAGCCCATAGGTGCCATCGTCTTGTTTTCATTCGGCGTGCTTTTCGGCGTGTATTGGCTGATCAGCAGCATCTGCCATCATGACCGGCCCATTTCCATCATCTTGATAGCTGTTTTGCTCCTCATCTTCGCCGCCGAGTTGTACCTGACCGTGAAAGGAGCTCGCAAGCAGGATGATGAGAGCAGCGAACGATGATCCAATCTCCAAATCATATGAAAAGATACATCATTACTGGTATTGTTGCCGCCTTGTCTTTTTCGGTGATCTTTGTGGTCCTGGATGCCATCTTCAGGGGCTTGAGACCCTTCCTGTTTTATTTTGCAGGTGCCATCGTATTCGGTTTGTTCTCCGGGATTGTCGAATATCTGAAAGAGAAAAGGAAGAAAGATAAGTAGATTCACATTTTGTCGGTCAATTCAAAGTTCACACAGGTACCTATGGAACACGATAAGCAACTGAAAGTAGGATTGATTATCGCGCTCGTCTTTGCCCTTTTCTTTGCGTGCATGTTGGGCTATTTCATCGCCGTCAAGAATCTGTGGATGTGCGTAGCGATGGGGGGCATGGTGGTTTCGTGCTGCGCCAGAATCATTCAACTGTACAAAAAAATCAAATAATCAATTATCCGTACTATGGCATTGGACAGTGAACAGAAAAGAGTGCTGAAGGCATTCGCCGGTTCCGGTCTGGGCATGGTTGCCGGAACGCTCATCTACTATGTATGTTCAGGCAAGCTGGAATCATGGACCGATGCGCTGCTGCTGTCGGGCATGGATCTTCTTATCGTCCTCGCCATAGGCGCACTCTTCGTCCTCGGCTCCAAGATCCCGAAGAAAGACGAATAGGGATTAGTGCGGGTGAATTAAAGCACCAGCGTATTGAGCGACCCAGCCGGTAAAGTAACGGTGCGGGGGTGACCGGGAAGGCCATCCACCGACACGTTTTTCGGGGCATCGGACTGATTCGCCAATAGCAGGACCGTTCGGCCGTCGGGGTTCAGGAAGCCCAGGGCGTCGGAGTAGGTGCCGCCCAGGGTGAGGACGCGGGCGCCGGGCTGGACGTAGTGGCTGGCGTGCTTAAGAACGTAATACTCAGGCGAGTAGCGATAAGTCCCCTTCTCTTTGTCCACGACCACGAGGGAGTTCTGGCGCCACATCCAGGTGCTGATGCCGCCGTCCAGCAGAGAAGTATTCCAGTAGAAGTAGCTCTGGACGCCGTTGCCGAAGTAGTGCTTCATCAGGTCCCAGCTGTGCATCGCGCCGCGCCAGTCGTTGCGGCCGTCGCCACACTCCTGCTCGGTCTGATAGCACGGAAGCGAAGGATGCCGCCGATGCAGTTCCGGCAGGGCGTCCTTTCCGGCCCATTGGAAGCCCATGCCCTTGATGGACGGTCCCACCTCCGGATCGGTCAGGATGCGGTCCCAGAGCTCGGGATCGGCCCGTTCCATGGTGCCCAGGTACACTTCGACCTCGCGGGCGGCCATCTCCGGCTCCAGGTACTTCAGGAAAGCGATCAATCCTTCGGGTGTCCACGTGCAGGAGGGGAAGACCTGGTCCGAGTTGGGCTCGTTCTGCGGCATCACCATGGATATGTCGATGCCTTCGGCCTTATAGGCGTCGATGAACTTGCCGAAATACTGCGCATAGGCCTGCAGGTAAGCCGGTTCCAGGATGAAAGCATCCGTTCCCTCCGGGGTTTCCCGGTCCTTCGGAAGACCGTTGAAAGGGGCTGTCCGGGAGGCATAATGGCGATTCACTTTCATCCATTCCGGCGGGCACCAGGGCGAGGCCCAGATCCGCAGCGCGGGATTCACGGCCTTCGCCGCCCGGATGAACGGAATCAGCCTCTGGCGGTCCCGGTCGATGGAAAAGTGCTCCAGCGCCAGGTCCCCGGGGACATCGTCATAGGAGTAGAAGTCCACGCTGAAGTCATTGGCGCCAACCGGCATGCGAGCCATCGACAGGTTCATCCCCGCGGGCGTGAACAGATCCTCGAGAATTGCCGCGCGGTCCGCCTCGGAAAGCTCCGACAGCGAGGTCCATCCCAGCTCGTTGAAGCAAGTGCCGAACCCCTCGACCGCCTGATTCACGGCCTGCAGGTCTACGACGACGGACGCCTCCGCCGGCGCATCGGCCTCGACCGCCTCCATCACCTGCCAAGGATTCTCAAACGTGGTCGATACCCATTCGACCTTCGCGGCGCGCTGGCAAGAAACCACTGCGAGCAGTGCGAGCCCTAAAAAACGCGTTTTCATCGGATGTCTATTTCAAAGTGAATGTCTTCGTCTTTCCCCTGTACGTGCACCGTACGACGCGGGCGTCCTGGTCGATGGCAACCGCCACGGACTTCGGCGCCTTGACGGCGATCTTGCCGGTGACGCCTTCCGGCACGGCCACCTCATAGAACGTATTGTCCGTCAATCCGTTCTGCTCCGTCGTCCAGACGGGGTGCGCGGGCATTTCCAGCGCCTGGCCGCCGACGGAAATCTTCACGGCCGGCGGGACGGGGAACTCCATCTTCTGCCCCTTCTTGGAGAAGCCGAAGCCCACAATATCGCACAGGGGCTCCCCGGCAGGGCCTTCGGCCACGAGGAACAAGGCGTGCTTGCCCGTCAGGCCGTCGACGGCATCACCCAATGAAACCGCGTACTTCGTAACATCGGCCGAAGCGCCGGCGGGAATCTCTACCTCCCCGACCTTCGTGCCGTTCCAGGCGCCGCCCTCCCAGGGGCCGTCGACCCAGACGCCCACCTTGAAGGCCTGCGCCGTCCGGGCGGCGACGAAAAGATTGAACACCGTCCCGTTGCCGGGACGCACACCTTCGAACGCCGGCAGGCCGGGCGCGCCCTCGGGCAGGCCGCCGAAGCCGATGTACTTATACCCCAGGATATCCCCGGCCCGCACCTCGGTGATGTCCATCCGGTTGTCCCAGACATCCCAGTTGTCCTGGATCGAGTTCGGGTTGGAGAGATAGCAGGCATAGCCCGCGGAATAGTAACGGTACGGCGGCAGGCCGTAGATGAAGAAGCCTTCGGACGTCACTTCCGCGCCGCGGTACTCAGAGCCGTCGGAGGCCTTCACCGTGAAGGCGCCTTTGTACGGGTCATACGCGGTAATCCGCACCACGCCGCCTTCCGAAACCGGCTTCTCATCGGCCTGGACGGCCACCGGGGCGACCATCGACTGGCGGGCGAAGCCGAAGCCGCGCGGGGCGCGGTGATAGAACACGTACCACTGGCCGTTGATCTCCGCCAGCGAGCCGTGGGTGTTGTTGTCGCCGAAATGGGTCTCCAGCGCGGAACCGTCGCGGGAGAGGACCGGGCCGCGGGCGTCCACGAGGACGCCGCCGCTCTTCCAGGGTCCGCGCGGCGTATCGGCATACGCATACCGCAGCGTCGCATTGCTCTGGGTCAGACCATATTCCTGCCCGGAGAAGCCGCTGTACAGGTAGATGTACTTATTCCCGATCTTCCGGAACGAGGAAGCCTCATAGAACTGGAAGTCGTCCAGGTCCTCCCCCGCCGCCACGGCCGGGAACTCGATCTTCTCGCCCTCACGGATGCCGGCCCACTGGACGTGCTGCTTCATCTCCTCGGCCACGGCCTGGCCCTTCGGCAGCTTCGCCAGATAGGACGTGATCATCGACGGAACCCAGAACGGATAGTCCGGCTTCCCGTAACGGGGCGTAAACATCGTATTCTGGTCCAGTTCCGTCGCGCTGGCTCGCTGGATGCCCCAGGCGCCGTAGGCCCGGAAGCCGATGGAATAGTCCGGATCGGAAGGATCGTCGATCTGCTCGACCAGCACGCCCGGGTCGAAGCCCATGATGCTGCCGGGGGCGAGCTGCCCGTCCTGCACGTTCAGCACTGTGAACGGGCCGTCCGGACGGTCGCTGACGCACACCATCGGCGTATGCATCAAGGCATGCGGATACAGGTAATACTTGTGCGAGCCGTCGTCCCGGCGCGTCACCTCCACGAGATCAGGCGCAAAGACCGTACTCATATTCCCATTCTCAGTGTAGGTGAACACCGGTCCTTCGTCCCGCCAGGCGGTCAGGTCCTCCACCGGCGCCGACCATTGACGGTCGTCCTGTCCGCAATAGCTCTCGACGCGCGTGTCGTGCGAGCCCGTCACATAGATGCGGTAATGGCCCGGGGTGTCCGGATCCTCGAACACCCGCGGCTCCCCGTCGGGCACGTGCTCCCACAACGGGAGGTACGGATTACCAATGAAATCGGCGGTCTCGGAGACGGGACCGCCACAGGAAACGAGGGCCAGGCATAAGGCCGACACAACTTGTACTGGCTTCATATACAGTGTATTATCTTGCAATTGAATGCTCCCGCAGGTATGCGTCAAATGCCTCGCGGTAGGCGTCGGACACGTGCAGCAGCCGGTCCCCCACCTTCACGTCGCCGGTGCCGCTCACCGAGGCGACCTTGTCCAGGGCGACGATGAACGACCGATGAATCCGCATGAACTGCCCGCTGGGAAGCATCTCTTCCATCCCCTTCATCGTCACGTGCGTGACGAGCGGCTGCTTCTGCGACGCCAAGAACACCATCACGTAATCCTTCATTCCCTCGACGAACAAGATGTCGTCGAATTCCACCTTCCGGAGGGCGCCGTCGACCTTGAAGAAGGTGGACGTCTTCGCCTCGGGGGCCGGAGCCGCCGGGGCCGCGGCGGCCGTCGCCGCCTCCTTCAGCGCGAACCATTCCCGCGCTTTCTCGGCCGCCTCCAGGAACTTCTGGTAGCGGATGGGCTTCAGCAGGAAATCCAGGGCGGAAACCTCGTAGCTCTCGAAAGCGTACTGCTTGAAGGCCGTGGTGAAGATGATGCGGGTGCCGGCGGGGACCATCCGGGACAGTTCCATCCCGCTCAGGTCGGGCATCTGGATGTCCAGGAACACGAGGTCCGGCGCCTGCGTCCGCATCTCGGACAGGGCCAGGACCGGGTCGGTGAAGGACGCCACCAGCTCCAGGAACGGCGTCCTGGCGATGAAGTTCTCCAGCATCTTGACGGCGAGGGGCTCGTCGTCCACGACGAAGCAGCGCAGCGAGGTCATAAGGATTTCAAGGTAACTTGCACGTGATAAGTGTCGTCCGTAGCCGTCTGCTCATAGGTGTACCGGCCGGGATACAGCAGTTCAAGCCGCCGTTTCATGTTCTCCAGGCCGATGCCGGAGCCGATATGGTCCGTCCCCTGCTTCTCGAACAGGGAGTTGTCGCAGGCGAACACCAGGTCGTCCCCGTCCATATGCATCGTCACCTTCACAAAGGAAGGATGCCGGGCGTTGACCCCGTGCTTGAACGCGTTCTCCACCAGGGAGATGAACAGGAGCGGCGCCACCTCCACCGGCTTGGACGGGGCCTCGAGCTGCTTCTCGACGGTCGTCAGCTCGTTGCACCGGAGGGCCATCAGGTCGATGTAATTGTCCATGAACTCGATCTCCGACGCGAGCTGGACCTTCTCCGCCTCGCTGTCGTACAGCGCATACCGCAGCAGGTCGCTCAGCTGGCCGATACTCTCTTGCGCCTTGTCCGGGTCGATCTGCGTCAAGGACGAGATGTTGTTCAGGGTATTGAACAGGAAATGCGGGTTGAGCTGGTGCTTGAGCCAGGTCAGTTCGGCCTCGGCCGTCTTGCGGCGCTCTTCCTCGAACTGCATCTCCCGGTCGTTCATCCGCATCAGGTGACGGAGTCCCACCGCGAGCAGGATCATCAGGACCTGGAAGAAGACGGCGGCGATGATCCCGCCCAGGAAGAAGGCCCAGATGTTCCGCATCCCGATCTGGTTCACCACTTCCTCCGGGACCTCCAACGGTCCCCGGGGAATGAACCGGTACAGGTTGTAACCCACCAGCAGCAGGACATTGAGGATGTAGAACCACTTCACTTTCCCTTTCCCGCCATACAGGAACTGCGGAACGAGCAGATAGTAGTTCAGGCCGTACAGGAGGAACAGCGGGAGCACCATCCGCGCGGTGTGGCGGAACACGAAGAAGGCCTGCTGCATATGGCCGGTCGTCGTCCAGGTGACGAGGGCCGGAACGAGAAAAACACCAGCCCAGACGACGATCTGGGTGGTGTTCAGGATGAGATTTCTGCGCCGGAGATTTTGCATATTGCAAATATAGTAAATTATTGCATCATAATCGAGCCCATGCTTTCGGCGGTGGTGGTGCTGTTCAGCTGGTCCTCGTTCTGGATGGTGCGGGAGGCGCGCTTGGCGGAGTAGTTGCCCTGCTTGCCGAAGGTCCAGCTGACCTGGAAGGTGACCTGACGCATCGGGATGGTGGTGCTCATGTCGGAGACGAAGCCCTTGCCGACGGTGTGGGAGGACATGGACATCTCGAAGCCCTTGGCCAGCGGGAGCATGCCGTTCACGGAGAAGCTCAGGCGGTCGTTCAGGAAGGACTTGGTGAGGCCGACCATCGCCATGGACATGCCCGTCGTACGGCCCTGGAGGGTCACCTGGCTGCCCATCATGATGGCGTTCGCGGAGAGGCGGATGTCCCAAGGCAGGGTCTGCTGGCCGCCCAGCATCAGGTTGTAGGCCCATCCGCTGTTGTGCTGGCCGAGCTGCGCGCTGGCGATGTCGCTGTAGGTGAGGCCGCCGTTGATCATGATGCGGGTCTTGTTGGTGGGGTTCAGCATCATGTAGGCGTTCAGGCCCGTGCTCTGGCTCGTGACGATGTTGCCGTAGGTCGTGTTCAGGAGGTTGTTCTCGTCGAAGAAGCTGTAGGCGGAGATGCCGTTGCCGGTGTAGCTGTAGCGCAGGGTGGCGTTCACCATCACCTTCGGGGTATAGGCGCTGTACACGAGGGAGATGTTGTGGCCGCGTTCGACTTCCAGCTCGGTGTTGCCGTAGGTGAGGGCGGTCGGATCGGTGGTGTCCACGTACGGGTTCAGGTAGGAGATGCCCGGGCGGGAGATGCGCATGTTGTAGCTGATGCCGATGTTCTGGGTCATCGACGGGCTCCACTGGATGCTGGCGGTCGGGACGAGGCTGCCGTAGTCGGTGCGGAAGGCGTTCGTCTGGGCGGAGGAGCTGTAGTTCTGCCAGGTGTGCTCGTAGCGGACGCCGCCCTTCACGCCGATGGTGCCGAAGTTGCCGGCGAGTTCGGCGTAGGCCGCGCCGATGCGGTTGTAGTAGTCATAGTCCAGGCTGCTCAGGGGGTTGATGACGAACTTGGTGCCGTCCCAGAGGTAGTCCTGCTGGCTGGAGGAGTTGTGGCGGTCGATGTACTTGGCGCCGGTGGAGAGGCTGTAGTACAGGCCCATCGGGGTGGTGAAGTCGGCCTGGACGGTGTGGTCGGTGGAGCCGGTGCGGCCGTCGGACTTGCGGTCGGTGAGGTCGAAGCCGGGGATGCTCTCCGCGTTGAAGGTGTTCAGGGTGTTGTTCACGGACGGGGCGCCGTTGTACTGGTAGGACAGGGTGAAGGTGCGGCCGGGGAAATCGGCCCAGGAGTGCTGGTAGTCGGCACCCACGGAGATGCTGTTGCGGGTCATCAGGGACTCGGTCGTGCCGGTGTAGGTGAAGGCGTCGGAGCCGGGGGCGAACAGCATCGTGTTCGTGGTGCCGGCGGTGTTGTTGGTGCCGAAGTGCATCAGGCCCACGGTGGCGGACACGAGGTTCTGGGAGTCGATCTCATAGGAGGCGCTGATGTTGCCCATCAGCATCGGCATGGACATCGTGGACTCGGTGTGGGTGGAGGTGGAGAAACCGTTGTCCTGCTTGCGGGTCATGTCCATCACGGTGCCCTTGCTGCCCTGCTGCATGCCGTTGAAGTTGGCGGTCAAGGCGAACTTGCCCTGCTGCATGCTGCCGAACAGGCCGCCGCCGTAGCCGCGGGTGGAAGCCTGGGCGCGGAGGGTGCCGTACATGCCGTCGGCCGCGCTCTGGCCGCCGGTGACGGCCTTGTTGGTGGTGATGTTCAGCACGCCGCCCACGCCCTCGGCGTCATAGCGGACGCCCGGGTTGGTGACGACCTCGACGTTCTTGACGGAGCTCGCGGGCATCATCTTGAAGATCTGCGAGGCGTTCTGG
The DNA here is from genome assembly GCA_017429205.1 of Bacteroidales bacterium. The sequence continues at coordinate 103,660 of JAFRPH010000002.1, forward strand.
GACATCATCTGGTTGGGCTTGCCGTCCACATAGACCACGAAGGAGGAGGAGCCGTTCACAGAGATGTTGTCCTGGCCATCGACGGAGACCATCGGCACCTTGCGGAGCATGTCCAGCACGGTGGAGGTCTTGGAGTCCACGTCGTCCTCGACGTTGTAGGTGATCTTGTCCACTTCCATCTTCACGAGCGGACGCAGCGCGGTGACGGTGCCGGCCTTGAGGAGCTCGGCGGCGTCCTCGACGAGGATCTCGCCCAGGTCGATCACTTCTTCGCCGTTGATCTTGAAGTAGCGGCGGGCCTGCTTCCGGCCCATGTTGTCGAAGAGCAGGTAATAGTTGCCCTTGATGTCGAAGGTATGGACGAAGGTTCCGTCCTCGGCCGTGGTGGTGAAGGCGACGGCCTTGGAGTCGTCGTCGACCTTGAAGAACTGGAGGATGGCCGCCGGCTCCGGCTGACGGGTCAGGGAGTCGAGGACGATGCCTTTGACGGTGCGGATTTCCTGGGCGTTCGCGGCGAGGCCGGCGAACAGGGCGACAAGGAGGATGTAGAACTTTTTCATAATATTGCGATACTATTGTTTTCGATTTCCGAGAGCAAAAGTACCGCAATATGCAAGAGGCTGACGCCGGTTTTAGACGAACAGCCCGTTTCTGTAGACGAATTCCCTAAAGTCGGGCCTTGATGGCTTTGGTCGCTTCCTCGTAGCCGGGCTTTTCGAGGAGGGCGAACATGTTCTTCTTGTAGGCCTCCACGCCGGGCTGGTTGAACGGATTCACGCCGAGCGTGTACGCGCTCACGCCGCACGCGAACTCGAAGAAATAGAACAGGGAGCCGAGGTTGAAGGCATCGACCTTCTCCACGGAAACCTGGAGCTGGGGCACGCCGCCGTCCTGGTGGGCGATGACGGTGCCGAGCTCGGCCATGTGGTTGCAGTGCTCCACCGGCTTGCCGGCGAGGTAGTTCAGCTGGTCCAGGTTCTGGGGGTCGGAGCCGATGACCACGCTGCGGGTGGCCTTCTCCACGTGGACGACGGTTTCGAACATCACGCGGTCGCCCTCCTGGATGAACTGGCCCATGGAGTGCAGGTCGGCGGTGTTGTTGACGGAGGCGGGGAAGATGCCCACGCCGTCCTTGCCTTCGGACTCGCCGTAGAGCTGCTTCCACCATTCGGCGAGGTAGGTGAACTTGGGATTGTAGTTGACGAGGATCTCCACCTTCTTGCCGTATTCCTTATACAGGAGGTTCCGCATCGCGGCGTACACGACGGCGGGGTTCTCCGCGGACTTCACGGCGAGGGCCTTCTCGGCCTCCAGGGCGCCGGCGAGGATGGCGCGCACGTCGAATCCGGCCACCACGATGGGCAGGATGCCCACGGGGGTGAGGACGGAGAAGCGGCCGCCCACGTTGTCCGGGACGACGAAGGTCTTGTAGCCTTCCTGGGTGGAGAGGGTCTTGAGGGCGCCCTTCTTGGCGTCGGTGATGGCGACGATGCGCTCGGCCGCCTCCTTCTTGCCGTAGGTGTCCTCCAGGTACTGCTTCACGATGCGGAAGGCGACAGCGGGCTCGGTGGTGGTGCCGGACTTGGAGATGACGATGCAGGCGACGTTGCGCTCCGCGGCCAGGTCCATCAGTTCGGCGAGATATTCCTCGGACAGGTTGTTGCCGGCGAAGACCACCTCGGCGGCGTCCTTCTTCGCGAGCTGCTTCGCGAAATTGTGGCTGAGGGCCTCGATCGCGCACTTGGCGCCGAGGTAGGAACCGCCGATGCCGATGGCGATCACCAGGTCCACGCCCTTGGCCTTCCAGTCGTCGCGGATCGCCTCGCAATCCGCAATCAGGCTTTCGGGGGTCTCGGACGGCAGGTGCTTCCATCCCAGGAAGTCATTGCCGGCGCCGTTTCCGGCGACGAGGACATCGAATGCATCGAGGGCCTTGCCCACATACGCGTCATACTTGGCTCCATCCACGAAGCCGCAGCAACCTTTTACGTCTACTTTTACCATGATTAGTTCTCTGTTATGTAATTCGCAAATTTACGAAATAATTTGCAAACCCGCCAATTATATGTATATTTGTAAATATGACAAAAACACTGAATTGATGAAACGGATCTTGACTCTGGCCGCGCTCGCGCTCTTCGCCCTGACGGCCGCCGCCCAGCCGGACACCCCGGTGGTGAAGTACCTGAAAGGCGACATCCGCCGCGCTGCGTTCAACACGCATTCGTACGAATTCGAACCCGTCAAGGACACCCCCGCCCCGAAGGGGTACAAGGCGTTCTACATCAGCCACTACGGGCGTCACGGCTCCCGTTCGGACTGGGGCGGCCCGCAGTACAAGCTGGTCCGCGACCTCCTCACCCAGGCCAAGGAGCGGAACCTCCTGACCCCCGCCGGAGACTCCCTGCTGAAGGAGGCCGCCCTCATCTATGAGCTGCACAACGGGATGGACGGCCGCCTGACGCCCCGCGGCGTGAAGGAGCACGCGCAGCTTGCCGAGCGGATGTACAACCGCTTCCCGGAGGTGTTCAAGAAGGGCAGCAAGCACCTGCGCGCCGTCTCCAGCACCACCCCGCGCTGCATCGTGTCGATGAACGGCTTCACCGCCCGCCTGCAGGCGTTGCAGCCGGACCTGGACATGGACCTGGACACCGGCGAGAAGTACTACGCCTACATCGCCCGGGGCGAGAACAGCGTCCTCACCGCCCGGACGAACAAGGCCCTGGCCGACTACAAGAAGACCATCCAGTGGGACAATGAAACCGTGTACCGGACCCTGTTCACGGATCCGGAGGCGGCCAAGAAGCTCATCCCGGACGCCTGGGATTTCCAGAACGCCATCTACGACTGCGCCCGTGTCTCGGATCCCTTCGACATCCCGGACAACATGTTCCGTTACCTCCCCTTCGAGAACGTGGTCCACTTCCATGAGCTGAACTTCCTCTCCGCCTACCTGAACCAGTGCGACTCCAAGCTGAACGGCGAGATCCGCATCCCGCGCTCGCAGGAGCTGGTGGACACCCTCGTCAGCCAGGCCGACGCGGTCATCGCCGGCAAGGTGCAGAAGGCCGCGGACCTGTGCTTCGGCCACGACTGGCCTTTCCTGGGCCTGGTGTGCTACCTGGGCCTGGAAGGCGTGAGCGAGCGCTACACGCTCGAGGAAGCCGCCGCGAACTGGCTCCCTTCCTACTACTGCCCGTTCGCGACGAACCTGCAGATGATCTTCTACCGGAGCAAGAAGTCCGACGACATCCTCGTCAAGTTCCTCCTGAACGAGCGGGAAACGAAACTCCCGGCCTTGAAGGCCGTCGACGGCATCTATTACAACTGGAACGACGTCAAGGCCTGGTGCGCGAACCGCATCCCGAAGACGCAGATCGTCGCCCACCGCGGCTATTGGGAAGGCAATGCGGAGAACTCCATCGCCTCCTTCCGCAAGGCCCAGGAATTCGGCCTCTGGGGCAGTGAGTTCGACATCCATCTGACGGCCGACGGCGTGCCCGTCATCCACCACGACCAGAAGATCGGCGACCTGGACATCCAGAAGAGCAACTTCGAGGAGGTCCGCGCGAACCGCCTCGCCAACGGCGAACACGTTCCCACCCTCGCCGAGTATATGGCCCAGGCCGCGCGGAGCCGCGAGTGCCTGCCCGTGCTGGAGCTCAAGCCGCAGACCACCGTGGAACGCGAGGACGAACTCGTGGACAAGTGTCTCCAGGCCCTGAAGCCGGCCGCGCCGCGCAACGTCCCGCCGGAGTTCGCCTCCTTCGCCCGCCGCTCTTCCGAGCCCACCAAGGTCGTGTTCATCTCCTTCAGCCACCACATCTGCCAGGAACTCGCCAAGAAGGCCCCGGGCTACACGGTCCAGTACCTGAACGGCGACCTTTCCCCGGCCCAGCTCCACGCGGAGGGCATCAACGGCATCGACTACCACTACAGCGTGTTCAAGAAGCATCCGGAATGGGTGAAGGAAGCCCACGACCTCGGAATGAGCGTCAATGTGTGGACGGTGGACAATCCGGAGGACATCCGGGCGATGCGCGACCTGGGCGTGGACCAGATCACCACGGACAAGCCCGCGCTGGCACGGGAGATCCTTTGGGAGCGGTAGAGATCCCATCGTCGGTCTCCGCCCTCCTCGGGATGACAATAAGAAAACCTCCTCGTTGCCGAGGAGGTTTTTTATGGCAAGCCATCTCTACCGAGTGTAATACTCGATCATCCGTACGATGGCGCGGGCGCAGACGGGACAGAATTCCTCGCACTCGTTGATGCGCATCCGGCATTCCTGGACTGGGCGGTAGACGCCCTTCGTCTGATAGCCGGCGCCTTCGTAGACGCCGAGCTTCAGGTTCAGCAGATTCTTCTGCTCTTGGGAGAAGGTGTTCCAGATCCGGCGGACGTCCCGCTTGTCCAGGTCGTCGAGCGGTGTGGGAATCGCGGTGCCGGCGGGGAGCATATCCTGCCACTTGGCACCGAAGTCGTGGAGCGTGGTGATGTTGGGCTCCCAGGGCTCCGTATCCGCCGGATACGGGGTCTCCACCTGTTCGCCGTAGGCGTACTCGTCGGCCAGGCCGCCGAAGGCGTGGCCGAACTCGTGGACCATCACCGGCGCGAAGGTGGGATGGTCGCTGTTCATGATGGTCAGGGAGTTGTAGATGCCGCCACCCCCGTAGATGGCCGTGTTGACCAGCACCACGACGTGCTCGAACGGGACGGTGCCGATGGCGTCGTACACCTTCTGCTGGGCGGAGGTGGTGAGATAACGGTCGGAATAGAAGGTGTCGAAATGGCTGTCCAGCGGTGTGCGGAGCCACTGTCCGCGGCGGGGCACGCTCACGCCGGCATCCTGAGAAGGCACGAAGACGGCACGGACGGCGAACTTGTTCTTGCGCGAAGCGAAGGGCTCGTGGTGGAACAGGGCCTGCGCGACGCGTTCCGCATCGCCGTAGAACTTGGCCTTCTGGGAGGCGTCATAGCCCTCCGAGACCACGACGATGTCGATGGTCTCCTCCACCGGGCCGCCCTGCCAGACGACGGTGGACGAGTAGCCGTTGTCCGTCACTTTCCGGATCAGGATGTCGGCCGGGTCGATCCGATGCTTCAGGCAGGAGGAGCGGTTCCGGTGCGTGTCCGTCAGGAAGACCTCGATGTCCACCGGCCGCTTGGGGAACGGAACCTGGAAACAGTTCTCGAAAGCCCGCTGCACGCGGGTGGCCTCCTCTTCCACCTGCCATTCCTGGAACAGGGTGGAGAAGGAATTGGCATACAGGCACTCCCCCGTCTCCGGGTCCAGGACGCGGATCTGGCCGTTGCCCTCCAGCAGCGGCGCGGACAGGTTGTGCCGCCGGCCGGCCCACACGGAAGTCTTCAGGGCCTGCTGGAAATAGATGGCCTGGTGCGCGTTGTCCCCGCAGAACACGTAGTCCAGCCGCAGGGTGGCGTTCTCGAAGTCCTGGTCGAAGTCCCGGGCCGCGAAACCCGGCAGGGCCAGGAGAAGGGTGATGATGGACAGAAGAACCTTTTTCATCAGTCTTGGTTTTGCATGACACGTTTGACGGCCGCTTCCACCTCGTCATAGCCATATCCCCGCGAAAGCAGCGCCTTCAGGAGCTTCAGGCGGCACTGGGGATCGTCCTTGAGGATTCGGTATCGCTCCGCGGCCAGTTTATCCAGTTTCGAGGCCGCCTTCGCAGGGTCGATCTCCTGCAGGGCCTCGGCAATGATCTCATCGGAAACCCCCTTCCCGCGGAGCTGGAAGCGGATTTTCACCGCACCCCACCCCTGGAGGGCGGATTTCTCGCGGGCGAAGGCGGCGGCGTAGCGCCGGTCGTCGACGAAGCGGTCCTTGACCAGCGAGGCGACAATCCTTTCGGCGGCTTCCTCGTCGCCTTCCATCGCCTTCAGCGCCTTCCGGCGGATGTCGGAGACGCAGTACTCCATCCGCGCGCACTGTCGCTGCAACCGTTCGAGGACCTTCTTCTCTTCCATACGCCTAGAAATCGAAGCCGAGGGACAGGTAGGCGCCCACCTTGCGGGTCATCGAAGACCAGTGGACGAGGGCCTTGAACGGGCCCACGATGGTGTCGTAGGCATAGCCCAGGCCGAAGCCGTAGAGGTTCTCGCCGGTTTCGAACTGGCGGAAGCTGTAGAAGTCGCGGGAGTAGTTGAAGGCCGCGGTGATGTAGTTGTTGCGGTAGAACTCGTAGCGGAGGTCGGAGCGGAGGACGACCAGGTTGTTGCGCCGGAACGCGGCGTTGTTGATGCCGATGAACGGCAGCTGGTGGTCCACGTACCGCCCGAACATCTCGCCGCCGAGGACGTTGGCGAACGGAATCGGGATGTCGTCGCCGAAGATGAAGCGGAAGCCGCCCAGCATCGACAGGGTGAAGCGCCGGCCGATGGGGACGGGCATCTGGCCCGAGCCCGAGACGATGCCGAAGAAGCCCGGATAGCCGGGACCGTCGAACATGCGGGAGACCAGGTCGTAGCGCAGGTGCGCGGAGAAGCCCTGGCGCGGGAAATAGCCGTCGTCCAGCGTGTAGGCGGTTCCGTCGATGAACACGCCCGGGTAGTCCATCTTCCACAGGGAGCGGTCATAGTCTCCGATCACGTCGCTCGCCAGCAGGTGCGCGATGTTGAAATAGGTGTTCTGCAGGCCGCCCTTGACGTCGAAGTTCGACCATTCCATATTGGAGGCGTACACCTCCTGCGTAGTGGTCAGGTAGGCGACGTTGAAGCGGTTCTCCCCCATCAGGAAGTTGTTGTGGTCCGTCCAGCGGAGGTCCGCCCGAATGTTGAAGGTGGGCCACTTGGGCGTCTCGTAGGCGTAATGGACGTCCAGGTAGGGATTCGCGCCCACGCGGGCGGTGATGTCCAGGGACGAGCCGCGCATCGCCGTCGTGTTCAGGCCCACGTTCAGCAGCAGGGACACGAGTTCCTCCGTGTCCAGCCGGAAGCCCACGCCCAGCAGGTGCTTCGGGCCCCGCTTGCAGTTGATCCGCAGGCGGAACGGCTCCTCCTTGCCCAGCATGTCGTAGCTGACATACTCGTAGGAGCCCTTGCCGAAGATGGTGTTCAGGGCGTCCTCCACGTCGTTGCGGGAGATGCGGTCGCCGGCGTGGACCTTGAGTTTCGCCCGCAGGTAGTCCGCTTCCTTGCCGGAGACGCCCAGGATCTCGATGCTGTCGATGAGCACGGGGGTGCGGTCGATGTCGATGGCCTTCGGGCCGGCGTACCGGAGGGTGTCGGTGCCCAGCGTGTCGCGGATGTGGGCCAGTTCGTCCGCCATCTCCTCGGCGGCCTTGTAGCCGCGGCGGAGCATCGTGTCGATGGCCACGGCGTCGAAACTCATCATCCCGTAGCCGGTGAGGTCCGGCTTGATGCGCACGTCGACGCTGCCGACGTTCCGCTCGAAGGCGTCCTCGGCGAACATGTCGATGCCCCGCCAGAGGATGTCGGCGATGTTGTGGATCTCCTCGTAGCCGGACTTGGAGTCGGACAGGTCCACGCCGATGACGATGTCGGCGCCCATCTGCCGGGCGAGGTCCACCGGGAAGTTGTTGCGCATGCCGCCGTCCACCAGCACCATGCCACGGGTGCGGACCGGGGAGAAGTAGCCCGGGATGGACATCGTGGAGCGCATCGCCGTGTTGAGGTTGCCGTTGTGCCAGACTTTCGCCCGGCCGGAGACGACGTCCGTCGCCACGCAGGCGAACGGGACCGGCAGGCGGAGGAAGTCCGTGGAATCGGCATAGCCCGGCGTGAGGCTGGAGATCAGGTACTGGACGTTCTGGCCGAAGATATAGCCGGAAGGAAGGCTGCTCATCAGGCTCTTCAGCACCATCCCGTCGGCGTTGCCGTCGCCGGCCGCGAGGTGCAGCTTGCCGTCCGTGGGATTCGCGTAGCGGATGTCCTCCTCTAGCTGGTTCTGGTAGTCCTTGACGCTATAGTAGAAAGGGAAGGACAGGGCGAACTTCTCCTTGTACCGCCGCCGTCCGTAGGGGATGTATTCCCAGTCGATCCGGTCGCTCATCGTGCGGTCCCAGTCGAGGTTCCGCATCAGGGAGTCCAGGAACTCCGGGGAGTAGCCCATCGCATAGACGCCGCCGATGAGGCCGCCGATGCTCGTTCCCACGACCATGTCCACCGGGAACTTGTACTGTTCCAGGTACTTGAGCGCGCCCACGGTCGCCGCGCCCTTGGCGCCGCCGCCGCTGAGCACGAGCGCCAGCGTGGGGCGGTGCTTGCGGATCTTGTCCATCCGGGCGCGCATCTCGGCGACGGCCTTCTCGTCGGAAGGGTCCAGACCGAAGCCGGAGGACTTGGTGGTCTGCGCCGACAGGATCGCGGAGGCGGACAGGAACAGGAGCAGGATGAGCAGATATCTTTTCATAGGTCTATGCGTGGTTGTGCTGCCCGGCCAGGAGGCCGCAGGCGGCGAAGATGTCCTCGCCCCGGGAGGCGCGGATGGTGGCGGTGACGCCGCCGCGGGTCAGGCGGTCCCGGAAGGCCTCCATCGCCGCCTGCGGGCTGGTGCCGTACGGGAAATTCGGGATTTGATGGAACCGGATGAGGTTCACGCGGCACTCCAGGCCGTGAAGCAGGCGCAGGAGGGCGTCCGCGTGGCGGGGCGTGTCGTTGTGCCCGGCGAACATCGTGTATTCGAAGCTCACGCGGCGCTGGCCGGTGAAATCATATTGGCGGAGAAGGTCGATGACCTGCTGCACCGGATAGGCCTTCTGCACAGGCATCAGGGCGAAGCGCTCTTCGGGGAAAGGGTCGTGCAGGCTCACGGCCAGATGGCACTTGCACTCGTCCAGGAAGCGTTTCAGGTTCGGGAGGACGCCGATGGTGGAGAGGGTGATGCGCTTGGGGCTCCAGCCGAAACCCCAGTCCGCGGTGAGGACCTCGATGGCCCGTTTCACCTCCTCCCAGTTGTCCAGGGGCTCGCCCATGCCCATAAAGACGGTGTTCGTCAGCTCCGCCGCCTCGTCGACGCCGAAGAACTGGGAGAGGATGTCGGCCGCGGAAAGATTCCCGTGGAAGCCCTGCCGGCCGGTCATACAGAACTTGCAGCCCATCTTGCACCCGGCCTGGGAGGACACGCACAGCGTCTTGCGGTCGCCGTCGGGAATCATCACGGCCTCCACGGCGTTGCCGGGGTCGCCGTTCACGGGGAACAGGTACTTGCAGGTGCCGTCGACGGACTCCGCCTTGTCCAGCGGGAGGGCGACGCCCACTTCGTACCGCTCCTCCAACCGCTCGCGGCCCGCCTTGGAGATGTTCGTCATTTCAGCAATAGAGCGCACGCGCTTGCCGTAGATCCACTGGGCGATCTGCCCTCCCGTGAATCCCGGCAGCCCCGCCGCCAGGGCGATTTCCTTGAGTTCGGCGGGCGTCTTTCCGAGGAGCCTTGTCTTTTGCATATTGTCTACAAATTTAACATTTTTGTAAGAATTATACAAAGTCCCGGTACTTGTATACGGAACAGAAAAGCAGAACGAACATGAACCAGACCATCCTCATCACCCTCATCGCGGCCGCCGTCGTCGCCGTCGCCCTCATCGCCCTCGTCATCGCCTGGGTCCGCAAGGACGCGCAGTTACGGACCTCGGAGGCGCTCCGAGAAAGTGAAAGGGCCCAGCACGAAAGGGCCATGGACGAAGTCAAGGCCGGCCACGAGAAGGCCATCGCCGAGCTCAAGGAAGGCCAGCAGAAGGCCATCGACGCGGCCCGGACCGCGCTGGCCCTCGAGAACGAGAAAACCCTCAAGGCCCGCGAGGAGGCCCTCAAGCAGGAAGCCGCCGAGACGATGAAAACCATCACCGGCGGCCTGGACCGGAACATCCAGGAGATGAAGGCGGCCTTCGAGGCGCAGAAGAAGTCCCAGGCCGAGGAGAGCTCCGCCATCAAGACGCAGTTCGCCGAGACGGTCCGGCACCTCAAGGAGCAGACCGACACCATCGGCAACAAGGCCGAGACCCTGGCCAGCGCCCTCAAGGGCCAGAACAAGATGCAGGGCATCTTCGGGGAGACCATCCTCGAGAACATCCTCCAGGCCGAAGGCCTGCGCGAAGGGCACGACTACGACGCCGAGTTCTGGCTCCGCGACCGCAAGGGCAACTTCATCCAGAACGAGGAGACCGGCCGGCACATGCGTCCGGACTTCGCCCTCCACTTCCCCGACGACACCGACGTCCTCATCGACTCCAAGGTGTCCCTGAGCGCCCTGGCGGACTATTTCGACGCCGAGACGCCCGAGGAGCGGGCCGCCGCCGCCCGCCGGAACCTCGAGTCCATCCGCAGCCACATCAAGGAACTGACGAGCAAGGAGTACCAGAAGTACGTGGAAGGCCGCAAGACGCTGGACTACGTCATCATGTTCATCCCGAACTACGGCGCCTACCAGCTCGCCAAGCAGGAGGACCCCGACGTCTTCGCCGAGGCCTTCCGGCAGAACATCCTCATCACCACCGAGGAGACCCTCATCCCCTTCCTGCGGCTCATCCGCACCGCCTGGGTGCAGATGGAGCAGATGGAGAACATCACCGAAATCGTGAAGGCGGCCGAGGATATGGTCGAGCGCGTGGGGCTCTTCTGCCGGTACAACGCCGCCCTGGAGAACGACCTCCAGAAAGTCCTCGACGGCTTCCGGGAGAACACGAACCGCCTGGTCGACGGCAAGCAGAGCATCGTCAAGGCCGCCTACCGCGCCATCGGCCACGGCATTGCCGCGCCCGCCGGCAAGAACACCCTCCCCGCCCTCAACGCACCTCTTTCCGCGGAAGATTGATAATGTACCGCGGTCTGGCACAATCTTGCCGTATCTTTGCACCCGGATAGCGACAAAGCGCTTTTATTTACCATTTTATTTCCTAACTTTGTACCAATCGGGCAAGCGTTGCCCGGGAAACGAATAACAAACAACATTATGGCTAAAGCAGTAGAAGAAAAGACCGGTGCGGAAGTCAATGCCGCCAAACTGAAGGCATTGCAGGCGACGATCGACAAGATCGAGAAGGATTACGGGAAAGGTACCATCATGAAGTTGGGAGATCA
>JAFRPH010000096.1 GCA_017429205.1 Bacteroidales bacterium
AGATGCGGGGCGGGGGCTGCGGGGGCAGGGTCAGGCCGAGCTGGTGGATGAGCAAGGCGGTGTCCTCCTTGGGTTCGATGTGGCGGGGCAGGGTGACGATGCGGCCGTCGGTGGTCGGCAGGATGACATCGACCATTTTGACGGTTTTGAACTTGTCGAGGATTTGCCTCGGGGTGAGGCCGGGGGCGTGCTGGCGGGCGATGGCGCGCAGGGTCGTCAGCAGACACAGGGCCATGAACGCCGCGAAGATGTGGGCCTCAATGCGGTCGTCGAGGCTGTGGAAGACGGGTCGGAGGCCGAGGTCGTTCTTGAGTTCGCGGAAGGCGTATTCGATCTCGCCCTGGATCATGTACTTCTTCCAGAGGGTGGCGGGGTCGCAGTCGGGTAGGTTCGTGCGGAGCAGGTAGGAGCCTTCGTCTTCGGCGCGTGCCTCGCGGATCCGTTCCCAGTCGAGGTGCCAGCGGAAGGTCTCGGGCGTGACCTTTTCGCCTTCCTTGGGCATGGTGATGCGGATCATCTTCCAGGCGCGTCCGGCCTTGGATTTTGCGACGGCGAGGCGGGCGACGAGGTCGTCGCGGGTGAGTTCCTGCTTCGAGGGCTCGGCCTTGCCCCATCTGGCGCGTCCGATGCGCTTGTCGATGGCGAAGAGCGTCTTCATGGCGCCCCGGATCTTCCTGACGCGCATGGCGGTCTCCTTGCGCGAGCGGGCGGCGCTGCGCGTCAGGACGAAGGTGTCGCCTTTGTTGCCCTTGTCGTCCACTGCCTGTGCGCTTTTCACCCAGATGCCGGGCTGTACTTCCTTCCACTCGGCCTTGTCCAGCTGGTCGCCGATGACCTTGAGGTGGCCGCGCGGGGCTCCGACGAGGTATTTGTAGCCGCCTTCGCGCATCGCCGCCAGCGTGTCCTCGGTCGGGACGCCGCGGTCCATGAGCCAGAGGTTGCCGATCTTGCCGTATTTCGCCTCCAGCTTCCGGATGAAGCCCATCTGCGTGCCCTTGTCGGAGGTGTTGCCGGGCATCACTTCGTAGGCGAGGGGGAAGCCGTCGGGCGTGAGCACCAGCGCCACCACCACCTGCAGGCAGTCGCCGCGCTTGTCGCGGCTGTAGCCGTGGCGCTGCAGGTCGCTGTCGAGGGCCTTGGTGCCGTCCACTTCGAAGTAGGTGCTCGTCAGGTCGAAGAGCACCACGTCGCACGTCGAGCCGAACAGGCCCGCCCAGCGCTCGCGCAGGAAGTGGAACAGCTCGTCCTTGAACGACTTTTCGCGCTCGGTGCGCGGCTTCTTCCATTCGTCGAGGGGCCACAGGACGCGGTCGAGGCAGTTGTAAAGCGTCGAGCGGGCGGTGAGCGCGCCGTTGCCCAGCAGCTCCGCAACCGCCGTGCCGGCCAGCCACCGACTGTGCATCCGCAGCTCGCTGCCGGGATCGGCCAGGCGGTACGTCACGATGGACTTGAGCACCGCCAGCCAGTCCGTCCCCTTGCGGCTCGGCGGCAGGCGCGACTCCCAGAACCCGTCCAGCCCGAGCAGGTTCCAAAGTTCCAACCCCAGCCAGACTTCGCCCCAGTTGCGCAGGTTCTTCACCTCCAGCGCGTCCATCCGGATCTTCACGACCTGACCGTCGCCGTTGGCGGGGGCGCGGTCCTCGGGGAACAGCTTGAGTTGCCGGGCGCGGCCCTTCTCGTCAAAGGCCTCGACGGCATGCTGCCACTCCGACTGCTGCGAATCATTCAGCTCGCCCAGGTACAGCACCTGACGCTGGAACACACGCCGCCCGGCCCTGACGCTCTCCATCAGGCTCCAGTAGCGGTGGACCTTCCCATCCTTGTATCGTTTGTTTGCTCTCAGGAACATGGCTGGATTATCCCAGCCGCCAGATACACGGTCAATAGGGCAGGTCTACACTACACGC
>JAFRPH010000097.1 GCA_017429205.1 Bacteroidales bacterium
CCTTCGGGGCCGACCCGTTGGGTTGGGTTGCTGGGTAATGATGATCGGAGAAACGGAGAATCACGGCCTGCGGGTGATCCGCGGGCTTTTCCTTTGTTTTCGCGAAAGCAATCCCCCGGAATAAACTCTGACGGGACGGCCCCGAAGGGTCCAGGGGCGATCGGAAAGCCCTCTGGTGCACCCGCAGGCGCATATCCTCATAAGGCATTTGCGGAGAGGACTTCGTACTCTGCGGAGCATGAGACGGGGCGCAGCAAGCGGCGCCCCTACGCAGGCCGGCGGTTGCCTTCCGCATTTACCTGCCTGCATTGATTTTGTAGGGGCGCCGCTTGCTGCGCCCCCATCCCCCAGCCTTTCTTTACCCGGTCACTCAATCTGACGGGACGGCGCCCGAAGGAGTCCAGAGGGCGATCGGAAAGCCCTTTGGTGCGCCCGCAGGCGCATACCCCCTGATCATCGGAAGAACACCGCTGAAAAGAAGCGAAAACTCTTTTTCATTTTCCCCGGAACAAAACCTCCTTCCGCGCGTCCAAGGCAGTGAAAGGCAGCAAACAGCCGCGGAAACGCGGAACGATTCGGAAGGAGGAACCCCCTATGACAACAAACAGAAGGATGCTGGCCCTGGCGCTGGCGCTGCTGCTGGCACTGACCGGGCTGATGACCTGCGCGCGGGCCGATGAGTACTGCCGCCCGGGCGACACCGGCGACAACGTGCTCGCCCTCCAGGCCCGGCTCTGCGAGCTGGGCTACCTGACCAAAACCCCCGACGGGATCTTCGACGCCGACACCGAGGCGGCCCTCGTGGCCTTCCAGCGCTGGAACGGCCTGCTCGCCACCGGCATCGCCGACAGCGTGACCTGGTCGGTGCTCTTCTCCGACAAGGCATCCGCCTTCCGCACTTCGGAGCCCGAGGCGGTCGCTGAGGAGGAGGGCGTGTGGGCGTACTACGACGCCGCCTGTGCGCCGCTCGCCACCGCGATGCCCAACATGATGATGGCCGCCAAGGGCATGGCCTGGAACACCGAGGAGTACACCTTCATCCGCGAGAACGGCTTCCAGAGCGTGAGCACCTCGCCCCTGTCCACCTTCGCGGCGGACGTGGATACCGCCTCCTACGCCAAGATCCGCTCCCTGATCCTCAGCGGCCGGGACGTCCCAAAGGACGCCGTGCGCATCGAGGAGATGCTCAACTACTTCGCCTACGACTATCCCCAGCCGGAGAACGGCGACCCCATCGGCGCCTCGATGGAGCTCGCGCCCTGCCCCTGGAACCCGGACACCCTGCTCCTGCAGATCGGGATCCGGGCGAAGGCCGACCTCCTCCCCGAGGAGCGCCCGCGGCACAACCTCGTCTTCCTGATCGACGTGTCCGGCTCCATGCACGGCGCCGACCGCCTCGACCTGGTGAAGCGGGCCTTCCTGCTGATGCTCGACGAGCTCAACCCCACCGACACGGTCTCCATCGTGACCTACGCCTCCCGCGATGAGGTCGTGCTCGAGGGCGCGCCCGCGGCGGACAAAACGCGGATCATGGCGGCGATCTCCTCCCTTGAGGCGGGCGGCTCCACCAACAGCGCGGCCGGCATCCAGACTGCCTACCAGCTGGCGGAGAAGTACCGCGTGGACGGGATCAACCGCATCCTGATGGCCACCGACGGCGACTTCAACGTCGGCATGACCGGCGAGGGCGACCTGGCCCGCCTCGTGAGCGAGAAGAAGCAGGGCGGCGTCACCCTGACCATGCTCGGCGTGGGCTACGGCAACTACAAGGACAACAAGCTCGAGGCCCTCGCGGACTACGGCGACGGCAACTACTACTACCTCGACACGGTCTTCGAGGCCAGGCGCGCCCTGGTCACCGAGGCCAGCGGCACCTTCGTCGAGGTGGCGAAGGACGTCAAGCTGCAGCTGGACTTCAACCCGGCGATGGTCGCGGGCTACCGGCTGATCGGCTACGAGGACCGCGTGATGGCGGCGGAGGACTTCGCCGACGACACGAAGGACGGCGGCGAGATCGGCACCGGCCATCGCGTGACGGCCCTGTACGAGATCGTGCCCGTCGGCAGCGCCTTCGACTTCGGCGGTGTGCAGAGCAAGTATGCCCAGGCCCCCGCGGCGGGGGAAGGCGCCGAGTGGCTGACCCTCTCGATCCGCTGGAAGAACCCCGGCGAGAATGAGTCTCAGCTTCGCTCCCTGCCCCTGACCGGCGAGCCCGCGGCGGAGCTCAGCGGGAATATGCGCTGGGCGGCCGCGGTGGCCGAGACCGGCATGCTCCTGCGCGGCAGCGAGTTCAGCGGCACGGCCTCCTGGGCTGATGCCCTCGCCCTGGCCCGCTCCTGCAGTGTCTCCGGCGACCCCTACAAGGAGGAGTTCGTCTACCTCCTGACCCTCCTCGACCGCTCCGGAAGCCTGACGGAATGACGGAACGGTCCGGGCCCGATGCGCCCCTCTGCCCTTCCCGGGCGGAGGGGCTTTCCGGTTCTTTACGTTTTGTCAGGGAAATGAAGGAATGCGCCTGCGGGCGCACCAGAGGGCTTTCCGATCGCCCTCTGGACTCCTTCGGGGCCCGTCCCGTTGATGATAGGCTCTGAGATTGCAAGGCTCTTTATCAAGATTATTTTGCCCATCAACATACAAGAAAAAGGCGGCCCCGAAGGGTCCAGGGGCGATCGGAAAGCCCCTGGTCATGCCCGCAGGCATGAATCCTCTCCCGAATGCTTTTCCTGAACTTTCCGCAAAGAACCGGGAAAATCCCCGTTTTCCGGATACAGCCACACCCTCCGCCACTGTAAAAAACCCGCGACCACGGTTGACAGATGGGGGCGCAGCCTTTACAATGATATGGAAATCTTCCCGGAGGGGTGAACACGATGATCAGGAGACTTGCGGCGCTGTGGATCGGGCTGTGCCTGTGCCTGTGCGCGATCTGCACCGGCCTGGCGGAGGACGCGGCGGAGGAGATCCCGCTGCCGGCGGACGCGCCCGCGGAGGCCCGGAAGCTGCCCATCGACTTCTCGCCCGGCATGCCGGTGCGGCAGGACAAGCTCGCCGTCAACGGCTACAGCGACTCCACGATCCGCGTGACGATCACCAGCGGCCGCGCCTACAGCTGCGAATACTGGGTGGCGGACATCGTGATCGCCGACGCGTCCCAGCTGCGGACGCTCTCGCCCTACGGCTTTGACCGCGGCGGCGAGATGGACGCGGCCCGCCTCGCCCAGCACGCCAACGCTGTCCTCGCCATCAACGGCGACTACAACGACGCGAGGGGCAAGCGCGGCTACGGCGTCATCATCCGCCAGGGCGAGGTCTACCTCAACAACCTCGACGAGCCGAGCAAGTGGAACACCTGCCTGATGGACATCCTCCTGGTGGACGAGGACGGCGACTTCCACGTGCTCTACCGCCCGCAGAAAGGCACGGAGGTCGAGACGGTGGGCGGCAAGAAGGTCATCAACGCCTTCACCTTCGGCCCGGTGCTCGTGGACGACGGCAAGGTGGTGGAGAAGCACAACGGCGCCGACCGCTACATCGACATGGTCTATGATATGAAGAAGCAGCGCATGTGCATCGCCCAGGTGGATCACCTGCACTACAAGGTGATCTGCTGCGCCGGCCCCTGGTACGACTCCCGGGGCATGACCCTGCTCGAGTTCTCCAAGGTGGTCGCGGAGCAGGGCGTGCGCGTGGCCTACAACCTCGACGGCGGCGACTCCACGGTCCTGATGCTCAACGGCGTCAAGCAGAACAGCATCAACGTGACCACGACGCGCCGGCTCAAGGACATCATCTACTTTGCCTCGGCGGAGGGGGCTCCGTGATGACCGAAAACAGCTTTCTCGCGGCGCTGTGCCTGTCACTGGCCGGCGCCGCCCTTCTGTATCAGATCCTGCTGCGGCGCCGCGGCCTGCGCGGGGCGATCGCCTGGATCACCCTCGGCTTGGGCCTGCCCGCCGGCTTCCTCTGCGCGAAGCTCGGCTTCCTGCTCTCGGAGGTTGACCGCCTCTTTTTCGGGAGCTTCGACACCCTGTGGACGGACGCGATCAGCCTGAGCCTGAGCACCTTCTCCTTCGCGGGCGCGTGCGTGGGCCTCGCGCTGGCGGCCTTTGCCGCGGCGAAGATCATGCGGCGGAGCGCGGCGGAGGTCCTCGACGTCTTCGCGGCGCCCTTCTGCGCGGCCATCGCCGGCGTCCGGCTGGCGGAGAGCTTCCTGACGGCGTTCAATGTGGGTGACGTGGTGGAAGCCCCGTGGCTGCGCTTCTTCCCCGTCGCCGCGCCGAACAGCTGGGGCGAGTGGGAGCTGACCCTCTGGGCCCTGTGCGCCGTCGCGGCCCTCGTCTGCCTGGGCATCAGCCTGCTGCCCGTCTGGCAGAGGACGGGGAAGGGCCTCTGCTTCGAGTGTACGGCCTACCTGCTCTGCGCCCTGCAGCTGCTCCCGGAGCTGGCCCGCGTCGACCCGATCAAGCTGAGCCAGTACTTTGTGCGCACGGAGCAGGTGATCTGCGCGGGCGTGATGCTCTTCCTGCTGATCCGCGGCTGCATCGCCGTGCGCAGGAGGGGTGTCGGAGGCTTCCGCGCGGTGGCCCTGCCGCTGATCCTCTTCGCCGTCTGCGCCGGCGTGCACATCACGATGCAGTTCATGCTCGACAAGCCCTACAAGTTCTTCGGCGGCCTGCCGCAGGAGACCCAGAACTGGTGCTACGAGCATCTGATGGCCCTGTGCTGGATCCCGATGGTCCTGGCCACCGCCGGGATGATCCTGCTCTTCCTGATGCAGCTCCGCCGCCGCGCGCTTCTCCCGGAGCCCGCGCTTCCCGCCGCCCCGGTCTCCGAGCCGGAGGAAGCGGCCCGCGCCCTTCCGGTGCCGGAGGAAGCCGTGCCGGAGAAGGAAAAGAAGGATAAGAAGAGCAAAAAGGAAAAGAAGAGCGGTAAGAAGGGGAAGAAAAACAAAAAGAAATGAGGGGACCCGCAGTCTCCTTGCACAGCCGGGGAAACCCAGCCGGGGGAACCCGGCTTTTTCGGTTCTGTTTCTTCGGAAAGAAATCCTCGCAGATCAGGGAATGCGCCTGCGGGCGCACCAAAGGGCTTTCCGATCGCCCTTTGGAAACCTTCGGGGCCGACCCGTCAAGTATAATAATGGAAAGACGAAAGTGTGGAACCCTCTTGATTTTCCCGGGAGCAGCCTCAGATAATGACCCGAACCTTCCCTGAAAAGCAAAAGAACGCAAAATCTTTCATGCTTCCGCTGCCACCCCTCCTTTTCGTGCGTATCAACAGGCGTCAGGCGCACGACAAGCCTGCATCAAAAAAAACGCCGCTCACAGCGGCAGTATCGGAGAAGAATCCACATGAAGAAACTGATCACCCTGCTGACCGTCATTTGCCTGCTGACCGCCGCCGTCGCCGCCTTTGCGGAGAACCCGGACGCCCCCTTCACCCTTCGCGACGGCATCACCTTCGGCATGACCCCGGATGAAGTGATCGCCGTCGAGGGCAACCGCGGCTGCGAGTGGGAGACCGAACGCACCCGGGCCTTCACATTCACGACGCTTGAGTACGAGCACGCGATGGACCACGGAACGCCCTGTGAACTCAGGTTCTTCTTCCTGGACAACGCCCTGGTCGCCGTGAAGGGCTCCCTGGAGACCCGCGACGCCTCCTACGAGAAGGTCCTGGCCGACCTGACCGGCTTCCTCGGCGAGCCCGCCCCGCTGGATCCGGCCGAACTGGGCAACGCCGTGTACGCGGTCGACGACGACGGCCGCCCCGAGTACGGCGCCCTGGTCTTCACCTCCGGCACCGTGAAAGCGGTCCTCGAGCGTGACGGCGACGACATCGAAGTGACCTTCCTCGACATGGCCTCCGCGCTCGCCCGCTGAGCCCCGAAACACAGACCCCCCGCCCGGCAGTCCGGACGGGGGTTTTGCATTGGGAGTGATCCTGATCTCAGGGAAGGACGATAAGGTTTTTTGGTTCTGCACGTTTAGCAAGGGAAGACTCCGCTGATGAGGGAATGCGCCTGCGGGCGCACCAGAGGGCTTTCCGATCGCCCTCTGGACTCCTTCGGGGCCGTCCCGTTAAATAATTCTTGGGGAATTGTCAGGTTTTTGTTGGAATGCCAGGCTTTGCTCTCAGCCCTACCCGACA
>JAFRPH010000098.1 GCA_017429205.1 Bacteroidales bacterium
AAAGACCTCGGTATGATTGCCAAGAGCTACGGCTACGTCTATGTGGCGCAGGTGGCTATGGGCGCCAGCCAGGCCCAGTACTTCAACGTCATCAAGGAGGCCGAGGCCTACCACGGCCCGTCGCTCATCATCTGCTACGCACCCTGCATCAACCACGGTATCAAGATTGGTATGGGCCGCACGCAGAACGAGGAGAAGAAAGCCGTCGAGTGCGGCTACTGGCACCTGTGGCACTACAACCCCGCCGAAGAAGAGGCCGGCAAGAACGGCTTCCATCTCGACTCGAAGGAGCCCGACTGGAGCAAGTTCCGCGACTTCATTATGGGCGAGGTCCGCTACAACTCCCTGATGAAGACCTTCCCCCAGGAGGCCGAAGAACTCTTCGTCGCCACCCAGAAGAACGCCCAGTGGCGCTACGAGGGCTACAAAGCCCTGGCCGAGATGAAATAAAACAACGTAATGCTCGTAAAGCAAGCGGCGGGTCGGGATGACTGACCCGCCGTTTTGTTTTCTTTTCGGCGGCTGAAGCCGCCGGCACAGAACGCATGTGGACATTGTTTTCGGGAAAACATTATCGTTTGAGGCGGTGGAGAAGGAGTTTGATTGTGGGAATCAGGAGGAGGCCGAGGAGGAAGGTGAGGAGGTGATGTTTGAATGGGTGGTAGGTTTCGGAGGGGGCGATGGAACGGAGGGGGTTGGCGGGGAGCAGTGGGGCGGTGGTAATAGTGGATTCTTTGCCGGTGGTCTCGGAGGTGGAGAGGCGGTTTTCGGTGGTGGCGGCGGAGCGGTCGCGGTCGGTGACGGACTGGCGGTCGCGGAGGGTGGTGAGGCGCGTGGTGTCGCCGTCGGCATTGGTCTGGACGGTGATGACGGTGGTCTCGCGCAGGGTGTCGCGGACAATGAGGGTGACGGTCTGGCGGAGGGTGTCAGCCGAGGTGCCGGTCTGTGTGCTCTGCATGACGGATCTGCTGCTTCTGCAACTCGTCAAGGACAGGGCAGCCACCGCTATGAGGGCAGTCGTTAATCTTTTGTATGGCATTGCGCAAATGTTTTATTTCGTCTTTCAGTTCCCTGACTTCATGTCGCAGGGGATCAGCTATATTTTCCCTGAACTCGTCGACATACATCTTGGAGAGATTCATGTCTTTCTGCCGGTTGTCGGCACGAAGGCTCTCGACCTCCTGCCGGTGGCGGCGTCGGTCGAAGAGCCAGCCGCCACCGGCGACGAGAGTGAGCAGGGAGGGAATGAGGTTCCAAAGGTTGTTCATGATGGGGTGTGTTTACAGGTTGTTATCTTTGAGCCACTGACGGACATCGAAGCATGGGCAGGCTTTGTTGGCGTACTCGTTGTGGCCGTGGTTTTCAGTGACGGCATACTCTTCCATCAGGTCACGGACAAGTTGGAGCAGGACAATCCGCTGGGCTTCGGTGCGGGTGTCGGCAGGACGGCCGTCGTCGTCGAGGCCGCCGACATAGGCGATGCCGATGCTGCGGGCGTTGTGTCCGGGGCAGTGGGCGCCCGCCTGCTCGACGGGGCGGCCGGAGTGGACGCTGCCGTCG
>JAFRPH010000099.1 GCA_017429205.1 Bacteroidales bacterium
CGATCGGAAAGCCCTCTGGTGCGCCCGCAGGCGCATACCCTTCTTCAGCCAAAACTTCAAGAACCAAAAAACCGGTTGCAATCGCGGCCAAACGGGGTACAATGGTAAGGAAGCAATCTGCATGGGAGGAATCACCTGTGATCGAGGAAATGAAGACAGTCCGCTGCCCCAACTGCGGGGCGGAGAACGCCGCGGACGCGAAGTTCTGCGCCTTCTGCGGAGAACCGATGCCCGAACAGCCGGCCGCGGAGGACAAACCGATTCTGACAGAGGACCCCATGGCCGCCCAGGGCGCCGTCCCGAAGACGATCAACGACCTGAAGGCCTGGACCATGGCGCGCAGGATGCCGCTGGAGCGGATGCGCTTCTTCATCGGCGAGGACTACCGCCGGCCGAAGGCCTTCGGCATTTTCGAGGACCGGCCGGACCACTTCACGGTCTACAAGAACAAGGCCGACGGCAGCCGCGCCGTGCGCTATTCCGGCCCCGACGAGGCCTACGCCGTCAAAGAGATCTACCAGAAGCTGCTCTCCGAGTGCCACGCCCGCGGGATCCACCCGGAGCGCGCCGGCGGCAGCGACGCGGGCAGCAACGCGGAGACAGAGAAGATGGAGCGTGCCTTCTCCTCCGGCTCCCGCTCCCGCGGAAGGAAAACCGGCGGCCGCGCCACCGCCATCTTCCTGATCCTCGCGGTCGCGGTCCTCATCGCGGTCCTCATCTTCAGCGCCGTTGACCACAGCCACGACGGCTACTACAAACGGAGGAACGGCAGCGTCTACTACCGCTACGGCAGCGATTATTACGCCTACTCCGACACGATCAATGACTGGATCAGCACGGTCTTCTACAGCGACGCGGACGAGTTCCTCGGCGGCGGCTACTCGGGCAGCTACGGCGTGAGCGACTTCAGGAACTCGGACAAGTGGGACGAGATCCACAAGTCCGGCGACTACGACAGCGACTACGACGACTGGGACTTCGGCGACACGGACTGGGATTCGGACTGGTGAGGGGGAAGAGAGCATGACGCATGCGATCAGGCGTCTGGTGCTGTGGGCGCTCGCGCTGGCGCTGGGATGCGCGGCGGGCGCGGCCGCGGCGGAGATCACGATCGGCGGCACGGCGGTTTTCGGCGCCTATGAGCAGGACGGAGTAACGGAAAACGGCCCCGAGGCCATCGAGTGGCTGATCCTCGATGTGCGGGACGGCAGCGCCCTGCTGATCAGCCGCTATGCCCTCGACGTGCAGCCTTTCCACACGCGCATCAATGAGGTCACTTGGGAGAAGTGCGCGATCCGCGCCTGGCTGAACGGGGAGTTCCTGAGCGCGGCCTTCGATGAGGCCCAGCAGGCCCTGATCCGCGTCACCGAGATCGACAACGGCATTGCCCAGAGTGACGCCTGGTGCGCCAACGGCGGTCCCGCGACGCAGGACAGGGTGTTCCTGCTGAGCTTTGCGGAGAGCACGCGGTACTTCGGGGACGACAGGGCCAGGATGTGTGTCCCGACGGCGTATGCCCTCGCGCAGGGTGCGAGGATCAACGAGGCCGATGTCACGGAGGAGGGCGCCGCCTGCTGGTGGTGGCTGCGTTCCCCGGGGTTCTACCGCTACTACGCGGCTTCCGTTCTCGCCAGCGGCGCCCGCACCAACCTGGGCGGTGTGGACAGCACGACAGGCGCCGTCCGCCCGGTGATCTGGGTGGAAGCCGGTGCGCTGGGGGAAGAGTAAGGGCAGAAATCGGGCTGTGAAGCTACGCTGATGAGGGTATGCGCCTGCGGGCGCACCAGAGGGCTTTCCGATCGCCCTCTGGACTCCTTCGGGGCCGTCCCGTTAATGATAGGCTCTGAGATTGCAAGGTTCTTTATCAGGATTGCTTTGCCCATCAATATACAAGGAAAAGGCGGTCCCCGAAGGGTCCGGGGATTCGGAGCGCCCGGAAAACTGTCCGGGGGACAGTTTTCAGCGGAGAATGGGCGGCAGCCCCGGACCGATCGGAAAGCCCCCGGTTACGCCCCGCAGGGCTTCATGCGCCGGTACAGCTTTACGGCGATCCATCCGGTGACAACGGTCCAGAAAGCGGCCCATACCTCCACCGACCAGAGCGGTACCGCATTCCGCTGGTACAGGGCGGGGAACGTATCCATCAGCATGTGCAGCAGGATCGCCAGCGGCAGGTATCCTTTTCCTCCGCTGAGCACACCGTAAAACACGATGACCGTGAGCCCGACGTGCAGGAGCAGGGCAAACAGCCGCTCCGCGGTGTTCATCGCCATCATGCCGTAATCGAAGGCGGCGGCGGCCCGGACGGACGGGAGCGCGGAAGCGGCGGTTTCCTCCGTGATCTGCAGCGTCTTCAGCGCTTCCTCGACATTCCCCCGGGAGAACAGGACCGCGATGACGAGGTTCAGGACCATCGTGGGCAGGATGACCGCCAGGACCTCGATCCCGCCGTGGCCGATCCCGTAGAGGACGGCATTCTCGCGGGTGCGGTCCTTTTTCATGATGTATCTGAGCACGATGTACCGTCCGCACTCCTCAAAGACGCCGGCCATCACGATCCCGTACAGGACGAAGGCCGCCGTGTTCCCGTTGATGAAGCGGGAGACGGGATTGTCCGCGACGATGCACAGCCAGTGCACGCCGAGCTCCAGCACGCGGGCGGACACCAGAAACCCGACCGCTCCGGCGAGGAGATAGCGGAGATTCGTCCGCGCCCTGTGCTTCCCGCGCCACAGGGCAATGCAGATGACCGTCATCGCGGCCATCAGGACGATCGTGAGGATCAGCGCCGGGATGCTGCTCCCGCCGATGACGATGCGCTCAAACTCCTTCATTCCGCATCGCCTCCCCAGATCTCCACGCAGAAGCCCTTGCGGCCGCATGCGGTGCAGGTCAGTTTGCGGGCGGTGGGGGTGTGATTCGCCCAGAAAGCCTCCTTCAGCGCGGGCCTGAACACCTCATGGCATTCGGGGCAGATGTATTTCACATGGCGGAAATAGTACCGGCTGACCAGTGTGCCCCAGACGGCCGCCACCGCGGCCCAGACGACGAACGGCCACCAGATGCCCCGGACGATCCAGAAGATGACGGAGAACCATTGCAGCGCCGA
This sequence comes from Bacteroidales bacterium, assembly GCA_017429205.1. The sequence goes on from JAFRPH010000099.1 coordinate 3,110, forward strand.
GACCGGGATCCCGGTCAGGATCATCATCCGGCGCATCCTTTTCAGTTTGTTCTTGCTTTCCATGATGGCGGCTATGTCACCGATGGATTCGAGAGAGAACTTCTCCAGGCTCTTCAGTCCGTTCTTCAGCTCGCGGAGCATGTCCAGCTTCCTCTGCTTTTGGGAGATCTCGTCCGAGAGGACGGCCTCCTGCCGTTCGATCAGCAGCGAGATCACCTTTTCGGGGTGCTCCTCCTTCAGGATCTGGGAGATGGCGTCGATCGGGAGGTCCGTCTCGCGCAGGAAGCAGATGATCTTCATGCGCCGGAGATCGTCCTCCGAGTAGAGCCGCCTTCCGCCCTCGGAAAGCTCGCTGGGGACCAGGATGCCCCGGGTATCGTAGTACTGAACGGTCCGGACTGTGACGCCGCAGAGCTTCGCGAGCTCTCCCGTCGTGAATTTTGACACAGCCTTCGCCTCCTTTCACCGCGGATGCTACCACATGACGCAGCGTCACAAGCAAGACCTTACGCAGGAGGATTTTTCATTTTGCGGGGAATAAACCCGTCCGCCTCACCGCAGGCTGTCCGAAAAGGCGCGCAGGATGCCGTTGGCCGGTTTGCCGAAGGTGCAGTACCCGCCGTCGTCGGCCGCGGCGTATTCCGGGCAGAGGCGGGTGGCGGACCAGTCCCACCAGCCGACGCCGCGGATGAAGGGGAAGCGCCGCACGTTTTCGAGGAAGGCCTCGTACCAGGCCGCCTGGGATTCCATGCGGACCGCCCCGCCGAAGCGGATGTCGTTGGGCCTGTCCTCCGCGTGCTCACGCGAGGGGCAGCCGCACTCCATGAACATAAAGGGTTTGCCGGCCCGGTGCGCAGCGGCCTCGATCCGGCGGAAGTTCTCTTCGATCTCCCCGATGGGATAATAGCCGGAGGAGGAGATCACGTCGACCGCGTCCCACCAGCGGATGCGGTCCTCCTGATACTTGTCGCAGTTGTAGGTGACCGGGCCGTGCCAGATCTCCCGCACCCGGGCGATCAGCGCCCGCCATTCCTCCTCGCGGTGGTCCGTGCCCACCATCTCGCAGCCGACGCAGAGCAGATCCGCGCGGTTCTCCTCCGCCATCCGCGCCACCGCGCACACGTGCTCCGTCCAGGAGGCGAACCAGTCGGCCCACTGCGGCTCGACCGGGACGGGCTCGTCGAAGAAGCGGATGTAGGCGCGCCAGTACCCGTCGCGGCAGTTGACCATCGCTTTGAGGATGACCTTCAGCCCGAGGGAGCGGGCGAAGGAACACACGTTCCGCACGTCCTCCGCGCTCATGACGCCGGGGCCGTCGGAGTCCATGACGGTGGAGAAGGCGTGGTCCTGCCATGCGCAGACGGGCAGGATGATCGCGTTGCAGCCGGTCGTTCCGGCGAGGAGGCGGAGGGATTCCTTCCAGGCTCTCCCCCCGGTAAAGCCGCGCTTCTCGCAGAAGCCGAAGGTGTATGCGTTCAGAAAGTCCATGGTCTGCATGGTTTTGCCTCCTGTCGGACAGATTCGGATGATGATGTCACTATACCACAGGGAGAGAGGCACGGCAAGGCGTTCCTGCTCCCGTCACTTCGCAAAGCGGGAAGGCCTTTTCCGTTTTCTCGTCTTTGGAAGAGAGTATGCGCCTGCGGGCGCACCAGAGGGCTTTCCGATCGCCCTCTGGACTCCTTCGGGGCCGTCCCGTAAAGATAGGCAATGGCATTTTAAGGTTCTTTATCAAGATTACTTTGCTCCTCAACCTACAAGGAAAAGGCGATCCCGAAGGGTCCAGGGGCGATCGGAAAGCCCCTGGCGCGCTCCGCAGAGCGCGGAACTCCTTGTTTTACCGGGGAGCAGCGTCACAGATTATCGGCGCTTCCCGCGAAAACCCCAAAGAAACAGCCGCCTCCCGCACCGGGATGACGGCTGTTTCTTTGCACCCTGGGAGATCATTCCCCCTGCGCGACCGTGTAGAGCGAGTAGAAGTACCCCTTCCGGTCCATGAGCTCTTCAAAGCTGCCCTGCTCCGCGACGGCGCCGTTTTTGAGGGCCACCAGGCCGGTGCAGCGGCGGAGGATGTTTTCGTCCAGATCGTGGGTCACGATGATGCGGGTGAAGCCGTCCAGCTTCAGGATCGCATCCAGGACCCCGAAGGAGGTCTCGGCATCCAGGGAGGCCGTGGCCTCATCCACAAAGAGGACAGGGGTCTTCCGGAGGAGGGCCCGGGCGATGGAGATGCGCTGCCGCTCACCGCCGGACAGGCCGGAGCCGTTCTCGCCGCACAGGTAGTCCGCACCCTTCTCCCGGATCAGCCCGGCGAGGCCGGAGAGCTGCACCGCGCGCTCGATCTCCTCCTCCGGGAAGTCGGAGAACATCGTGATGTTGTCGCGGATGGTGCTGTTGAAGACGAACACGTTCTGCTGGATGATGGACACCAGATCGTAGAGCGAGCCGGCGGAGACGGTCCGCAGCTCCCTTCCGTCGTACAGGATCTCGCCCCGGTAGTCCCGGGAGGAGGCCATCAGCAGGTTCAGGAGCGTCGATTTGCCGCTGCCGGAGCCGCCGACCAGGGCATAGCACCCGCCCGCCCCGAACGTCAGGTCGACGCCGCTCAGCACGTTTTTGCCCTCCTCATAGGCAAAGCCGAGGCCGCGAAGTGAAATACCTTGCGTCAGCACCGGCGCGATGGGTTCGCCCTCGTCGGACACATTCTTCCGCAGCGCCTGGGCCAGCTTGTCGATCAGGGCCTGGGAGGCCTTGAGCCCGGCGTAGAAGACCGGGAAGGTCTGGATGGGGGCCAGGACATAGTTCAGCAGCTGCACGAAGACGATGGCGGTGCCGGCGGTGATCCCGCTGCCGGAGAGAGCCAGGGCCGCGGCGACGAAGAACACGCCGAACTGCAGGATCGCCCCGGCGAACCCGGACGCGTAGCCCACCGTCACGTCGACCCGTATGCGCTTTTTCGTCGCCCCGGCGACGCCCTCGTTGCTCTCGTCATGGATCCGGGCGATGCTTTTCTCCGCCTTGAAGCTCTTGATGACCGAGAAGCCGGAGAGGACGTCCTTCAGCATGCCGGTGTAGGCCGCCTTCCGGTCGGAGACCTCCTTCTCCGCCCTGGCCGCGCGGTCGCCGAGGACCACGGAGACAATGATGGGCAGCAGGGAGAAGCCGATGGCGACCAGTGTCAGGAGCGGGCTGTACCACAGCATGAGGGCCAGCGCGCCCACAAAGACGATGGCGACCTGGATCGTCTGCTGCAGCTGCCCGACGAAGTCCTTCTCGATGGTGTTCACATCGTTGGAGAGGGCGGAGAGATAGAGGGAGGTGTTCTCGCCGGAAAAGGCCTGGATGCCCTTCTCCGTCAACCGGTCAAAGACGTAGGTGCGGTACTGCCGCATGGCCCTGGTCCGGAACCCGGCGAGAAAGGCGCGGTCCAGGACCCACGCGGTCCCGAAGAGCACCGTACCGCCCCCCAGGATGAGCAGCAGCGTGCCGAAGGTGTACGTGCCGCTGCCGGAGATCAGGTCGGCGACCTCCTTGAGCAGGCAGGAGATGACCAGCTGGCCCGCCGCGGAGAGCAGGGCGGCCAGGACCGTCATCGAAAGGTTGAGGCGATTGTTCCGGAACAGCTCCCGGATGAAGGGGCGCCGCAGCGCCCGGAGCTCCTGCTTATTCATGACTTTCCTCCTCTTCTTCGACGGATGCCCAGAGGGCGGCGAAGGCGCCGCCGTCCTCCACGTCGCGCACGATGCCGCGGACCGCGTCCATGGCAGTGGCCCCGATGTCGTCGTAGGCGCCGACCCCGTCGACGCGGCGGATGAAGCGGACATCGTTTTCGGCATAGCTGGGAGAGGCGTCAAAGAACGCCGCCTGCCGCCGGGCGCTCACCAGGGAAGCCCGCGCCCCGGCCGCGTCCCCCGACATGAATTGCGCGGCAGCCAGGAGCGCGGTCAGCACGCTGCAATACTTGTCCAGGTAGTTCGGCCTGCCGTCCTTCCGCAGCCCGGTCATCACGCCGATCCCCCAGGAGGCGATGGCCCGGGCGGACGTGTAGTCTCTGCGCTGAAAGAAGACGTTGATGTATCCGAACAGCACGGTCATCAGGTCGGAGAGGCTCCCGGTCAGGGCTTCGGACAGGAACAGTTCTGCCTCTTCCGTATGGCCGCCCTGGGACAGGGCGTTGCCGATCCGGAAATTGTACATCCCGCCGGCATTGTGCGCCTTCATCAGCTCGATGCCCCTGTCCCACTCCCCCAGCCCCAGGCAGGCGACGGCCATCTCCCCGTACAGCGTCTGCTCGCTGACCTTCGGGTCGGTGTTCTGGCTCAGCAGCGGGAGGGACCGCTCCAGCAGCTCCAGCGAGCGCCGCAGCCGGTCCGCGTCTGCGCTCTCGAGGCCGAAGCCGAGGTACATCAGCGCGCTTTCCAGGATCAGCGCGAAGGAGTGCGGGTACTTCCGGATGGCTTTCTCCGCCTCCTCCAGTCCCGCCGGATCCTTCCCGCGGCGGTATCCCCGCAGCCGCTTGAGCACGGTTTCCGGGCGGTTGTCCTTCATCTCATAGCCCAGCAGCACATCCACGGATACGTCGAAGAACTCCGCCATCTCCGCGATCAGGTCCAGGTCCGGCACGGACAGCTTCGCTTCCCACTTGTAGACCGCCCCCGCGGTCACCCCGAGCACCTCGGAGAGCTGCTCCTGCGTCAGCCCGCGCTCCTTCCGGAGCCTCCGGATGTTTTCGGCCAGGTGCATCTCCATCGGCTCACCTCCTCCGCTTTCACGGCTGATTATACAGGCCCGGAACAGGACAGTCAACACACAGTTCGTATGGATCGTAAGAGAATAAACCTACCGGCAGTATGAGAAAAGACCGACCGGCAGCCCCGGACCAACCGGAAAGCCCTGGCCGCAGCCCCGAAAGACGTGAAACGGGGCGCAGCAAGCGGCGCCCCTACATGAATTGTCGGATGTCACCCTCCTTTCCCGTTCCCAATTTGCACTTCACCCAAGACTTTGCCCAACGGGACGGCCCCCGAAGGGTCCAGGGGCGATCGGAAAGCCCCTGGCGTCCTCCCTCACATCGCCATCATCATCATCTGCCCCTGATCGGCTCCCGCCGCGCACAGGATCGCCATGTTCAGCACCCGCTCCGCGAGCTTCTTCTGCTTCACCAGGCCGATCCCCGAGGTCACCGCGAGCGGCCACGCGATGATGAACGTTCCGGTCGCCAGCAGCGCGCCCTTGGACAGCCACCGCTCGCTGCCGGCCTGCGCCATCACGCAGTTCTCGCCGACCGGGGTCAGCCTGAAGGTCAGGTTCTGGTCCAGACCCACCCACTGGGAAGCCTTCGCGTTGTGAGAGCGGGCCTGGATGATGTACTCACCGTGCTCGGTAGTCAGGAGCTGGGTGGCCATGTTCTCGCGGGTCATGAGCAGGGTCTCGATGGTATGGGCGACGTCGGAAATCGTGGTGCCGTTGCTGAGCGTCATCATCTGGGTCTTCATGTGGGGATCCTCCTTTTTTCGTTTGCCCTTCGCTTTCGGAAGGGGTGGTTTCTTTTGACAGTCTCAGCATAGCACGGGATGGGGGATGCGGTGTCTACCGGGAGTAGACAACAAAAAAGGATGCGCCTGCGGGCGCACCAGGGGCTTTCCGGTCGCCCCTGGACCCTTCGGCGCCATCCCATTGGGTGTAGCTTTGGAGAGGTGGGAGAAGAGGAACGAAGGTGTTTCGCGCCTGCGGGCGCGACCAGAGGGCTTTCCGATCGCCCTCTGGACTCCTTCGGGGCCGACCCGTTAAATAGTTCTTGGGAATTGTCAAGTTTTGATGGAATACCAAACTATGCGCTTAGCCATACTCGACAACTAACAAGGAAGAAGCGGTCCCGAAGGGTCCAGGGGCGATCGGAAAGCCCCTGTCGCGCTCCGCAGAGCGCGGAATCCGCTCCCTTATGGTACTCCCCTTTCCGTGAAGCGCCGGAAAAAATAAAAGGGGAAAGTCCGCAGACAGCAGGCTTTCCCCTCTTCCGAAAATGATGACTCCCGGGCCTTACGGCAGGAACTTCCCCGAGGCCAGGTAGAGCTGCCACCACTCCCTGTGGGTCAGGTCCACGGCGGCGGCCGCGCAGATGTCGCGCAGGTGGGCCGGGTTCATCGTGCCGGCGATGGCCTGCATGCGGGCAGGGTGGCGGAGGATCCAGGCGATGGCGATCGCGGTCTTCGGGACGCCGTACTTCGCGCCGAGCTCGCCGAGGGCGCGGTTCAGCTCCGGATAATCCGGATGATCCACGAAACAGCCCTTGAACATGCCGATCTGGAGCGGCGACCAGGCCTGGACGGTGATGTCGTGCAGGCGGCAGTAGTCGAGGACGCCGTTGTCGCGGTCGATCGAGCGGTCGGTCGTCAGGTTGTTGAGGTAGAGGCCGCCGTCGATCAGCTGGGACTGGTCGAGGGAGAACTGCAGCTGGTTGAACACGAGCGGCTGGCGGACGAACTTCCGCAGCAGCTCCAGCTGGCCGGGGGTGACGTTGCTCACGCCGAAGAAGCGGACCTTCCCGCTCCGCTCGAGCTCGTCGAAGGCCGCCGCGACCTCCTCCGGGTCGAACAGGAGATCCGGGCGGTGGAGGAGGAGGACGTCGAGGTAGTCGGTCCCGAGGCGGCGGAGGCTCCCGTCGACGCTCGAAAGGATGTCCTCGCGGCTCCAGTCGAACTCCTGGCGCTCCGGGTGGAGGCCGCACTTGTCCTGGATGAAGATGTCCTCCCGCCTCAGCCCGGTGAGGGGGAAGGCCTCGCCGAAGCGGGTCTCCGCCTCGCCGCGGCCGTAGATCGTCGCGTGGTCGAAGAAGTTGATCCCCTCCTCCGCGGCGGTGCGGATCATGGCGGCCGCGTCGGAGGCGGAGAGTGCGGGCATGCGCATGCATCCGAGGATGATGCGGGAAACGTTCTGCGGCCCGTTGACGACATTGAGCATTTTCATGACGGTTTCTCCTTCTTCTTTTTTCTTTTTGGGAATTCTTGCCGTTGATTATGATGGGGAAGGAGGTGGGGCTCCGCGCCTGCGGGCGCGCCAGGGGCTTTCCGATCGGTCCGGGGCTGCCGCCCATTCTCCGCTGAAAACTGTCCACCGGACAGTTTTCCGGGCGCTCCGAATCCCTGGACCCTTCGGGATCGCCTTGTTCTTGTATGTTGATGGGCAAAGTAATCTTGATAAAGAACCTTGCAATCTCAGAGCCTATCATCAACGGGACGGCCCCGAAGGTTTCCAAAGGGCGATCGGAAAGCCCTTTGGTGC
>JAFRPH010000020.1 GCA_017429205.1 Bacteroidales bacterium
GAACCGGTGCCGCCGGCCACGAAGTCGATGGCGGAAACGCCGTAGAGGGCGACCTTCTCATTGCCCTTGAGCGGAAGGGCCTCGTTCTCGTTGCGGAGGAGGACGATGGACTCACCCGCGGCCTTGCGGGCCACGGCGGCATGGGCCTTCAGGTCCGGCTTGTTGGAGAACTTGTAGCCGTTGAAGCGCGGGGTGCGGACGATGTAGTTGAGCATGTTGCGGACGTTGCGGTCCAGTTCGGCCTGGGTGATGCTGCCGTCCTGGACGCCCGCGATGATGCGGTCGATCTCGTTCTGGTTGCCCGGTTCCATCAGGTCGTTGCCGGCCTTGGCGGACTTCACGGTGCCGGCCTTGTTGCCCCAGTCGGTCATCACGATGCCCTTGAAGCCCCATTCGTCGCGGAGGACGGTGGTGAGCAGGTCGACCTTCTGCTGGGTGTATTCGCCGTTCATCTGGTTGTAGGAGGACATCACGGTCCAGGGATCGGACTCCTTCACGGCGATCTCGAAGTTCTTCAGGTAGATCTCGCGGAGGGCGCGCTGGCTGATGCGGGCGTCGTTCTCGTTGCGGTTGGTCTCCTGGTTGTTGGCCATGTAGTGCTTGATGGAGGTGCCCACGCCGTTGGACTGGATACCGCGCACATACGCGGCGGCCATCTTGCCGGAGAGGAGCGGATCCTCGGAGAAGTACTCGAAGTTACGGCCGCACAGCGGGTTGCGGTGGATGTTCATGCCCGGGGCGAGGAGAACGTCCACGCCATACTCGAGGACCTCGTTGCCCATCGCCTTGGTCACGTCCTCCACGAGGGCGAGATCCCAGGAGCTGGCGAGCAGGGTGCCCACCGGGAAGCCGGTGCAGTAGAAGGTCTCCGTCGTACCCTGGCGGGTAGGCTGGATGCGCAGGCCGGCAGGACCGTCGGCGAGGACGGTGCCGGGGATGCCGAGGCGCTCGATCGGACGGGTGTTGCCCGCCGCGCCGGGAACCTGCCAGGCGGTGCCGGAGGTGACGCCGTTCACCATGGCGGCGCGGGCGCCGCCAACGAGCAAGGTGGCCTTCTCCTGCAGGGTCATGGCCTTGATGATTTCTTCGATGTTGTCCTTGCTCAGCTTCGGCTGGGCAAAGGCGCCGAGCGCTACGACGAGCGCGGCAACAGTCAGTAAGATTCTTTTCATAAAAGTGTATTTGGTTTTATAAGTTTCAGCACGACAAAGGTAAAACTTTTTCCTACCGAGTAGCTTACACGCTTGTCCAAATGTTTGTCAAAGTGTAAAAGTGTCCTTACAGCCGGGCGCGGACGGCGGCCGTTTACGGGATGTAGATCAGTTTCTTGGTCTCGGGGTCGCGGAGGTAGTGGGAGAAGAAGTCCCACATGATGCGGGCCGTGGGCTGGAAGTTCCAGTGGCCGTAGTCCATCACCGCCACCATTCTGATCATGGGAATGTCGCCTTTGTACAGCACGCCGGTCTCGATGGTGATGCCGTCGCCCTTGTTCGTGACGATGGTCTCGCGGTCGCGCAGGGGCTGGGCGAAGACCGGGTCGATGGAGAAGTCCAGTTCGCGGACCACTTCCATCCCGTTCATCTGCTCATACGCGTTCCAGGCGTTGAGATAGCCGTTGTTCCGCCAATTGTCGGGACGGATGTAAGGGACCACGTTGTCCTTCGTGCCGAAGACGGAGCAGTAAGGCATTTCCACGGCGCCCCGCTTCTGGACAGCCTCGTCCCAGATCGGGCCAAAAGACGGGAATCCCGGGACCGGGTTGACGAAGAGGCCGCCGGAATGGCCGCCCACGGCGGCGAACAGATGGGACTTCTTGATCCCCAGGGCGGTCGCGGTCATCGAGCCGGCGGAAAGGCCCTCGGCATACACGCGGGAAGGGTCCAGCTGGGGATATTTGGCGAACAGCTGGTACAGGACGGATTCCACGCCGTCGTGTCCCATCGCCTGGTAATTGGGCGTTCCCTGCCACTCCATCTCCACGACGAAGAAACGGTCCTCGGCGGCCACCTGGATGAAGCCTGAAGTCTCCGCCTGCGTACGGGGATCGTTCTGGTTTCCATGCAGGAGAACCATGACGGGGACGCTGCGCGCCGGGGCGTTTTCCAGCAGTTCCTCCGGCCAGTACTCGTACCAGAGCTGCTTGGGGGCATCCTGCCCGCGCTGGCCCCTCCCGACGGGCTGTTCCACGATGATCCGCTTGATTCCCAGGGATTCGCAGTCCAGATAGGGTTCCAGCTCATAGGATCCGTACTGGCCGAACTGCGCACCCTCGTAATGGGTATGGTTGTAATTGTTATACCGATAGTTGCGGCCCAGCACTTCTTTCCAGGCCTCGGCGAAGGCCTCCTTCAGGGACGCCTTGTCGGCCGGGTTCACGACCACCTTCAACAGGGGTTCATCGGCGTGGGCGGCGATGGCGGCCTGGTAAGGCTTCGCCACCTTCGCGGCCCCCTTCCCCGCGATATACGCGGGCACGCCGGCCGCATCGACCGCCTTGCCGGGCTTGCCACCCACCGACAGGATGCCGGCAATCTGTCCGGCGGCCTTCGGGGCGATCACCTGGTTGACGAACGTCGCCCCCTGGCCGACGCCCACGACCTTGAGGTTCCCCGGGCCGCGGTTGGCGTTGAAGAGGTTCACGAATGCCTCGAAGTCCGCATCGGCGGCATACTTGTCTCCGACGGGGTTGACCACCATCGCGGTGCCGTATTCGCTGTCCAGCAGCGGCTGGATGGCCAGGTCCTGCAGCAGGGCTTCCGCACCGGCCTTGTCCAGCTTTCCATCCGGATAGATGAAAAACACGGGGGTAAAGTTGTACGAACGGCCTTCCGCGCGGGTAGGACCGCCATACTGGATGGTACTGGTGGCGCGGGCGGTCAGGATGACCTGCTGCGGCATCCGGCCCGGCTGGGCGAACGCCCCGACGCTCATCGTCAGGACGAAAGCCATGCAAAGAAATCGTTTCATATCGTGTATCGTGTTGTGTCTGTCGCAAAAGTACCGATTAATTCCGGGAAAGGTTTGCACCTGCGACAAACTATTTTCCCCTATGTAAAACAAGGGATTTTTCCGTATCTTTGCAACTGTTGCAACCGATTGTCTGATAATCCATTCGTCCCATGAAAGAAAACAAACTGTCCAGAAGGTCCTTCGTCCGGGTGCTCTGACCCCGGTTTCTACACCTCCACTTCCAGCGTCTGCTTTCCGGGCTTGTAAGGGATGAAGACCTTCCCTCCCTTGCCCGCGTTGCGGATGATGAGGTCGTATTCGGCGTCGCGGAAGCGGCGGTGGACGCGGTAGGTGCCGATGGGGATGCAAGGCTCGACGAGGAGGCCGTCAAACTGCGGCTTGATGCCCAGCAGGGCCTCGCTCACGGCCTTCCAGGTCCAGGCGGCTGTGCCGGTGAGCCAGCTGTTCTTGCCTTCGCCGGGCTTTGCAGCGTCCTTGCCGGCCACCATCTGGCAGAAGACGTAAGGCTCGATCTTGCGGAGTTCCTGGTCCTTCGTGAAGGCCGGCGTGATCTTCTTGTAGTGCCGCCAGGCGTCCTCCGCGCGGCCGGCCATGGCCTCGCCGATGATCACCCAGGGATTGTTGTGGCAGAAGATGCCGGCGTTCTCCTTGTAGCCCTGCGGGTAAGAGCTGATTTCGCCGTAGTCGATATAGTACTTCGTGTAGGCCGGGTTGTTCAGGACCAGGCCGTACTCGCATTCCAGATACTTCTTCGCGGAATCCAGCGCCTTGTCGCAGAGCCCTTCTTCGGCGCCGATGCGGGCCATCGTGCACCAGCCCTGGCTCTCGATGAACACCTTGCCTTCCTCGCACTCGTTGGAGCCGATCTTCCGGCCGTAATAGTCATACGCGCGGAGGAACCACTCGCCGTCCCAGCCGTATTGCTTCACGGCCTTCTCCATCGCATCGACGGCTACCTTGACGCCCAGCACATACTCGGGATCCGCCGCGACGGACGGATGCGAGAGCAGCTCCACGAAGTCCTTGCCTTCGGCCACGAACAGGCCGGCGATCATCAGGGATTCCGCCTTCGAGCCCTCGGTCTTGTTCTCGGTGGTCTGGAAGGACTCGTCGGGGTTGTCGGAGAAGCAGTTCAGGTTCAGGCAGTCGTTCCAGTCGGCCCGGCCGATGAGCGGGAGCCCGTGCGGACCGAGGTTGTCCGTCACGTGCCGGAAGCTGATTTTCAAGTGCTCCAGCAGCGAGACCTCGGTTCCGGGCTGGTTGTCGAAGGGCACCGGCTCCTGCAGGATGCCGAAATCCCCCGTCTCGCGGATATAGGCGACGGTGCCGAAGATGAGCCACAGCGGGTCGTCATTGAAACCGCCGCCGATGTCGTTGTTCCCGCGCTTGGTGAGGGGCTGGTACTGGTGGTAGCAGCCGCCGTCCGGGAACTGCGTGGAGGCGATGTCGATGATGCGCTGCCGGGCGCGGTCCGGGATGAGGTGGACGATGCCCGCGAGGTCCTGGTTGGAGTCGCGGAAGCCCATGCCCCGGCCGATGCCGCTCTCGAAATAGCTGGCGCTCCGGCTGAAGAAGAAGGTGATCATGCACTGGTACTGGTTCCAGACATTCACGGTCCGGTCCAGCTCCGGGACCTCGGATTCCACGATGAAGCGGTCCAGGAGGTCGTCCCAGAACGCCCGCAGCCGCGCGAAGGCCGCATCGACCTGCACTCCTTTTTTGAACGCGTCCATCATCGCCTCCGCCTTCGCTTTGTTGATCACCTGCGGAGCGACGAACTTCTCCTCGGGCCGATTCTCCACATACCCCAGCACGAAGATGAGCTCCTCCGAGGCGCCGGGCTCGAGCGTCAGGTCGAACCGGTGCGAGGCGACGGGGCTCCAGCCGTGGGCCACGGAGTTCCCGGAAGTCCCGGCGAGCACCTGCTGCGGCGCATTGAATCCGTTGTACATGCCGATGAAAGTCTCCCGGTCCGTATCGAATCCGTCGAAGGCGCGGTTCACGCCGAAGAAGGCGTAATGGTCGCGGCGCTCGCGGTATTCAGTCTTGTGGTACAGGACGTTCCCCTCGATCTCCACCTGGCCCGTGGACAGGTTCCGCTGGAAGTTCTCCATGTCCGTCGAGGCGTTCCAGAGGCACCATTCCACGAAGGAATAGAGCTGGAAGGTCTTCTTCACCGCGCCCGTGTTCGTGAGCTTCACCCGGTGCACCTCGCAGCGGTGGCCGATGGGAACGAAGAAAAGGACATCGGCCTTGAGGCCGTCCTTCTCCCCCGTCACGCGGGTATAGCCCATGCCGTGGCGGCACTCATAGAAGTCCAGCTGCGTCTTGCAGGGCTTCCAGCCCGGATTCCAGACGGTGTCGCCGTCCTTGATGTAATAATAGCGCCCGCCGTCGTCCATCGGCACCCCGTTGTAGCGGTACCGCAGGATCCGGCGGAACTTGGCGTCCTTGCAGAAGCAGTAGCCGCCGGCGGTGTTGGAAATGAGGGAGAAGAAATCCTCCGTGCCCATGTAGTTGATCCAAGGCCACGGGGTGGCGGGATCCGTGATGACGTATTCGCGGTGCGCGTCGTCGAAGTGTCCGAAAATTTTCATCCTTGACTGACAATAGATTATTCAAAGATACGGTTTTCCCGCCAGCTTTCAAAACACGCTACCCCAGCATGTACGCCCGGGGCGTCTGGCCGGTGGCCTTCCGGAAATAGCGGCAGAAATAGGAGGGAGACGGGAAATGCAGGAGGTCGCTGATCTCCTGGATGTTGTATTTCCCTTCCTTGAGCAGGGCTTCCGCCTCGGCGATCACATTCTCCTGGATCACCAGGAGCGCCTTCTTCCCGGCGACCTTGCTGACGATGCGGGAGAGGTATTTCGGCGTGATGCACAGCTCCCGGGCATAGAAGTCCAGGTCCCGGTGCTCCAGGCAGCTGGCCTGGACGAGCCGGATGAAATCCTGCGTGACGGTCATCTCGCGGGGCACCCGCGTCCTCTGGTCCGTCCTTTCCACGACGAGCCGCGCCAGGCCGCCGCTGAACATCTGCGCGGCGCCGCTGATGATGTCGTCCTGGAACTCATAATCAGGACCGCCGCTCGCCACGTGGATGAGGACCTTGATCAGATGCATGTAGCGGTCCATCCGCTCCCGGTCCATGGTCAGGACGAAGGGGGCGATCATCGACGCCTTGAGGATTTTCGCGGAGCGGGAAGTCATGGCGGAGAAGAGCTTCCCGTCGTTGTAGCCGAAGAGGATGTACCGGGTTCCCGCCTGCCAGTTCAGGTCCCGCAGGAGCGTCGCCGAGGGAATCAGCAGGACGGACCGGTTCGTGATGCGGAACGTTTCCGTGTTGAGGATGCAGTCCACCACACCGGTTTCCACGAACAGGATCGCGTTGAAGCCGATCCGGTAGGGAAACTCCAGCCAGTTCGGGCGCAGGGTGCGCGTGGGCCTCCCCTTCTCCAGGAGGGCGGCGATGCCCGGCGGGACCCGGATGGAGAGGTTGTCGGAAATGACGAATTCGTCCTTTACGTACAAGGTTTTCGAAGTCCGGGGCACCATGTCCAGGTGCAGGGTCTTGTCAAGCGGATGTTCCATAAGGGCACAAAAATGTTTATTTTTCCCACATCGTTTTTACAAAGTTACAAATACATTTTCATATTTCCCACAAGAACAACCCATTTTCTGCCATAATTTGTCCAAAATCTCCCCGTTTCCTAATTTTGTTCTACCACTCAAAAACGGAAAAATGGAAAATTTTAGACAGATATTCGAATCCCGCTATACTTGGGTCGAAGGCTTCATGCGGAACGTTCGGCGGTACGGGAACCGCCCCGCGATGATCTCCCCCGCCGACGGACGGAGCTGGACCTACCGGGAACTGGACCTCGAATGCAACCGCTTCGCCAACGCCCTGATGGATGCCGGCCTCAAGAAGGGGGACGTCCTGATGATGCAGCTGGGCAACTGTCCGGAATTCGCCATCGGCTATGTCGCCGCCCACAAGACGGGCGCCATCTGCTGCCCCGTCAGCTTCCGTTTCAGTCCGGGCGAACTGGCCTGGAGCATCGACGACTCCCGCCCGAAGGCGCTGCTGTTCTGCGCCCCCTGCCGGGAAACCGTGGAACAGGCCCTCGGCCTGGCCCACCATCGGCCTGAAATCCTCCTGGCCATCGGGGACGGCACTCCCTGGGGGGCCTCCTCCTATGCGGCCTTCATCGAAAGCGCTTCGGAGGCCGAACCGGACGTGGTCCACAACATCTATGACGAGACGGCCCGCCTCTATACTTCCGGTACGACCGGCCATCCCAAGGCCATTCCGCTCACAAGCATCAACGAGGTCCTCTCCGCGCACGACGTGATGATCCATTTCCCGATGAGCTACCGCGACGTGACGATGAACACCACGCCGTGGTTCCACCGTGGCGGCCTCCATTGCGCGGGTCCCTGCCCGGCCTTCTACGCCGGCGCGGCCATCGTGGTCCTGCCGAAGTTCGACGCGAAGACGGCGCTCGAGTACGTCACCCGGTACGGAATCACCTTCCTCGTGGGCGTCCCTACCGTCCTTGGCAGCCTGGCCGACGAGCAGGAGTCGGCCGCACACGACATTTCCTCCCTCAAGGGAATCGTCACGATGGGCAGTCCCCTGGAAAAAGCGGCCTGCATCCGCTACCAGCGCGTGCTCACCCCGAACATCTTCAACGGCTACGGCACCACGGAGACCTTCTGGAACACCTTCCTCCGCCCCTTCGACCTGCCGGAAGGAGCCGGTTCCGCCGGCGCTTCCTGTGTCGATGACGACGTACGCGTGGTCCGCCTCCATGACGGCCGCCGCACCGAACCCGACGACCTGGCCGCCCAGGACGGCCTCGAAATCGGCGAGGTCATCCTCTCCTCCCCCGCCAAATCGCCCTATCTCTATTACGACAACGAATCCGAGACCGAGCGCAAGTACTACAAAGGTTTCCTCTACACCAACGACCTGGCGACTTGGGACGGAAAGGGTTTCATCACCATCGTCGGCCGTCGCGACGACATGATCATCTCCTCCGGCGAGAACATCTATCCCACCGAGGTGGAGGCCGTCCTCGCGATGAATCCGAAGGTCAAGGACTGCGTCGTCACGTCCGTTCCCGACAAGGTCCGCGGCCAGCTCGTGACCGCCTACATCGTCCCGAAGGACGGCGCCCTGACCGTCTCCGAGCTGGACGATTTCTGCAAGGAGAGTCCCTACATCGCCAATTTCAAACGGCCTCGCTATTACCGCTTCGTGGATTCCGTCCCTTACACGGCCACCGGCAAGAAACGCCACGTGGAAGCCCGTGAAAACGCGGCGGCAGACCTCGCGAAAGGCCTGCTGCAAGCGGTGTAACCTGTTTCTGTCCGAAGATTTGGCTGTTTCGTCCATTAGCGTTATATTTACGACGTTATGGAACAACTGACAGACAAGAAACGTCCCGGTACGGACTACCTGGGAAATAAAGTGGAGTTGTGCTCCGACGGGAAGTACCGTTGGCTTTATGAATTGAACATGGTGACCAATCCCACCATTTTCCTGACGGTCTTCAAGATCTTCTTCTGGATCATCTTCGCCGGATGGGTCATCTTCGGTTTTTTCCTGTACGTCATCCACAGGGACTGGAAAGGACTCCTGAGTATGTCGAAGGCGATGCTTCTGGTACTGGCCATCTTCGCAGTGCTGACGGCGCTCGGCGTACTCATCGTGGCAGCCATGTATCATGGAAAGTACAAGGTCCTGTTCGAAATGGACGAGAAGGGCATCACGCACACCCCCCTGCCCGACCAGTTGCAGAAAGCCAAGAACCTGGGCGCCCTGACTGTCCTGGCAGGCCTGGCCGCCAGGAGGCCGGGCGTAGCCGAAGCGGGTATGCTGTCCATGAGCAAGCAGAGCAGTTCGTCGGAATTCCAAAAAGTCCGCCGGGTCGTTGCCCGGCGGTACCTGCACCTCATCAAGGTGAATGGACTCCTGGAACGAAACCAGGTCTACGTGGCAGACGAAGACTTCGATTTCGTCTGCCAGTACATCAAGTCGCGCTGCACCAACGCGAAACGCTGACCCGTCAATTGATCCAGTAAATCTTCTCCAGCCCCTTCCAGGAGCATTTGACAGTGGCGCGGCCGTTCACGACGGGTCCGGTGGAAATCCGGACGTCGGGATCGGAGGCGCTCACCTGCAGGACGGAGCCGTCCTTCAGCGGGGCGTACACCTGATAGTGAAGCTGGTCCATGATGCCGTTCGCGTTCGTGAAGCGGACTGGCGTCGTGGGGACGGCCAGCTGTTTCCCATCAGCAAAGATCTTCACCTGCGGGACGGTCGGACGGACGCAAGGGGCGCCGGGCTTGGAGAAACCGATGCCGTGCAGGTCGAACAGACCGTCCGGACGGCGGGGATTCCGCGCGGCGAAAGCGGCGAAGCGCGGGTCCATCTGCGGACGCTGAATGTCGACACCCTCCGCCACCAAGAAGATGGCGTGCTTGCCGGAGAGGCCTTCCACGGCCGGCACCGGCACCGTCAGGTGCAGCAGTTCACCCCGCTTGCCGTCCGGAACCTCGACCACCGCGATCTCGCGGCCTTTCCAGGTGGCATTGGCATAGGGGCCGTCCAGCATCACATGGATCTTGAAGGCGCCGTGACGGCCGGGCGTCAGGAAGAGATCCAGCTGCGTGCCGTCGCCCTTCTTGGTGCCCACGAACGGATTCACACCCTTGTTCCACTGGTCCAGGCCGCCGAAACCGAAGTATTTGAAGCCGACGACGCCGCCGTTGGTGACACCGGCCACGTCCATGTCATTGCACCAGACGTCGTGGTTGTCCTGCATCCATTCCTGGTCGGACAGGTAGCAGGCGTAACCGGCGGAATAGTAGGCGTAGGGAGGCAGGCCGAAGACCTGGAAGCCCTCGCTCGTGACCTCGGCGCCGGTATAGGTCGTGCCGTCCGCGGCAGAAGCCGTCCAAACCTCGTCCTTGGCATACGGATCGTACCCGGTGATGCGAAGCTGGCCGCCGTCGGCCACTTTCTTGTTGTCCCATTCGATCTTCACGGGCGCCACCATCGACTGGCGGGCGTTGCCGAAGCCGCGCGGCGGACGGTGATAGAACACATACCACTGGCCGTTGATCTCCTGCAGGGAGCCGTGCGTATTGTGCGCGGCGTTGGAGGTGGTCAGGTGCTCGCCATTCTCGTCGGGGACGACGCCGCGGGAGTCCACGAGCACGCCGCCGGAGCGCCAGGGGCCGAGCGGCGAATCGCCGAGGGCGTAGCGGAGGGCGGAGTTCGTGGAGGAGAGGCCGTAATCCGGGCCGCTGTAACCGGAGAACACCATCACATACTTGTTCCCCACCTTGCGGATGCTGGAGGCCTCGAAGAAGTTGAAGTCGCCGGGGTTCTGGCCCTTGTACAGCGCCGGGTACTGCGTCCCTTCGGGATCGCGGACCTGGCCGTACTGGGAGCTGGCCGGGATGAAATAGTCATGGAGCTGCGTCCCCGGCCGCATGGAATACATCGTATTCTGGTCCAGTTCGCAGGCCGTCGAGTGCTGGAAACCGTAATAGACATAGGCGCGGAAGCCGATCCCGTAGTCCGGATCCTTCTTGTCCGTGATGGTCTCGATGAAGACGGAAGGGTCGAAGTCGATGAGGGAGCCGGGCAGGACGCCGCGGCCGTCCTCGGTGACATTGACCGGGACGAACGGGCCGTCGGGGCGGTCGGACTTGCACACAGTGGCGACGCGTCCGCGCCCTCGGGAATGCGGATAAAGATAATAGGTCTTCTTCCCCGTGACGCGGTCACGAACCTCCACGAGGTCCGGGGCGTACATCGTGTCCCACTGCCCGTCCACGAACCAGGAGAACAGGATGCCTTCGTCCCGCCACTGGCTCAGGTCCTCCACCGGGGCCGACCACATCCGGATGTCACCGCTGCAGTACGCCGTGTAGGTGAGGTCGTGCGAGCCGATGATGTACGCGCGGTACTTTCCCGGCTGGTCGGGATCTTCGAACACGCGGGGTTCGCCGTCGGGAAGGTGCTCCCAGAGCGGCAGATACGGGTTTTGGGCCCACAGGAACGGGGCGACGGCAAGGGCCGTCAGAAAGGAGACGATCTTTTTCATACCAGAGTCGTGTTATCGAATACAAACATCGGAAATAATAATTGAACATCCAAGAAAGAATGGTTTTGGAGATTCTCATTATCTTTGCCGAACACAAACGACACTGAAACCATCACTTACGATATGAAGAAAATCATGCTCATCAGCGCCGCAGTCCTGGCCCTCGCCGGCTGCAAGAGCGAGCCCCAGCTCGGAAAAGACTCCATCGACAAGGTCCTCAAGGCCATGACCCTCGAAGAGAAGGTCCATTTCGTCATCGGCACCGGCATGGCCGGCTCGGACGGCGGGTCCGCCGTCGTGGGCGCCACGAAGAAGATCGTCCCCGGCGCCGCCGGCACCACCTATCCCATCGAGCGGCTGGGCATCCCGTCCATCGTCCTCGCCGACGGCCCCGCCGGCCTCCGCATCGACCCGACCCGCGAAGGCGACGAGAACACCTACTACTGCACGCACTTCCCCATAGGCACCCTCCTCGCCTCGACCTGGAACCAGGAACTGGTGGAGAACGTGGGCAAGGCGATGGGTGAAGAGGTCCACGAGTACGGCGCCGACGTCTATCTCGCGCCGGCCTTGAACATCCACCGCAACCCGCTGAACGGCCGCAACTTCGAGTACTATTCCGAGGATCCGGTCGTGGCCGGCAAGACCGCGGCCGCCTATGTGCGCGGCGTCCAGAGCAATGACGTGGGCACTTCCATCAAGCATTTCGCCTACAACAACCAGGAGACGAACCGCACCGGCAACAACGCCGTCATCTCCCCCCGCGCCCAGCGCGAGATCTACCTCAAGGGCTTCGAGATCACCGTCAAGGAATCCGACCCCTGGACCGTGATGAGCTCCTACAACAAGATCAACGGCACCTACACCTCCCAGAGCAAGGACCTGCAGACCACCGTCCTCCGCGACGAATGGGGCTTCAAGGGCCTCGTGATGACCGACTGGTACGGCGGTGACAACGGCGCCGAGCAGATCGCCGCCGGCAACGACATGCTCCAGCCGGGCACCGACCTGCAGTACCAGCAGATCATGGACGCCATCAAGGACGGTTCCCTCTCCGAGGCCGAGCTGGACGTCTGCGTCCGCCGTGGCCTGGAACTCGTCGCCCGGAGCCCGAAGGCCAAGGGCTACGCCTACTCCAACAAGCCCGACCTGAAGGCCCATGCCGCCGTCACCCGCCAGAGCGCCCTCGAAGGCATGGTGCTCCTCGAGAACAACGGCGTGCTGCCGCTCAAGGACGTCAAGAACGTGGCCGTGTTCGGCTGCACCTCCTTCGACTTCATCGCCGGCGGCACCGGTTCCGGCAACGTGAACCGCGCCTACACGGTGTCCCTCCTGGACGGCCTCAAGAACGCCGGCTTCCATGTGGACGAGAGCAACAAGGAAGCCACCCTGAAGCACATCGCCGACGAGGCGGCCGCCTACAAGGCCAGCCTGCCCGACGACGGCCTCTCCGCCTTCTACCCGACGCCGCGCCCGGCCGAACTCGTTCCTTCCGCCGCCGAGCTGGCTGCTTCGGCCAAGAAAAACGACGTCGCCATCATCACCTTCGGACGCAACTCCGGCGAGTTCTTCGACCGCACCAGCGCCGACTTCTCCCTCTCCGCCAAGGAGAAAGAACTGCTCGCCAAGGTGACCTCCGCCTTCCACTCCCGGGGCAAGAAGGTCATCGTCGTGCTGAACATCGGCGGTGTCATCGAGACTGCGTCCTGGAAATTCGTTCCGGATGCCGTCCTTCTCGCCTGGCAGGCGGGTCAGGAAGGCGGCAACTCCGTCACCGACATCCTCACCGGCGCGAAGAGCCCGTCCGGCAAGCTCCCGATGACCTTCCCGGTGAACCTGATGGACCATGCTTCCAGCGCGAACTTCCCGATCGACGCCGACACGGGCGTGTACTTCACGAACCGCCGCGAGGACGTGGGCCAGAAGGACGTGGACGTCACCAAGTACGAAGAGGGCATCTACGTGGGCTACCGCTGGTTCGACAAGCAGAACCTCCCCGTCTCCTACCCGTTCGGCTAAGGCCTCAGCTACACCACCTTCGAGTACAGCGCCCCGGCCGTCGCCAACGACGGCACGACCGTCACCGCCAAGGTGACCGTCAAGAACACCGGCGCCGTGGCCGGCAAGGAAGCCGTCCAGCTGTACGTGAGCGCCCCGGCCGGCACCCTCGACAAACCGGTCAAGGAGCTGAAGGCCTACGGCAAGACGAAGGAACTGGCCCCGGGCGAAAGCCAGGAGCTCACTCTGACTTTCCCGACCTCCGAGCTCGCCTCCTTCGACGAGGAAGCTTCCGCCTGGAAGGTCGACGCCGGCACCTACACCTTCCTGTTCGGCGCCTCCTCCCGCGACATCCGCTGCACCGCGACCGCCGAGGCCGCCGCTGCGGAGACGCCCGCCCACCGCGTACTCTTAATGAAGTAAGCCTATGAAACGAACCCTCATCCTGGCTGCGGCGCTCCTCGTGGGCGCCGTCGCCTCCGCCCAGCAGGCGCTGGGCCCGGCCTCGGGCATCACCTCCCCCGAAATCAACCCCGACCACACGGTCACCTTCCGTTACCGCGGCCCCAAGGCCGTCACCGTGCAGCTCCAGGGCGACTTCCTGCCCGGGCGCGTGGACATGAAGGAAGGCCGCGACGGAATGTGGACCTACACCACGGAACCGCTCACGGGCGAGCTGTACTCCTACAGCTTCATCGTGGACGGCGTCCGGACCATGGACCCGAACAACATCTACCAGAACCGTGACATCGCCACCTGGACCAACATCTTCACCCTCAGCGCCGAACAGGGCGACAAGGGCTGGTACTACGAGGTCCACGACGTCCCGCACGGCACCGTGTCCCACGTCTGGTACGACAGCCCCGCCCTCAAGATGAAGCGTCGCCTCACCGTGTACACCCCCGCCGGCTACGAGGACAATCCCAAGGCCAAATACCCGGTCCTGTACCTGCTGCACGGCTCCGGCGGCGACGAAGACGCCTGGTCCGACCTCGGCCGCACCGCCCAGATCATGGACAACCTCATCGCCGAGGGCAAGGCCCAACCGATGATCGTCGTGATGCCGAACGGCGTGTACTTCAACAGCGCCGCCCCGGGCGCCGCCGTGAACATGTTCCAGCCCACGATGGCGAACAGCCGCTCCGACTCCACCGCCGAGATCGAGGAGAGCTTCCCCGACATCATCAAGTTCATCGAGAAGCGCTACCGCGTGAAGAAAGACGGCTATTCCCGCGCCGTCGCCGGCCTGTCGATGGGCGGCCGCCAGTCCTCGCGCCTTTCACGCCGCTATCCCGGCACCTTCGGCTACGTGGGCCAGTTCTCCGGCGTCGCCGTTCCGAACGGGGACAACGATCCGGAGCTTGCCGCGCAGTTCGCCGCCAAGCCCAAGCTCTTCTGGATTGGCGTCGGCAGCGCCGATGGCGTGAAGCGCAACTCCCTCATTCTGAAGGACTACTGCGACGCCCACGGCTACCCCTGCGAATACTACGAGTCCGACGGCGGCCACATCTGGCGCAACTGGCGCGTCTACCTGACCATCTTCGCCCAGAAGCTCTTCAAGTAGCCCGCCCATCCACGATTTGCGAGGATGACCTCCCGGCCCACCGGCTGGGGGTCATCCTCTTCTTTTTTATGGGTTCTCCGCTTTTTTCCGTTCCGAGTTTTGGTTTTTCATACAAAAAGACTATATTTGTAAGTGTTACACGAACACCATATTCCACACTGATATGAAAAGAACGCTCATTGCCGGACTTTGCGCCCTGATCCTGGGTGCGGTCCCTGCCGGGGCCCAATGGGGTCCCCGCACCATCCCTGAGCCCACCGACGGCTTGAAGGACGCCTACAAGGACTACTTCAAGATCGGTGTCGCCGTGAACAACCGCAACGTCGCGGAACCGGACCAGATCAAGGTCGTCCTCCGCGAATTCAACAGCATCACCGCCGAGAACGCGATGAAACCCCAGCCCACCGAGCCCCGCAAGGGCGAGTTCAACTGGGAGGACGCCGACAAGATCGCGAACTTCTGCCGCGAGCACGGCATCAAGATGCGCGGCCACACCCTGATGTGGCACAGCCAGATCGGCACCTGGATGTACCAGGACGAGAAGGGCAACCTCCTGCCGAAGGAGGAGTTCTACGCGAACATGAAGCACCACATCCAGGCCATCGTGAACCGCTACAAGGATGTCGTGTACTGCTGGGATGTCGTGAATGAGGCCGTGGCCGACAGCCCCGTCTATCCGGGACGTCCCGAGCTCCGCAACTCCCCGATGTACCAGATTGCCGGCGAGGAGTTCATCTACAAGGCCTTCGAGTATGCCCACGAGGCGGACCCGAACGCCCTCCTGTTCTACAACGACTACAATGACGCCGAGCCCGCCAAGAGCCAGCGCATCTACAACCTCGTCAAGCGCATGAAGGACGCCGGCGTCCCCGTCGACGGCATCGGCATGCAGGCCCACTACAATGTGTACGGCCCGACGATGGAAGAGGTCGACAACGCCATCAAGCTCTATTCCACCGTGGTCAAGCACATCCACCTCACCGAGCTGGACATCCGCGTCAATGAGGACATGGGCGGCGGACTCCGCTTCCGTCAGGGCGCTTCCCAGGTCGCCGATTGGGAGCGCACCCTGCAGCAGGACCAGTACGTGAACCTGTTCAAGGTCCTCCGCAAGCACAAGGACGTGATCGACTGCGTCACCTTCTGGAATGTCTCCGACAAGGATTCCTGGCTGGGCGCCTCGAACTATCCGCTCCTGTTCGACGAGAACTACAAGCCGAAGCAGGCCTACACCGCCGTCAAGGGCTTCGATCCCAAGATGGACGACTTCGTCATCAAGGAAGACTTCAAGCCCAGCGAGCTCAACCAGCCGGGCCAGGAGTATCCGATGGTGAACTCCCAGGGCTTCGCCCGCTTCAAGGTCAACGCCCCCAAGGCCAAGTCCGTCATCGTGAGCCTCGGCCTCGGCGGCTCCGGCGGCACGGTCCTGCGCAAGGCGGAGGACGGCTCCTGGATGGGCACGACCGCCGGTCCGATGGACGAGGGCTTCCACTACTATCACCTGACCATCGACGGTGGCGTGTTCAACGATCCCGGCACGCACAACTACTACGGCTCCACCCGCTGGGAGAGCGGTATCGAGATCCCGGCCCACGACGCCGACTTCTACGCCATGAAGAATGTGCCGCACGGCAAGGTGCAGCAGGTGCTCTTCTGGTCCAACAGCACGAACCAGAACCGCGTCGCGTGGGTGTACACCCCGCCGCAGTATGACCAGAACAAGAAGAAGTACCCGGTGCTGTACCTGCAGCACGGCTGGGGTGAGAACGAGTACGCCTGGTGGAACCAGGGTCACGCGAACCTGATCATGGACAACCTCATCGCCGCGGGCAAGATCGAGCCGTTCATCATCGTGATGACCTACGGCATGACCAACGAAGGCTTCCGTCCCGGCCAGATGCCGCGTCCGGCCGCCCGTCCCGAGGGCGCTCCCGCCGGTGCTCCCGGCCGTCCCGGCGCCGCTCCTGCCGGCGCTCCGGGCGCCCGACCGGCTGCC
>JAFRPH010000100.1 GCA_017429205.1 Bacteroidales bacterium
CCATCCTGAGCGGCATGGGTGAGCAGCACATCAACTACGTGAAGTGGCGCGTGAACAACGAGTTCAAGCTCAACATCGAACTCTACGCCCCCAAGGTGCCGTACCGCGAGACCATCACCAAGATTGCGACCGCGCAGTACCGTCACAAGAAGCAGTCCGGCGGCGCCGGCCAGTTCGGTGAGGTGCACCTCCTCGTGTGCCCCTACATCGAGGGTCAGGAAGCTCCGAAGAACTTCAAGATCGACGGCAAGGACACCGTGTTCAACTTCAAGAGCCAGGACATCACCGACCTCGAGTGGGGTGGCAAGCTGGAGTTCTACAACTGCGTCGTCGGCGGTTCCATCGACCTCGGCTTCATGCCCGCCATCCTGAAGGGTATCAAGTCCAAGATGGAGGAAGGCCCGCTCACCGGTTCCTACGCCCGCGACATCCGCGTGTATGTGTACGATGGTAAGATGCACCCGGTGGACTCCAAGGAAATCGCCTTCATCATCGCTGGCCGCAACGCCTTCAAGGAGGCCTTCAAGAACGCCGGCCCGAAGATCCTCGAGCCCATCTACAATGTGGACATCATCACCCCGAACGAGTATGTGGGTCCTTGCATGAGCGACCTCAACACCCGTCGCGGCATGATCATGAACCAGGACATGGACAAGGGTATGACCGTGCTCCACGCCCGCGTTCCGCTCGCCGAGCTCTACCGTTACTCCACGATCCTGAGCTCCCTGACCGGTGGCTCCGCGACCTTCCAGATGAAGTTCGCCGAGTACGTCCAGGTCCCGGCCGACGTCCAGACGAAACTCATCGCCGAGTACGCCGCCCAGGAGCAGGAAGAGGACTAATCCTTGTTCCCGGAACAGCCGGCCCGCGGAAAGACGGGCCGGCTTTTTTGATTTTTGCAGTCAAAACCGAGCTATTATGAAACAATATGAAGCCCCGCTGTCCAGGGTCTCTCCGCTGGATTTGGAGGCGGATTTCCTGAACGGCGCCTCCGCAGGCGGTTTCCCGGTCGATCCGGTCAATCCTTTCGGCGGCAATTCCAACAGCGTCATGGAGGAGGATGAAGAGTATGAGTAGGCGTTTTCTCTGGATGGCGGCGGCGCTGGTGGCGCTTGTCGCCTGCGAAAAGACGCAGAATGAACTCGCGTCCGTCGACCTGACTCAGGTGGAGAACCCCGAACCGTGGCTCCTCAAGGACTTGACCGGTCTGGGCCAGCCCGGTCCGGCCGGCCGGACCACCCTCGGGGCGGATTTCGGCGGGACGCGCGCCCATATCGAGATGAACGGGGAACAGACCTTCGCCGCCTGGATCTGGAATCCGGGGGATTCTTTCCGGATGATCGCGTTCAATCAGGACCTGTCGAGATATCAGACGGCCGACTTCACCACGACTGGAAGCGGGGTATCGGCGGAATTCACGTCGGGGAACGGTTTTAACTTTGGAGCTCCCTATTATGCGGTTTTCCCGGGGCCGGGCAAGGTCGCGATCTCCAATTTGGGACAGCCGAATCAGCAGCCGATGTTCGGCGTCACCGTCCCTGTGCGGCAGGAAGCGGTGGCCGGCGGGGTCAAGAACGGCTATATCGCCGCCTACACCGCCACAGGGGACCCGACGGACTTCCTGCATTTCAGTCCGGTGGTGACCCTGGTCCGTTTCCGGATGAGCGGATCCGTCGTCTCCCAGGTGAAGACCGTGTCCATCAAGGGCTCCTCCACCATCGCGGGTGACATTGTCCTCCTCGGCGCTTCGGACGGTTCGGCCACCATCACCGACGATGTCTGGTTCGACCCGGACGAAAGGTCGACCACGGTTTCGCTTACCGGTCCTTTTGTCGCCGGACAGGACTATTATCTGGTCGTGAAGCCGGGCACGCAGGCCCAGTTCAAGATGACCTTCGCCGACGACGCCAACCACTACACGGCCAAATCGGCCTCCAACTTCTCGTTCCCCGTGGGACGGATCGTCGATTTCGGGACCATCGACCTGGGGAATGCGTTCGAGGACGAGACGGTCAATTACGACCCCATTCCGTATATGACGGCGACGGCCGGTGCGCCGAAGCCGGTGACCATCGCGGTGATTCCGGACGGTTTTACGAAGGACCAGATGGACAACTACGAGGTGCTGGCCAAGAGCGGCATCGACGTGCTCATGGCGACGGAGCCGTACAAGACCTACAAGAACTTCTTCAACGTGTGGATCCTGCGCGTCGCTTCCAAGGAATCCGGCGCCAGCGTCACCGACGGGAACGGCAATATTACGAAGCCCGTGGACACTTACTTCGGGTCCAAGTGGGGAGAACAGAAATACGGCGACATGGCCGCGAATGGGCAGGAAGTGTTCGATTTTGTCAAAGCGCAATGTCCGGACATCAAGAACGGAACGCACACGATTGCGGAGGTTCCCGTCATGATGATCATCAACGACGAACGGTACGGCGGTATCTGCCACAATTACAGCAACGGACAGGGATACGGCATGGTTCCCTACACGTGGAAGGGGGAAAAGATCGACTGGAACTATCCGAACGTGACGCCCTCGACGGTCAATCCGGTAGCCCCGGAAGATATGAACACCTACACGCATTGGACCACGCCTGAAGAAATAGCCGATCTGGGAAAGAACTCCGGAGACTGGCGCAACACCCTCGTCCACGAATTCGGCGGGCACTGCTTCGGGCGGCTCGGAGACGAGTATTGGCCGGACGGCACGATCACTTACAATTTCTACCCGCTGGAAGACCATAATTGGCCGGTGCCTTTCTCCCTGAACCTGACCAACGATCCCGCCGTGCTCCCTTGGCAGGCGGAGGTGCTGGACTATCCGCTGCAAACCCTGGTGGCTCGGGATCCGAATTACGGCCGCATCGGCCTGTTCCAGGGGGGCGGCACCTTCCTGTTCGGCCGCTGGCGCAGCGAGATGATCAGCTGCATGATCGACAACCGCCTCTACTTCTCCACCTGGCAGCGGATGCTCATTGTCAAACGCATCATGTCCCTCAGCGGCAGCACGTTCGATGCGGCGTCGTTCTGGGCGAATGACAAGACGGCGGACCCGGTCCGGGACAACCCCGGCACGCCGTCCACGAGCAGCTTTGTCCGTCCTCGCCGCGTCATGCCGCTGCTGCCGCCGCCTGTTTTGCATAATGAAATCGAATAGTCCTATGAAAAAACTCCTGATCGCTTTGCTGGCGCTGTTGACGCTGGCGTCCTGTGCCGAAAAGAAGCCGTCCATCCCCCTGTACGGATGGGACAGCATCGGCAAGAACCCGAACCTGGAAGAGGTGCGGGCCAGATTCCAGAACTACAAGGCCCATGGTTTCACGGGCATCTGCGTCCAGGCGGACCTCGCCGACCTCCCGGCCATCTCCGCCATCGCCCACGAGGAAGGCCTCGAGTACCACGCCTGGAAGCCCTGCATGCTGCAAGGCGACAAGCCACACGACTGGTACTGCGTGAACCGCCTCGGCCAGAGCGCGGACGAGTTCCCCGCCTACGTGCAGTACTACAAGGCCCTGGATCCGGCGAACCCGGAGGTCCAGGACTACATCGTGTCGATGCTCACGGAAATCGCCGCCGTCCCCGACGTGGACTATGTCCAGCTGGACTACATCCGCTACGCCGACGCCATCCTGGCCCGCGGCCTGTGGGACAAGTACGGCCTGGACTTCTCCAACGGCCCGTATCCGGCGGCCGACTACTGCTACTGCGACCGCTGCGTGAGCGAGTTCAAGGAGCTCACCGGCATCGACATTCTCCAGGTGGAGGACCCGCAGGCCGTGCCCGAATGGACGGCGTTCCGCTGCGGGAAGGTCACCGCGCTGGTGTCGAAGGTGTGTGACGCGGTCCACGCGATGGGCAAGAAAGTCAGCGCCGACGTGTTCCCCGGCCCCAACTCCCTGGCGGTGCCGATGGTGCGCCAGCAGTGGGACCAGTGGCCCATCGACATGGTGTTCCCGATGAACTACAACGACTTCTATCTGGAAGGGGCCGACTGGCTCGCCGACATCACGGCGGAAGAGGTGAAGGCCGCGGGCGACGTGCCCGTCATCTCCGGCCTGTTCATCTGCCGCGAGTGGCGGCGCAAGGCCGAGATCAAGGATCCGGAAGGCCACGGGCTTCTCCCGTCGGAGATCGCCACGGCCGTGCAGGGGTCGATGGAGGCCGGCGCCGCGGGCATCTGCCTGTTCACCCCCGGGTCGATGACCGAGGAGCACTGGGCGGAGCTGGACAAGCTGATCCTATAGGCTGAACAAGACTCCGATCACGATATCGCGGGCTTCCAGGCGTGCTTGCCAACGGGAGCTCGCGTTTCCGTATCCGTAATCCGTCCGGTTCCAGCCGAAGAAACCGATCTGCGTGGAGATGGTGGCGTTGCCGATGGGGAAGAAGACGCCGGGCCGGAAACCCAGCGTCAGGGTGTTGATGAGGGGGTCATACCCTTCCCTGCGCGTCCACCGGGTGGAGAAATAGAGGTCGCCGGACAGGCCGAAGCGTTCGTACAGCGGCAGGTAGCCCCGCAGGTGCGGGATCAGGCCCATCGTGAAGTCCGACCGGCTGGAATAGTTGTTCCAGTCGAAGCCCGCCGCGAGGCCCAGGTACAGGTTGTCCGCGATGCGCGTGCCCACTTCCGGGTAGACGACGATGCTGGAGCCGGAGGAGCTGGCGCCGAACGAAATGTCGCCGCCCACGTAGTATTTGCGCTGCGCCCCGGCGGTGAGGCCGACCAGGAGGGCCGCCACGAGGAGAATCCACTGTTTCATATTCGCAAAGATAGGCCATCCGCCGGATATTGCAAAAAGTTTCGTAAATTCGTAGACTATGCAGATATTCGGGAAACTATTCATTGGGGGGCTCTCCGTGGTCCTGGTGGCCGCCTGCGGCGGCCGCGAAACGCATTTCATGAAAGACAAGGCGTACCGCGAAGCGGTGCACGCGGACTTTGAAGCCCGGATGGCGGCGAACGACAGCGCGCTGGCGCGTGTGGTGGAGATTCCGGGCGATGCGCTGTCGCCCGACGAGCGCGAAGCGCTGGAGTTCCTCTACGCGTATATGCCGCTGGCGGACGTGGTGGACTATCCGACCAGTTACTACCTGGACCAGGTGCGCGCGTCGTTCCGCATCCGCGAGGAGATGGGCTGGAAAGTGCCGGAGCGGGAGTTCCGCCACTTCGTGCTGCCCATCCGCGTGAACAACGAGAACCTGGACACGGCCCGCGTGGCCTTCAACCGCGAGATCGCTCCGCGCGTGAAGGGGATGTCCATGCAGGACGCCATCCTCGAGGTGAACCACTGGTGCCACGAAAAGATGACCTACCAGCCGTCCGACGCGCGGACGTCGTCCCCGCTGGCCTCCGTGATGAACGCCCTGGGCCGCTGCGGCGAGGAATCGACCTTCTGCGTCGCTGCGCTGCGGTCCGTGGGCATTCCCGCCCGGCAGGTGTACACCCCGAGATGGGCCCATACCGACGACAACCACGCCTGGGTGGAGGCCTGGGCCGACGGGCAGTGGCACTTCATCGGCGCCTGCGAGCCTGAGCCGGTGCTGGACCTCGGCTGGTTCAACGCCCCCGCCTCCCGCGCGATGCTGATGCACACCAAGGTCTTCGGCCGCTATGACGGGCCGGAGGAGGTCGTGCTCGAGAGTCCGAACTATACGGAAATCAACCTCATTGACAATTACGCCACCACCGCCCGGGCCGATTTCCGGGTGGTCGACGTCGCCGGGAAGCCCGTGGAGGGCGCCCGCGTGGACTTCTGCATCTACAATTACGCGGAGTTCTATCCGGCCGTGAGCAAGTATACGGACGCCGACGGCCACACCTTCCTTTCCTCCGGCCTCGGCGACCTGCTCATCTGGGCCTCGAAGGATGGCGCCTACGGCTATGCGAAGTGCTCCTTCGGCAAGGACAAGGAAGTGAGGGTCGTCCTGGACCGGTCCCTGAGCCTGTCGAAGGGCCGGCCTGATACGGACGCTTTCGACATCGTCCCCCCGCCCGAGAACGTGCGGCTGCCGGAGGTGACGCCGGCGCAGCGGTCGGAGAACGACCGCCGCTTCGCCCGCGAAGATTCCCTCCGTCACGCCTATGAGGCCACCTTCCCGACGCACGAGGAAGCGTTGGCCTTCACGCAGGAATACGGTTACGGCCATCATATGGTCTTCCCCATCGAGTGGTCCCGCGGCAACTGGCGCACCATCGAGGCCTTCATGTCGATGGCCGACGACCACGAGCGCGTGGAGCATCTTTTCCTTTCCTTGAGTCGGAAGGATTTCCACGACATTACGCTGGAGAACCTGATGGACAGCTATCTGGACCATGACGCCGTCATCGGACCGCGCGTGGAGAACGAGTTCCTGAGCCCGTACAAGACCTTCTTCGGGAATGTCGAGCAGCTGGAGAGCCTGCGGGATCCCCAGGAGGTCGTGACCTGGGTCCGGAGCAACGTCACCGTGCTGGACGACCCGCTGGCCTGGGACATCCCGATGTCGCCCATCGGCGTTTTCAGGAGCGAGCTCGCCACTCCGCGTTCCCGCGGCATCTTCTTCGTCGCCCTGGCCCGCGCCCGCGGCATCGAGGCGCAGAAGAACCCCGTGAACGGCAAGATCCAATACCGCACGGACGGCGACTGGCTGGACGTGGACTTTGACGGCGCCGGCCCGGCCGTGGCCGCCCCGAAGGGCACGCTCCGCCTCACCTACACCCCGGACAAGGTCGTCGACAACCCTCGCTATTACAGCCATTTCTCCCTCTCCAAGATTGAGAACGGGCGTCCGCGCTTGATGGAATTCGACGAAGGCGACGTGGACATGGGCGGCGGCATGGACTGGGCCCATGTGTTCAAGAAGGGCTATCCGCTCGAGGAGGGCCGCTACCTGCTCGTCTCCGGCAACCGCCTCTCCAGCGGCACCGTCCCGGTGTCGATGGTGTTCGTGGATGTCGTCGCCGGCCAGGAGACCGTCTGTGATCTCGTCCTCCGCGCCAGCGAGAACGAAGTCCCGGTCATCGGCTCCTTCGACGCCGAAACGAAGTTCCGTCCGGTCGAACTGGCGAAGAGCGAGTACGGCGATGTGATCGCCGAAGAAGCGAAGCCGGAGACCTCTCTCCTTTCCGTCGTCGGCCGCGGCCACTACGCCCTGGCCATTCTCGAGCCGGGCAAGGAGCCCACGAACCACGTCCTCCGCGACCTCGCGGTCGCCCGCGAGAAACTCGAGGCCTGGGGCCGTCCCATCGTGCTCCTGTGCTCCTCGGAAGCGGCTATGCACCGCCTCCAGGTGGAGATGTCCGAAGGCCGCTACGGCATTCTGCCCGAGACCATCGTTCTGGGCCTGGATGCGAACGGGGCCGTGCAGAAGGGCATCGAGCAGGGAATGAAGGTTGGTCCGGCCAGTGACGCCGGCGCGCCTTCCCGCCTCCCGCTCGTCATCCTCGCGGACTCCTTCAACCGCGTGTTCTTCCTGTCCGAAGGCTACACCATCGGACTCGGTGAACAGCTCGCTGCCACCGTCGCGAAACTATAATCGCTTGAGATATAACGAATTAAATGTTCAGAGGTGCACCTGCAGGTGCACCTCTGAATGTTTAAATAGCTGTGTAACAGGTTATTCCAGTATTTGACGGACGTTCGCGTAGGCGGCCTTGCTGTCTTCGAGCATCTGGCGGGAGCCGTACTGCTCGACGGTGAGCCAGCCGTCGTAGCCGGGGTCCACGAGTTTGTGGACGATTTCGGCGACGGGGATGCAGCCGGAGCCGGCGGGGACGCAGTGCATGTCGTCCGGCGCTACGCGGTCTTTCAGATGGACATGGCCGATGCGGTCACGGAACTGCTCGTAG
Source organism: Bacteroidales bacterium (assembly GCA_017429205.1). The sequence goes on from JAFRPH010000100.1 coordinate 7,832, forward strand.
GCGACCAGCGCGTCATCCCCGGCGAACAGGTAGTTGCCGGTGTCGAACACGTGGCCCAGGCTGGGGGCCAGGGTGAACAGGGAATCCAGTCCCGCGATGTTGTAGCACAGGGAACGGGGATTGTCGAAGTCCTCGACCATGATGCAGAAACCCTTGTCCGTCACGCGCTTGGCGAAGGCGGCGATCCGCTGCCGGGCGGCGTCGCGCTCTGCGAGCGTGCTGCCTTCCGGCATCAGGCCGGTCACGAGCAGCAGCCGGTCATAGCCGTAGGTCTCCAGGAAGGAAATGGCCAGGGCTTCCATCTCGGGCTGTTCGCCGGCGCCGTAATCGATGTCCGCGATCGCGCAGGCGTGCCCGAATCCCAGGCTGTCCAGGATGCGGAGCTCGTCCGGATTCTGGAGCACCCGGACATCGGCCCCGTCGTAGCCGATTTCCCGGACCTTCGTCGCCGCCTCCCGGAAGGAAATTCCTTCCTGGTGCGCCACGGTCCAGATATGGTCGCAGAAAATGGAGATCTTGGGCGTTTCGGCCGGCTTTTGCCCGCACGCGCACAGCAGCAGGGCGAGAAGGGGGAGGAGCTTCTTCATAAGGCTATGTCAACAGGTTCGTCAGGTCGATGAAGTCTTCCACAGACAAGGTTTCGGGGCGCCGCTCGAACACGGGAAGCGCCGTGAACGCGACGCGCTCCTCGTCGCTCCAGCCCTCGCGCGCGGCCTTGGCCGCGATGAGGGGCTTGAGCGGATTCCGCATCATCTTCCGGCGCTGGCCGAAGGCGGTTTTCACGACGGCCCGGAAGAGGCTCTCGTCGCAGCCCAGGTCCGTCCGGCCGTTCCGCGTGAGGCGGATGACGGCCGATTCCACCTTGGGCGGCGGGGCGAAGCAGCCCGAGCCCACGCTGAACAGGTACTCGATGTCGTACCACGCCTGCAGCAGCACCGACAGGATGCCGTAGGTCTTGGACCCCGGCCCCTCGGCGATGCGTTCGGCGACCTCCTTTTGGATCATGCACACGACTTCCGGGACGCGCTCGCGGTAGTCCAGGATCTTGAAGAAGATCTGCGAGGAGATGTTGTACGGGAAATTGCCGATGACGGAGAACCGTTCCGGGAAGATCTTCTCCAGCTTGAGGCTCAGGAAATCGGCCTGCAGGAGTCGTCCCTGCATCCCCGCGAAGTGCGTGAGGAGGTAGTCCACGGACTCCCCGTCGATCTCCACGAGCTTCAGGTCGATGTCCTCCCGCTGCAGCAGGTACTGGGTCAATACCCCCATTCCGGGGCCCACTTCCAGGGCCTCGCAAGGGCCGTGCAGGGCGGCGACGATGTCCTGCGCAATGCGCTGGTCGGTGAGAAAATGCTGGCCGAGGGCCTTCTTGGCGCGTACTTCCATATCAAATCGGTTATCCCTGCAAAGATACTCATATTTTTTTGCTAATTTTGTAAGTTAATCCGAAGTTAAACCGAAGATAAAGATATGTATCGTACACACACTTGCGGAGAACTCCGCATCGGCAACAAGGGAGAGCGCGTGACGCTCGCCGGATGGGTCCAGAAAGCCCGCAAACTGGGCGGCATGACCTTCATCGACCTCCGGGACCGTTATGGCATCACCCAGCTTGTCGTGGAGGCCGACGCGCCCGCCGACCTGGTGGACACCGCCACCTCCCTCGGCCGTGAATTCGTGATCCAGGCGGTCGGCGAAGTGGTCGAGCGCCAGGCCAAGAACAGCAAGATGCCCACCGGCGACATCGAGATCAAGGTGTCCGCCATCAACATCCTGAACAAGTCCGTCACCCCGCCCTTCACTATCGAGGACGAATCCGACGGCGGCGACGACATCCGGATGAAATACCGTTACCTGGACCTCCGCCGCGGTCCGCTTCGCCGGGCTTTGACCCTGCGGCACCGCGTGGCCCACGAGATCCGCAACTTCCTGGACGCCAAGGGCTTCATGGAGATCGAGACCCCGTACCTGATCAAGTCCACGCCGGAAGGCGCCCGCGACTTCGTGGTCCCGTCCCGGATGAATCCGGGCCAGTTCTACGCCCTCCCGCAGAGCCCCCAGACCTTCAAGCAGCTGCTGATGGTGGCCGGCTATGACCGCTACTTCCAGATCGTCCGCTGCTTCCGCGACGAGGACCTCCGCGCCGACCGGCAGCCGGAATTCACCCAGATCGACTGCGAAATGTCCTTCGTGGAGCAGGAAGACGTCCTGAACAACTTCGAGGAGATGATGCGCACCCTGTTCAAGAACGTCCTCGGTGTCGACATCCCCAACCCGCTCCCGCGGATGACCTGGTACGACGCGATGGACAACTACGGCTCCGACAAGCCGGACGTGCGCTTCGGGATGAAGATCCACGAACTCACGGACGTGGCGAAGGGCAAGGGCTTCGGCGTCCTGGACGGCGCGGCCTACATCGGCGCGGTCGCCGTGCCCGGCGCGGCCGAATACACCCGCAAGCAGGTGGACGAGCTCACCGAGTGGGTCAAGCGCCCGCAGGTGGGCGCCAAGGGCCTCATCTACATCCGGGTCAATGCGGACGGCTCCTTCAAGTCCTCCATCGACAAGTTCTACGGCCCCGAGGACCTCGCGAAGATCGCCGCGGCCGCCGAGGCGCAGCCCGGCGACCTCCTCCTCGTGATGTCCGGCGACAACAAGCGCAAGGTCCAGACCATGCTCGGCGTCCTGCGCTTGGAGATGGGCAACCGCCTGGGCTTCCGCGACCCGAAGGTCTTCGCCCCGCTGTGGATCGTGGACTTCCCGCTCCTGGAGTGGGACGACGAGACCCAGCGCTTCTACGCGATGCACCACCCCTTCACGGCCCCCAAGCCGGAGCACGAGAAGTGGTTCTATTCCAACGCGAAGGAGGACCTCGAGCGCGTCTGCGCCAATGCCTACGACTTCGTCCTGAACGGCTCCGAGCTCGGCGGCGGCTCCATCCGGATCCATAACGCCGATATGCAGAAGCGCATGTTCGAGGTGCTGGGCATCGGCCCCGAGGAAGCGGAGCTCAAGTTCGGCTTCATCATCAACGCCTTCAAGTTCGGCGCCCCGCCGCACGGCGGTCTCGCCTTCGGCTTCGACCGCGTGTGCGCCCTGATGGGCGGCTCCGACTCCATCCGCGACTACATCGCCTTCCCGAAGAACAACCAGGGCCGCGACGTGATGATCGACTCCCCGTCGGAGATCGACCAGGTCCAGCTGGACGAGCTCCAGATCGCCCTGAACGTGAAGCCCGAGTAAGTGATAATCAGGCACGAAGCATACGACCTTTCCGCGCAGAACACCTTCGGAATGAGGGTGTCCTGCCGTTTGTATGTGGAGGTGACCGAGCCGGAGGACCTGCTGACGCTGGACCTGGAGGCGCTCCCGCAGCCCCTCTTCGTGATGGGCGGCGGCTCCAACCTCCTCTTCACCCGCGACTTCCCCGGCACGGTCTTGCATATGGCCAACCAGGGGATCACATTGAATCCTGTCATTTCGACCAAGGCCGAAGGCCGCGCGGAGAAATCTGCCACTGTCGCCGCAGGCGTCGTCTTCGACGACTTCTGCGCCTGGGCGGCCGCCGAGGGCCTCTGGGGCCCGGAGAACCTGTCGCTGATTCCCGGCGAGGTGGGCGCGAGCGCCGTGCAGAACATCGGCGCGTACGGCGTGGAGGCGAAGGACATCATCGACACGGTCCACGCCTTCGACTGGCAGGAGCGCCGTTTCGTGGACATTCCGGGCGCGGACTGCGGCTACGGCTACCGCACCTCGCGCTTCAAGACCGAATGGAAGGGCCGCTACATCATCACCGCCGTCACCTTCCGCCTCTCCACCGCCCCCCAGCCCAAGCTGGACTACGGCGGCGTCCGCAAGGCGCTCGGCGACCGGGAGCCTGCTCCGCAGGTCATTCGCGAGACGATCATCGACATCCGGGAGCAGAAGCTGCCGGACCCGAAGGAGATCGGGAGCGCGGGGAGCTTCTTCTGCAACCCGGTCATCGACAAGGAGCATTTTGCGCGCATCGTCGCCCTCGCGAAAGCGGAGAATGGCCCGGAATATGAAGTGCCGCACTATGACGTGGGGGACTGCGTGAAAGTGCCCGCCGCCTGGATGATCGACCAGTGCGGATTCAAGGGAATGCGGCTGGGCGGCGCGCAGGTGTATCCGAAGCAGCCGCTCGTGATCGTCAATGCGACCGGGACGGCCACCCCGGAAGAGATCATCGCCCTGGAACAGCGCGTCATCGGCACGATCAAGGACAAATATGGCATAGAACTCCACCCAGAAGTAGAGCACGTGTAATATGGGAAAATTCATTATCGAAGGCGGGCATAAGCTGTCCGGCGAAATCACCCCGCAGGGCGCGAAGAACGAGGCCCTGGAAGTCATCAGCGCGGTGCTGCTGACGGCCGATCCGGTCGTTCTCTCCAACGTTCCGGAAATTTTGGACGTGAAGAACCTCATCGGCCTGCTGCAGGGGATGGGCGTGAAGGTCCAGCGCCTGGAGAAGGGCACCTACCGCTTCCAGGCGGACGAGGTGGACACGGCGTACATCGAGACGGAGGAGTTCGTGAAGAAGTGCGCGGCGCTCCGCGGGTCGGTGATGGTCGTGGGACCGCTGCTTTCCCGCTTCGGGCACGCGTGGTTCGCGAAGCCGGGCGGCGACAAGATCGGCCGCCGGCGCGTGGACACGCACCTGTCGGGTATGGTCACCCTGGGCGCCGACATGGAGTATGACGCCTCCCGCCGCGCGTTCCATCTGACCACCAAGGACCGGCTGACCGGCCGCTATATGCTGCTGGACGAGGCTTCCGTGACGGGTACGGCCAATATCGTGATGGCCGCCGTCCTCGCGCGAGGCACGACCACCATCTACAACGCCGCCTGCGAGCCGTACCTGCAGCAGCTGTGCAAGATGCTCAACCGGATGGGCGCGTTCATCGACGGGGTCGGTTCCAACCTCCTGCGGATCCACGGCGTGGAGAAGCTCTACGGCACGAACCACCGCATCCTGCCGGATATGATCGAGGTGGGCTCGTTCATCGGCATGGCCGCCATCAACCAAAGCGAAATCACCATCAAGGACGTGTCCTGGTACGACCTGGGCATCATTCCGGACGCCTTCCGCCGCCTGGGCGTGAACCTGGAGCAGCGGGGCGACGACATCTATGTGCCGGCGCAGGAGAGCTATGAGATCGACTCCTTCCTGGACGGGTCCATCATGACCCTCGCCGACGCCCCTTGGCCGGGCCTGACCCCGGACTTGCTGTCGGTGATGCTCGTGGTCGCGACCCAGTGCAAGGGCAGCGTCCTCATCCACCAGAAGATGTTCGAGTCCAGGCTGTTCTTTGTCGACAAGCTCATCGACATGGGCGCGCAGATCATCCTCTGCGATCCGCACCGGGCCGTGGTCATCGGCCACGACCATCGGATCACCCTGAAGGCCGCCCGCCTGGTCTCGCCCGATATCCGCGCCGGTATCGCGATGCTCCTCGCCGCGATGAGCGCGAAGGGCACCTCCACCATCGACAACATCGAACAGATCGACCGCGGCTACGAGAACATCGAAGGCCGTCTGAACGCCCTCGGGGCGCATATTACGCGGGAATAATGGACTACAGTCATCTCTTCTCCAGCGACGTTCCCTCCTTCATGCGGAGTCCTGTCCGAGAAATCTTCCGGAAGGTGGACCTGAGCGCCATCTGCTCGTTCGCGGGCGGGTATCCGGCGGCCGTGACCTTCCCGGTGGAGGACCTGCGGCGGTTGCCGGGCCTCGTGCTGGACAAGTACGGCACCAAGTCGCTGCAATATGGGGCTACCCAGGGTGTTCCGGAGCTCCGGGAGGCGATTGCCGCCCGCTACGGCGTGCCGGTCTCGAAAGTGCAGATCACGACCTCGTCCCAGCAGGGCATCGACGTCTGCACCCGCATCCTCTGCGACCCGGGCGACATCATCCTCACCACCGAACCGACGTATCTGGGTGCCTTGCAGTCGTTCAAGGCGTATCGGGCCGATGTGAGAGCGATATGGGACCGGAAGGGTATTGTTCCGGAAACCGTCGTCTCTGACGACCCCTCCCGGTCTGAATCGAAGCCCATCAAATTCATATACGTTATTCCGGATTTCAACAACCCTTCGGGGGAGACGATGACGCTGGAGGAGCGGATGGAGATTGTGAAGTTGGCGAGGGAGTTGGATGTGGTGATTGTGGAGGACAGTCCCTATCGGGAGCTACGGTATAGCGGGGAGGAGGTGCCGACGATCTATTCGCTGGCGCCGGAAAGGACGCTGCACCTGGGAAGTTTCTCGAAGATCTTTGCGCCGGGGTTCCGGCTGGGGTGGATCATTGGCCCGGAGGAGCTGCTGGAGCAGATTTACATCTGCAAGCAGGCGCTGGACCTGTGTCCGCCGGTGTTCGACCAGTATATGGCCACGGAGTTCCTGACGAGCAGAGCGCTGGACGCGAATCTCGTGAAGACGAAGGCGGAGTACCGCCGTCGCCGGGACTTGATGGTGAGCCTGCTGGAGAAGTATATGCCCGAAGGCGTGAAATGGACCTATCCCGAGGGCGGGCTGTTCCTGTTCCTGACGCTGCCGGAGGGCATCGACACGATTGAAATGTACGACGAGGCCCTGTCCAAGGGCGTCGCCTATGTGGCCGGCTCGTTCTTCTTCCTGGACGGAAGCCACCGCAATACGATGCGGCTCAATTTCTCCTTCGTCGCAGAGGAGAAGATGGAGCCGGGCATGAAACTGCTGGGAGAGATCATCAAAGGACGGTTATGAAGACAATCTATAAGTTCTCCGGAGCGGGCAACGACTTCGTGGTCATCGACGGCCGCGAGGGCGACGTCTCCGCCTTCCGCGAGGTGCCGCGCATCGAGGCGCTGTGCAAGGAATTCAAGACCGACGGGCTGATGATCCTGGGGATGCCCGATCAGGTCGGGCATGACGATGGTTCGACCGGCTCAGCAACCGTCATGGCCGACCCCGATCGGCCATCTGTCGATTTCACCATGGAGTTCTACAACCCCGACGGCTCCGGCGGAATGATGTGCGGGAACGGCGGGCGCTGCATCGTGGCCTTCGCCGATTACCTGGGCATCCAGCCCACTTATCGCCCGGCCCTTCGACAGGCTCAGGGACCGGGCACGGAGCAGGTTCCTGAGCTTGTCGAAGGACCTGCGGAGTATCTTTTCTGCGCCCCGGACGGGCTGCATACGGGCGAGATTCTTGAGCGGCCGGATGGTTCGACAGGCTCACCAACCGACCGCTGGATAGTCCGCATCAAGATGATTGACGTACAGGGGATTACGCCCATGCTGGGCGGTTATTTCCTGAACACGGGCACGCGGCATTTCGTGAAGTTCGTGGAGGATGTGGAACAGGTCGATGTCGATTCGGAAGGCAAGGCGCTCCGCTGGAACGAGGCCTTCGCGCCCGTCGGCACGAACGTCAACTTCGTCCACGTCGCCCCGGACGGGCTCCATGTCCGCACCTTCGAGAAGGGTGTTGAGGGTGAAACCCTCGCCTGCGGCACGGGCCTCACGGCCTGCGCCCTCGTGGCGCATCACGCGGGCGTGCCTGCGGCCACGCCCGGCGCGTACCGCCTCCGCGCCCGGCAAGACTGGTTGTCGGTGAACTTCACGCCCGGAGCGGACGAAAAGTTCACCGACGTATATCTGACCGGGCCTGCCCGGCTGGTGGAAATCCGTTAATTGGAACTGCTTCCCATTCTCTGACGGGCGTCCTTGCCGGCGCCTGTTCCCTTGTATTTGCTCTCCGTCGTGTTGAAGCGGTAGCGGATGGAGAACACGAGGCGCTGCGTGTCCATCAGGACGCTTTGCGTGATGCTGTAATGGCCGAGGTTGGAGAAGACGTTGTTGTGGCCCGTGTAGGTGAGGTCGCGGCCTTCCAGGCGGAGCACCAGGGAGCCGTCTTTCAGCAGGGTCTTCTGCACCGCCGCTGTCAGGTCGAAATAGTGGTTGGTCAGCGTCATGTTCTGCTGCTGGCCCGGGCTGTGGTATTCGCCGCCCAGTTCCAGCTGCCAGCCCTTGTTGAGGGTGAATGTGTTGTTCAGCCGTGCGATCCAGATGGGCGCGTCGTTGAACTGGATGTCTCCCACCTGGAGCCAGGTCTTCTGGAAACCGGTCGTGGCGCTCAGGTTCCACGGGCCGATGGTCGGCGTGGCGACCAGGAAGGCGGACAGGGACCGGAGCGGGTTCTCCGCGTTGAACGGCTTGAGCAGGATCACGCCCTCGTCGTTGTACAGGTCCGCCCAGGTGATAATCGGGTCCTTCACGCGGTCATAACTGACGGCCAGGGTGAGGAAGTTCCAGAGGGCCGTCGCGGACAGGGACTGGATGGCCTGCGGCTGGATGGTCGGATTACCGCCCTGCAGGGTGTACCGGTTGTTGTAGCGGATGGCCGTGGACAGCATGCCGAAGTCGGGGCGGGCCGTGCGGGCGCTGTAGCTGAGCATCGTCTGCACCGGGCCGAGGATGCCGGCGAAAGAGACCGAAGGGAAGAGATTGTCGTATTTCCGGGAGAAACTGCCGTTGCCGAGCAGGTCCTCATAGGCATAGTTCACGTGCTCATAGCGCAGGCCGGCGCTCAGCTGGCCGATCTGGCCGACGACAAAGCCATAGTTCACGAACGCGGCGAGGTTGTCTTCCTTCACCCGGGATGAGGTCGACGGGATATCGGCCCCGTTCAGCCGGTAGTTGTCGCGTGTGCGGGAGAAGGTCTCTTCCGTGCCCGCCTGCAGCTGGCCCCGCCAGATGGGGTAGGAAAGCACCAGCTTGGCGGCGTAGAGCTTGCTGTCGGAGCCGGCTTCCGTGGAAACCGTCGCATCCTGGATGTCGCTGTCCTCCTGGACGGAATGGAGGGTGGTGGATGCAATCTGGAAATAGTCCAGGTTCAGGTCGATGCCCATCTTCCCGACGAGGCCGTTATAGTAGGCGTTGGCGCCCAGGGACTGGGGCATCTTCGCCCCGAACTGCCCGTGGTTGACGGTTTTCAGGTGGTCCACCCGTTCGCCGCCCCGGAAGATGTCGCCTTCCATCAACTCGTCGTCGCTGTACGAGAGGTTGCCGGACCAATCCACCTTGACGCCGGCGGAGTGATTGTTGGCGATCTGCCAGTTGATGCCGGCGGTCGTCGTCAATGCCTGGGTGGTGACGTCGTCCACCAGGAATTCGACCTGCCGGATGACCGGATTCACGTTCGCTTCCTGCACCAGGTCGCTGTTCTGGCGCTGGCTGAAGTGGTTGTAGTTGACCCCGCCGAAGAGGTCCACTCCGCCGGTGCGGTAGTTGACGTTGAGGGCCGTGCTCGGGTCGTTGAACTTCTTGACTCGGAGCGACTGCTCGTCGGTCAGGTTCACATTGAAGCCGAAGCCCTCGCCCTTCCGCTTGACGGTGCGGATGCGCACGACGGCGCGCACGGTGGCGTCATACTGCGCACCAGGGTTGTTAATGACCTCGACGCTCTGGATTTCATGGCTCAGGATGCGGTCCAGTTCGGTGGCGTCGGTCATTCTCCGGCCGTTGATATAGACCTGGGGCGCACCTTTGCCGATGACCTCGATGCCGTCCCGGCCCTTGATGATGCCAGGCACCTTGCCTAGGACGTCGCGCGCGGTGCCCGCGTTCTCCAGCACGGACCCGTGCACGGAAGTGGCCAGGCCTTCGCCGGTGAGCTTGGTCTTGGGCATCACGGCCTGCACGACCGCTTCGCCGAGCAGCTGCTTGTCCTCTTCCAGGCGGACAGGGGGGAGTTCCTGCTGCGCCTGGTTCAACGTGACCTTCTGCGAGGCGTCCTTGAAGCCGACCAGGGAGACGGTGAGCGTGTAGGTGCCTTGCGCGGCCTTGAGCTCGAAGCGGCCGTCTTCGCCGGCGGTGGTGCCGACGACCAGCACGCCTTCCGCGTTGGTCAGGAACGCCGTGGCGAAGCCGGCGGGCGCGCCGCTCTCTTCGATCGCGCTCCCGCGCAGCACCGTTTCATTCTGCCGGGCGGCAAAAGCGTTCATCGTCAAGGCCATCAGGCAAACCAAAAATGAATAAATTCGTTTCATTGTATAGTGTATTAGTCAAATAGTACACTGCAAATGTAGGGATATTTTGCGAACTTCCAAAACTTTTTTGACTTTTTTTGTAAAACAGATTCTTTCGTCGGCCTTCGGCCTCCTCAGAATGACAAAGGGAGGTGTCTCATAAAAAGCACCTCCCTTTGTCTTGTCATTCCGAGCGAAGCGAAGGAATCTCCTAGTCCTTCGCCGCGTCGGCGATGAGGGATTCGAGCTTGTCGCGCGGGATGGTGCCGTCGAGACAGATGAAGTTCGTTTCGGCGCCGTCGTGCGAGAGCATCACGAAGCTGTTCACGACAGCGTCGTCGCCCACGGTGTACATCCGCGTCACTTCCCCGCTGTCCTTGGCCTCCATCAGGAGCTCGTACTGGCCCTTCTTGATGAAGCGGTTCACGTCGGCGGCCAGGTCGTCGGCGACGGCGCCCTGCTTGATGGACAGGATGTACAGGCCGGAGAGGGACTTGATGATGGGCCCGAGGTTCACGTTTTCACCGTCCATTTCCATATCGGGGATCTTGCCGATGAGGCGGAACATCGCGGGGGAGATGTACACGGCTTCGACGTCGTCGTAGTCGGAGTACTTGTTGTAGAGGGAGCGCCCGTCCTGGGCGAGGGCGGTGATGCTCAGGAGCAGCATCGCCACGAGGATATACAGCTTTTTCATTTCCAATAAGAGAGTTTGTCGAGGGTTTGTTCGGATTGGGAGACTTTTTCCGCGCCGTACGCGACGGTGCCGGATATCTTGGCGAAGACTTTCTCGACCTCGGCGTAGGCGAGGTAGGGATCGTCGAACGTGTCAATGGGTTCGGGGTTCCGCGTGAGGGTCAGGCCCACGGCGACGAGGACGGCGACGGCGGCGGCGATGCCGGAGGGCAGGAGCCAGCGGCGGGCGGGCTGCCGGACCGCGGCCTGCACCCGGGCGGAGAGCTCCTCCGGCACGGGGATGCTTTCGTCGAGCGAGATCCGCTCGAGGTCTTCGGCGCTCAGCCGGGATATTTCGTCAATGGACTTCATAATTCTTCAGTTTTTTGCGGGCCAGGCTCACCTGGACGCGGATGTTGAGGGGAGAGAGGCCGGTTTCGGCCGCGATTTCTTCGTAGGACCGTCCTTGCAGGACGTGGAGGCGCATCAGTTTCCGCTGGCTGTCGGGGAGGGTGTCCATCGCCCGGAGGAGCGAGCCGAGGCTTTCTTTCCGGATGAGTTCCTCGTCGGGCGGTTCCTTTCCCGGGAGGTCGTCGGGCAGTTCCTCGGAAGGAGTCAGCTTCCGGATCCGGTCGATGCAGAGGTTCCGCATCAGCAGGGCTCCGTAGGCGCCCGGGTTCCGGACGAGGTCCAGCGAGTCGCGGATCTTCCAGAGCTTCATGTACAGGTCCTGGACGGCGTCCAGGGCGTCGGCCCGGTCCTCCAGGATGTAGAAGGCGACCCGGTAGAAGCGCTCCTGCAGCGGAATCCAGACGGTATGGAACCCGGCTTCGGTCATTTCTCGGCCTGGTTCACGAGTTCGCCGACGAGGTCGGCCCGGATCTTTCCGCGGACACTGATGAGCGCGTCGCCCGCCAGGAGGATGACATCCTCCAGGATGTCGCCGGCGGCGTTGGACAGGCCGTAGATGCGGACGGTTTCCCCGCCATCCTTCGCCTCCATCAGCATTTCCTCGTCTGCGAGGATTCGCCTGGCCTTGCGGAGGAACTTTTCCTTGCGGGCCGCATCGGCGTCGGAGAAGTCCAGGATCGTCAGGCGCTTGATGTCCTTGAAGACCTGCAGCGCCTTCCGGTCGTCTTCGTTCTTGACTTCGCCGTGGGCGGCGGCCCGGATGAGGCCGAGGGCGATCGGGCCCATTTCCACGACTTCGAAACCGGGTTCGTCCCGGAATTCGTTCACCAGCGTCCGGAGCTTTCCGGTGCGGTCTCCGGCCCAGGCCGTCGGGACGAGGCTCAGGACCATACAAAGGGTAAGGAGTATCTTTTTCATATCAAAAATCAACCGGCTGCACTCTTAGGACGCAGAATGCCGCCGGTTGTTAAAAACAATTTTGAGATTCTTTCGCTTCGCTCAGAATGACACTACCGGAGCAGGTCTTCGAGCTGGACGCTGCCGGAGGTCTTCTCGTCGCGGTATTTGACGATGACGGGGCAGTAGAGGTGTACGCCGCTCTCGAGGGGCTTGCCGCCGCGGATGATGGGCTTGGAGCCGGAGACGACGACGGCGCCGCGGGGGACGACCACGCGGCCGTCGGCGTTGCGGCGGATGAATTCGCCGGTCGTGGCGTCGAAGATGGCGGTGGAGGAGGTGATGATCACGCCGGAGGCGACGACGGCGCCTTCCTGGACGATGGTGCCCTCATAGATGCCGCAGTTGCCGCCGATGAACGCGCCGTCCTCGATGATCGTGGGCATCGCGCCGGCGGGCTCGAGCACGCCGCCGATCTGGGTCGATGCGCTGATGTGGATGTTCTTCCCCACCTGCGCGCAGGAGCCGATGGTCACGTGGGAGTCGACCATCGTGCCTTCGCCCACATACGCGCCCACATTGACATAGGCCGGGGGCATCACGATGGAGCCGGGGGCGAGGTAGGCGCCGCGGCGGATGCTGGATCCGCCCGGGACGATCCGCACGCCGTCCTCGGCCTTGAACTGGCGCACCGGGAAGGTGGCCTTGTCGAAGAACGGGAACTGGCCCTGGGACATGTCCGTGACCGCGCCGAGCTTGAACCCGGCGAGGATCACTTCCTTCACCCACTTGTTGACGACCCACTGGCCGTCGATTTTCTCCGCGACGCGGATTTCGCCTTTTTCCAGGCCTTCGATGACTTCGTTGAAACGTTCGAGGGTTACTTCCATAATTCTTCGAGTGTCTTGGCAATCAATTCTTCGGTCTTGGGGGAGGCCGGGACGAGCGGGAGGCGGAGCTCGTTGGCCATCAGGCCCAGGCGGGCCATCGCGGCCTTGCCGGGGATGGGGTTGGGCTCCACGAAGCAGGCCCGGAAGAGGGGCGTCAGCAGGTGGTGGTAGGCACGGGCCTTGACCATGTCGTCTTCCTGCAGGGCTTCCACGAGCGTCACCATCTCGCGCGGGGCGATGTTGGAGGCGACGGAGACGACGCCGTCGGCGCCCGTCGCCATCAGCGACAGCGTCTCGTCGTCGTTGCCGGACAGCACGCTGAACCCGGCGGGCTTGCAGCGGATGATCTCGCTGATCTGCTTGTAGTTGCTCGAGGCTTCCTTCACGGCGACGATGTTGGGAATCTCCTCCGCGAGGCGGAGCGTCGTCTCGGCCGTGATGTTCGCGCCCGTGCGCCCGGGGACGTTATAGATGACGATAGGTTTGTCGGTGCTGCCGGCCACGGCCTTGTAATACTCGTACAGGCCCGTCTGGTTGGGCTTGTTGTAGTAGGGGACGACGATGAGGAAGGCGTCGGCGTCGGGGAGTTGCGCCATGCTTTCCAGCGTCGCCGTGAGCGAGTTCGTGCCGCCGCCCACGAGGAGCGTCTTGCCCGGCGCGTTCTCCCGCGCGAGGGCGAGCACTCGCTGGCGCTCGGCCACGGACAGGCAAGGCGTCTCGCCGGTCGTGCCGAGCGGCACGAGGAAATGGATGCCGGCCTCGACCTGCCGGCGGACCGTCGCCGCGAATGCCGCCTCGTCCACCTTCCCGTTCCGGAAAGGGGTGAACAGCGCGGTTCCGCAGCCTTTCAGTGTCAATGGTTTCATGACTGAGTTCGTTTTAACCTCGCAAGTTACGAATAATTCGCCGCTACAGCAACTCCTTGAATTCGTGTACGCCTTTCAGGCCTTCGGTCATCAAGGCGGCGGCGACGGCGCCGGCGGCGAGGCCCTCGCGGCTGAAGGCTTCGTGGGTGAGCGTGAGTTTGTCGACCTCGGAGGTGTACGTGACCGTATGGATGCCAGGGACTTCGCCGATGCGGTGGGCGGTGATCTCGGGCTCCACGCCGAGGCCTTCCTCGAGCAGTTTGCCGAGGCTCTTGGCGGTGCCGGACGGGGCGTCCAGCTTGTGGATGTGGTGCGTTTCCTCCACGGCGGGCGTGTAGCCGTTGCCCTTGAGCATCTTGCTCACGCGCTCCACGGCGGCGAACAGAGCGTTCACGCCGAGGGAGAAGTTCGACGCGTAGATGAGCGGCGTGCCGGCCTCCTCGAAGGACTTGAACACATCGGCC
>JAFRPH010000021.1 GCA_017429205.1 Bacteroidales bacterium
AAGGGGGCCCACGGCGGCGGCGCTTTCTCCGGCAAGGACCCGTCCAAGGTGGACCGCAGCGCGGCCTACGCCGCCCGCTACATCGCGAAGAACCTCGTCGCCGCCGGCGTGGCGGACGAGTGCCTCGTCCAGCTCGCCTACGCGATCGGCGTGGCGAAGCCCGTGAGCGTGTTCGTGGACACCTACGGCACCGCGAAAAACGGTCTCAAGGACGGTGAAATCGCGAAGAAGGTGGCCGAGCTCTTCGACCTCCGCCCGGCGAAGATCATCAAGAAGTTCGGTCTGAAGAACCCGATCTACACCCCGACGGCCTCCTACGGTCATATGGGCCGGACGCCTTATACCAAGGCCGTGACCGTGCAGGGCAAGCCGAAGATCGTCCAGTTCTTCGGCTGGGAGCTCCTGGACAGCGTCCCGGCGGTGAAAAAGGCCTTCGGGATTGCGTAGAAACAAGTTGAAAATCAAATAGTTATGACCCATTTCGGAGATTATGGAAAAATTTCATAATCTCCGAAATTTGTTGTACCTTTGCGCCCGTATTTTGAGGAACAACTCTATATTCTATAATTTCTTACTTATGAAGAACGCTTTCAAAAGCCTTCTGCTCGTTGTCACCATGTTGATGGCGGGCACTGTCGCCTTTGCCCAGGTGACGACCGCCTCCCTCGGCGGCCGCATCGTGGACACCAAGGGTGAGACCATCATCGGCGCCGCCGTCGTGGCGACCCACACCCCCTCCGGTACCACCTACGGTGCCGTGACCAACGGGGAAGGCCTCTATGCGATCCAGGGCATGCGTACCGGCGGTCCTTACGTCGTGGAGGTTTCCTGCCTCGGTTACCAGACCGTGAAGTTCACGGACATCAAGCTCGCCCTCGGTGAGAACTATGTCCTGGACGGTTATCTGAACGACGATGTCGAGTCCCTGAACGAGGCCGTCGTCGTGGCCACTCCGGCCTCCCGCTTCGCCGCCACCAAGACCGGCGCCAGCACCAACATCTCCAACGAGGAAATGATGAACCTGCCGAACTCCGGCCGCAGCCTGAGCGCCCTCACCAAGCTCAGCCCGTACGCCAGCGGCATGAGCTTCGCCGGTTCCGACGGCCGTTCCACCAACTTCACCGTGGACGGCGCAAACTTCAACAACAACTTCGGCCTCAAGGACATCCTGCCCGGCGGCGGCACCCCGATCTCCCTCGACGCCATCGAGGAGGTCCAGCTCGTGGTGGCTCCCTATGACGTCCGTCAGTCCAACTTCGTGGGCGGCGGCATCAACGCCATCACCAAGTCCGGTACCAACACCTTCAAGGGCACGGCCTACACCTACTACACCAACCAGGCGCTCCGCGGCAACAAGCTGATGGGCGAAGACCTGGGCACCCGCCAGCCGGAGTCCAACTTCACCTACGGCTTCACCCTCGGTGGTCCGATCATCAAGAACAAGCTGTTCTTCTTCGTGAACTTCGAGATGGTGAAGATGCCGGGCGAGGTTATCAAGGACCGCGCCGACGCTTCCAAGGTGACCGTCCTGAACCAGATCGCCGACAAGCTCAAGAACGACTACGGCTACGATCCGGGTTCCGTCGACAGCTATCCGGGCGGTGATGCCAACCGCAAGCTCCTGGCCCGCATCGACTGGAACATCTCCGACGCCCACAAGTTCAGCCTCCGCTACAACAACACGAAGAACGACCACTGGGTGGCCCCGAACGGCAACTCCTGCGACGACAACTTCCGCAACCGCAACTACAACCGCGCCAGCGCCGTCTCCCAGCCGTTCTCCAACAACATGTACAGCGAGATGAACAACGTGTGGTCTATCGCCGGCGAGCTCAACAGCCGCTTCTCCAACACGGTTTCCAACCGTTTCCTGGCGACCTACACGAACATCAACGACCAGCGTGGCTCCAACTCCAGCCCGTTCCCGCACATCGACATCATGTCCGGCATCGACGACAAGGGCGGTTATGTCCCTTACACCTCCCTCGGTTACGAACTCTTCACCTATAATAACGGCGTGAAGAACACCGTGCTGAACGTGCAGGACAACCTGACCTTCTACCTGGGTTCCCACACCCTCACCGCCGGTGCCAGCTACGAGCACCAGATGGCCCACAACTCCTACATGCGCAACGGTACCGGTTACTACCGCTTCGCCACCGTGGAGGACTTCCTCCAGGGCAACCTGCCTATCAGCTTCGCTTACACCTACGGTAACAACGGTGTCGCCAGCCCGGCCGGCCGTATCAACTACAACCAGTATGGCGCTTATGTCCAGGACGAGTGGAAGGTCTCCCCGACCTTCAAGCTCTCCTACGGTATCCGCGCCGACATGCTCGCCTTCGACAACAAGGACCTGATGACCAACAACGCCATCAAGGCGATCGATTACGGCGGAAAGCACGTCGATACCGGTGTGTGGCCCAAGACCCGCGTCCAGGTTTCCCCGCGCGTCGGCTTCAACTGGGATGTCTATGGTGACAAGAGCATCGTCGTCCGCGGCGGTACCGGCCTGTTCCAGGGCCGCCTTCCGCTCGTGTTCTTCACGAACATGCCGCAGAACGCCGGTATGATCCAGACCACCGTCAAGTACGGCCATAGCCTCAAGGACGGCGCCCTCGTGCTCAATCCGGACGCCACCGGCGTCCTGACCACCCTCAACGGCGGCAAGACCACCGGCGGTCACCTCATCACCAGCAACGAGGAGTACATCAAGGCCCTCGGCCTGAACACCACGGTCACTCCGCAGGACGGCCAGATCGGTTCCAACGCCGACGTCAACGGTGTCGATCCGAACTTCCACATGCCGCAGATCTGGAAGAGCTCCCTCGCCCTCGACCTGCAGCTCCCGACCTCCTTCCCGTTCTCCATGACCGCCGAAGGCATGTTCAACAAGACCATCTGGGGCACCCGTCTCCAGGACTGGGACATCAACGAGAGCAAGGTCACCAGCCATTTCGCCGGTCCTGACAACCGTCTGAAGTATGAGGGCGACTTCCTCTACGGCAAGAACCACGCTTACATCCTGACCAACTCCCGCGAGGGCTGGGGCTACACCTTCAACTACACCGTGAAGGCCGAGCCGATCCGCAACCTCAAGGCGATGTTCTCCTACACCCACACCGAGTCCAAGGAAATCTCCGGCATGCCGGGTTCCGCCGCCAGCTCCGCCTACCAGGGCCTCGCTTCCGTCAACGGTCCGAACTTCCTGACCCTGCAGCGCAGCCAGTACGTGGTTCCGGACAAGGTCTCCGCCGACCTCTCCTACTACATCGACCTCATCGGCGGTCTCCAGCTGGATCTCTACTACACCGGCTATTCCGCTTACGGCAACAGCTTCACCTACTCCACCGACCGCAACGGTGACGGCCTGGCCACCGACCTGATCTACATCCCGGCCACCAAGGACGAGCTCAACTTCGCTTCCGACGCCGACCGTGACGCCTTCTGGAAGTTCGTCGAGCAGGACAACTACCTGTCCAAGCACAAGGGTCAGTATGCCGAGGCCAACGCCGCCCGCGCTCCGTTCGTGCACCGCTTCGACCTCCGCGTGGCGAAGGACATCAAGTTCCGCATCGGTTCCACGAGCCACAAGTTCCAGCTCAGCGCCTCCATCGACAACATCGGCAATATGTTCAACAGCAAGTGGGGTGTCCGCAAGCTGGACTGCTACAACAAGAACAGCTTCACCGGTTTCATCAGCCCGCTCGCGTACGACTCGAAGACGGATTCTTTCTCCTTCAACAAGGTGGGTGACGCCTATCCGACCGAGACGTACTCGACCTACTACAAGAACTCTTCCGAGTGCTGGAGAGTCCTGTTCGGCCTGAAGTACTACTTCAACTAATCTGACTTTCCGTCAGCATCCCCGACGGGGCCCCTTGAAAAGGGGTCCCGTTTTTTATTGTGCTTTTGAAGAATTATCGTTAAATTCGCAAAATGGAAAACTATATAATTTAAGCACGATAACCTTATGAGAAATCCCTTCAAAAGCCTTGTGCTCGCGTTCATCACGATGTTCGCAGGCATCGCTGCCTCCGCGCAGGTGACGACAGCGTCCCTCGGCGGACGGGTCGTGGACCAGAACGGAGAGCCGGTCATCGGCGCCGCTATCGTGGCCATCCACGAGCCTTCCGGCACCAGCTACGGCTCCGTGACCAACGTGGACGGTCTCTACACCATCCAGGGTATGCGTACCGGCGGCCCTTACCGGGTCGAGGTCTCCTGCCTGGGCTACCAGCAGGTGAACTACACCGATGTCACCCTCTCCCTGGCCGAAACGTTCAACCTGAACGCCCAGCTTCCGGAGTCCTCCGAGTTCCTCTCGGAGGCCGTCGTCATCGCGGCCCCGACTTCCAAGTTCGCGGCCGTGGAGAAGACCGGCGCCTCGACGAACATCTCCTCCCGCCAGATGATCGAGATGCCCCCCATCAGCCGGAGCTTCTCCGACATGGCCAAGCTCTCGCCGTACGGCGGTAACGGGATGAACTTCTCCGGCAGCTCCGGCCGTTCCACCAACTTCACCGTGGACGGCGCGAACGTGAACAACAACTTCGGTCTCTCGACGGCCCTGCCGGGCGGCGGCAACCCGATTTCCATCGATGCGATCGAGGAAATGCAGGTTGTGGTATCCCCGTACGACGTCCGTCAGTCGAACTTCATCGGCGGCGGTATCAACGCCATCACGAAGTCCGGTACGAACACGTTCAAGGGGACGGCCTATGCCTATTACCAGAACGAGAACATGCACGGCAACCGCGTGGACGGTGTGGACCTCGAGCGCACCCCGGAGAGCAAAACCACGTACGGCTTCACCCTGGGCGGCCCGATCATCAAGAACAAGCTGTTCTTCTTCGTCAACGCCGAGCGCTCCCCGAGCCCTTCCGAAATCATCAAGTGGCGTCCTTCCGAGGACGGCGTGGAGGACGAGACCCGCATGATCACCCGTGTCAAGATCTCCGAGGCCGAGCAGATGCGGAACTTCCTCATCAAGAACTACGACTACGATCCGGGTTCCTACAACAACTACAACAAGGACCAGGGCAACCTGAAGCTCCTCGCCCGCATCGACTGGAACATCAGCCAGAAACACCACCTGGCCCTCCGGTACAACTACACGAACAACAACAAGTGGACGGCTCCGTCCACCTCCCGCGACGTGTCCGACATGAGCTTCGGCATGGTCTCCAAGTACGGCCTCGTCTTCTCCAACTCGCTGTACAACCAGATGAACAACCTCTGGACGGTCTCCGCGGACTTGAACTCCCGCTTCTCGGACAAGGTTTCCAACCAGCTCCTGGTCACGTACTCCGACATCCAGGACGTCCGCGGCAATGACGGCGGCTTCTTCCCGTTCGTTGAAATCCTCGCCGGCGACCTCGGTTCCGACTACGCCAACGAGCCTTACATGGACTTCGGTACCGAACTCTTCACCTACCGGAACAAGGTCCAGAACACGGTGCTGAACGTCAAGGACGACGTCACCATGTACCTGGGCGCCCACAAGGTGACCGCCGGCGCCAGCGTGGAGGCCCAGATGGCCCTGAACACCTACATGCGCAACGGTACCGGCATGTTCCGGTTCGCCAGTATGAGCGACTTCATGGCGGGCAACGCCCCGATCGAGATGGCCTTCGACTGGGGCTTCGACGGGGACGAATATCCTTCCGCGAAGGTGCGTTTCGCCCAGATCGGCGCCTATGTCCAGGACGAATGGACCGTGAACGACCGCGTCAAGCTCACCGCCGGCCTGCGTCTGGACAACCTGTCCTTCAACAACAAGGACGTGATGAAGAACAACGCGACCTACGCCCTCGATTACGGCGGCAAGCACGTGGACACCGGCAAGTGGCCCAAGACCAGCATCCAGGTTAGTCCCCGTCTGGGCTTCTCCTGGGATGTCTTCGGGGACAGGAGCCTGAAGGTTCGCGGCGGCACCGGCCTCTTCTCCGGCCGTATCCCGCTGGTGTTCTTCACCAACATGCCCACCAACGCCGGTATCGTGAAGGGCCGTCTGACCAAGATGAAGGATCCCGAGGTCCTGAGCCGGATGATGGCCGGCGGCCACCTCGTGACCGACCGCTGGGCGATCCTCGACATCCTGAACAGCATCGACCCGGACAAGTATCCGACCAGCATTACTCCGGAGACGGCCCCCGCCCCGAGCGAAGTCGCCGGCGTGGACTACAACTTCAAGATGCCGCAGGTGTGGAAGAGCTCCCTCGCCGTCGACTATTCCTTCCCGTTCTCCTTCCCGCTGACCATCAGCGCCGAGTACATCTTCAACAAGACCATCAACGGCGTGATGCTCACGAACTACAACATTCCGGAGGACAACGCGGGCTGGGTGACCTTCAACGGCCCCGACAAACGGCACATCTATCCGGCCGACTACCGGTACACTAGCAAGGACGCCTACGTCCTGACCAACACGAACAAGGGCTGGGGCTCCATCGCCACCATCTCCCTGAACGCGCAGCCGCTGCAGAACCTCAGCATCACGGCGGCCTATACGCACACCGTGAGCAAGGAAATCACCGGCATGCCGGGCTCCAACGCCTCCGCCGCCTGGAAGTACATTCCTTCCGTGGACGGTCCTAACTACAACATCCTGCACAACTCCTCCTACAACCTGCCCGACCGCCTGATGGCCTCCGTCGCCTACACCGACGCCGCGCACAACCACTGGAGCCTGTTCTACGAGGGTCTCCGCTACTCGGGCAACAGCTACGTCTACGGCAACGACCTGAACGGCGACGGCAACGCCTACGACCTGATGTACATCCCCGCCAACAAGAGCGAGATCCGTTTCATCGACGGGGACAACGAGAGCCGCTACTGGGAGTTCGCCGCGCAGGACGCCTACCTCACCAAGAACGCGGGCAAGTACGCCGAGGCCTATGCCGTGAACCAGCCGATGCGCCACGTGTTCGACTTCCGCTTCGCCCACGACTTCATCGTGAAGGTCGGCAGCGTCCGCAACACCCTGCAGCTGAGCCTGGACGTGCAGAATGTCAGCAACCTGTTCAACTCCCGCTGGGGCGTGACGAAGGGCTTCAACCCGGACGTCCCCAACGCCAGCGGCAACGCCAAGATCCTGAAGTACGAGCGGACGGATCCGGACGGCGTCCCCGTGTTCTCCACGATGGTGGATTCCGGCGTGAAGACCTGGGACTACCAGCACAGCCTCGGCAACTGCTGGTACATGCAGATCGGCGTCAAGTACATGTTCAACTAACCCCCAAGCACGCGACGATATGAAACTCTACAGATTCTTCCTTTCCATCCTCGCCGGTGCGGCGCTCGCCGCCGGCTGCGTGCAGGAGCAGGTCATCTCCTCCCTGGACAGCTTCCAGGTGGAGAATTCCTATCTGAGCATCGCCCTGGAAGGCGGCATTGCCAATACCGCCGTCAAGGCGACGGCCCAGTGGTCCTTCGACGACGCCACCGTTCCCGAGTGGCTCACCGTCACCCCGCGCAGCGGCGGTTCCGAGGTCACCGGCCTCGTGTTCGCAGCTGACGCGAACACCGGTTCGTCCGCGCGGACGGCCAACCTCGTGGTGAACGTGGGCAGCCGCAAGCAGCGCTTCACCGTGATCCAGGCCGGACCGGGCGCCTATGAGGCTCCGATCTCCACGATCGCGGAAGTGATGGCGGGCAACGACGGCCAGACCTTCCGCATCCGCGGTACCGTGACCACCATCGTTAATACGAATTACGGCAACCTGAATGTCCAGGACGAGACCGGCACCATCTATATCTATGGCCTGTTCAATGCGAAGGGGCAGTATCCGAAGGACGCCGGTGGCTGGAACACCTTCGGTGTCGAATCGGGTGACGTCATCACCGTCCAGGGTCCGCGCACCATGTATGGCAGCACCCTCGAGCTCGTGGACGCCACCCTCATCAAGGTGGAGAAGTCCTTGATCAGCGTCGAGCCGGGCGAGATCGCGCTCGAGAGCGCCGAGGCGGGCACCTTCACCATCTCCGTCGTCTCCAAGGCCGACGGCATGGCGGTCCTCCCGTCCGAGAGCTGGATCAAGCTCACCGACATCGCGGCGGGCGAAGGCGGCGCGGCCGTCTACAGCTTCGCCTACGAGGCCAACACCACCACGGCCGCCCGCACGGCCACCGTCGTGTTCAAGGCGACGAACTCCTCCAAGAGCGTTTCCGTGAGCCAGCCGGGCGTTCCGCCGACCGGCCAGAGCATCACCGAGATCGTGGCCCTGCCGGACAACTCCGGCGTGGAGACCCTTGAGTCCACCGTCGTGGCGAAGACCGCCAAGGGCTTCGTGGTTTCCGACGGCGCCACCGCCATCTATGCCTATGACAACGGCGCCAATGCCGTCGAAATCGGCGACAAGGTGAAGGTTCTTGCGACCAAGACCACCTACAACGGCGTTCCCGAACTCGCGACGATCACCTCCGTCGAGAAGACCGGCACCGCCGCCGTCGTGCACCCGGCGGTGAAGGACATCACGGCCGGCGCTCTCGACTATGCGGCCACCGTCGCCGAGTACATCCAGTTCAAGGGTGTCCTCAAGAAGTCCGGCAATTACTACAACGTGGAAATCGACGGTGTGGACGCAGGCACCAAGCAGGGCAGCCTGGTGCAGCCGGTCGAGGCCGTCGGCGCCGATGCGTTTGATGGCAAGGCCATCACCGTGACCGGCTACTTCAACGGTCTCTCCGGCGGCGGCAAGTACATCAATGTCATCGTGACGAAGATCGTCGATGCCAATGCCAAGGGAACCCTCACGAACCCGTACACTCCGGCGGAGGCGGCCGCGGCCGTCGCCAGCCTGAAATGGACCTCCAACACGGACTATGAGTCCACGGACGAAGTGTATATGAAGGGCAAGATCTGCAAGATTGCCAACAAGGGCACCTTTACCGAGGGCGGCACCTACGGCAACGCTTCCTTCTACCTGTCCGCCGACGGTACGGGTGACGGCGAGTTCTATGTGTTCCGCGCCCTTTATCTCGGCAACAAGAAGTTCGAGGCCGGCCAGACCGATATCAAAGTGGGCGATGAAGTGGTCGTCTACGGCAAGCTGATGAACTATCAGAACAACACGCCCGAGACCGTCTCCGGCAAGGCCTACCTCTATTCCCTGAACGGTAAAACCGAATAACCAATGCTTCGCAATATGAAACTCAGAACACGCATGTTCGCCCTTCTGGGCCTGGCGGCCGCCCTCGTCGGCTGCCGGCCGGAAGAGGCCGATATCCAGCTCCCGGAGATCAAGATCGCCGGACCGGCGCTCACCTTCGATGCGGAGACCAAGCTGGCCTCGTGCCCGCTGGACATGGAGCTGGTGAACATTCCGCTGACCATCACCGCGAACCGCGACTGGACCGCCGACATCAACTGGGACACCGACGAGATTCCGTGGATCGCCGTGACGCCGGAATCCGGCGTCGCCTCGGACCAGCCCCAGTCGGTGACCCTCACCGTCCTGAACAACGCCGGCTACAACCGCAACAAGCGGGTGAAGTTCTCCATCGGGTATGACTACAAGACCATCGACATCACCCAGACCGGCGAGCGCGGCGAGGAAATCATCGGCACGCTCGACAACCCGCTCACCGTGGCGGGCGCCATCAAGTATGTGAAGAGCCTCGGCGCCGACGTCCAGAGCTCCTCCGGCGTGTATGTCAAGGGTAAGATCTCCCGGATCGACGAAGGCAACAACTTCGCCGCCAGCGGCACGTACGGCAACGCCACCTTCTACATCTCCGACGATGGCGCCACGACCTCCGATCAGTTCTACTGCTACCGGGTGCTGTACCTCGGCAACAAGAAGTGGACCTCCAAGGATCCGGATGTCAAGGTGGGCGACGACGTGATCATTTACGGCCACGTGGTCAACTACAAGGGCAACACGCCCGAGACCGTCCAGGGTACCGCCTTTGTCTACGAGCACAACGGCGTGAACCGCGGCACGGACGAAGGCGGCGGTGGCGCCGAAGGCACGCCCACCGGCACCGGCACGGCGGCCGACCCGTACAACGTGGCGGCGGCCCGGGCGGCCGTGAAGGACCTCACCTGGACCAGCAACACCGAGTACGAGAAGACGGGCACCGTCTATGTGAAGGGCAAGATCTCCCGGATCGCCGACAACGGCACCTTCGGGCAGAGCGGCACCTTCGGCAACGCGACCTTCTACATCAACGACGACGGCGCGGAGGGCGCAGAACTCTACGCCTACCGCATCCTGTACCTCGGCAACAAGAAGTACACCTCCGGCACCGACATCAAGGTGGGCGACGAGGTGGTCATCTGCGGCGAGCTGATGAACTACCGCGGCAACACGCCCGAAACCGTGTCCAACGCGGCTTACCTGTACTCGCTGAACGGCGAGGGCGGTGGCGGCGGCGACACGCCTCCGGGCCCGGGCGGCGATCCCGCCGGCACCGGCACGCTGGCCGACCCGTACAACGTGGCGGCGGCCCGCAATGCGGTCAAGGATTTCACCTGGACCAGCAACACCGAATACGACAAGACCGGCACCGTCTATGTGAAGGGCAAGATCTCCAAGATCGCCGACAACGGCACCTTCGGCCAGAGCGGCACCTTCGGCAACGCGACCTTCTACATCTCCGACGACGGCAAGGAGGGCAACGAGCTCTACTGCTACCGCATCCTCTATCTCGGCAACGTCAAGTACACCTCCGGCACCGACATCAAGGTGGGCGACGAGGTGGTCATCTGCGGCGAGCTGATGAACTATCGCGGCAACACGCCCGAGACCGTGGCCAACGCGGCATACCTCCACTCGCTGAACGAGTCCGGCGGCGGTGGCGGCGGCGGTGACACGCCCGGCGGCGCTTCCGGCAGCGGCACGCTGGCCGATCCGTACAACCCGCTCGGCGCCATCAACGCCGTGAAGGGCCTGACCTGGACCTCCAACACGGAGTATGAGAGCACGGGCGAAGTGTACGTGAAGGGCAAGATCTCCCGCATCGCCTCCGGCGGCACCTACACCGAGGGCGGCACCTTCGGAAACGCTTCCTTCTACATTTCCGAGGATGGCGCGGAGAAGGACGAGTTCTACTGCTTCCGCATCCTGTACCTCGGCAACAAGAAGTTCGAGGCGGGCCAGACCGACATCAAGGTGGGCGACGAAGTCGTCGTCTACGGCAAGTTGATGAACTACCGGAACAACACCCCGGAGACGGTCTCCGGCAGCGCTTACCTCTATTCCCTGAATGATGGCGGCAGCGGTGGCGGCGGCGACACGCCCGGCGGCGGCAACGGCTCCGGCACCCTGGCCGATCCGTACGACCCGCTCGGCGCCATCAACGCCGTGAAGGACCTGACCTGGACGAGCAACACTGTCTACGACAAGACAGACAAGGTGTATGTGAAGGGCAAGATCTCCCGCATCGCGAACAACGGCACCTATGTGGGCGGCGGCACCTTTGGCAACGCCTCCTACTGGATTTCCGTCGACGGGACCGAGAAGGATGAGTTCCAGATCTATCGCAGCCTGTATTTCAACGGCGAAAAGTACACCGAAGGCACCGACATCAAGGTCGGTGACGAAGTGATCGTGTACGGCTCCCTGATGAACTACAGGGGCAACACGCCGGAGACGGTGGCGAACGAGAACTGGCTGTACTCGCTGAACGGCAAGACTGACGGCAGCGGCGGTGGCAGCGGCGGGGATACGCCCGGCGGCAACGGCTCCGGCACGCTGGCCGATCCGTACACCGCGCTTGGCGCCATTGACGCCGTGAAGGACCTCACCTGGACCAGCAACACCGTCTACGACAAGACGGACAAGGTGTACGTGAAGGGCAAGATCTCCCGCATCGCCAACAACGGCACCTATGTGGGCGGCGGCACCTTCGGCAACGCCTCCTACTGGATTTCCGCCGACGGCACCGAGAAGGATGAGTTCCAGATCTTCCGCAGCTTGTATTTCAACGGCGAGAAGTACACCGAAGGCACCGACATCCAGGTGGGTGACGAAGTGATCGTGTACGGCTCCTTGATGAACTACAAGGGCAACACGCCGGAAACGGTGGCGAACGAGAACTGGCTGTACTCGCTGAACGGCAAGACCGACGGCAGCGGTGGTGGCGGTGGCGACACGCCGGCCGGCAGCTCGGTCACCATCGAGACGAATGACGCCCTGTCCTGGGGAGAGGAGACGGACGGCACCTACGGAGCCGGCTTCAGCGTCACCACCCAGGGGATGAAGCTGGGTTTCTACAAGCATGCGGCGGGTCTCGCCGTGCCGGCCCCGAACGCCTCTCACATCCGCGTCTATAAGAATGCCGCCTTCAGCATCGCCTCGACGGATGGGAAGAAGATCAAGATGATCGTCATCGGCTGCGCGCCCAATGCCGGCAACACCTCCTACTGCTTCGACATGGCCGGACTGGAGGGCGGCGCCTCGGCGACGTGCGACAAGACGGCCCTGACCGTGACGTGGACCGGTTCCGCCTCCAAGGTGGTCCTCCACGCCAACAACGGACAAGTCCGCGTAGAAAAAATAACCGTGGAATTTGAATAAGGCAGGGTGACTATGCGAACGAGACTACATACTGTTTTCGGCGCGGTCCTGCTCGGGGTCCTCTCGCTGGGGTTCGTCTCCTGCGAGGAGGAGCCCGTAATCCCCGAACCGTCGTTCGTTCTCGCGCGTGATGCCGTTTCCAGCCGGAAGGGCAGCCAGTTCCTGGAGGTGTACGCCCAGGGGAACTGGACCATCACGTGCGATGCGGACTGGATCCGGATCACCCCGGACAGAGGTCGGGGGAACAGCCGGGCCGTCGCGCTGCTCTATGACGCCAATACCGGAGAGGAGCCCCGTCAGGCCGACATCCGGCTCCAGGCGCAGGAGAAGACCCTCACGGTCACCCTGCACCAGGGCGTTCCTTCCGACGATCCCGAACCCGAGATCAACGGCGGTTCCTCCACCCGCAAGGGCTGGATGGAACTGCCCGAGACCCGGCCGGACGACGGCCTGAACATCTTCTGGCACGACATGACTGTCGGAACCTACAAGGGCCGTAACTACTCCTTCTACTGGGATTACTCCAAGCTGGTCTCCCACTGGGTGGCCTATCCGCTCAACAACGGCCTGCGCGCCAGCGGCTCCCGCACCGACGCCTGGGGCCTCGACCCGCTGCTGCCGGCTTCCCGCCAGCCCGTCGTCACCAGCACCTTCCGGGGCGGCTGGGCGCGCGGACACCAGCTCCCGTCGGCCGACCGCCTGAGCTACAACGCCAACGTCCAGACCTTCTACGGCACCAACATGACGCCCCAGAACTACAACTTCAACGGCGAGATCTGGGCCCGTCTGGAAGACCGGGTCCGCGGCTGGGCTGGCCGGTGCGACACCCTCTACGTGGTGACCGGCTGCGTGGTGGACGGCAAGGTCAGCTACACGACGGACATCGAAGGCAAGCAGGTCGCCATACCGAACGCTTACTACAAGGCGGTCCTCAGCTACAGCAAGTCGGCGTCCGAGAACGGCGGCTACCGCGGCTGCGCCGTCTATCTGGAGCACACGCACAATCCGAACGAGACCGTGGCCCGGAACCATTCCTCCGTGATGTCCATCAAGGAGCTTGAGGCGAAGACCGGGGTGAACTTCTTCGTGAACCTGCCGGCCGCCATCGGCGATGCCGCCGCAACGGCCGTGGAGGCGGAGAATCCGAACTCGGTCAACTGGTGGTGGAACTAAAACGACGAGACGATGAAAAGATACATAACCATCCTTGCGTTCCTGCTGGCGATCACGCCGGCTTTCGCCCAGAAGGGCGGAACGAAGAACTATGTCATCGGGTTCTACAACCTGGAGAACCTGTTCGACACCTACCACGACGAAGGTAAGAACGACTACGAGTACCTTCCCGACGGGGCGAACGAATGGACCGACTTCAAGTACCAGAAGAAGCTCGCCAACATGGCCCGGGTCATCCGGGCGATGCGGGACGAGAACAAGGCCTATCACGCCGTCCTCGGCGTCTCCGAGATCGAGAACCGCCACGTGCTGGAGGATCTCGTCGCGGAACCGGCCATCGCCGACGCGCACTACCAGATCGTCCACTACGACGGTCCGGACCGCCGTGGCGTGGACGTGGGCCTGCTGTATCGGCCGGAGCTCTTCACCGTGCTGGAGTCCAAGTCCATCCCCTTCAACTTCGACAGCGAGCTTGAATTCGGGATGACCAAGGAGGAACAGGACGCCTTCCGCACCCGTGACCTGCTGATGGTCCGCGGCCTGCTGGGCGGCGAAATGTTCGCCTTCCTGGTGGCGCACCTTCCTTCCCGCCTGGGCGAGAAGAGCGGCGCCCTGCGTTCCCGTGGCGGCCAGATGATGTACGAGGAGAGCGTCCGCCTGATGCAGGAGTATCCCGGCATCAAGATCGTGGCGATGGGCGATATGAACGACAACCCCACCGACGACAGCATGGCCGTGTGGATGCACGGCCGCGAGAAGCTCGAGGACGTGGGGCCGATGGACTTCTTCTCCCCGTTCGTGTCGATGCTCAAGGCCGGGTACAGCTCCCTGTACTACCGCGGCGAGAACAACATCTACGACATCCTCGTGGTCAACGAGCCCCTCGTGAACGCGCCGAAGGGCACGCTGAAGATCCAGCCGATTGTGAAGAAGAAGTACTACGCGCGCATCTTCAACCCGCCGTTCATGCAGCAGCAGGAAGGCCAGTATGCGGGCCAGCCGCTGCGCACCTTCTCGAACGGCGCCTTCGTGGGCGGCTACAGCGACCACTTCCCGACCTATATTGTAGTAAGTAACAAGTAACCGGATATGATCAAGAAACTAACCTTGGCGACCGTCGCGCTCCTCCTCTCGCTGGGCCTTTCCGCCCAGACGTTCACGGGAGGCGTGCGCGGCACGGTCGTCAGCCGCACCGACCGGTCCCCGGTCCCCGGTGCGGTCCTCGTGCTGTACCAGGGTACGGCCGAAGTGGCCACGGTGACTTCCGGCGACGACGGCCGCTTCCTCATCGAGGACCTGGACAACGGCATTTACGACCTGGTGATCCAGGCCCCGGACTACCTGGAGACGCGTGTCAACGTCACCGTCAACGACGGATATGTCAAGAACATGTTCAACCTCTCCCTGACCCGCGGCGCGGTCGTCAGCGAGGTGGACGTGGACAACCTCGTGGAGTTTGACATGGACGACACCGGTTACGGCGACAGCCCGACGGTCCTGTTCGGCCAGAACGACGTGTTCAACAATATGGCGGGCTACAACTTCAGTTCCGTCCGCTACCGTGTGCGCGGTTACTCCTCCGAGTCGCAGGACGTGTACTTGGCCGGCGTCAAGATGAACGACGCCATCACCGGGTATTCCCCGTTCTCGCTCTGGAGCGGCCTCAACGAGGCCACCCGCACGAAGTACACCGTCAACGGCGCCGAAATCTCCGACTACGGCATCGGCGGCTACAACGGCCTGACGAACCTGCCCGCCAACGCCCTGTCCGTCCGCAAGGGATGGCGGGGGAGCGTGCTCACCAACAGCCAGCTGTACCGGCTGCGCCTGATGATGACCTACGCCTCCGGCCCCCGGGACGACGGCTGGTCCTACGCGTTCAACGTGTCGGCCCGCCTAGGCGGCAACGACTGGGTGAAGGGCGTGTACTACCGTTCCTTCGCCTACTACGCCGCGGTCGAGAAGCAGTTCAACGACGCGCACAAGCTCGGCTTCGTCTTCATGGGCACGCCCGGCCAGCGCGGCGCCGCGAACGCGTCCACCCAGGAGGTCTATGACCTGATGGGCGACAACATGTACAACTCCAACTGGGGCTACCAGAACGGCAAGGTGCGCAACTCCCGCGTCCGCAAGACGCACGAGCCCATCGCCATCCTCAAGTACGACTTCACCCCGGGCCACAAGTTCAACGCCGCCGCGACGGTCCTGTACCGCTTCGGCAAGAACGGCTACACCGCCCTCGACTGGTACGACGCCCAGGATCCGCGTCCGGACTACTACCGGAACCTCCCGAGCTACTTCTTCATGGAGGAGGACGACTACAACCGCATGAACGGGATGAAGGCCGACTGGGCCAGGGAAGTATGGCAGCAGGACCTGCCGCAGTACGCCCACGTCAACTGGGACCGCCTCTACGCCGTGAACAAGCTGAACGTCGAGGACGGCGAGCGCCGCTCCAAGTACGCGCTGCAGGAACGCCGCGTGGACCAGCAGGACCTGAATTTCGCCCTCAACTTCAAGTGGCGTCCGTCCCGGATCTTCACCCTGACCGGCGGCGCCGATGCGAAGGTGAACCGGACCGAGTACTACCAGAAGATGGACGACCTCCTCGGCGGCGAGTACTTCTACAACATGGACTCCTTCGCCGAGCGTGACTACGCCGCCTTCCCTTACATGACCCAGAACGACCTGGATTACTGGCTGGCGAACGGCAAGGTGCAGAAGATCCGCGTCGGCGACAAGTACGGCTACGACTACTACGCGAACGTCCGCAAGTGGAACGGCTGGCTGTCCGGCAAGCTGAACGTCGGCAACTTCGAGATGGCGCTCGGCGGCCGCGTGGGCCAGACCGCCTTCTGGCGGCACGGCCTCAACCGCAAGGGCCTGTTCCCGGGTGTGGACGACAAGGGACTGCCGATCTACATCGACGGCCGGGAAGTCACCACCTATGACGAGAACGGCGACCCGATCACGTCCTACGGCAAGTCCAAGGTGGCGAAGTTCCTGACCTACGCCGGCAAGGTGAACCTCAACTACGTCCTTCCCGGCGGCCACCGGTTCTATGCCAATGCGGGCTACTTCAACGACGCGCCGAATTTCAGCCAGTCGTTCATGTCCCCGCGTACGCGCAACCAGCTGGCCCCGGAGCTGACGACCGTCAAGACCCTCACCGGCGACATCAACTACCAGGTGTCCTCCAACGGCTACAACTTCCGGATCACGGGCTACTACACCGACATCATGGACCAGGCCAAGGTGATGAGCTTCTATGACGACAGCCAGAACTCCTTCACCAACTTCGCGCTGACCGGCATCGACGAGCGGCACGTGGGCATGGAGATGGGCTGGAAGATCCCGACCGACATCCCGAATCTCGCCCTCCAGGGCGTGATCGGCTACGGCGAGTACTACTACACCTCCAACCCGAAGATGTACCAGACCATCGACAACAACGCCACCATCGTGGAAGGCACCTACGGCGTCGTGGTCCCGTACTGGAAGAGCCACCCCAACGTGGACGGCACGATCGTCCGCCACTATGTGGAATCCACCCCGCAGCTCGCCGTGAGCCTGGGCCTGGCGTGGAACTGGAACTACTGGTTCGTGGACGCCGACATCGACTACTTCGGCCATTCCTACCTGTCGATGAACCCGCTCTACCGCACGGACTACGCGACGGCCGGCCCGGACCGCGAGGTCACGCCGTTCGAGGTCGCGTACATGTGCGAGCAGGAGAAGTTCGACCCGCAGTGGCTCCTGAACCTGTCCGTGGGCAAGTCCTGGTACATCCAGCGGAAGTACCAGCTGGGCTTCTCCCTGAATGCGAAGAACCTGCTGAACAACACCTGGGTGAAGACCGGCGGTTACGAGCAGACCCGCATCGTGAAGAACTCCGTGTCGAAGGCGATGTTCTACCGCTTCGACTCCAAGTACTTCTATATGAGCGGCTTCAATTACATGTTGAACATCTATTTCCGATTCTAGGCCATGAGAAAGCGTATCCTGATTGTTGCTGCGGCAACCCTCGCCCTCGCCGCTTGCGAGGAGTGGGAGCCGGTGTTCACCGGCGAGTACGGCGACGTGTACACGTATGAGGCCGCGGAGTTGGAAGTGACGTCCACCATCGCCCACCTCAAGGAACTGTATGCCAAGTACGGCGTCCTGAAGATCCAGGACGACGACATGGTCATCGCCGGCAAGGTCATCTCCGACGACCATTCCGGCAACATCTACCGCGAACTGTACCTCCAGGACGAGACCGGCGTGATCAGCGTCAAGATCGGCCTCTCCTCCCTGTACAGCGACTACAAGCTGGGCCAGATGGTCTATGTCAAGTGCAGTGGTCTCACCATCGGCCAGTACAACGGCATGCCCCAGCTGGGCGTCGAGGACCCGACCGGCGAGTACGAGACCTCCTACCTGGACAACCGCTACCTGATCGACGCCCACGTGATCCGCGGCGCCTGGGGCGATCCCGTCCCTCCGCGCCGGGTTACGGAAGATGAGCTGGCGGCCGCCCTCAAGGAGGGTTACACCAACCACCTCTGGGGCCAGCTGGTGACCTTGGAAGACCTGCAGTACGGCGCCAAGCCCGAGTACAACACCGAGGCGTACAAGCGCATCTTCATCCTGATCTACATCGACCCGTACAAGGACAAGAAGGCCTCCACCAACCGCGTCTTCTGCTCCACCGAGACCTTCGGCGTGACCACCTGGGCCATGTCCAAGAACAAGTTCCTGGAGTACCTGGACGCCGGTTGCTTCGACCGTTGCACCAGCTCGGACAAGTCGATGGGCGACATCTTCGACGAGATGACGGGCCTGACGGTGAAGCAGACCATCCGCGAGAATGCCACGGCTCTCACCACCAGCCACTATTTCCACATGCCGAAGGGCCAGGCGGTCCAGATCCGCACCAGCGGATTCGCCAAGTTCGCGGACACGGAGATCGACCCGGCCATCCTCGGCGATCCCAAGGGAACGGACGACGGCGCGCTGTGCTCCGCGACGGGCATCCTGACCGTGTACAACGGGGCCGCGCAGCTGGCCCTGGTCGATGAAAACAGCGTTAAGATCCAGAAATAATGACCCGAAGAATCCTGTTATTTGCAGCGATGGCATTGACGATGACCGCTTGCGGCCCGAAGGCCGGAAAGATTTTCAGTGAGGAGTGGAACACCCCGTACGGAACGGCTCCGTTCAGCAAGATCACGGAAGCGGACTACATGCCCGCCTTCCTGGCCGGTATCGAGGCCCAGAAGGCCGAAATCCGCGCGATCGTCGAGAATCCGGACGCTCCCACGTTCGAGAACACGATCGCGGCCTACGAGCTTTCCGGCGACCTGCTGTCCAAGGTGTCCGGCGTCTTCTTCAACCTCTCCGAATCGGACTCCACCCCCACGATCCAGCAGATCGAGGAGGAGGTGACCCCGATCATCACGGAGGCCTCCGACGCCATCTTCATGGACGAAGGCTTCTTCGCCCGGGTGAAGGCCGTGTACGAGAACATGGACGGCCTGGACCGCGAGCAGCAGATGGTCACCAAGAAGCTCTATGACCGCTTCGTCCGCAACGGCGTCAGCCTGGATGCGGAGAAGAAGGCCCGCTTCGCGGAGATCAACAGCCGCCTCGCCGTCCTGAGCCAGAAGTTCGGCCAGAACCTCCTGGCGGAGAACAACGCCTTCCGGGACGCCATCGGCGTGACCGTGTCGGCCTACCCGACCTTCATGGCCACCTGCGAGGACCGCGCGCTCCGCGAGAAGGCCTTCAAGGCCTATTCCAGCCGCGGCAACCACGGCGACGAGCACGACAACAACGCCATCGTCCTGGAGATCATGAAGCTCCGGACGGAGAAGGCGAACCTGCTGGGCTACAAGACTTCCGCCGAGTATCTCCTCGCCGACAAGATGGCCGGCAACCCGGAGACGGTGGACGCCTTCCTGCAGCCCATCATGGACGCGTCGATGCGCAAGGCCAAGGAGGAGATCGCCGACATGGAGGCCGTCGCCGGCCACAAGATCGAGCCTTGGGACTGGTTCTACTACGCGGAGAAGGTCCGCGCCCTGAAGTACGACCTGGACGAATCCGTCACCGGCCCGTACTTCACGGCGGACAGCGTCTCCAAGGGCGTTTTCGCCGCCGCGGAGAAGGTATACGGCATCCAC
The DNA here is from genome assembly GCA_017429205.1 of Bacteroidales bacterium. The sequence continues at coordinate 19,862 of JAFRPH010000021.1, forward strand.
ATCGAGCCCGCGCCCGAGGTGGAGGTGTACAATGACGTGACGAAGGCCTACAAGCTCACGGACGCCGACGGTTCCCTCCTCGGCATCTTCTACCAGGATTGGTTCTCCCGCGACACCAAGCGGGGCGGCGCCTGGATGAACAACTTCCGCGAGCAGTATGTCAAGGACGGCGTCGACATCCGCCCGATCATCGTGAACGTCTGCAACTTCCCGCCCGCCACGGAGGACGCGCCGTCGATGCTTTCCATCGACAATGTCCAGACCGCCTTCCACGAGTTCGGCCACGCCCTGCACGGCTTCCTGACGAAGTGCCGGTACGAGGACGTGTCCGGCACCGGCGTGACCCGCGATTTCGTGGAGATGTTCTCCCAGTTCAACGAGAACTGGGCCTTCGTCCCGGAAATCCTGGCCGTGTATGCGAAGGACTACCGAACCGGCGAGCCCGTCCCGGCGGAGCTCGTGGAGAAGATCGGCCGGTCGCTGAAGTTCAACCAGGGCTTCACGACGGGCGAGCTCTGCGCCGCGTCCATCCTGGACATGAAGTGGCACGAGCTCACGGCCGAGGACCTCGCCAAGTTCACCGACGCCCAGTCCATCCGCGACTTCGAGACGAAGGTCTGTGGCGAGATGGGCCTCATCGACGAGATCATTCCGCGCTACCGGACGACCTATTTCAACCACATCTTCAACAGCGGCTACAGCGCCGGCTACTACAGCTACCTGTGGTCCGAGGTCTTGGATGTGGACGCCTGGGAGAAGTTCGTGGCCGACGGCGTCTTCAACCCCGCCACGGCGAAGGCCTTCCGCCAGACCTTCCTGGAGAAGGGCGGTTCCGAAGAGCCGATGACCCTCTTCCGCCAGTTCCGCGGCGCCGATCCCGACCCGGCTGCCCTCCTCCGCTCTCGCGGCCTGGAGTAAGTCGTTGAAAGATCGCTCTTTAACATTCGAGGGGTGCACCACCAGGTGCACCCCTCGCTATTTAATGTGCTGTCAGTCAGCTATTTGATGTAGCTCGTGATGACTTTCATGCCGCCCTCGGCGGGCTTGAAGGTGACACCGACGGAGGAGGCGGGGACGAGTACGGTCTCGCCCTGGCGGAGGTCGACGACGTGGCCCTTGGTGGGGCCGCGGCGGCCGTCGGCGTCATAGACGGGCTCGGCGTCCGTGAGGGTGCCGCTTCCGGCCAGGCACATCACCACGAGGAAGGAGTCGACGTCCTCCAGGTTTTTCGTCACGGCCTCGTCCATTTCGTAGAGGCTGGTGGTGAAGTACTTGCAGGATACCAGCTCGGTCTCCGCGTCCTTGACGGGCGTGTACGCCGTCCGGTAGTCCGGATAGACCTTGTAATCGATGGCGTCCTTCGCGAGCTCCGTGTGGAGCTGGCGCGGCTTGCCGTCCAGGCCCAGCCGGCCGTAGTCGTAGATGCGGTAGGTGATGTCGGAGGTTTGTTGGATCTCGGCGATGAAACAGCCGCCGCAGATGGCGTGGATGCGCCCGGCCGGGAGGAAGAAAACGTCGCCGGGGTGCACGTCGTGGCGGGCCAGCACCTCGGTGATGGTGCCGTCCTCGACGCGCTTCTCGTATTCCTCGGGCGTGATTTCCTCGGTCATGCCGGCGAGCAGGTGCGCGCCCGGCTCCGCATCGACCACATACCACATTTCGGTCTTCCCCTTGGAGCCGTTGTGCCGCACGGCGGCCAGCTCGTCGTTCGGATGGACCTGCACGGACAGGTCGGAGAGGGCGTCGATGAACTTGATCAGCAGCGGGAACTCGTCGCCGGTGTTGGCATACACGTGTTCACCCACGAGACGGCCCTTGTACTCTTTCACGAGGTCCGCGATGGTGCGGCCCTTGAGGGCGCCGTTCGCGACCACGGACTCGTTTCCTTTCACGCCGGACAGCTCCCAGCTTTCGCCGATGTGCTCCTGCTCGGTTTCCACGCCCTTGTACGGGGCGATCTTCTCGCCACCCCAGACGATGGTCTTGAAGATGGGTTCGAATTTCAGCGGATACATAGGCTATTTGGCGTCTAATTGGGCCAGCGCGAAGTCGTAGGCGCCGACGGAAATGGCCTTGGAGGCGCCGATCTTGGAGATCATCACGCCGATGCGCTTCTGCGGGTCGTAGGTGACGGTCTTGTCGGAGCCGTACACCTTCAGCTCGCGGGCGCTGCCCTTGGCGAAGGCTTCGAATTCGGCCTCGTCGTCCAGGTTGTAGACCTTCATCTGCACCTTGGCGAGGGTGTCGCCGGACAGGGTGCGGACCGTGCCGCGGAGGGCGTCCAGCAGGGCCGGCATGAAGTATTTCTTGGAAGCGGTGATGCCGCCGCCGATGACGATGAGACCGTCCATCAGCTGGGCCGCGAGGGCCATCGCGTTGCCCGCGACGGTGCCCATCTCGGCGAAAGCGGCCTGCGCGGCCTCCGGGTTGCCGGGACGCGTGCCCTCGGCGATGTCGTAGATGTCCTTCGGGGTGAGGGAAGGGTCGTTGATGCCGGAGCGTTCGGCGTAGACGCGCTTGACGGCGCGGACGGCGACGCCGTCCTCCACGATGACGTCCTGGATGCGGCTGTGCGGGAGGCAGTAGGTCTCCACGCAGGAGTTGTCGCCGCGGTTCAGCTGGCCGTTGATGACGCAGCCGATGCCGAAGCCCGTGCCGAAGGTGTAGCCGATGAGGTTGTGGTAGCGCTTGGAGCTGCCGAGGTACTCCAGTTTTCCGTTGACCTGCGGCAGGACGCCGCCGAGGGCTTCGCCGTAGGCGTACAGGTCGCCGTCATTGTTGATGAACACGGGCACGCCGAACTTTTCCTCGAGGAACGGTCCGAGGGCCACGCCGTCGCGGAAGGACGGGAAATTCGGCAGGTAACCGCCGATGATGCCGTTCGGATAGTCGGCCGGGCCAGGGAAGGCGAAGCTGATGGCGACGGGCTTTTCGCCGCCGAGGGAGTTCATCACGGACTCGAACCCGACGACCATCGTCTTCAGGCACAGGTCCAGGTCATTGGCATTGGCAGGCAGCGTGATCGGCTCGCCCACGTACTCTTCGCCCTTCATCGCGCCGAACACCATGTTGGTGCCGCCGGCGTCCAGGGTAAGGACGACTCTGGAATCGTTGGTGTAGTTTCCCATATTATTTACCCATTGTGAATTCAAGTGTTCCGCCCTTGACGATGTCCTTGTACTCGATGTACGGGAGGTCGTAGGGCTCGCCGTTCAGCTTGACGCCGCGGATGTACGGCTTCTCGTCGGAGAGGCCCTTGGCGGTGATGGTGAAGGTGCCGCCGGCGACCTTCAGGACCGCCTTCTCCAGGTTCGGGGCGCCGAACCAGAAGCGTGGGCAGGCCGGCTCCACCTGGTAGAAGCCGAAGCTGGACAGGACGTACCAGGCGCTCATCTGGCCCACGTCCTCGTTGCCGGCGAGGCCTTCCACATCGTTGAAATACATTTCTTTATAGACCTGACGGAGCCGGTCCGCGGCCTTGTCGGGCTCGCCAAGCATCGCGTACAGGTAGATGGTGTGGTGGCCAGGTTCGTTGCCGTGGGCGTACTGGCCGATGAGGCCGGAGATGTCCGGGGAGGCGTTCTCGCCCTCCACGTGGTCGGGCGCCTCGAAGAGGCCGTCCAGCTTCGCGAGCATCGCCTCGCGGGAGCCGAACAGGTCCTGGAGGCCCTCCACGTCCTGCGGGACGAGCCAGATGTACTGCCAGCCGGTGCCCTCGGTGTAGTCGGAGGTCTCGTGGCGGGAGTAGATCGGGTCGAAGGGCTCGGTGAAGGTGCCGTCGACCTTGCGGCCGCGCATGAACTGCAGGTCCGGATCCCAGAAATGGCGGTAGGAGTGGCTGCGGTCGCGGTAGACGATAGCCGTGGCCTTGTCGCCGAGGAACTCGGCGGCGTTCGCCAGGGCGCCGTCCGCGACGGCGTATTCCATGTCGTTGGCGACGGATTCGCGGTAGAGGTCGGCCGGGATGTAGCCGTATTCCATCCGCAGGTCCTGGCCGCGGTCGGGCGTGGTGGCGGTCTTGGTCATCGCGGTGATCATCTGCTCCTTGGTGAGGCCGGCCTGGAAGCCCTTGACGATGTTGTCGGCGAAGGCGATGAGGCCCGGATTGCCCACCATGCAGTCGGTCTCGTTGCCCATCAGGTGCCACACCGGCAGGTCGCCCTGCTGCTCGTAGATGTGGTAGAACGTGGCGGTGATGTCGTTGCAGCGGTCCGCGTGGATGAGGGTCATCAGCGGCATCTGGGCGCGGTAGGTGTCCCAGAGGGAGAAGGTGGTGTAGTTCCGGAAGTTGCCCTTGCGGACGACGTCGTCGGAACCGCGATACTGGCCGTCCACATCGTCAAAGACGGACGGGGCGACCATCGTGTGGTACATCGCCGTGTAGAAGACGGTCTTGGTCTCCGCATCCTTGGTGGTGACGGCGACGCGGCCCAGTTCCTCGTTCCACGCCGCCCGAGCGGCGGCCTTCGTGGCCTCGAAGTCCCAGCCGGGGAGTTCCGCGGCCATGTTGGCCTTGGCGCCCTCGACGGAAACGGGGGAGAGGGCGACCTTCACGAGCACCTGCGTCCCTTCCTCGACCTTGCCCAGGTTGTAGTAGCCGTAAATGGGCTTGCGGACGCGGCCGCGCTCGCTGTCGTTGTTCGGGTTCTCCGCGACGGAGAATTCCACGGAAGGCTGGGAGAATTCGGCCCAGAAGAAGATCTTCTGGTTCTTGGCCCATCCCGTCGAGAAGCGGTAGCCGCCGAGGGCCTTCACGTGGCCGGCGTCGTCCTTGACGACCTCGAAGCCGGCGTCGGTAACGTCATCCCAGCAGCCGCCGTTCTCCAGGTCGAAGACCAGGTTCGCGTTGTCCGTGGCCGGGAAAGTGTAGCGGTGGAAGCCCACGCGGGTGGTCGCGGTCATTTCCGCCGTGATGCCGTAGCGCTCCAGGGGGACGCTGTAGTAGCCGGGCTCGCAGATTTCTTTGGTGCGGTCCGCATAGGACCAGGCGCCGGACTGCGGGTCACTCTCCGTGCCGCGGGCGGGCACGGTGGGACCGGTCGTGGGCATCACCGTGATGTCGAACAGGTCGCCGATGCCGGTGCCGCTGAGGTGCGTATGGCTGAAGCCGATGACGGTCCGGTCGCTGTCGTGGTAGCCGGAGCACCAGTCCCAGCTCTGCGGGATGCTGGTCGGGCCCAGCTGCACGAGGCCGAAGGGCACGTTGGCGCCCACGAAAACGTGTCCGTGGCCGCCGGTCCCGATCTTGGGATTCACATAGGTGGCGTAGTCTTCGGAAGGAGTGGCCGTGGTGCAGGCGACGAGGGCGGCTGCAGCGGCGGCGAAAAGAAGTTTGTGGAATTTCATGTCCATGTGGTTAAATCGTGTAAATTTACGAAAAACCGCGAAGCTTTACAACTATCTGGGCAGGGTAAGCATCAGCAGCACCACCGGGAGATAGTCCTGCAGGGACTTACGGAGTTGAGCCAGCGCGTTTTGGATTTCCCGCGTGACGGTCCGCACGGGAATCCCCAGGGACTCGGCGATCTCCTTGTAGGTCTTTCCTTCCACCCGGGAGGCGTTGAACACGGCCGCGGTCCGGGCGGGCATCCGGGCGAGCTCGCGCTCGAGGATTTCCCGGATCTCGTCCTGGAAGAGCTTCTGGGTGAGGGAGTCGTTCTGGAGGACCCGGATCTCCGCGTCCCGGCAGGCCTGCTGGTAGATGTTGCGGCAGCGCCGGTCGGTGCTTTCGCGGCTGCGCAGCTGGTCCAGGCACTTGTGCTTGACGATGCCCAGGATGTAGGCGGGAAGATTCTGGGTCAAGGCGTCCTCCCGGCCGTTCCAGAAAGCCATAAAGCTTTCGGAAACAACATCTTCCGCTTCCTGGCGGTCCTGGAGATAGGAAAAGGCGATATCCACGAAGCGATGGCTGTACGCGGCGTACAGCGCCGTGAATTCCTGCAGCGATATGACGGTTTTCTGCTCCATGGCGGGCGGCACAAAGATACGCTTATTCCGGCAAAAAAGAAAACCCGGCCCAAGGCGGACCGGGCTTTCCCAAAAGGTATCGGACAGGATTATTCCACGTTGATGCCGCCTTCGATTTCCTTCCAGGTGAGGGCGGCGTTGGCGGTGATGTCATTTCCGTTGCCGGACTGGTCCTTGACCACGTTGCCGGCGCCTTCATTGAACTTCCAGTAGGCGACGAGGTCGGCGGAGGAGCCGCGGAACTCATACATCGAAGCGGCGATGTCCGCCCGGGAACGGGCCGTCTTCCACACGCGCATCTCGGCGATGTCGCCGCAGAACGAACGGGAATTGTCATAGGACTTGCCGACAAAGCAGTTGTTCGTCAGGTTCACGCTCTGGGTGGCGAAGCCGCTGCCGGTGGCCACAAGGGCGCCGTTGACATAGTAGGACACATTCCGGGTGGCATACTCGTAGACGACGGCGACGTGATACCAGCGGTTGGCTTCGAAGCGGACATCCGGCGTGTTGTTGCCGTGGTTGGTCGCCAGCTGGAGCTGGTTCTGACCGATGCCCACGTCGCCGATGCGCAGCAGCCACTGGCCTTCGATGCCGAAGACCGTGTTCACGGAGTTGTTCTGGTCGGTGACCCATTTCTCGGCCCGCATCAGCCACTCCACGGTCACGGATTCCAGGTTGGCGACGTTGGACTTCCAGTTGACCGGGAAGAAGTTGTTCTTGATGTTGGCGACCGTGGTGTTGGCGTTGCCCACGACTTCCACCGTGGCGTTGGCTTCAAAGCCGCCGCCGAGGACGGTGATCGTCACGGTACCTTCCTTCTTGCCGGTCACCAGACCGTTCTGGTCCACGGTGGCGATGTTCTCGTCGGAGCTCTTCCAGGTGAAAGTGACATCCTCCACGGCGTCCTCCGGATTCTTCCCGGCGGTCAGCTGGACGGTTTCGCCGCCTTGGACGCGGGCGGTGGCCGGGCTGACGGTGATGCCGATGAGCTTCACGTCCACGACGACCTTGCAGGTGGCGGAGACTTCGCCCGCCCTGACCGTGACGGCGGCGTTGCCGCCGGCCAGGGCGGCAACCGTCGCCCGGGCGGGATTCTCCGCATCCGGCGTCACGCGGACGATGGCGGGGTTGTCGGTGGTCCAGGTCACGGTATACGGGACGTTGATGTCATCCGGGCCGACGGTCGCGGTGAGCTCGAGGGTCTCGCCCTTGCCCATCTGGGCTTCCGTCTTGTCCAGCGTGACGGTGGTGACGGGGGAGGAGACGATCACGGCGCATTCGGACTTGAAACTGCCGGAGGTCGTGGTGATGACGGTCTCGCCGCCGCGGAGGGCGGTCACCAGGCCATTCTCATCGACCGAGGCGACGGAAGGGTCGGCGGAGGTGAAAGTGGCCTTGCCGGCGCCTTTCGGGGTGACCGTGGCGACCAGGTTGTAGGTGTCGCCTTTGACCAGTTTGAGGAGGGCGTGGTTCATATACAGACCGTCGCCGTCGTGGGTGCCCACGATTTCCTGGTCGGTGCAAGCCGTCAAGGCCGCCGCGCAGGCGGCCGCAACGGACAGGTATTTCAGGAATTTCTTCATAACGCGTTTACTTTACGACGATTTCAGTATGGTCGTTCTTGGTCACGGTGAGGGCGTCCTTCTGCGCCGCCGTCACGTAGATCTTCGCGAGGGAGGATTCGTTCCGGGACCAGGAGGAGTTGCTCACGCGGCGGGTGTTGAGGGTGGTCAGGGCCGGGCAGCCGGTCACGTCCACGCTCTCCAGGGAATCCTCGTAGCCGTAGCCGATGTAGGAGGACGCGCCGCTGAAGTCGATGGAAGTCACCTGGGTCCCCTTGAACACGACATCCTTCGCGGCGCAATAGCCGTAACCGGTGCTGCGGCAGGAGAGGGTGGCGACAGGGCGGTCGCCGAGGTTCACCTCCTGCAGGTAGCGGTCGTTCTGCAGGGTCAGTTCCGTCAGGGCCGGGAAGGCGCTGACATCCACCTTCAGGACCGAGCAGGAGGCGACGGTGAGGGAAGCGAGTTTCGGGAACTGCTCCAGGCCTTCGATGGACTCGATGGGGGTGAGGCTGTAGGACTGGCTCGTGGAACCGAGGGTGAGGGAAGTGGCGGTGAGGCCGGCCTCCAGGATCTCGCTCTTGCCGGTGGTCGGGTCCGCCAGGATCCAGCCGTTGTTTTCCAGCGTGGAAGCCAGGTTGGCGTCCGGGATGGTCGCGAAGACCGGGTTCGGGTTCTGCTGCTTGATATACACCCGGCCGCAGTTCACGCGGTCCGTCAGGAAGTTGACGGTGGCGGCGCGGGAGCCTCCGCAGGCGTCGGCGTGCAGCGCGACGGTGCGGGTCTTCAGGCCGGTTTCGTCCATTTCCTTCTCCTGGGCGGAAGTCTCGGTGAGCCAGGCGGGGAGGGAGTAGGAGATGTCCACGTTGCTGCGGATGTTCAGGGTGAGGTCCAGCGCCTCGAGCCCCTTGATGATGCTGCTCCCTTCCTCGACGAAGGCGGTGTCGCGCTGGGCCTGGGTGACGGACACCTCGGCCTTGTCGGCGATGCCGACGGCGCTGATGACAATCTTTCCCTCCCGGGCCTTGAACTCGGAGGAACGCTTGGAATCGAAGGCGAAGATCTTCTTGCCGAAGGCTTCGGAAACGTCACCCGCGACGATCCAGTCGGGAACGTCGATATGGAATCCGTCCACGTTGGATTTCACCGCGACGGTGAAGTGGGAGGCATCGGCCGGAAGGCTCATCGTGTCTTCCCCGTCCAGGTTGATGACGAAGGTCGGGTTGGAGGTCACCTCGAGCGCCTTGACGGCGCTGCCGGCGAATACCTTGAACCGGGCGGTGCGGACCTTCTCCCCGGGGTTCGGGGCGACGGTCAGGCGGAGCGGCTGTCCGGAGTTGCCGGACTCGGCGGCGAGGGTGACCCAGTCGCAGAGGCCGGAGACCCGCCAGGGCTCGGAGGAGGTGACGTTCACGGAGAACTCACCGCCTTCCGGACCGGCTGTGATGGTCAGCTCGGACAGGTCCACGGAACTGTCGTCCACGAGCTGCGGCTGCTCTTTCTCGCCGCAGCCGGCAAGGACCAGCGCGGCGGCTGCAAAGAGTGTGATATACTTTTTCATGGCATTACCAGGTTATGGGTTTGGTCTCGAGGGACTTGGTCTCGGGATAGTAGTACGCGGGCTTCTTGAGCGGGGAGCCGAGGACGGCCTGGGACAGGATGTTCATCGCATCCCAGTCGGACTTGCGGCCCTGCGAATTCCACAGGGAGAAGGTCATCCAGAAGCCATAGTCGGAGTTCACGAAGTTCTGGGCCTCGGACGCGGTCGGGAAGTACCAGCCCTGGGCGAACTCGGTGGACTGGTAGGAGCAAGTGGCGAGGCTGGCTCTCCCGTAGGGGACGGCCCGGCGGCCGTAGTCGCCGTTGAAGATGTCCATATAGTCGGCCGGGTCCACGCCGTCCACGGGGGCGTTGCCCCGGGCGCTTCCGACCTGGTAGGAGACCATCTCCTTGTCAGGCAGGGCCTTCTTGGTCTCGAAGTACAGGCGGTTCCCCTGGGTGGTGGAGCGCTGGGCGAACAACGGGTTCGAGAGGTCCGGGCTGTTGGAATACTCGTCGTCGTAGTTGACCCCGTCGAAACCGTAGCCGTTCACGATGGCGGCCACCTTCTGGGCGAAGTCGCGGCAGCCCGCGTCGCTGAGCTGGGCGAGGCCGGATTCGTCGTGGTTCCCCAGGATGCTGATGATCACCTTGATGCCGCGCTCGCGCAGCGGGCGGACCACCTCGTCGTAGTGGTCCAGGATGTACTGGCACTGCGGGTTGGAGAACACATAGACCTCGCCGGTCTCCTTGTTGTAATTGATGTTGTAGGCGAAGAACACCACGTAGTCGGTGAGCAGGCGCCCGTCCTCGGTCTCGAACTGGAGCATGTTCAGCGGGTTGGTGTTGTTCACCTCGATCCAGTTGATGATCTTCTTCTCACCCTCCTTCCGGATGACGGAAGACTGCCAGGACATGTTCTTCACGAGGTACACGAGGTGGCTCTCGTCTTCGGACACCTTCACGCCGTCGGTGGTGGTGACGGCCTTCAGGGGAAGCACGTAGGTGGCTTCCTCCTTGTCATCGAACGGGTCCAGGGTGAGGTCCAGGGCGTAGGAAACCTTCTCGTCCGGAGCGACGACGATCTTGCCGCCGTTCTGGAGGGAGACCTTGGATTCGGGGTAGGCCCGGAAGGAAGTGCCGTGCGCCTGGTTGTAGGCGTCGACATAGGCCGCATCGTACTGGACGGTCACGTCCACGCCCTTTTTCGGGGCGCGGCCCAGGGTGTAGACGATTTCCGTGGCGATGGGCTCGGAGCGCATCTCCACGACGTTCTCCACCCGGTTGGTGGAGGCGTCCCGGAGGCTGGTGACGAGGCTGGTCACATTGGCATAGGCGCCCTCGTCGACCTTGTCGACGACGATGGTCTCGTTGCAGGCGGAGAGGCCCAGGACTGCAAGGACGGACGCTGCGATATAAGTGTTGATCTTTTTCATAATCGTCAGGCATTAGTCGGCCTCGGGCAGGGAAACCTTGGGCCACTTGGTCGGATTGTCCAGCGTGAGGTCGTTCCCGTTCGGGGAGGAGTCCTTGAGCGTGGTGCCGGCGCCGTCGTCCATCTTCCAGTAGGCGACGAGTCCGTCGGCGTCCGGGGAGACCGTGTAGAAGTGGGTGTCGGCGTTGATCTCTTCAGCGCTCAGGCAGTGGTCCCAGATACGGACCTCGGCCATCTCGCCGTCGAGATAACGGTCGCCGGCATAGGAGTATCCCAGCCAGAAGTAGCGGCCGGAAGTCTCGCCCTTGTCGGAGCCGTAGGCGCCCCAGGTGACGCTGCTGCGGCCGGAATTGGCCCCGTCCAGCACCTTCCTGCCGTTGAAATAGACCGTGGTCTTCCCGTTGTCGAACACGCAGGCGATGTGGGTCCACTGGCCGAGGGTCAGGGTCATGTTGGAGTTCGTCTGGTTGGAGGAAGAGGCGATCTGCAGCTGGGTGTCGGGCACGCCCGCGTCACCGATGCGGAGGAGGTAATGTCCTTCCACGCCCATCACGGTGGAAATCAGGCGTCCGGCCATATTCTGGCGGACGAGGGCCTCGGCCGTGAACTGGGTCATGTTCGTGAATTTGGCGGGCGTCTTCCAAGCGGAGGCGCCGGCGCGGTTCTCGGTCATGTTGCACACGACGTTGATGAGGGCGGCTCCCTTGAAGACATAATAGACGACCGTCTTGGAACGGACGATCCCGATCTGGTCCACGTTCTTCAGGGCGATCGGCATCACATAGGTGAGGTTGCGGTTCAGGGCGTCCATCCCGCTGAACACGACGGTGGCGTCCGTGGAGGCGTTGGACCCCTTCTTGAGGGTCACTTCCGGATTCTCGATGGCGCACATCGTGAGCGGGAGGGCGACGACGTCAGGGGCCATATAGATGGTCCGGTAGGTGGAGACCAGGGACGTATCCGCGACGAACACGCCCGTGATGTCCTCGTCCGCCTGCAGGGCGGTGCCGAGGTTGAGGGTGCGGACGATGCTGCCGAGACCCGGCTTCACGAGGATTTCCTCGGAGAGCTCCTGGGTGTTGATATACAGTTTGTTGTCGAAATGATGCGCATCCAGCTTTTCCTTCTGGGTCTGGCAGGAGACGAGGGCCAGGAGAGCGGCTGCGCCGTAAATGATCTTCTTTTTCATATCCAAGCTTATTTGACCGGTGAAGGATTCATCAGGGCGATGGCCGTGCCGATTTCCCGGTACACGTCCTGGATGTTGTAATAGTCGAACTGGGCGTGGTTGACCGAGATTCCCTTCTTGCCGATGCCCTCGGCGGGCGTGACGGCCCACAGGGCGGCGCCGGCGATGGCGGAGATGCCGCCGGAGAAGGAGCCGTCGGTCGCGGCCTCGTCCGTCACGTCCAGGGCGGTCACCCCGATGACGAACTTGTCGGCGGGGACGCCTTTCCCGAGGACGTTGGTGATGCGCTCGTTGAAACCCTGGACGGTCTGGATGCTTTCACAGGGCAGGATGATGTACTGCGCCTGGTCCAGGACCGCAGTCTCCGTGAGGACGTTCTTCGGATTCCCTTCGAAGAAGAGGACCTTGCCGGCCGCCCATTCGGTGACGGGCTTGAAGAAGGCGTCGTAGCGGGCCTGGAAGCCGGGCTGCTGGTCGGGCCAGATGGTGGCGGGGTTCTTGCCGGTGAACACGGCGTTCACGCCGTCATAGCCGTATTTGTCGGCCACGGCGAGCGCCGCCTCCGTCTTCTCGCCGGCGAAGGCGATGAAACGGTCCTGGTCGTCCACGCCGCGGGTGTCGGCGTCGAACTCGGCTTTCCGGCTTTCCTTCTCCTCGTCGGAGAGGGCGTCCCATTCCGCCTGCTTCTTCTCGGCCTCGTCCGCGAGGAGGGTCTCCCACGCTTTGACGATGGCGTCGAAGCTCACGTTCATCAGGGTCTTGACAGCCTTTTCCTCCCGGATGGACGCCATTTCGGCGATGACGGACTCGGAAAGGTTGTCCGGATTGTTCAGGATGACGAAGTCCACGCTGTCGGGCAGGCAGTCCAGGTGGTCGGCGCGGCCGGCGGGGACGGTCTGCTTGTTGTCGTACTTCGCGATCAGGACCCGGTGCTCGGAAGCCCGGTAGTCGCGGAGGGACTCCATATACTGGGCGTAGAGCGCGGGATTCTTGTCCTTCAAGGTCGGGTAGACCACGTCCACCGGCTCCTGGAGGGTCCATTTGCTGCACCCCGCGATGGCGAGGCAGGCAGCGGCGATGGCGATATGCTTGATTCCTTTCATGGCTTATTTGTTCTTGCAGTCAAACCAGAGACGGGTGGTCCAGTTGTCTTCGCCGCCCAGGTACTTGGCGATGGCCTCGTCGAGGTTCTCCGCGTTGGAGGTCCGCTCTTCCTGCGGGTAAGGCATCCGGGACGGACCGCTGTTGGGAACGCGTCCGAGGGACTTGTTGCCGGCGTCGGTGGCCGGGAGGATGTGCGGATAGCCGGTGCGGCGGATGTCGGCCCAGGACTCGTTGCCCAGGGGGAAGTTCGCGATCCACTTCTGGATCATGATCCGCTCCTGCTTCTGCTCGGTGGAGGCGCCTTCGTCCCACGCGACGGCGAGGGTGGTGAGGGCGTTGTTGTAGGAGTTGGTGCCGGCCGGGTCGACGTAGGTGCCCGGGACGGAGGAGGCGTCGGCGAGATAGGCGTCGGCCCCGGTCACGCCCCACTGCTCGAAGGAGAGGCGGACGCCCTGCTCATAGAACTCCTTGGCGCTGCCGCCCATGTTCCAGCCGAACACGGCGGCGGCTTCGGCCTTCAGGAAGGCGGACTCGGCCGGGCTCATCAGCACGAGCGGGCTGTTGTACCGGTCGATCTTGATGCCGGAATACCGGTGGCCCACGGAAGCGTGGTTCGGGATGATGATGCCGTGGCGGAGGCCGGCGTAATCCAGGCCTTCGAACTCACACCGGGTGAAGTAGGCTTCCCGGCGCGGGTCGTTGTAGCCGTTCATATACAGGATGATGTCCGCGGCGGCGTGGGAGTCGCCGGTGGTGATGCAGGCGGTTCCGTCGGCGTGGGTGGACACGCGGTTGTAGTTCACGGCCACGTACAGCGGATTGCCGTCGTTCCCGAAGGCGGTGAGCTGGGCGATGTCGTCCGCGGAAGCCATCGTGCCGATCTCGTGGAGGGCGGCTTCCTCGGCCTTCTGCTGCGCGTAGGCGGGGTCGGCGTAGCTCATGCGCATCGCCAGGCGCAGTTTCAGGGAATTGGCGTAACGGCACCATTTCTCCACGTTTCCGCCGAAGATGACGTCGGAGGAGGCGGTGAAGTTGTTGGTCCGGTTCTCGGTCAGGACAGCGATGGCGGCGTCGAGTTCCTCCATCATCGTCTTGTAGGCCATCTCCTGGGAGTCGAACGGAACCTGGAGGGCGCCGTCCTCCCCGATCTGGGAGTAAGGCATCGGACCGTAGGTGTCGGCGATGCGGTGCATGCCCGCGACCTTGATGATGTCGCCCACCGCGAGGATGGTCGGGTCGGAGGTCACCTGGGCGAGCTGCCGCAGGTTCGGATAGATGCGCTTGGGGAAGTCCTCCATCAGGACCTTCGTCCAGTTGTTCTGGGCGTTGAAATTGCCGATGGTATAGTTGAAACCGGCGTTCGCGTCGGCGAGGTAGCCGGCCATCGGACCGCCCAGCAGGCACTCGGTGAACTGGGTCGTGTTGACATCCAGGGCGATGATGCCGTCGGCGAGGCCGATGAGCGAGGACCGGGTGCTGTAGCCGTCGCGCTGGAGCTCCTCGGAGGAGGCGCCGAAGCGGTCGGTGTTGTACTCTTCGAACCGGGCGGTGCAGCCTGCGGCGGCCAGGAGAATCAGGGAATAAGTGAGAATCTTTTTCATTGCGTGTCCTCCCTTAGAAGTTGAGTCGGATATTGAAGCCGAAGTTGCGGGTGTTCGGCGTCATGAAGTAGTCGATGCCCTGGTAGAAGGTGTTCGTCGCGGAAGCGACGGCCTCGGGATCGAACGGAGCCTTGCAGTAGATCATCCACAGGTTGCGGCCCACCAGCTGGAGGGTCAGGTCGAACAGGCCGCCGAGGGACTTGCGCGGGATGGTGTAGCCGAGGGAGGCCTCCTGGAGGCGGACATTGGTCGCGGAGTAGGTGTAGAACTGCGGGACCGTGTCGCCGCCGGCGATGGCGGTGAACCACTTGTTGGCGTCGATCAGGTCGTTCCCGTTCACGAAGACCCCGCCCGCATCCCGGGCGTCGGCGGACTGGGCGGAGACCCCGTACCAGTCGAGCTTGGCCTGCGTGTTGGAATAGACGATGCCGCCCAGGCGGGCGGAGAAGAGGGCGCCCAGGGTGAAGTTCCCGATGCGGAAGTCGTTCCGCCAGGCCATGTTGGCCTTCGGGAGCACGCTGCCGAGCTTGATCATCTCGTCCAGGCTGCCCAGGTTCTCGGTGGCGATGCCGCCCTTCTCGTCCACATAGACCATATGGTTGTTGTCGCGCTTGAGGTCGGCCCGGGAATACAGGTCGCCGAGGGTGCCGCCTTCCGTCAGGTAGAAGCGGGCATTGCCCAGACCGCCCTTCGGGAGGTTGTCGATGTCGATGGCTTCGCCCGTCACCGGGTTCACGGCGTTGCTCGCCAGGGAGACGATCTTGTTGCGGTTCGTGGAGAAGGTGTAGTTGGTGTTCCAGGAGAAGATCCCCCAGGTGTGGCTGTAGCCGAGGGCCAGCTCCAAGCCGGTGTTCAGGATGTCACCGGTCTGGATGTAGGCCTTCTCGAAGCCGGAACCGGCGGACAGCTCCACGTCGAAGGTCTGGTCCTTCGTGTGGGTGTAGTACCAGGTGAGGTCGAGGCTCAGGCCGCTGGCCAGGCGCGCCTGCAGGCCGGCTTCCCAAGAAGCGGTGTATTCCGGCTTGAGGGCGAGCGGGTAGGCGGCGTTCGTGGCGTAGGACGCGGTGCTCCCGTTGTAGCTGTGCTGCGGGTTCGCGATGAACCGCTCGAAGGCGGTGCCCACGCGGGCGTAGGAGCCGCGCACCTTCAGGAGTTCCACGCTCTGCGGAAGGGCCAGGGCCTGGGACAGCACGACGGAGACGCCGGCGGAAGGATAATGGAAGGAGTGCTGGGTGGACAGAGGGCCGAACAGGGCGGAATCCCAGTCGCGGCGGTCGGTGAGCGTCAGGTAGTACGCACCCTTCCAGCCGATTTCGGCCTGTCCGTAGATGGACTGGACCTGCTGGTGGGATTCGCTCTGGGACGGGCTCATCTGGCTCTGCTCGAGCATTCCCAGGAAGAACTTGTTGGCGAGCTTGGTGTCGGCGATCGGACCGCCGATGCCCATCGAATAGAAGTACATATCCTTGACGGAGGCGCCCAGCTGGCCGCTGAGGGACCACTCGCCGAAGCGCTTGTTCGCGGAGAGGAGGGCGTCGCCGTAGGTCTGCCGGTCCTTCATTTCGGAAGTGCTGTAGAAGCCGTTCAGGGAACCGCCGGTGAGCTGGGTGTTCGTGCTCGCGTAGTTCTTGCTTTCGTCGGTGATGTTGCTGTTGTCCACGCGGACGCGTCCGGAAGCGGTGAGCCAGTCGGTGATTTCCCAGGAGAGGGTGCCGCCCAGCACGTAGCGCTTGCGGGATTCGGTGGCGAGGTTGCGGTAGTTGATCCAGTAAGGGTTCTGCATCGTGATGCCGGCGTCGCCCACGGGCCAGTACTGCGTGTAGAGCTTGCGGGCGGAATCCCAGCGCTCGTACATCCGGATGTCGGCCCATTCGCCGCCGCGCGGGAACAGGTAGGCGCCCACGACCGGGTTGTTGTACAGACCCTGGTTGCGCATATTGCGGTGGTTCTGGAGGATGTATTCGGCGCTGACGTCCAGCGTCACTTTGTCATTGAAGAACTTGGTGGTGTTGCGGAACTTGGCGTTGTACCGGTTGTAGGCGGTGTTCGGGACGATGCCCCGGTTGTTCACGGCGGAACCGGAGAGGTACGTCTGGTTCTTGTTGTTGCCGGTGGACAGGCTCACGCTCTCGGTGCCGGTCACGCCCCACTGGAAGTAGTCTTTCCGGGGATCGTAGCCGTAGTTGTTGAATTCGCTCAGGGGAAGTCCGTAGCTGCGGACGACGGACCCTTCGGCGGAATTGTAGTCGCCGGTGCCGTACCGGTTCTGGAACAGCGGGAGGGTAGCGACCTGGGACACTTCCGTGTTGGAGGAGAAGGTGATCTGGGTCTTCTCGGCCGATCCTTTCTTGGTGTTCACGACGATGGCGCCGTTCGCGGCGGCGGAGCCGTAGAGGGCGGCCGCGGCCGCGCCGGTCAGGACGGAGATGGACTCGATGTCCTCCGGGTTGATGTCGGCGATCGGGTCGGTCTGGCCCGTGGAACCGAACTCGGTGGAGGCGTCCATCACGGTGGCGGTCATCGGGATACCGTCGATGACGTAGATGGCGTTGTTGTTCTTGCTGATGGACTTGACACCGCGCATGACGGCCTTCGTGGCGCCGCCCACACCGGAGGAGGAGGCGTTGAGCACCAGGCCCGCGACCTTGCCGCTGAGGGAGTTGACGAAGTTGGCGTCCTTGTTGGAGAGGAGCTCGTCGGCCTTGACTTCCTGCACGTTGTAGGAAAGGGCCTTCTGCTCACGACGGATGCCGAGGGCCGTCACGACGGTCCCTTCCAGCATCTCGGTCTCTTCGGCGAGGGTCACATTGAAGACGTTCCGGCCGGCGAGGGCGAGCTCCACGGGGCTGTAACCCAGGCTGGAGAATTCCAGGGTGCCGTTCTCGTAGCCGGCGGGCACGGTGAACTCGAAGTTTCCGTCCAGGTCGGTGCTGGCGCCGATGGTGGTCCCCTTGACCATCACGGCGCCGCCGATGACCGGCTCGCCGTTCGCGTCCAGGATGCGTCCGCGGACGGTCTTGGGGCCACCCTGCACGCTTTGGGCGGGCTTCGGGGCGATGACGATGGTCGTTCCCTCGATCTTCCAGTCAACATGGATCGGGGTGAAAATGGCGTCGAGGGCCGTTTCGATCCCCTTGTTGTCCACGTGCGCCGTGACCGGCTGCCGCGTGTCCACGTTCATGTTGACAAACAGGTAGTTCGTCTGTTGCTTGATGTGCTGCATGGCCGTTTCCAGCGGAACCTCCGTGAGGTCCAGGGAAACACGCGGCCCCTGCGCGCGGAGGGATCCGGGCAGGAGCAGAAGCATCAGCAATACCAAATGAATTTGGCAGATTACTGTTTTCTTCATGTTTTTTGGTTGGTGAATATGGATAAAGGTAAATTGCGCTATTGGATCAGGATGTTGTCCTCATAGATCCTGTAGTCGAAGTCGACGACATGCTGGAGCACCTTCAGGGCGTGTTCGACGCCCTCGGAGATGCGGATCTCGCCGCTGAGTCCCTCGATGGAGGGATTGGCCTTGAGGACGATGCTCACCCCGAACGCCTTCTCGAAGCGCTTCATCAGGGCGGCAAAGCTCGGAGCGTTCAGGTTCACGAGACCGTCCAGCCAGCAGAGGGCCGCCGGATCTTCCTGGACGCCTTTCTGCAGCCGTCCGCCGACGAGGGTCACCACGTCTCCGGGCCGCATCAGATGGACGTCGGAAGGATCGCCGAGGCGCTGCACCCGGACGCTGCCTTCCATGAGGGTGGTGGAGAACAGCCGCTCCTGCGGGTCGGCCAGGACGTTGAAGGTCGTTCCCAGGACCCGGATGTCCGAAACGAAGGTGGACACGACGAAAGGATGGGCCTCGTCGTGCCGGACCTTGAACAGGGCTTCTCCCAGGATTTTCACATGCCGTTCGTCTCCCTGGAAGGTGACGGGGTACTCGATGCGGGAATCGGCGTTGAGCAGGACCGTCGTGCCGTCGGAGAGCGTGACCTGCGCCCGTTCGCCCGGGCGGGTCTCAAGAGACATCATATCGTGGGAAAGCGCGTCCACGGTCTGTTGACGGACGATGTGGCCGGTGGCAAGCACGAGGGCCGCTGCGGCGGCAATGCCGGCCACGTAACGGAAGACTGTCTTGAAAGTCAGCCGCTTGCGCTGCGGGGCGCCCTGGGTATGCAGGACAAGTCCCTCGAACAGGAATTGCGCCTGTTCGAATTCCTTCTGAGCCTCCGGGGCCTCGAGGAGCCAGGCGCCGATCTGGCGCTCTTCTTCCGGGCTGGCCTGCCCCTTGAAATATCGGAAAAGAATCTCTTGTGTCATATACTATGGATCAACATAATATATGTCGAAGCTGAGGGGGCGTGCTTACCGATATTTTTACGATTTTTTTTGGAGGTCTATCTTTTTTCGATCCACCGGAGGTTGAACCGGTAGTGGACGCGGCTGGAGAGGAGGTGGATCATGCCGTCAGGGGACTGGGTGCAGGCCAGGTAGCCTTTGGGCTCGGCGTGGGTGGCGTCCATCGTGAAGGTGCCGGTCCAGGCGCCGCCGTCCAGGACACGGGTCTTGCCGTCGGTAAGGAGCTTCTTCACGGGCCAGGTGGCGCCTTCGTCATAGCTCAGGGCGACGAAAAGCCCGTTCTCGCCGAAGGAGCACAGCATGATGGGCCCTTCCTGCAGCCGCTTGAGCACCAGCCGCTGGCCGCTGCCGATGGGCGAGAACTCCGTGGCGCTGTAGGTCCATGTATAGCCGCCATCATAGGAAATGCTGCAGGGCATGTGCCCGTCGATGGCATTGCCCCGCCCGAAGGCCATCAGGGAGCCGTCCTTGCGCTCTACGATGCCTGCGTGGATGCCGGCGATGGTGCTGCCGGTGTCCTCCCAGGTCTTGCCGCCGTCTTTGGACACGTGCAGGGACGTTCCTGCCTCGCCGTCCGGCCCGGCGTCGCAGCACAGCAGGATGCGGCCGTCTTTCGTGACGATGGGCCCGGCGATGACCTGATGGCGGACGCGGTGTTCGGGTTCGATAAGATCGGTAGTGGACCAATGCCAACCCCCATCCGCGCTCTCCCGCAGGCCGAGCGCGAGATCTTTCCACTCGCCGGCATCGCCGATGCCTTGGAAGTGAAGCATCCGTCCATCCTCCAGGGTGAGGAGTGCGCTTCCTGTCATGTTCCGGTCCGGAACTTTGTAGAAGAGTTCCGCCGGTGTCCATTGGCCGTTCTTGAACAGAGACTTCAGAACCACCATCTCGCGCCCCGCCTCGGCGTCCGTGGAGAACCAGATGGCCAGCAACTCGCCGTACTTGGTCCAGGTCAGGGCTGGCTGGTGGTTATGGGCATAGAACGGAGTGTGGCCCGTCGGCTCCAGGACGTAGGGAATGGGCTCCAGGAAGACGGGCTTGCGACGGATACGCTTCCAACGATAAGGAGTGCCGGAGCGGATGGCTCCGTCGCGGGTACGCCACATTACATCTGGGCTCTCGACGATCCGGAATCCGAGCAGGACGGAGCGGTCGGCTTGGACGGATGCGGAACGGTTGGCGCTGCGAAGATACTGCACCTGGGTGTTGTGGCTACCCCCGCGGACGACACGGAATTCCGTGTCGCCATAATAGTCGTGGCACCACTCCTCCACATTCCCGTGCATATCGTACAACCCCCACGCATTAGGCTCGAACTGAGCCACTTGCAGGGATACATACTCCTTGTCTCGGGTGTTCTTCTGCACCTTCCACCGGTTTTCCGGAAAGGTGTCGCCCGTGTTGTAGGCCGTGGTCGTGCCTGCCCGGCAGGCGTACTCCCATTCCTCTTCAGTGGGGAGGCGGTAGTGCTTGCCGGTCTGCTCGGAGAGCCATCGGCAGTAAGCCATGGCGTCGTCCCAGGAGACCATGATGACCGCCTCGTCATCTCCGGTGGAGAATCCCTGAGCTCCTCTTTGATGCGTCTGGTCGAACGCCTCGTACTGGGCGTTGGTGATCTCCGTCGCGCTCATCCGGAACGCATCGACCTTCACCTCCCGCCGCGGCGCCTCGTCCCAGTCCTCCATGGGCGGGTTGTCCGTCCCCATCCAAAACGTTCCCGCCGGGATGTCCACCATCCGGGGCAACGGAAGGACCTGGAGGGCCAGGGCGAGCAGGGTAGTCAGCATCTACAAGATATTGGTCCGCTTGGTAAACTCGACGATTTCCGGAATGTAGCCGAAGGCGAGGCCGGTGACGGTGTCGGCGCAGCCGTAGTAGACGGCGATGCGGCCGGTCTCCGGGTCGTGCAGGGCGGCGCAAGGGAAGGTGACGCTGGGCACGTCGCCTACCAGCTCATAGTACTCGCGCGGGCTGATCAGGTACTGGCCGCTGCGGGCGAGGACCTTCCAGGGCTCGTCGAGGTCCAGGAGGGCGCTGCCGAACGCATAGACATAGCCGTTGCAGGAGCGGAGGACGCCGTGATAGAGGAGGAGCCAGCCTTCGGAGGTCTCGATGGGCACGGGACCTGCGCCGATCTTCATGCACTGCCAGGCGCTCACCTCGAAGGGGGCCGGCGCCATCACGTGCCGATGGTGTCCCCAGAACTCAAGGTCGGGGGATTCGCTGTAGAAGATGTCGCCGAAGGCCGTATGGCCGGTGTCGGAGGGCCGGGAGAGCATGGCGAACCGGCCGTTGAACTTCTTCGGGAACATCACGCCGTTGCGGTTGTACGGCAGGAAGGCGTTCTCCACCTGATGGAAAGTCTCGAAATCGTCGGTCCAGGCCACGCCGATGGTGGGCCCGTGATACCCGTTGCACCAGGTCACATAGTAGCGGCCGTCGATCTCCACGACGCGCGGGTCGTAGCCATAGACCCACTCTGCGACCTCGGGGATGTCGCAGGAGAACTTGATCGTCTCCGGCCTGATGTCCCATTTGATGCCGTCCTTGGAGAAACCGACATGCAGTGTCATCCGCCGGTTTTTGTCGTCGCAACGGAACACGCCCGCGAACCCGTCCTTGAACGGGACCACCGCGCTGTTGAAAATGCTGTTGCTGTCCGGGAGCAGGTCTCTCGGAATCACGGGGTTCTTGCTATAGCGCCACAGGACGTCCTTGCATCCTGCCGGCCTTTCTTCCCAGGGCATGCCCGGGAGCGGATTTCCAACAATCTTCATAGTTTATTCTTGACTGAATGAGTAAGGTTTGTCTTCTTTCTTCGTGCCGCGGTCCGTGGCGGGCGTAGTGCCCATGCCGAACTGCAGCCTGGCGCCCTTCACCAGGTCGCCGTATTCCACATAGTTGTGCGTCCAATCCTTGCCGTTGAGCTTGAGGGACTGCACGTAGAAGGCCTCGGCGCTGTTTTCGGGGGCGTCGATGGTGAACTTCGTGCCGTCCGGGCGTGTCACGACCGCCTGCTTGAACAGCGGCGTTCCCAGCGCGTACTGCGTGCTGGCGGGGCACACCGGGTAGAAGCCCAGGGCGGAGAAGATGTACCAGGCCGAGGTCTGGCCGTTGTCCTCGTCCCCGCAGTAGCCGTCCGGCGTGGCGCGGTACAAGCGGTCCATCGTCTCGCGAATGTGCAGCTGGCCCTTCCAGGGCTGTCCGGCCCAGTCGTACAGATACAGCAAGTGCTGCGCAGGCTGGTTGCCGTGGGCGTAATTGCCCATGTCGGCCACCTGCATCTCGGCGATCTCGTGGATGCGGAAGCCGTAGTAGGCGTCGTCATAGATGGGCGGGACTACGAAGACGGAATCCAGCATCTGGGTGAAGGATTCCTCGCCGCCCATGGCGTCGACCAGGCCCTGGACGTCGTGGAAGACGGACCAGGTGTAGTGCCAGGAGTTGCCCTCGGTGAAGGGACCGCCCCAGCGGTAGGGGCTGAAATCGGCCTGGAAGGTGCCGTCAGCGTTGCGGCCGCGCATCAGGCGGTCCTCGGCGCTGTAGACGTTCTTCCAGTTGTTCGCGCGGGCGGCCCACTTGTCCAGTTCCGCCTGCGGGCGGCCCAGGATCTTCGCCAGCTGGAGGATGCACCAGTCGTCATAGGCGTACTCCAAGGTGCGGGCGGCGCTTTCGTTGATGCCCACGTCGCAAGGGACATAGCCCAGCGTGTTGTAATACTCGTGGCCCAGGCGGCCGGTGGAGCTGACGGTGGGGTGCACGTGCTCCGTGCCGTACTGGATGCAGTCGTAGAGCTCCTGCAGGCCTTCCTTGTTCACCCCCTTGACGACGGCGTCGGCCACGACCGAGGCGGAGTTGTTGCCCACCATGCAGCCGCGGTGGCCCGGGGAGGCCCATTCGGGCAGGAACTCGTTCTCGCGGGCGACGTTGGCATAGCCGGACTGGATTTCCGCATTGACGTCGGGATAGACGAGGTTCAGCAGCGGGAACAGGGCGCGGAAGGTGTCCCAGAAGCCGGAATCGGTGTACAGGTAGCCTTTTTCGACCTTTCCGTTGTAGGGGCTGTAGTGGACGGGCTGTCCGTCCGCGTCGATCTCATACAGTTTCCGCGGGAAGAGGACGGCGCGGTACAGGCAGGAGTAGAAGGTGCGGTACTGGTCCTCGGTGCCGCCGCCGACGGCGATGCGGCCCAGGATCCCGTTCCAGCGGGCCTTCGCGTCGGCGCAGACCTCCTCGAAGGAGGCGCCCTCCACCTCGCGGAGGTTGCGGTTGGCCTGCTCCAGGGAGATGAAGGAGGAGGCTACGCGGGCGTTGACCTGCTCGCCGCGCTTGGTCGCGAACTTCACGACGGCCATCGCGTGCTCGCGGGGACGGTCCTCGGGGTACTCCAGCGCCTCGCCGTTGTAGATGTCGAAGGAGACGATGTCCTTGTCGAACAGGACGGTGAACCAGTTCTTGAAGTCGCCTTCCACGCCGCCGTGGTTGTTGGTGCAGTAGCCCACGACCGTGCGATTGTCGTTCAGGACCTTCACGTAGGAACCGCCGGCATAGGCGTCGATGACCACGCCGGAAGTCTCGCTGTCCGGGAAGGTGAAGCGCATGATCGCCGCCCGTTCCGTCGGAGTGATTTCCGTCTTGATGTCGTGGTCGGCGAGGTAAACGCTGTAATAATAGGGCTTTGCGACCTCGCTCAGGTGGGAGAAGATGCTCTCCCGCTCCTTCTCCTGCGGCTTCTCGGCGTCGCGCACCGGCATCAGCGAGAAGGCCGCGTAGTCGTTGATCCACGGCGAGGGCTGGTGCGTCTGCTTGAAGCCGCGGATGTGGTGGGCGTCATAGGTATAGGCCCATCCGTCCCCGTTCTTCCCCGTCTGCGGGGTCCAGAAGTTCATGCCCCAGGGGAGGGCGATGGCGGGATAGGTGTTGCCCGTGGAGAGGGTGAAGTCGGATTGGGTGCCCACGAGGGTGGACACGTAGTCCGCCGGGTCGGTGACGAGGGTTTCGCGGACCGGGGCCGAGCAGGCCGCGGCGAGGAAAGCCAAGAGGATCAGGGTCTTTTTCATTGGGGCAGGCTGTTGAGGAGTTCAAGTTTTCCGTCGCCTACGAGTTTCACGACGAGCTCGCCGAAGAGGGTATTCTGCCAGGCGAACCAGGGCCGGGTGAAGTCGTTCGCATCGTCCTTGTTGAAGGACTCGTGCATGAAGCCGGTGCCGGCGTCGGTGCGGAGCAGTTGGATGAGGCAGGCGCGGATTTCATCGTCGTCCTGCGCCGTGAAGGCCTTCATCATGATGGACATCGGCCACACATTCTCGATGCCGATGTGCGGGCCGCCGATGCCTTCCCCGGCCTTTCCGCGGTGGAAGTAGGGATTGTTCTCGCTCCAGACGAACTTCCGGGTGTTCAGGTAGACCGGGTCGTCGTACCGCTCCGGATCCAGGTAGCCGAGGGCGAGGAGGGACGGGACGTTGGCGTCGTCCATCAGCTGGTGGGAGCCGAAGCCGTCGACCTCATAGGCATAGATCTTCCCGAATTCGGGATGGTCCACGATGGCATATTGCTGCAGCGCCTGCTCCACCTCGGCGGCGAGGGCGGTGCATTCGGCGGCCATTTCCGGCTTGCCGTTGACGGTCGTGAGGATTTCCGCCATCTTGCGCAACGTGGTGACGGCCATGAAGTTGGAGGGTACGAGGAACTCGAAGGTCGTGGCGTCATCGGAAGGACGGAAGGACGAGGCGATGAGGCCGACGGGCTTCACCGGATTGCCGCGTCCGACCACGCATTTGGTGTCCAGCTGGCGGTCGGTCTTCCGGAGGAACCAGTAGCTTCCGTGGCCTTCCTTCCGCTGCTGCTCCTTGAAGGTGGCGAGGATGGTTTTGGCGGTGTCCATCCAGAGGTCGCCGAAGACGGAGGTGTCCCCGGTCTTCTTCCAGTAGGCGTAGGCGAGGCGCACCGGGTAGCAGTGCGAGTCGATCTCCCACTTGCGCTCGAACACGTACGGGCCGGGCGCCGGCAGGTCGGTCTTGTCCGCCGGGCCGATGGGCTCCACGTTGAAGGCGTTGGCGTACGGGTCGATGAGGATGCACTTGAACTGGCGGTTGATGACGCCGGCGAGCATCTTTTTCAGCGCCTCGTCGTCATTGGCATACTCCACGTACGGCCAGACCTGGGCGCCGGAGTCACGGAGCCACATCGCCGGGATGTCGCCGGTGTAGACGAACGTGTCGGGACGGCCGTCCTCGTCCTCGAAATAGTGGACCGTGGTGTCCAGGGTGTTCGGGAAGCATTTCCGGAACATCTCCTGCAGCTTGGGGTGGGTAATCTGCGCGGCGATGGCCTCCGTGGCCGCGTCGACGGCGGGGGAGACGAAGGCGCGTTCCTCCACGGGAGGACGGTCGGTGTACAGTTTCGTGGTTTTTTCCTCCTGTTTTGGCTTGGGCGCGCAGGCGACCAGCGCGAGGAGGGTCAGGATCAGTGCTTTCTGTGGTTTCATATGGCGTTTTGTGTCATTCCCATTCTACCCGGGCCCGGTCCAGCCGGATGCGTTTCGGTGCGCCGGCCTTGCCGGTAAGCGTGTAGGCGTGCAGCTTTTCCGGCGGAAAGTACTTCGAGAGGGCCGCCGCCAGGTTCGCCGCCTTCTCGTGGATGGAGTTGTCCCTGGGGTCGACGAGGCGGTCGATGCTCGCTTCCATCTCCGGCCCTCCTTCCCGCCGGGTGATGCCCCGGTACAGGTCCAGGAGTTCGTTCCGATAATCCGGCAGGTCCCCGAACCGGATGCCTTCCGGATGGCGGAGGAACAGCAGGAACACCGTCTTCACGAGGGGCCGCAGGCGGATTTCCGTGTCGAAGCGGTCCGGAAGGAGGATGCGGTAGTCCTTCGTGACGCGGATCCTTTCCCCTTCGTCCGTCCCTTCGAGCACTTCGATTTCGGCAAGCCGTTTCCGGATCAGGCCCATGGCTTCCAGCAGGGCGGCGGCGTCCATTTCGTCCACCCGCTCCGCCAGGTAGTCCACGGCCGGGTCCTCCAGGATCCCGCCCTCCAGGCAATGCCGGAGCCAGAGTTGTGCTTCCCAGCCTATCATCCTACGAAGATACGCATTTTTTGCGTCCCTGCCTTAAAAAAGTCTGCAAGCCTTGCAGGAAATCCGACATTGCAAGGCTTGCAATCATACCGTCCTTTTCCATTCCCTTCCCGAACTTTGCAAAAAAGAGAAAACGGCCATGATCCAGTTCAAACCTTATCCTTCCATCGGGAATGCCGCGGATGCGGCGTGGATGGCGCAAGTGCGCGAAAATGTGGAAATCGGGACCTTGTTCGCCGTGCAGGAGAAGGTGGACGGGGCGAACGTCTCCTTCCTGTGTGACGACTTGGAGGTCCGGATGGCCCGGCGGACGGCCATCCTGGATCCGCTGGAGCCCTTCTTCGGCTATCAGCAGGTCCTCGAGCGATACTCCGGGCATATCTATCACATCTACAACCGGCTCCGGCTGGCGTATCCGGAAATGACTTCCGTTGCGGTCTATGGGGAACTGTTCGGCGGGTATTACCCGCATCCGGACGTGGCGCCGGACCCGGTGGGTTGGCCCGTCCAGAAGGGCATCTGGTATGCCCCCGGGCACGATTTCTATGCCTTCGACATCTATGTCTTCACGAAGGGCGGCGGCTTCTTCCTGCCGGTGATGGAAGCGAACGCCCTCTTCTCGGACGCGGGCCTCCTGTATGCCTGGAACCGCTTCGTCGGCCACCTGGACGACTGCCTGGCCTACCCGCACGTCTTCCCGACAGCCCTCCCGGCCGAGCTGGGTCTCCCGTCCATCGAGGGCAACCTCTGCGAAGGCATCGTCCTCAAACCACTCGTGCCCATCTTCCTCCCCGACGGTTCCCGCGTTGCGGTAAAGGTGAAGAGGACTACTGCCACTTGATGGTGCCGGCGTTCACGAGGGCGTCGTGGGAGATGCGGTAGTCGGAGACTTTCTTGGACCCTACGCGGGCAGTAGTGCCCTTGGCGGGCTTGGCGCCGGCGGCTTTCGTCACCGTCAGGGTCTTGCCGCCGGGCAGGTCGATGTCCACGCGGTCGAAGACCGGCAGGGTGAGCGTGTAGGACGGGTCGCCCGGGCAGTCGGGATAGAAGCCCATCATCGAGAACACGGCCCAGGCCGACATCGTGCCGGTGTCGTCATTGCCGGGGATGCCGTTCGGCGCATTGTGATAATGCTTGGCCAGGAGGTCGTGCACCGTGCTCCAGGTACGCCACTGCTCTCCCTTCACGCGGCTGTACAGGTACGGATAGGCGATGTCCGGCTCGTTGGCGGGATCGTACAGGCCCTCGTTGAAAACTTTGTTCAGGGCTTTCACAAAGGCTTTGGTGCCGCCTGTGAGCTTGATGAGGCCGTCCACATCGTGGGGTACATAAAACGTGTAGTTCCAAGCGCTTCCCTCGTGGAAGCCCGGCACGGGCTCGAAGTTCTCGCCCTGGCGCGGATTGAACGGCTCCAGGAAGGTGCCGTCCTTCCGGATCGGCCGCAGGCAGCCGTTTTCAGGCGACCAGTAGTGCTTGTAGCCCAGCGAGCGCTGGCGGTACTTGGCGGCATCCTCGGGATGCCCCAAGGCCTCCGCCAGGCGGGCGAGCGCCGCATCGGCCATGTAGTACTCCAGGGCGTGGGACACGGAGTTGTCGCCGGAGAAATCCTGCGCGAACCAGCCCAGCGGCACATAGCCCCGCTCGATGTACGGGTCCACGTCCGGCCGCATCCGGTTCTTTTCCCCCGGCGTGTCGGCGGACTTCAGGAAAGCCTCGTAGGCCGTGGCGATGTCAAAGTCCGTCAGGCCCTTGAGATAGGTGTCCGTCAGCATCGGGATTACCGGGTCGCCCTCCATCGTGAAGGTCTCGCGGCCGTATAGCTCCCATTTGGGCATCCAGCCCCATTCGCGGTACATGTTCACCACGGAGCGGGCCATGTCGATCTGCTTCTCCGGATAGAGCAGCGTCAGCAGCTGGTGCAGGTTCCGGCAGGTGTCCCACAGGGAGAACACCGTGTAGCGGTGCTGCCCCTCGGGGACGCGGCCCAGGCCACGGGCGCGCAGCTTGCGCTGGGCGACCCCGTTGCGGCCCGTCGCGAACGGGATGCTGTTCACCGCCTCCGGATTCCCGAATTCCATCAGCGGATACTCCCCGTTCACGTCCTCCAGGATGTTCGGATGGATCAAGGCGTGGTACAGGGCGGTATAGAAGATGGTCTTCTGCTCCTCGGTGCCGCCGGTCACGCGAATGCGGCCCAGCTGCTCCTTCCAGGCCTGCTCGGCCGCGGCGGCGACCGCGTCGAAATCGAAAGCGGCCTGCTCGGCTTCCAGGTTCTCCCGCGCATTGTCGATGCTCACGAAGGAAACGCCCACCTGCAGCATCACCTGCTCGTCCTCGGCGAGGTTCTCGTAGCGGAACCAATAGCCGATGTCTTCGCCGGACAGATCCCGGGAATAGGCCTCGTACAGCTTGTAGCGGCCCGCATCGGCATCCCAGGCGGCCTCGGCGGTCATCGGCCGCTGCTTCTTCCAGTAGCCGCTGCGGTCCGGGGTCTTGCTTACGCGGAGGACGAAGTACAGCGGGAACACGGCGTCCCGGTTGTAGCAGAACGTGCCCATCAGCTTGACCCCCTCGATCTCCGTGCTGGAAACCCGGCGGACCATCGCGCCGGACTCGTTGGTCAGGCCTTCGCCCAGGTTCACAAGGATGTTGCCGGCTCCGGCCGGGAAGGTGTAGCGCTCCACCGACGTCCGGGTGGTGGCCGTGGCTTCCGTCAGGATGCCGGTGGCCAGCCGGTTGGAATAGTAGCCGGGATGCGCCTGCTCGTCGTAATACTCGCTTCCATAGGTGTGATAATCGACCTCCAGCGGCCCGGTCGTGGGCATCGTCAGGATGGAACCCAGATCCGGGCAGCCGACACCGGAAAGGTTCACATGGGCATAACCCGTAAAGTAGCTGTTCTCTTCCACATACGGCGTGGACCACCACCGGCTGTCCTTGTCCCAGGTGTTCAGGCTGGAGCCCATCACGTTGAACGGCGTCACGCTCATCAGCCCGTTCGGCGTCACGGCGCCGGGGTTGCACGCCCCGAAGTTGGTCGTGCCGATGAAGGGGTTCACATATTCGGTCTGGGCCTGCAGGGACAGGCTCAGCAGGACGGAAGTCAGAAGAAGGATTCTACGCATAGGTCGAGTGCTATTAACATTCAAAATTACGAAAAACCCCGGGAATAACAAAGCAGGAGACCCCGGAGGGCCTCCTGCCAAGCTAAGAATGCAGTCGGAACTACTCGGTGACAGGGAGGGCGCAGATGTTGCCGTCGAAGTCGACGCGGGCGGCCTTGAAGGAGTTGCCCAGGGCACGGACCTGACGGATGGAGGAACCGTCCATCTGGCTCATGGAATCCCAGTCGATGTCGTTGTTGCCGGCGCGGTCGATCATGTAGCTGTTGTCCGGCTCGTCGGTGAAGCGCCAGTAGCTGAACAGGCCTTCGGAGTTGGAAGGCACGTCGCACAGACCGGCCTTGATTTCGGACTGGCTGCGGGCCACGGTCCACACGCGGACGTAGTCGATGAAGCCGTCGAAGAGCTGGCTGGTGCA
The DNA here is from genome assembly GCA_017429205.1 of Bacteroidales bacterium. Next base: position 49,225 of record JAFRPH010000021.1, read on the forward strand.
GTAGCCCGTGTCATCCCAGCGCTCGTCCCAGGACATACCCCATTCGAGACGCTCGAAGTTGAAGGACTGATTCCTCTGCATCGCATACTTGTTGATGTACTCGCCGTTGTCGTAGACGCTGATGTTGGTGCCGTCCATCACCACGGAAAGGGTGTGCCACATGCCGGCCTCGAAAATGTACGGCTTGTTCTCGCCTTCCTTGGTCACCTGGGGCTCGCTGCCGATCAGGTAGCTGGCGGAGAGGTGGAGCTGTCCCTTGCCGGCATTGTTGCCGTTGGAGAAGCGGAGCATCACGCCATGCTCGCTCCGGTCCTCGACTGCGCCGAGGCGGTTCGGCATGCCGGGCTCGTGCCAGCTGTTGGCATAGAAGTGCCATTCGATGGTGGCGTTGGAGAGCTCGGTGGGCTTTTCAAGCAACCAGTTCTCGGAGAGTTCCGGGGTGATCTTGAACACCTTGCCGGTGAGGGTCTGGCCACCGGGCTGGTCACCGCCACCGGGCTGGTCACCGCTGCCCTTCTCGCGGAAGCAGAGGCCTTCCATGCCGGCGTCTGCGAGGGTCTTCCACGCGGCCGCGGCGGCGTCGCCGTTGTCCTTGCGGTTGTCATTGCCGTCCCAGCAGTCGGTGAAGTCGAGGCCGAGGGCCTCGTTCTTGGCCACGGTGTTGGCGATGTACTTGTCCTCCTTGCCGTCGAAGACCCAGTTGGCCTCCAGGCCTTCGGCCTTGTCGGCGGGCACTTCGCACAGGGTGGCGGCGATGTCCTCGACACCGAGGGCACGGCTCCACACGCGGGCGTAGGCGATGTAGCCGTTGAAGGCCTGGGAGCGCGGCCACTTGCTGCCGTCATCCCACGTCATGGAAAGGTCGAAGCGGCCGAGTTTCCAGGCGCTGGCCGGGTTGGCGTTGTAAGAGGCGACAAGTTCTTCATCGTCATAGATGTAGACCTTGGTTCCGTCGCAGGTGATGGTGAGGGTCACCCATTCGCCGGTCGGCCATACATACGGCTTGCCGTCCTTGGCGACCTGGACCTGGTTGACGCCCAGGAAGCCGGCGTTCAGGCACAGCTGGCCGTCGGCGTCACCGTCGTTGGAGAAGCGGAGGAGGAGGGCGTTGGACTCGTCATACTGGGCGATTTCGCTGAGGCGGTTGCAGAACAGCTGATACTTCTGTCCGTTCTCTTCGCCCTGGTCGCGGAACTTGCAGTTGTTCCACTTGTTGGACCAGAACTTCCACTGGAAGGTGATGGCGCCCGGATTCAGTTCGGGACCGTCCTGCCAACGGAAGGTGGAGTTGATCTTGTAGTTGCTCATGTCGAAGACCTTGTCCCAACCGGCGGGCGTCCAAGGCTCCACTTCAGGACCGGGGGCCGGCTCGCCGGCCTTCTGGGCGATGGTGATGGTCTGGAGGACATCTTCGGTGCCGGCGCGGACGATCTTCACTTCACCGGTGCGGATTTCCTCGGCGGGGTTGTCATCGACCTTGAGGACGATGGTGTAGTTGGTGGCGCGGGTTTCCACGAAGTGGATCCAGTCCACCTGCGGCTTCACCTCGAAGGCGAGGTTGGAGACGGCGTGGGCCTCGACGGTGGCGTCCTTGGCCTCGGCGACGTACTCGATGCTCTGGTCGGTGATCTCGAAGGTGTCAGGCTCGGCTTCGGCGCCGAAGTTGAGCTTCACGATGGAGGTCAGGCCCACCTGGGAGTCGGCATAGGCGAGGGCGGAACCCTTCACCACGGCGAGGGGAGTGATGGTGATCTTCTCGGCATCGACCGCGGCCTCGTAGTTGGCGTCGGTGAAGACGTCCACCACGGTGTTCTCGGTCTTGTTCTCCACGGTGTAGGGAATCTCGATCGGGTCGGTAGTGGTCACGGCGTACTGGGTCTTCGCGATGACGAGCTTGAACGCCTTGGCGAAGGGGATCTCGATCGTGCTGCCGTCGTCCATCGTCAGGACCACGGCGCTGCCGGTGACCTTGATGTCCTTGAAGATGGCATCGCCGAGGCCGCCGCCCATCGCGCCGACATCGGTCTTCTTGCCGTCCACGGTGACGAACAGGTGGCCGTTCTCCACGGAGAAAGTCGGGGTCTGGCCCACTTCGAGGTCCTTGCCGTCCACCTGGATGATCTGGCCGTTCAGGGCCCAGCAGAGCTTGCCCGCGGCGTTGCGGATGGCGGAGAGGTTGGTCTCGGCGCCGGCGCCGGAGATCTGGAAGGTGACCACCTGGCCGGTGGTGTAGGTGACGGTCACGCCGACGACCTTGCCGTCCTCGACGAGTTCCTCGACCTTCTGGACGAACATGCCGTCGTTGGTCGCGGTCTGGATGGCCTTCATGTTGGCCTCCAGGTTGCCCACCTTGGTCTCGAGCGTGGTGACCCGGTTGCGCAGCTCGGAGTCATCGTACTCCCGGGCGCACCCCACGAGGAGGAGCCCCAGTGCGAAAGCAGTAAATAACTTTTTCATGGAATTATCAGTTTTGTTCATTTATTGTGCACACTTGTTCTTTTCGTCCTTGACCCAGACGATGGAGGCCCCGGCTTCGGGGGTGGTGACGTAGTTGTTCTCGTCCTTCTGGCGCTCGGACTTGTCCCAGTCCATGTCGTTGCCCGCGACGGAATCGTGGAAGACGTGGCCTTCGCCTTCGTTCATCTTCCAGTAGCCGACGAGGCCCTCGGACTTGGGATCCACCGAACACTGCGTGGAGGCGATGTCGCTGGCGCTACGGGCGATGTTCCAGATGCGCATCTCGGCCATGCGGCCGGTGTAGCTCTGGGAAGAGCCGTAGCCGCCCCAGGACATGCCGATCTCGAAGCGGTTCAGGTTGAAGCCCTGGTTGCCGGAGACGGAGTTCTCGGTGGGGGTGTCCTTCTCGCCGTTGATGTAGACGCTCATGTTGGAGCCGTCCCAGACGATGGAGATCATGTACCACTGGTTCTGCTCGAAGGAGCCGGTGGCCGGATCGCCGGTGGAACCGGTGACGTAGCGGCCGGAGGGCGCCACGATGTCCAGCGTCTTCCAAGGCTTGCCGTTCTCGTTGAAGCGGAGCAGCACCTGGCCGCCGCCGTCTTCGTTCCAGCAGCAGAACCGGCACAGCTGGTCGTTGCCGCGGGACTTCATGTTGTACGGGTGGGCCTTGATCTCGAGGGTCCAGGTGTTCAGGTTGTAACCTGCGCCGAGGCTGTGGGTGGAGTACACGCCGATGCCCGGGATGTCCAGGGAGAAGGTCTCCATGGTCTTGCCGATCTTGATGAACAGGTTCTTGGAGGCGTCCAGGATGTCGGCCTTGCCACCGTCCATGTAGGCGACGGCGAGCGGAATCACGTAGTTGACGCCTTCCTGGATGAACGAGTTGTCACGCAGGGTGACGGAGGTCATCGGGGAGGTCGCGGTTCCCTTCTTGATGGTGACGAATTCGTCGTTGATCACGAAGGTGTTGCGCGGGACGGCGGCGTAGTTCGTCTTGTTCACGGCGTTGTAACGGACGACGGCCAGGCTGTCATAGGCGATATGGACCTGGACGTCCTCCTGGGCGACACCTGTCAGGGAGACGGAGAAGTTGTAGGAGATCGGAATCTCGTCCGCCAGGATCTGGTCCTTGGAGACCGGCGAGGCGTCGGTTCCGGTGATCAGGGCGATCTCCTGGCCATAGTCGAAATGGTCGGCCTTCTGGGTGCACGCGGCGAGGCAGAGGGCCGCGGCGGAAAGGAGTACAATATACTTTTTCATAAGGCGCGTCTTACTTGGCAGGGTTCACGATCTGGATGGCGCGGCGGAGGAAGGCGTAGTTCTGGTAGTTGCCGGAATAGCCTTTCTTCTGGAGCGCGTCCACGCCGTTGTCATAGTCGTTGTCGATGTAGTAGGCACCGAAGCCGCCTTCGCCGTTGCCGGCTTCGTTGGCATAGCGGGCGTAGCGCTCGAGGGTGTACATCTTCGCGCCGCCCTCGGTGGTCATCGAGGTGGGATAGCCGCCGTTGAGGTAGTTCGGGCCGTCCCCGGAGGACTGCTCGTACTGCTCGCAGTAGACCATCTTGGATTCGGGGCACCAGCCGGGGCCGCCGACACCGGAGCCCTGCATGGAGTAGGCCTGCTTCACGAGATAGTCGATGTACGGCTCGACATCGGCGCCGGGATAGCCGCCGAAGTAGTCGATGATCAGCAGCTTGGACGGGTCGGAACCCTTCGGGCCGAAGTACTTGCCCACTTCGTCGATGACCCAGAAGATCTGCTGGGAGCCCCAGCCTTCATAGTCGAAGTCCACGCCGTCCAGGCCGTGGGTGTTCACGATGTCCACCACGAGACGGCCGTAGGCACGGATGCTTTCCTCGTTGCCGCCCTCCACCTTCCAGTACTTGCCGTCCAGTTCGAATTCCTGGCCGTAGTGGGAGGCGTCGGCGTGCATCACGAAGCGGGTGCCCTTCACCTTCTGGCAGTACTCGAGGTCCGCATAGGCGTTCGGAGAGTAGTCGAAGGTGTGCATCGGGGCGCGCTCGATCTCGCCGGTCTCGGGGTTCTTCACGTTGCCATAGAAGCAGGCGTCGGTGTACTCCTCCTTCATGGGCGTGCCCATCCACAGGTTCACGATGTCCAGCGAATCCGGCAGGGCCATCAGGCGCGGGCGCATCGTCTTGTATTCGATGAAGAGGCTGGTCGCGCCTTCCGGCGGGGCCCAGCGGGCGAAGTACACGTAGGAGATGGTGTGCTTGGACTGCTTCCATTCGCGGAGGCTCTCGTAGTAGGGATCCTGCGCGTCCTTCTCGAGGTCGTACGTGTTGAAATGCTGGATTTCAAGCTTCTCCACCTTGGTGTCGCAGCTCTGGACTGCAAGGAGGGCCAGGGCGACAGGGATTATGCTCAGTATCTTTTTCATCTTTCACGCATCATTAATTGTTGAACGGCTTGGCATCCCACCACAGGCGCACGCCTGCGTTGTCCACGCCGCCGAGGGCCGAGACGCCGGAAGCATAGCCTTCGGGGTTGTCGGTCTGCTCGGAGACGGGGTAGGGGACGCGGCGGATGCCCTGCTCGGTGTTCACGATGCCGTTGGAGAAGTTGTTCGCCGGGGCGATCAGGACCGGGTAGTGGAGGCGGCGGTATTCCGCCCAGGCCTCGGCGCTGTTCGGGAACAGGGCGATCCACTTCTGGGTGGCGATCTTCTCGAGCTTCTTTTCGTCGGAGTCACCGTTGTTCCAGGCGATCGTGACGGTGGAAGGAGCGTTGGCATGGGCACGGGCCACGTTGTCGCGGAAGGCGGCCGGCTGGGCGGTCTTGTTCGCGATGTAGTTGGCGGCGCCGTCGGCGCCCCACTCCTCGAAGGAGAGCTTGATGCCCTGCTCGTAGAACTCCTGGGCCGTACCGCCCATGTTCCAGCCCTTCAGGGCGCCTTCGGCGCGGAGGAAGGCCACTTCGGCGGCGTTCAGCCAGCAGATCTTGTAGATACCGGCGTTCGGGGCGGAGACCTTCGCGGCGGTGTTCTTGTAGTTGGTCCAGCTGGACGGGGAGATGCCCGGACGCACGCCGTGGAGCTTGCCGTCGCCGGCGGGCTTGGCGTACAGGAACATGCGGGGATCGTTGTAACCGTTCAGGTAGGAATCCAGGGAAGCGCCCACCTGGGTGTCCGCGTCGTTGAACTCCACGTTGATGGTGTAGATCGGATGGCGGACGCCGGCCTCGGCGATGACGGCGTTGTCGCTGTTGGCGACGACGACGCCGAAGGGGCTGTTGATGGACTTTTCGGCCTCTTCACGGGCGAGGGACGGGTCGGCGTAGCTGACGCGCATCGCCAGGCGGAGGCGCAGGGAGTTCGCGAAGCGGACCCACTTGGCGGCGTCGCCGCCGTACACGAGGTCGTAGTCCTCGAGGAGCTTGGCGCCGGAGGCGGCCACCTTCTCGAGAATCTCGATGGACTCGTCGAGTTCGTCGAAGAACTGGACATAGACCTGGTCGAGCGGGTCGTAGAGGTTGGAGAGGTCGCCGGTGTGGGCGTAGGCGATCGGGCCGTAGTAGTCGGCCACCTGGTGCATCGAGGCCACTTTCAGGACCTTGGCGAGCGCCAGTTCGTTCTCCATCCCGTACTCGATGGCGGCGGTTTCGAAGTTCGTGTAACCGCCCATCGCGTACTGGTACTTGACGGTGAACATCCGGCGGTGCCAGCCGTCGTTCACGTCCCAGCCGGCGTTGTGGCCGTCGCTCAGGGTCGGGGCCATGTAGCCGCACCAGGTCTCGGCGCACAGGTTGTACATGATCTGGTAGTCGGAGTCCAGCCAGGTTCCGTCGCGGTAGATGATGACGGAACGCTCGAGCTGCTGGAGCATGCCGCCGAGGGCGAGACCGTCCTGGGCCATCTGCTCGTCGCTCACGCCGTAGACGTTCTTGGCCAGCTCTTCAAAGTTCTTGGTGCACCCGGCAAGGACGGTCAGCGCTGCGACCGCCGCAAGCATATATTTGGAAATATTCTGTTTCATAGGGCACATGCTTATTTGACGATGCATACGGCGACGCGGTTGGATTCGGGGCTCAGGGAAGCATCCCGGTCTCCGGCGACGGAGCTCCAGGAGATGCGGTCGCGGGCGATGCCGGCCTTGACGAGCATGTCGACCACCTTGGCGGCGCGCTGCTGGGAGAGTTCCTCGTTGATCTCGTCGGTGCCGGTGCCGCTGTCGGCGTAACCGGTGACGGTGATCTTCGCATCCGGGTTCTCGGCGAGGACCTGGCAGATGCGGCCGAGCTTGAAGGCTTCCTCGGGCCGGATTTCGGCCTTGCCGATGACGAAGTAGAGGTCGTCATTGTAGGAATCCACGGTTCCGACGGGAACCTTGACTTCCTTCACGACTTCCTTGACCACTTCCTTCTCGACCACCTTCTCCACGACCTTCTCGACCACCTTGGGCTCGGAAGGAATGTAGACGGGAGCCGGGGCGGCCTTCGCGGCGGTGCTGCCGCCGAAGCGCATCTTCACGGCGAAGCCGAGGCTCCGGGTGGAAGGCTGCATGAAGTAGTCGATGCCCTGGTTGTAAGTACCCACGTTGGAGGTCATTTCCGGATCGAACGGGGCCTTGAGGTACAGCATGGCGAGGTTGTTGCCCACCACGGAAAGGGTGATGCCCTTGACCCAGGCGCCGAGCTTCTTGACCGGCAGGTCATAGTTCAGGGAGACCTCGGCGAGACGGGCGTTCGTGGCGGAATAGACGTACTGGCTCATGATGCCGTCGCGGATGCCGAGGGTCTGGTAGTAGCCCTGGACGTCGGAGGTCTTCATTCCGTTGAACTCGAAGAAGCCCTTCTCGCGGGCGTCGGCGGTATCCTGGGACACACCGTAGTAGTCCAGGATGGCCTGCGTCTTGGAGATGGCGATGCCGCCCAGGCGCGCGGTGAACAGCCAGTTCAGGGTGAGGCCGTTCCAGCCCAGGTGGCCGCCCCAGGAGAGGCGATGCTTGGCGTCGGTGGAACCGGCGTAGATCATGTCCTTCTCGTCGTAGTCGGCGATGATCATGCCGTCGGCGTTCAGCTTGTAGAAGCCGTGCTCGTCGGTGGCGATCGTGGTCACGTACACGTCACCGAGGGTGCCGCCTTCGTACAGGAAGTTGTTCACGCCGCCGAAACCGCCCATGGGCAGGCCGTTGCCGTCACGCATCGTGCCGCTCACGGGATCGCGGAACTGCAGGTCCACGATCTTGTTCTTGTTCCAGGTCCAGGTGAGGTAGGTGCCGTAGTTCCACTTGCCGCGGCTGTCGTCGAAGCGGAGAGCCATTTCGACGCCGGTGTTGTCCACGCGGCCGCCGTTCAGGTACATGTCCGTGCTGAGGGAGGTGGTGGAGATACGGGGATCGTAGAACTGGTTGAAGGTCTTCGCGTAGTAGTAAGTCGCGTCGATCTGCAGCTTGCTGTCGAAGAAATGGATGTTCGTACCGAGTTCCCAGGACTTCGTGCGCTCAGGAACGAGTTCGGTGTTGCGGCGACGGGCGCTGGTGGCGACGTTGCCGCTCACCTGCTCGTGGCGGGGATCCAGCAGGAACAGGGACGGATCCGGCGCATTACCCACTTCCGAGTAGGAGCCGCGGATCTTCCAGTACGGGAAGAAGGAGCTCTTCAGGAACGGAAGGAGTTCGGTCACGATGCCGGAAAGGCCGATGGTCGGATAGGTGATGCCGCCGGCCGTGTACAGCGCGGAGTTCCAGTCCACGCGGTAGGTCATGTCCAGATAGACCTTGCTGCGATAACCCAGCTGGGCGTTCGCGAACACGGACTGGTTCTGGTAGCGGTAACCGCGGGAGGAAAGCAGCGTGTGGGAGTTGTTCTGGTCGATGTTACTCAGGTCGAACTTGTTGTTGACGGTTTTGAGCGGACCGGAAGCGTTGTCCGACCGGAAGGTGATGTCGTCGATGTTGGCGCCCACCACACCGGAGAGATTCACCACATTGTCACCGAAATACTTGTTGAAGGTGGCGAGGACCTCGCCGAACTTCTGCTCGGTGTACTGGTTCACGCGGCCGTAGAAGCCGTGCTTGGAACCTTCGGTGAAGAGGGTGTTCGTGGAGGCGTCGAACTTGCGCTCCTGGACCTCGTCGGTGCGGTCGTACTTGGCGCGGGCGCTCAGGGTCAGCCACTTCAGGGGCTTGTAGGAGAGCTGCCCGGAACCCATCATACGGTTCTTCTGGTTCTGCCACTTCTGGTGCTCGGTGATCCAGTAGGGATTCTGCATCGAGTGCTCGAAGTCGTAGGGCCAGTACTGCGTCTTGATGTTGCGGCCGGCGTCATAGCGCTCGTACACGCCCACCTTGGAGAAGTCGTCTCCCGCCGGGAACAGGTACACCGGGACGATCGGGTTGCCGTATTCGCCCTGGGCGATCATGTTCTGCTCGTCCACGCGGCCGTAGGTCATGTTCACATCCAGCGTGAGAATGTCCTTCACGAGGTCGGTGGTGTTGCGGAAGGAGAGGTTGTAGCGGTCCACGTTGTTGTTGTGGACGATGCCACGGGCGTTCGCGACGGCGGCGGAGACGTAAGTCTGGCTGCGGTCGGTACCCGTCGAGAGGGCGATGGAGTTCACCTCGTTCACGCCCGTCTGGAAGAAGTCGCGCGGGGTGTAGGTGGACGGGGTGTCCAGCTTCGCGCCCCAGCTGTAGTAGGAGCCGGGGGAGGACGGGCCGTACGTGTTCTGGAACTGCGGCATCACATAGGCGCGGGAGAGGGTCGTGGAGTTCGAGTAGTCGATGTCCAGCCGGTCCTTGCCGCCCTTCTTGGTGGTGATGATGATGACGCCGTTCGCCGCGTTGGCACCGTAGAGGGCCGCCGCGGACGGGCCGGAGAGGACGGAGATCGACTCGATGTCGTCCTGGTTCAGGGAACCGAGCACGTCACCGGTCTGGCCGGCGCCGGCATAGACGCCTTCCGGCTGGGATCCGCGCAGGGACTGCATCGGGATACCGTCGATCACATACAACGCATTGTTGTTGTTGGAGATGGACTTGGAACCGCGCATCACGATACGGGATGCGCCGCCCGCGCCCGTGGAGGACTGGCTGATGGATACGCCCGCCACCTTGCCGTTCAGGCCGTTGACGAAGGAACCCACCGGACTCACCGTCTCCACTTTGGCCTGCTGGACATTGTAGGAGAGGGATTTTTCCTCCTTGCGGATACCCATGGCGGTGACCACCGTCGCGTTGAGCGCGATGTTGTCCGACGCCAGGGTGACATCGATGACCGAACGGCCTCCGATCTGCTCGACGGCGTCTTTCTGGCCGATGTAGGAGAAACGGAGGGCCTCCGCCGAAGCCGGGACGGTGATCGAATAGCGACCGTCCAGGTCGGTGATGGCACCCACCGAGGAATCTCCCTCCACGACGACACTGGCGCCGATGAGCGGTTCTCCGAAGTCATCGGTGACGGTACCCGTGATGGTCCGGTTCTGGGCCAGGGCGAGTCCGCCAGCGATGAACAGCCCGGACAGGACCGCGAGGGTCCTTGTCAAGACTTTCTTTAGTTGGAAACTCATAAGGTTGATTGGTTGGTTGATAATGGGTTATGTTATATTTTGTTCCGTTTTCGTTAAAAAAGCTAACAAATATACGGATAATAGTTAAGGAATAAAAGCGAAGGGCCTTATTTCTTCCAGGCCCAGATCTGCAGTTTCTCCTCCGTCGGCTTTCCGTCCACCAGGGGCTGCACGGCGAATTTCACCGTGTCCAGGCCGTCGGGCATCGTAAACTTCACGTGGATGGTGTCGCGCTCGTCGGCCTTCATCTTGCCGGGCTGGCGCATCCGCAGGTAGGGCTTCCACGGCTCGGGGATGTCGAAGACGATGTTCGCCTTGCGGGTGTTCCCGTTTCCGTGGCGGAAGAAGAAGTCGCCCGTCTCGCCGGGCCGGAGGGAACCGTAGCTGAGCACCTTGTGGCTCATGTACAAGCCCTCGCCGTAGGCATAGGGACGGTCCTCCTCGATGGGGTGGTTGAAGCCGATGACTTCGCCCTTGATGGCGAAGGTCCGGACTTGGACTGGGGAGTGCTGGTAGCGGACCTGGATTTCCTCCCGCATCGGCCCGGGCCGATAGGCGGGGTTGTAGGTGACTTCCAGCACTTCGTCGGCGCCCGGCGCCACCGGTTTCCGGTCGAACTTGGCCTCCGTGCACCCGCAGGGGGTGTACAGTTGGGTCGGGTAGAGCGTGTCCGGATAGGCGTTCTTCACCACGAGCCGGACGGTCACCGGACCGTCGATCTCCTTGATCTTGCCCAGGTCGGCCTCCTGGCCCTCGGCCGTCCGGATGGTCCGGACCCCGTCCTTGGGGGCGCAGGCGGCTGCGAGGAGCAGGGAAAGGAACAGTACTTTTTTCATCATAAGCCGCTGACGGTGTCGTTATAGAGCCCGAACCCGTTCAGGACGGGGCAGGCGAGGGAGGATTTGATCTTGATGCGCACGGCATCGGCCGTGACGGTGCTTCCCAGGACGATGCGCTTGTGGCCGATGGTGCTCTTGGTGCCGTTGCCCCAGGACTTCCATCTGCCGCCGGAACGGACCTGGATCTCGAAGCTTTCCACGCGCTGGCCCAGCGGGATGTACTCCTGGAGCATCACGCGGTTGAAGGTCTTGCTGCCGGCGAGCTCGAATTCGATGTCCACGGCCTTGACATCGTCGTTCGTGGCGAAATAGGAGTCGTAGTTCCCGTCCAGCATCTTGGCCGGACCATACTTGTCCGGATTGTCGCCGCGGACGGCCGTCGCCGATGCGGTGGCCCCGTCGGCCAGGTTGGTGGCGAACACCGCCTCCCGCATCTTCGTGAACGCCTCGATGACCTTCACTTCCTTGGTGTCGATGACACCCTGGTCGGACGGCGGCACGTTCATCAGGAACACGGAGTTCCGTCCGACACTCTTGTAATAGAGGTCCATCAGCTCCTTCGCCGTTTTCCGGCTGTCATTCGCGCCGTAGAACCAGCCGTTGTGGTCGCCGATCTGCTGGATGGAGAAGTCGCTCTCGGCCGGGCACCAGGAGGTGGCGCCCTTGTCGCCGGAGCCCAGATAGGACCCGTAGTTGCCGGGCAGGTTGCTCGGGGTCAGCCTGCGGCCCGCGATGTCCAATGTCGCCCAGTCGGTCTCCCCGGCGACGCCATCCTCGTTGCCCACCCAGCGGCAGCCGGGGCCGCCGTTGGAGAAGATGACGCACTGCGGATTGGCGTCGAAGACGACCTGGTTCACGGACGCCCAGTCGAAGTTCCCGGCGTGGTTGCCGTCGAACCACACTTCCACGACGGGCGCGTATTTGGTCATCAGGTCCTTGAGGGCGTTCTTGTACATCTTTTCGTACTCGGCCGTGCTCTTGCCGGACACTTCGATCATCCGGTCCCAGGGGGAGAGGTAGATGCCCATGTTCACGCCGTACTTGTTGCAGGCCTCGCGGAGGGCCTGGAGGACGTCGGTGTGGTTCGAGCAGCCGGCGTTGGCCACGTCCGTCGTGCTCTCGGGATTGTCCCAGAGGCAGAAGCCGTCGTGGTGCTTGGCGGTGATGATGATCTCGCCGAAGCCGTTGTCCTTCGCGGTCTTCACCCACTGGTCCGCGTCGATGGTCGTGGGCTTGTAGTTCTGGAGCAGGAGGCTCTCGGACCAGGCTTTTCCGTTGCAATTGGGATTCTCGCCGTCCCAGCCGGAGAAGGTGGCCTGGCCGTAGTGGTAGAACATCAGCAGCTCCTGGCGCTGCCAGGCGAGCTGCCCTTCCGTGGGCACGGCGCCATAGGCGGCCGGCGCGCCCGGGTCGGACGGCGTGGGCGGGGTCGGAGGATCCGGCGTCGTGCCGCCCTTCACCGTGACGGGGCAGGTGGCGGTGAAGCCGCCGTCCACCGTCGTGGCGGTGATGACGGCCGTGCCGGCGGAGACGGCCTTGACCTGGCCGTCCTCCTTGCCCACCGTCGCGACGGCTTCCTTGTCGGAAGACCAGGTTACGCGGGGGTTGGTGGCGTTTTTCGGGGTGACACGGGCGCCGAGTTGGAACCCTTCGCCCACGTTGAGTTCCAGGTTGGCGCGCGTGATCGCGACGCCGGTCACGGCAACGGTGTCGTCTTTTTCGGGGGGCGTTTCGGGAGCCGGTTTCGGTGTGCATGTGCAGGCGGTCGCCAGGAGGGCGGCCGTCGCAATCAATTGTCTGAGGTTTTTCATCAAGTTTGGGCTAATAACGGTAGGTGACGGCTTTCTCGGTTTTCCGGGCCCGAGCGGGCACGAGCGTGAAGGTGAAGCTCCGGTCCTCGTTGGACCAGACGGTGCGGGCGGGCTCGGGGCGGGAGCCCCAGCTGTCGTAACCGCCCACGCCGGAGGCGGCCCCGTCGATGCAGATTTCGGTGAAATCGCGGTCGGGGACGTCGCAGAGGTGGGTTTGATGGCGCTTGTGGTGCTTCGCGGCCTCTTCCTCGTCATGGACGGGCGGCGTGTCGAAGTTGGTCCACTGGAACGGCTGTCCGGACTCCTCGCTGTCCAGGTCCTCGACGCTGTGGCGGAGGGCGCTGAATTCGAAGGAACCGTCCGCGACGATGGTCAACGGCTTCGTGGCCAGCCACTCGGTCTCCGTGTGGTGACCGGTTTCCTGCGGCCGGACATACGGGTAGAACTCGTCGGAGGCCTTCGTCGTGAAGACAGACTTGAAGGTGCCGGTGTTGCGGTCGATGTAATTCTCCACCGGACCGCGGCCGAAATACCGGAAGTCATTCTCCTTCACGCGGAAGCGGAAGCCGATGCGGGGAATGTCCACGGGCTTCTTCTCGGCGCCGTGGAAGGCGGCCGCGATCTTCAGGAGGCCACCGGAGAGGAGGGTGTAGTCCACCGCCATCGAGCAGCCGCCCGGCAGGGCGTAGGTGACTCGGATGGTGGATGGCGGCCCTTCGACAAGCTCAGGGCCCGCCTTCAACTGGAAGGCCTGGGAGGCCTCTTTCCAGGCGTAAGCCCGGTAGGGCTGGTCGTTGCCGTAGTCGTTGTCGGTGGGACCGCGCCAGAAATTCGGACGCAGGCCGAAATCCGGGTCGAACAGCGCGTGGTCCTTGTACGTGTAGCTCCGGACGATGCCGAGCGCCTTGTCGAAGACGAGTGCGCCCTTGCCGGCCTCCAGCCGGATTTCGGTCTCGCTTTCCGTCACTTCCGCCGCGCGGCGGGACTTGTACGCCTTCGGCGCGCCCGTGTCCTTCACGAGGACCTCGTCCGCGGCGACGATGGTGCCCTTGGCGAGCAGCGGCAGCGCGCGGGCGGTTTCCGTCTCGAAGAAGATCCGGTACTCGCCGCGCTTGCGGAGCTTCCGTTTCGGAATCGCCACGGTGAATTCCTCGGAACCCTGGGCCGGGGTGGTGAAGGTCAATTTGCCCTTCCGCACCGGCTTTCCGTCCCGCTCGAGGCGCCAGCGGACCGCATAGTCGCTCAAATCCTTGAAATAGAACCGGTTCTGGATGGCGTATCGGCCTTCTTCCGGGGCGACGCCGGTGATTGCGATGTCCTGGTAGACGTGCTTGACCTCATAGTAGCCGGGGTGCGGGTCGCGGTCGGGATTGACGATTCCGTTGCACAGGAAGTTCGCGTCGGAGGGAGCGTCCACCCCGTAGTCGCCGCCGTAGGTCCATCCCTTCTCGGCGTCGTACAGGCCCTGGTCCACCCAGTCCCAGATGAATCCGCCCTGGAGATGCGTGTGGGCGTAGATCTGCTCCCATTGGAGGTCGAGGGAGCCGGTGGAATTGCCCATCGCGTGGGCGTACTCGGAGGGAACGACCGGCCGGCCGGACTCCCGCTCGCCCATCCGGGCGAACCAGTCGGCGCCGGGGTACTGCGGGACGAGCATGTCCGTGTTCCACTCCCTTTCCGCCCGCTCGTAGCACACGGGGCGGTTCTGGCCGTCCTTCTCCAGGGCCTTCAGCACGCGGTAGGCCTCGTAGAAGTTCACGCCGTTGCCGGCCTCGTTGCCGAGGGAGAGGATGGTCACGCACGGATAGTTCGCCGTGCGGTGGTACATGTTCAGGACGCGGTCCAGGTGCTTGGCCTGCCAGGCGGCGTTGTTGCCGAGGGTCCGGTCCAGCTTGTAGCCCATGCCGTGGGACTCGATGTTCGCCTCGTCATAGACATAGAAGCCGAGGCTGTCGCAGAGCTCGTAGAACTCCCGCGGCTGCGGGTAGTGGCAGGTGCGGATGGCGTTGATGTTGGCCATCTTCATCAGTTTCAGGTCCTGCAGGAGGTTCTCCCGGGTCTGGTAGTGGCCCGTGTAGGGATTGTGCTCGTGCATGTTCACGCCCTTGAACTTGACGGGCTGGCCGTTCACGAGCAGGGCCTTCACGTCGCGTTCCCCGTCCTTGACGGTGGCGATCTCGATGCGGCGGAAGCCCACGTGGAAGCGGGTGTATTCCCCGTCGACCTTCAGGAGGAGGGTGTACAGCTCCGGGGTTTCGGCCGACCATTTCCGCACGTCCGGAATGGTGTCGGGGACGGAAACCAGCTCGCCGGTGAAATCGTAGATGGCGTCGGCGACCGTCTCGCCGTTCTGGTCGAGGAGCTCATAGGACACGTCAGTCCGGGCCTCCGAGCGCATCTTCAGCTGGAAGACGCCCTTGGAAAGCGTGGGGTCCAGGGTGGAGACGACGCTGAAGTCGAAGCGGACCGGCGTCTTCTCGCTGGACAGGTACACGTCCCGCTCGATGCCGCTGATGCGCCAGAAGTCCTGGCACTCCAGCCAGGAGGCGGTGGTGTAGCGGAATACCTTGAGGGTCAGTTCATTGTCTCCTTCCTTCAAGGCCTTCGTAATGTCGAACCGGGCGAGGCTCTTGGAATCCTCGGAGTAGCCGATCTCCTTCCCGTTCACATAGACATACGTGCCGGACTTGATGCCGGCGAGGTTCAGGAAGACCGTCCGGCCCTTCCAGCCGTCGGGCACGGTGAACGTCCGGTGGTAGACGGCGGCGGGGAAGACCTCCGGCAGCGTGGGCGGCTGCGGGTCCTTCGGGCAGAAATCGTACGGGATGTTCGTGTAGATGGCGACGCCGTACCCCTGCACCTCCCAGTTCCCCGGCACCTGGATCCGGTCCCAGTCGGTACCTTGGTACCGGACCATCTCGTGGTAATCGTCGAAATACTTGAAGTCCCACGTCCCGTTCAGGTCCACGTAGTTCTCGCTCTCTCGGAAACCCTTGGACAGGGCGTCGGCCCGGCTGGCGAACCAGACGGCTTCGGTGCGCCGGGTTTCGGCGTTCACGTTCGTCACGTCCACGTCCTGCCAGCAAGGCAGGTTCTGGGCGGAGGCAAAGACCGGGAGCAACAGGGCGAGAAATGTCGGTATGTTTTTCATCGTCAATAGGTTATCGTTTCAGTGAGGCGGATGTCCTCGGAGGAGGCGCCCACCTGGAGAAGGAAGTCGCCGCGTTCGATGACGGTGTCGCCGGCGGCATTCACGAGCGAGAACGCATCGGCCCCGAGCTTCAGGGTGACGGGGACGGTCTCGCCGGCCTTGACGAACACGCGGTCGAAGGCGCGGAGCTGCTTCCGCGGCCGGACGGTGGAGGCGAGCGGGTCCACGACATACAGCTGGACCACCTCGTCGCCGTCGCGGGAGCCGGTGTTCTTCACATTGACGGTCACTTCCACGTCGGGGACGCGGCCGGAGACGGTGAGGCCGGAATACTCGAAGGTCGTGTAACTCAGGCCATAGCCGAAGGGATAGAGCGGATCGGCGGACATTTCCACATAGTCGTGGCCGCGCGGATTCTTCTTGTTGTAGTACACCGGGAGCTGGCCCGCGTCGCGGGGAACGCTCACGGGGAGGCGTCCGGCCGGGTTGTAGTCGCCCAGCAGGACATCGGCCAGGGCCGTGCCGCCTTCGCCGCCGGGGTACCACATCGTCAGGAGGGCGTCGGCCTTTTCCGCGGCCCATTTCTTGTCCAGCGGTCGGCCTTCGACATACACCACCACGACGGGCTTTCCGACGGACCGGACGGCCTTCAGAAGCTCGTTCTGCAGGCCCAGAAGCTCCAGCGACGCCCGGTCGAAGCCTTCGCCGGCCTCCATGTCGGAGACGGATTCCTCGTCCACGACGGCGGCGCCGGTGTCGATGTACTTGGTCTTGAAGTCGCGGGCGGAGGAGCCGCCCACTACGACCACGGCGACATCGGACAGCATCGTGGCGACGAGCGCCTGCGCGATGGAGGAGTGCTCCTTGTCGCGGACGGCGCAACCTTTCACATAATGGACGTCGATGCCCTTGGCTTCGAGGCCTTCCTTCATCGTGACCACGTGGTCCTCCGCCTGCGGGGCGGTGTAGTCGCCGAGCTGGTTGTACTGGTTGTCGGCGTTCGGGCCGATGAGGGCGATGCGTATGCCTTTCGAGAGCGGCAGGACGCCGTTGTTCTTGAGGAGGACGACCCCTTCCCGGGCGGCCTGCGCGGCCACTTTGACGTGCTCGGGCGTCCGGACGAGGCCTTCTGCCGCCTTTTCATCGACATAAGGGTGGTCGAACAGCCCCGCCTCGAACTTGCGGACGAGGACGCGCTTCACGGCGCGGTCCAGGACGGCCTTGCTCACCCGGCCCTTCTCCACGGATTCCTTGAGCAGCGAGAAGCAGTTCGCGCCCAGGTCCACGTCCACGCCGGCGTTGAGCGACAGCTCGCCGGCCTCCTGCTTGTCCGCGGCGACCTTGTGGTCCCGGGCGAGGCCGTCGATGCTCTCCAAGTCGCTGACCACGAAGCCCTTGAAGCCCCATTCGTCGCGCAGGACGCCGGTCAGGAGCTCCGGGTTGCAGGTGGTGGGAATGCCGTCCAGGGAGTTGTAGGACGTCATCACGGACAGGGCGCCCGCGTCGATGGCGGACTTGAACGTGGGCAAGACGTTCTCCTTCAGGTCGCGCATCCCGATGATGGACGGATTGCCGTTATGCCCGCCTTCCGGGACGCCGTAGGCCACGAAATGCTTCAGGGTGGAGATCACGCCCTTCGAGGAAGTGCCCCGCACCATCGCGGAAGCCATTTCCGAGGTGAGATGAACGTCTTCGCCGTAGGTTTCTTCCACGCGGGACCAGCGCGGCTCGCGGGCCAGGTCGATGACCGGGCCGTAGCCGATGGTCGCCCCCTGCGCCTGCAGCTCCGTGCCGATGGTTTCGCCCACGAGTTCCACCAGTTCCGTGTCCCAGGTCGACGCCAGGCCGATCGAGGTGGGGAACACTGTCGTGCCGATGGCCATGTGCCCGTGGGGCGCCTCCTCGGCAAGGATGATGGGAATGCCGAGCCGGGTCGAGTCCATCGCATAGCGCTGCAAGGCGTTGTACGCCTTCGCCGCGAGCGTGGGATCGAGCCCGTTCTCCAGGGTCTTCTTGGTCCACGGATCGGCCCGGAACGTGGCCCAAAGCATGCCTCCGTGCTGGTTCTGGATGAAATCCCGATAGGCGTCGGAGATGGTGACGCTGTCGGCCGACACCTTGTCGTACATCGGCCAGCCCAGCGGGCAGATGAGCTGCCCGAGCTTCTCCTCGACGGTCATCCGCTTCAGCAGGTCGTCGGCCCGCTCCTCCGCGGAGCGGCTTGCGTCTTTATACGACGGAGTTTTGCCATTGCATCCGGCGAGGATGACAACGGCGGTCAGCAGCAAGGTTCTCAGTTTCATAGTTCAGTGGTTTCATTGGCCTTTCCGGCCTTTTTTCATTCGTTCCCGCTCGGCCTTCAGGGCGCCCTTCCGGGGCGTCGAGGCGCCTTTCCGCGGCGCCCGGCCCGGCTTGCGCGGCCGGTTGGGCATCGGGGCCTCGGTGAGGGATTCGATGTATTCGTCCTCGGAGGGCACGGGGTCGTTTTCGTGTTCCGGCTCCACGAGCTCGTAATCCAGGAGCTTCTGCTCCAGATTGGTGCCCTTGACGCGGATGCGGAGCGGGTCGCCGAGCTTGATGACGCCGTGGTGGCGCCGGCCGACGGCGCGGTAATGGTCCTCGTCGAAGTCGTAGAAGTCCGAGCGGATGGTGCGGTACGGGATCATGCCCTCGATCTTGGTGGGCTCGATCTCCACGTAGATGCCCCACTGGGTGACGCCGGACACGTGGCCGTCGAACTCCTGGCCCACCTTGTCCTCCATGAACTCCACGAGCTTGTACTTGACGCTCTCGCGTTCGGCTTCCGCGGCCACCACCTCCCGTTCGGAGGCGTGCTTGCACTGGGCGGTGTAATAGTCGAGCGACTGGGAATCGGCCCCGCGGAGGTACATCGCCAGGAGGCGGTGGACCATCAGGTCCGGATAGCGGCGGATCGGGGAGGTGAAATGCGTGTAGAACTTGAACGCCAGGCCGTAATGGCCGATGTTGTCGGTGCTGTAGCAGGCCTTGGCCATCGCCCGGAGGGCCAGGATCTGGATCGCGCCCAGCTCCGGCTTCTCCTTGGCGTCGGCCAGGAGGTTGTTCAGCGACAGGGCGATGTCCTTGCCGCTGCCGATGGGACCCATCTTGTAGCCCAGGTTGCCGGCGAACTCGCGCAGGCCGGTCACTTTCTCGAGGTTGGGTTCGTCGTGGACGCGGTAGACAAAGGTTTTGGCGTTCGACAGGGCCTTGCCGCCCATCTTGCCGCCCGAGGCGACGAACTCCGCCACGTTCTTGTTCGCGAGGAGCATGAACTCCTCGATGAGCCAGTTGGCCTCCTTGGAGAACTTCTGGTGGACGCCCACCGGCTTGCCGTTCTCGTCGATGTCGACCTTCATTTCCGGGCGGTCGAAGCTGACGGCGCCGGCGGCGAAACGCTTCTTGCGCAGCTTCAGGGCCAGTTTGTTGAGGGTGAGGACGGCTTCCTTCACCTCGTCCGGGACGATGCCGCATTCCGAGCCTTCGCCGAACTGTTCGACCATCGCGTGGTCCCCGGCGTCGATGATCGCCTGGGCCAGCTCATAGGAGAACCGGTAGTCGGAGATGATTTCCGTCCGGCCGAACCAAGGGTTGATGACCTTGGCGAGCGGGGTGATCTCGAACACGGCGGAGAAGGTGAGCTTCTCCTCGTGCGGGCGCAGGGAGCATAGCTTGTTGGAGAGTTTCTCCGGCAGCATCGGCACGGTGCGGTCCACCAGGTAGACGGAGGTGCCGCGGGCCTGGGCCTCGGCATCCACCGGCGTTCCGGGCTTCACGTAGTACGAGACGTCGGCGATGTGGACGCCCACCTCGTAGTTGCCGTTGTCCAGCTTGCGGAACGACAGGGCGTCGTCGTAGTCCTTGGCGTCGGCCGGGTCGATGGTGAAGGTGAGGACCTTCCGGAAGTCCTTGCGGCCGGCGCGGTCCTTGTCGGTGATTTCATCGGAAATGGCGTCGGCGGCGTTCTCCACGGCCTTGTCGAACTTGTACGGAAGGCCGAACTCCGCCAGGATGGCGTGCATTTCGGTGTTGTTCTCGCCGGGCATGCCCAGGACGTCCACGACGTGGCCGATGGGCCCGGCCTCGCCGCGCGGCCACTCGTCCACGACGGCCGCGACCTTCATCCCGCGCACGCCGCCTTCCGGAATGGGCACCGAGATGTCATAGGGCATCGTCTTGGAAGACATCAGCACCCAGGCCTGTTTCCCGACGATGTGGAGAATGCCCACGAAGGGCTTCTTGGAACGTTCTACGATGGCGATGATCTCGCCGCTGCGGCGCCGCACGTTGCCTTCCCGCTCCTGCGTGACGGCCACCCGTACGGTATCCCCGTGCAGGGCGCCCCGGGTCTTGGAGGCCTTGACGAACACGTCTTCCTCCTGTCCTTCGATGCGGACGAACACGAATCCCTCCCGGGACATCATCGCCGTTCCCACATACTCGGGAACGATCCGCACTTTCTTCATCCGCTTCTCCGCCTTGGCGATGCGACCCCGGACGTTCTTTCTTTTGCTCATATCTTTTGCTTTAACAAGCAAAGATACGAATAATCGCGGTTATTTGAAAGCGTTTTCGCTGAGGCCGGAGCCGGCGAGGCCGAGGTCGGCGAAGAAAGCGGGGACGGGACGGCCGAGCAGGGTGTCCACGTACAGCTTGGCGATGTACTGCGACAGCATGAAACCGTGGCCGCGCATGCCGACGAACAGGCCGGCGGCCGGGTCCACGATGTAGCGCGGTTCGGTGTAGTAGCCGCACCAGGTGGCCTGGAGGCTCATTCCCTTCAACTGCGGGATCCATTCAGTGAAGACCTCGGTGGCGATTTCCAGGAAGGCCTGCGTATTGACCTTCAGGTTCTTGCCGGCCTCGGAGGCGTCGGAGGCGGGGGAGGCGCAGCCGATGATCTGGCCGGTGGCGGCGAGCTGCTGGCCGTATACGGCGGAGAAGCCCTTGTAATGGCGGCGGTCGATGAGCATGTCCAGCGAGTCGCCGTCTTTGCCGATGAGCGGCAGCCGCTTGGTGATGAACGCCTGGTGGCGGACCGGGAAGAGGCCGGTGTCCAGGCCCAGCATCCGGGCGAACTTCTCCGCGCCGGCGCCGAGGGCGTTCACGAAGACGGCCGTCTTGAACTGGCGGTAGCGCCCGTCGGCCGTCCGCACCGTGACGAGGTAGCTCTTCCCGTCTTTCGCCACGTCGACCAGCTCCGTATCCTCCATCACCCGGCCGCCCAGGCCGATGCCGATCCGGCGCACCGTGTCGATGGTCTTGCCGGGGCTGGCCTGCCAGCAGTCGTTGGAGATGAGGGCGTGGGTGTAGATGTCCAGGTTCGGATTGATGTACGGGGAGATCTCGCGGGCGAAGTCCTTGCGGTCGATCATATAGGCGTCGGACCAGGCGCGGGAGGCGTCGAGACTCTTGTAGGTGGCTTCGTCGTGGACGAAGTTCACGTAGCGCGTCATCTTGAAGTCGATGTCGTGCTGCTTCTGCAATTCCCTGAATATCTGTAGGTTGCCATTGGCGATTTCCGCCAGGGCGGGAACCGAGAAGGCCGGGCGGCCGCCGGCGATGCAACGCCAGGAGCTGCCGTGCTCCTTGTTCACGAGGACCGGCTTCAGGCCGGCTTCCGCGAGGTAGCGGAACAGGGCCGTGCCCGCCATGCCGCCGCCGGCGACGAAGGCGCCCACTTCCTCGGCCTTCGCGTCGGAGAACTGCGGGGAAGTGACGAGGGTATGGGCCCCGGCGAGATTGCAGACATTGCCGATCTCCACGAGGTTCGCCATCGGGCCGCGCGGGGTGAACTCGCCGGTCACCTCGATGCCGTGCTGCCGCAGGATCTGCTTGGCGCGCGGGAGGCAGCGGGAACCGCGGCACGGGCCCATGCCGAGCCGGGTGACGTGCTTGAGTTCCTGCGCGGTGATGCTCGTGCGGCCCTTCAGGGCTTCCAGGATCTCTTGGAGACTGACGTCCTCGCAGTGGCAGACGTAGGTTTCGGATCCGTCGGCGTGGCAGGGGACCAGCTTCAGCGGTTCGGGATAGTTCTCCTTGAGGATGAAGCCGCGGGCGTCTGTCAGGGAACCGCCTTCCAGGCGGGTGGCCTTGACCACGGCGATGTTCGTCTTGTTGGGCTTGGGGATCACGCGCTCGATCTCGCCTTCGCCCACCTTCTTGCCGTTGTCGTCGACCAGGAAAACTTCCTTGGCGCCCACCGGCAGGTTGAATTCCAGCGGGAGGAAAACCTGGCTGCGGTCGGGGCGGTAGCCGAAGATGGCGAGGCCCGGGCACTGCGCCACGCATTCCATGCAGCCGATGCACTTGTCATAGTCGATGACCGGCGTGACGGAAGTGGAGCTCTTGGTGATCGCGCCCTGCTTGCAGGAGAAGGAGCAAGGGTTGCAGGCGAAGCCGTACAGGCAGTCCGCGATGACGAAGCCCTTGGCCTTCCTTTCGCCGGACGGCATCGCGGGCTTGTCCAGCAGGCGGACTGGCCGCTGCTGGGAGTCGACGTAGTCCTTGGAAATGGTCAGGTAGGCGCTGTAGTCCACACGCTTCCCGAGGTCCATCATCACCTCGTAGGCGCACTGGCGGCCGCGGAGGACGGCGGAGGTTCCCTCGCCGATCCGGACGGCGTCGCCCACGCCGTGGCAGGCGCGGCCGAACACCTCGGCCCCCTTGCGGAGGAGCTGGTTGTCGGGCAGCAGGCCCGTGCAGATGTTGATGCAGTCGATTCCGTCGATGCGCACCTCCGTCCCCGGGATGGGCTTGAAGTTCTCGCACTTCGCGATCACGGCGCCCACGATGCCGGTGCGGTCCTCGTTCGGAATGGCTTCCACGAGGGTGTAGGACGTAAGGATGGGAATGCCGAGCCGGCGGACGCGGTTCGCCTGGACGGGGAAGCCGCCCTCGGCGGGCATCGCCTCGATGATGGCCTTGACTTTCGCCCCGGCCTGCATCGCCTGGTAGGAGGTGAGGTAGCCGATATTGCCGGCGCCCACGGTGAGGATGTTCTTCCCGAGGAGGGTGAACTCCGTGTTCATCATCCGCTGCACGACGGCGGCGGTATAGACGCCCGGCAGGTCGTCGTTCTTGAAGGCGGGCATGAAGGGGAGCGCGCCGGCGGCCACCACGAGCTGGTCCGCATCGACATAGAAGATTTCCTGCGTGGCTACATTCTTGACAGCCAGGCGCTTGCCTTCCAGGATATCCCACACGACGCTGTCCAGCAGGATTCCTTCGTGCTGGCCGGTCCCTGAGCTTGTCGAAGGGCCGGCGAGGGTTTCGGCGATGTCGAAGCCGCGCATGCCGCCGAACTTCTTCCGGTTCTCGAAAAAGAAGAACTGGTGCGTCTGCATCCGGAACTGGCCGCCGATGGCGCTGTTGTTGTCGATCACGAGGCAGTCCACCCCGGCCGCCCGGAGCTCCTCGCGGACGGCGAGGCCGGCCGGTCCCGCGCCGATGATGGCGACGGTGGTCTTGTAGATCTTCTTGGGGGCATCCGCCGTGACGGCCCGGACCTCGGAGAAGCTCTCGGTCCCGGCGCGGTGGACTTCCTTCACGCCGTCCACTTTCGTGATGCAGATGCGGCGGATGTGGCCGTCCACGACCATCTCGCAGGCGCCGCACTTGCCGATGCCGCACTCCATCGTGCGGTTGCGGTCCTTCAGGCTGTGATGATGGACGGGGAAGCCCGCCTGGTGCAGGGCGGCGGCGATGGTCTGTCCTTTCTGGCCGGTGACGGTGTGTCCCTCGAAGATGAACGAATGCAAGTCCTCCTGCGGAACGCTGAGGATGGGATGCTCCGTGATTTTGTACATATTGATGCGGTTAGTTCAGTGTTTTGGCTATCAAAGATAACAAATCCGAACGAAAAACCGCAAGATGATGTAAAATTATTATCCGAACACTTCCCGAAGCACGGCGAGCGACCGGACGTTGATGCTGGATTCCGTGTGGTACTCCAGATAGCGTAGGAGGTCTTCGCACAGGGCGTTGCGCTCTTCGCCCCGGAGGGGGAGGAGCATCGACTCGGAGAAGGTCGATGTCAGGAAGGGCTTGAGCTGCGCGAGGTGCTTTTCCGCGAAGGGGGCGATGTCGTCGAAGGTGGGGCTGAAGCCCAGGGCGCCGGCGAACTCCAGCAGAAAGCGGATGTGGAAGTTGGAGAAATCGCTGTCCAGGCTGTCCAGGGTCAGGATGCTGCGGACGCACCAGGGGTACAGGCCGTCCTCCGCCTGCCCGTCCTTGACGGCGCGCAGGAGCACCTCCGACAGGAACAGGCTCATCGTGTTCTTGTAGAGGTTGTTCCGGATGCCGTTCAGGGGGTCTTTCGCCGTGAGGTTGCGGGCGCTCCAGAGGGTGGATTTCGGGTTCGGGACGATGTCCATCTCCAGGATGTTCATCGGCAGGAGCAGGGCCATCCCCGCTTTCTTGCCGATGCGGACGAGGAACCCGCGCCGCCCGTACGCTTCCGAGAGCGTATGCACGACGACCGAATTCTCGCCGAATTTCGTATGTCCCAGGACGATCGCCTCGATGTTCTCCGTCATCGGCTCTTCAGGTAGTCCGCCATCGCCCGGAGGGCCTTGCCGCGGTGGGAAATGGCGTTTTTCTGCTCTTCCGTGATTTCGGCGGCGGTGACGTCGTAGCCGTCCGGGATGAAGACGGGGTCGTAGCCGAACCCGCCCTTGCCGGCCTTGACGCGGGCGATCTGTCCTTCCATGATGCCGTCGAAGAAGTGCTTCTCCCCGTTCAGGATGAGGGTGACGGAGGTGCGGAAGCGGGCCCGGCGGGTGGCGTGCGGTGTGTTGAATCCGTACTCGCGGGCGACGGAGGCCTCGCGCTCGCGGCAGGCCATCTCCCGCAGGAGCCGGGCGATGTTGTCGGCCGGGTTCTTCTGCGGGCCGCCGTAGCGGGCGGTGTGGACGCCCGGAGCCCCGGCCAGAATCTCGACTTCCAGGCCGGTGTCGTCGGCGAAGCAGTCCAGGCCGGTCTTTTCGTAAATGTATTGGGCTTTCTGCAGGGAATTGGCCCTGAGGGTCTCGCCCGTTTCGGGTATATCTTCCGGAATGCCGACTTCGGCGGGGGTGACGAGTTCGAAACCCTCTCCGAGGATCTCGCCGGCCTCGCGCAGCTTGCCGGGATTGCCGGTGGCAAAAACAATCTTCATAAACAGTTGCAATTAACGCCGCAAAGATACTCCATTTTTTCGTAACTTTGCCCCGCTGGCACGCCGTTTGTGCGAAGGCGTCCCTGGAACTGATCGCATATGAAGATTACAAGATATTTCCTTGCGGCTTTCGCCGCCCTCACCGTTTCCGTCGCCGCATCGGCCCAGTCCAAGAGCTTTTCCCTGGGCAAATGGGTCGAGCTCCACAACGCCATCCTCAAGGAACTGAACCGCTCCTATGTCGACTCCCTGGAAGTCGGCCGCATCGAGCGGGAGGGGGTGGACGCGATGCTGGAGGCGCTGGATCCCTATACCGTCTATGTCCCCGAGGAAGAGCAGGAGGACTTCCAGATGATGCTGTCCAACACCTACGGCGGCATCGGCGCGGTCATCTACAAGCCCGACGTGAACGGCGACGTGCAGATCAACGAACCCTACGCCGGCTCTCCGGCCGCCAAGGCCGGCCTCCGCTGCGGCGACGAGATCGAGACCATCGACGGGGAAACCACCCACGGCCTCACGAGCCAGCAGTGCTCCGACAAGATGCGCGGCAAGCCCGGCACGACGGTCGTCTTCCGCGTGAAGAAGCTTCGCGGCGGCCCCACCTGGAAGGCCGGCGAAGTCATCGAGGTCCCCGTCACGCGCGAGCGCATCGCGCTTCCTTCCATCGAGTATGTGGACATGCTCGACGACCGGGACGGCTATATCCTGATGACCAAGTTCACCGAAGGGGTGGGCCAGGGCATCCGGGATGCGTACTACACCCTGAAAAACAAGGGGATGAAACGGCTCGTCCTGGACCTCCGCAGCAATGGCGGCGGCCTGATGCACGAGGCGGTGAACATCGTTTCCCTGTTCGTCCCGAAGGGCTCCGTCGTGGTGACCTCCAAGGGCCGCGCCGCCGGTTCGGAGCAGGTCTACAAGACCACGACCGATCCCATCGACCTGGAAATCCCCATCGTGGTGCTGGTCGATTCCGGCTCGGCTTCGGCCTCCGAGATCGTGTCCGGCGCCCTGCAGGACCTGGACCGCGCCACCATCATCGGCACCCGCACGTACGGGAAGGGCCTGGTGCAGAGCATCCGCCCGCTGCCGTACGACGGCCAGCTGAAGGTGACTACCGCCAAGTACTACACGCCTTCCGGCCGCTGCGTGCAGGCCATCGACTACAGCCACCGAAACGAGGACGGCAGCGTGGGCCACATCCCCGATTCCCTGACGCACGAGTTCAAGACCCTCCACGGCCGCACGGTCCGGGACGGCGGCGGCATCACCCCCGACTTCGAAGTCAAGGGGCACAAGTATTCCCGCCTGACCTATTCCCTGGTGCTGAACGGCATCGTGGACCAGTACGCGATGAAGTATGTCCGGGAACACGAGGCGCTTCCGACGGTGGATGATTTCCATTTCGACGCCTTCGACGACTTCGTCGCCTATGCGAAGGACAAGGAGTTCGACTACCGTTCCTCCGCCCGCGCCTTGTTTGACGAGATGAAGAAAACCCTCGCGGAAGACGGCCTCAGCGAGGCGATGTCCGGCGAACTGGCCGCGTTGGAGAAGTCCCTGGATATGGACAAGGAGACCTTCCTGCGGCTGAAGAAGGACGAGATCGTCCCCTTCATCGAGGAGGAGATCGCCGTCCGCTACTGGTTCCAGGAGGCCGGCATCAAGGTCCGGCTCCGCACCGACGATCAGTTGAAGGAGGCGCTCACGAAGCCGGCGATCAGCTGGTAGGCTAGCCGGGGTTCCCGATTTCCATCAGCCTTTTCTCGAATTCGTCGCGGTCGCAAGCCGCGGCGTTTCTCAATTTGACGCGGTAGTTGTAGACGGTGGAGGGGGATTTCTTCAGGAACCGGGCGATCTGGGCCGATTCGGTGACGCCCAGGCGGATGAGGGCGAAGATGCGGAGCTCGTTGGAGAGCTTGCCTTCCGGCAGGTCCTGCCCGATCCGGGCCTCTTCCCGCAGGAGGCTGTTCAACTGGTTCACAAAGTCCGGGAACACGCCCAGGAAGGTGGCGTCGAACTCGTCATACAAGGTTTTCCGTTCCGTGTCGATGTACGCGTCCGATTTGAGGACCCGGAGGATGTCGTCCAGGTCCTTGGACTTGGCCGTCACCCGGAGTTTGGACCGGTATCGCTCCAGGGCGTCGATGTGCTCGGAGAACATCGACAGGTAGCGCCCCAGGTAGGTGTCCTTGATCTGGTTGGATTCCTTGAGCCGGTCCACGTTCTCCAGGATCTGCCGCTGCATCCGGCCGATCCGCTTGTGGTTCCGGTAGAGGCGCAGGAGGGCGAAGCCCAGGGCGGCCAGGATCAGGATGGTGACGGCCAGGAAGGCCTTCAGCTGGCGCTGGCGGCGGTTTTCCAGCTTTTCATAGGCGGCGATGATGTCGGGCTGCGACTGGTTGATCTCGTCCAGGGCGGTGCGGGCGTCGGACCGGGTGGCGTCCTCGTAGGCCCGGACGATGTAGGTGTACGCACGGTCCAGGTCCCCGTGTTCGTACAGGATGCGCGACAGGCGGATCAGGGACCGGGACGCCTTGACCGGGGCCAGCTGGTCGCAATTCGCGCTGATGGCGTAATGCTTCAGTTCGTTCTCCCGGTTCCCTTCCTCCCGGTAGGTCTTGGCGATCCAGTAGTGTACGATGGCCCGGTCCTGGAGGGAGAGGCGCTCGTCGGCAAGACGCTCTTCCATCAGTGCCCGGGCCCGCTCGGGATGCCCGTTCTCGATTTCGATGTCGGCGTTGACCGTGTAATAGTTCAGCATGTCCTCCGTGAGCGCCGCCCGGCTGCGCCGTTGGTACAGCAGCTCCTGCGCGCGGAACCGCGTGGCCATTTCCGGGTCCTTGGCCGCCAGGGCCATGCCGTGGTAGATGGAGTTCAGGGTCTGGTAGTAGGTGGCCTGCAGGCCGGGAGAACGGACCGAGGCCGTATCGGCGGCGTTGACCGTCTCAAGCGCGGTGTGGTACATCCCGGAAATCAGGTAGCGCTGCGCGAGGTCCAGGGCGGCGTCCAGGCGGAGTTCGGCATCGTCCGTGCCGGCCGCGATCTCCTCCTTCAGGTGCGCATACCGGAGGGCGGAATCCACATCGTACTTGAGGTATCCGTCGAAGATCCGGTCGCAGAAGCGGTAGCGGGTGCGCGGGGTTGTGGCGTGCTTGAACTGGATTTTCAAGTCCGCCAGGTCCGCGACGTGCTTCTGGCTGAGGCCGGCTTCCTGGGCGAGGGAGCGGTCCAACTCGCGCAGGGCGACCTCCCATTCCGGGGCGCTGTCCCGCCCATCCCGGCAGGCGGGAAGGAGGAGAAAGAGGCAGGCCGCAAGCGGCGGAAGGAGCGAAAGTCGCATGGCAAAAACGCTTGATACCGCGACAAAAATACGAAGAATTCCCTTTTCATCCAACGGTTCCATCTACTATTTTACCGATTGGCATAATCCGAGTTTTATTTGAGTATCAATGATTTATTCGGAGTAAAACGGTCGTGGGCTCTACTATTTCCCGGGCGACCCTCCAGATTTGTCCGAGAATCCATAACTTTGTACTGACCGCAAATTCACTTTAACCATACTCATATGTTATCCAAGAAACTGCTCAGCGTACTGGTCATACTCTTCGGTGTGACCGTCTCTTTTGGGGCCTATGCCCAAAAGATCGCAGTGCGCGGTACCGTCTCGGATGCCAACGGCCCGGTCATCGGCGCCGTCGTGCTCTCCGGCAGTACCGGCGTGACCACGGACGCGGATGGATCCTTCTCCATCAGCGTCGACCCCGACGCTGTCCTCGAAGTCTCCTGCCTCGGCTATCTGACGCAGCAGGTTCCCGTCCAGGGACGCCGCCAGATCCTGGTGGTGCTCGAAGAGGACCAGAATATCCTGGAAGATGCCGTGGTCGTGGGCTACGGCACCCAGAAGAAGGCCAACCTCACGGGCGCCGTGTCCGTGGTGAAGGCCGATGAACTCAAGGACCGTTCCGCCCTCGACGTGGGCCACATGCTGCAGGGTACCGTCCCGGGCCTGAACATAACGTCGGGCTCCGGCCGTCCCGGCCAGGCCGCCTCGCTCAACATCCGCGGTTGGAACTCGATCAACGGAGGCAGCCCGCTGGTGCTCATCGACGGCGTGGAAGGGGACATCCAGTACCTCAATCCGGTGGACGTGGAGAGCATCTCCGTCATCAAGGACGCCGCCGCGGCCGCCATCTACGGCGCCCGTGGCTCGGCCGGCGTGATCCTCGTGACCACCAAGAGCGGCAGCCGCGAGAAGGAAGGCCGCGCCAAGGTCACCTACAGCGGTCGCTTCGGCGTCACCGCCCCGACCACCCGGACCGACTACGAGACCCGCGGCTATGACTCCGTCTACCTGAACAACCTTTTCTGGAGCACCTACAGCCCGGGCACCAAGTATGCCAACTACTCCGATGCGGACATGCAGGAGCTGTGGGCCCGCCGCGGCGACGTCGTGGAGAATCCCGAGCGCCCCTGGGTGGTGATCACGCAGGAGAACGGTCGCGACGTCTACAATTATTACGCGAACACGGACTGGTGGCACGTCCTGTACAACGACGTCAAGCCCACCACGAACCACACCATCTCGGCCAGCGGCGCCACGAACCACGTGAGCTACCTGGTGTCCGGCGGCTACACCTACGAGCAGGGCATGTTCAGGGAGAAGCCCGATAACTATTCGCGCGTGAACCTGCGCGCGAAGATCTCCTTCGACGTGACCGACTGGCTGCGGATCGGCTCCAACACGAGCTACTTCAACAGCTCCTACTTCTATCCGGGCCAGGGCGGCATCAACAACAACTTCGCGAAGAGCTCCGGCCACGGCCTGGCGAGCTTCCCTGCCACGAACCCGGACGGATCGACCCTGTACTACACCAAGTACAACGGCTATACGATCATGGACGGCCTCCTGATGCTCCTCGCCGAGGACAACTTCAACGAGGACAAGGTGGACAACCTGAGCGAGACCGTGGACTTCACCCTGAAGCCGTTCAAGGGCTTCACCATCAAGGGTGACTACACCTATACGCTCAAGTACAACCGGTACATGAACCGCGCGGTGCCCGGCCACTATTCCCAGTATCCGAACGAAATCAAGACGAAGGACGATGCGTCCCCGTTCCAGGACAAGCTCTCGGAAAGCGCCAACACCAACATCTACCAGGCCTACAACCTCTACGCGACCTACGAGAACAGCTTCAACCAGGCCCACAACCTCAAGCTGATGGCCGGCGTGAACTACGAGACCCGCTGGATCAAGGACCTGGGCGCCATCGGTTACTACCTGTACTCGACGGAACTGAACGACCAGAACCTGATCGGCGCCGATCCCAACGATCCCGACGGCAAGAAGCGTATGGAAACCTCCGGCGGCCAGAACGAGTACAAGCTGGCGGGTTACTTCGCCCGTCTGAACTATGACTACAAGGGCCGCTACCTGATTGAACTGAACGGCCGTTACGACGGCTCCTCCCGCTTCCTCCGCGGCAGCCGCTGGGTGTTCTCCCCGTCCGCATCCCTGGGTTGGAGAGTCTCCGAAGAACCGTTCTTCTCGCCGCTGCGTACCTGGTGGGACAACTTCAAGATCCGCTTCTCCTACGGCCAGCTGGGCAACCAGCAGATGAGCTCCTACTATCCGGCCATCCGCACCGTCTCCACCAGCGGCAAGTCCTCCTATCTGCTGGGCGGCGCGAACCTCCCGCAGGCTTCCCTGTCGGCCCCGGTTTCCTCCGGCCTCACCTGGGAGCGCTCCATCCAGAGCAACCTGGGCGTGGACCTGGCCTTCCTGGGCAACCGCCTGGAATTCAGCGCCGAAGGCTATATCCGTGACACCAAGGACATGCTCACCGCCGGTGAGCCTCTCCCGGCCGTGTACGGCGCTTCCACTCCGCAGGAGAACACGGCTGACCTCCGGACCAAGGGTTATGAAATCTCCCTGGGCTGGCGCGATTCCTTCAAGCTGGGTCCTGACGCCTTCCATTACGGCATGAACGTCGTCTTCTCCGACTATGTGTCCCACATCACCCGCTTCAACAACCCGGACAAGCTTTTCGCCAAGACCTACTGGGTGGGCCAGAAGTACGGTGACATCTGGGGTTACCACATCGACGGCCTGTTCGCCACCGACGAGGAGGCCAAGAGCTACGCCGTGGACCAGAGCAAGGTGAACGATGCGCAGATCTTCCCGAACGGCCTCTTCGCCGGCGACATGAAGTTCGCCGACCTGGATGGCGACAGCGCTATCAACAAGGGCGCGGAGAAGGTCGGCGACAGCGGCGACTGGCAGATCATCGGCAACAGCAAGCCGCGGTATAATTACGGCGTGAACCTGAACGCCTCCTGGTTCGGCTTCGACCTCGCGGTCTTCTTCCAGGGCATCGGCAAGATGGACTGGTATCCGGCCGCGGACGCCCGCAACTTCTGGGGCCCGTTCGCCCGTCCTTATATGACCTTCATCCCCAAGGACTTCCTGAACGACTGCTGGAGCGAAGAGAATCCGAACGCTTTCTTCCCGCGTCCCCGCGGCTACATCGCGATGAACGCGAACCGTCCGCTGGGCGTGGTGAACGACCGGTATCTCCAGAATATCGGCTACCTCCGCCTGAAGAACCTCACCTTCGGCTACACCCTTCCGGAGAAGCTGACCAAGAAGATCTCCATCTCCAAGCTCCGCCTGTATTTCACCGGCGAGAACCTGTTCTACTGGGCGCCCGGCCTGCACGGCAAGTACGTGGATCCTGAAATGGCCATGACCGGCGGCAACATGCGCATCTATCCCTGGCAGAAGAGCTACGTCTTCGGCATCGACATCACCCTTTAATGAATCCCGCTATGAAAAAGATAATCATTCCCGTACTGATGCTCCTGGCCGGATTCGCTTTCACCGGCTGCGACGACCTGCTGGACGCCGTCCCCAAGGACCGGCTTTCCGCCGACACGTTCTTCAAGAGCGAGAGTGAGCTCCAGGCATACTCCATCGGCTTCTATGAACTGTTCCCCACCTCGGAGCTGTATGTGGCCAACGACGACCACTTCACCCAGAACAACATGTCCAACGAGGGCATGGGCAAGCGCACCATTCCGGCCAGCGGCAGCGGCTGGAGCTGGTCGGCCCTCCGCAACATCAACACCCTGCTGGAGAACGTCGGCAACTGCCCGGACGAGCAGGTCCGCGTCAAGTATACGGCCCTCACCCGTTTCTTCCGCGCCTACTTCTATTTCGCCAAGGTCAAGCGCTTCGGCGACGTCCCGTGGTATGACAAGCCCCTGGGCTCCACGGACACCGAGGAACTCAACAAGCCCCGCGACAGCCGCGAGCTGATCCTCGAGAAGATGATCGAGGACCTGGACTTCGCGATTGCGAACCTCCCCTCCACCAAGAGCGCGTACGAGGTCACGAAATGGACGGCCATGGCCCTGAAATCCCGTGTCCTGCTGTTCGAAGGCACCTTCCGCAAGTATCACGCGGGGGATCCCGCCCTCGCCACCCTGCCTGCCAATGCCAAGGACTACAAGTGGTACCTGAACGAGTGCGCCAAGGTCTCCCTGGAGTTCATCCAGTCCAGCGGCTACGGCCTGCACACCGGCGAAGTGAACACCTGCTACCGGGAGCTGTTCACCACGATGAACGCCACCGACCTGACGGACGAAGTGATCCTCGCCCGCGACTACAACAAGGCCTATGGCGCCATCCACAGCTCCGGCAACACGATGACCGTCGGTTCGATGGGCTGCCCGGCCATGACCCGCAAGCTCGTGGCCAGCTACCTGATGAAGGACGGCTCCCGCTTCACCGACAAGGCCGGCTGGGAGACGATGACCTTCCAGGAGGAAACCCGGGACCGCGACCCGCGTCTTGCCCAGAGCATCCGTACCCCCGGCTACAAGCGCATGGGCGAGGAGACCTTCACGGCCCCTGACCTGAAGGTGTCCTTCACCGGCTACCATCCGGACAAGTACGTGACCACCCTGGACCAGGACTCCTACAACAACTCCGACATCGACCTGATCATCTTCCGCGCCGCGGAAATCCTCCTCAACTACGCGGAGGCCCTGGCCGAATCCGGCACCCTGACGCAGGAGGCCCTGGACCTGTCCGTGAACAAGCTGCGTGACCGCGTGGGCATGCCGCACCTGGACATGGCCGCCGCCAACGCCAATCCGGACGCTTTCCTCACCAATCCCGCTTTCGGCGGCTACCAGAGCTCCGTGCTCGCCGCCGACGCCAACAAGGGCGTCATCCTCGAAATCCGCCGCGAGCGCGGCATCGAGCTTGCCCAGGAGGGCCACCGCTACTACGACCTGATGCGCTGGAAGGAAGGAAAGGTCTTCGAGGCCCCCTTCTACGGCATGTACCTCCCCGGCGTGGGCGTGTACGACCTGGATGGCAACGGCACCGACGACTTCGAGGTCTATGCCTCCGCCGCCACCTCCAAGGCCGCGGTCACCAAGAAGCTGGGCTCCGACGTCATCCTCAAGGACGGCGAATCCGGCATGATCCTGCTGCACAGCGACGTCTCCCGTTCCTGGAATGAAAACAGAGACTACTTGTACCCCATCCCGACGGACGACCGCAACCTCACCGG
The DNA here is from genome assembly GCA_017429205.1 of Bacteroidales bacterium. The sequence goes on from JAFRPH010000021.1 coordinate 82,777, forward strand.
GGGCGCGCTCACCCAGAATCCGGGCTGGGAGGACGGCTTGAAATTCTAAACGGACTGTACCATGAAAAGAATCGCATCATATCTCCTTCTCCTCTCCTTCGCGCTGGCTTTCACCGCCTGCCGCGAAAAGGAGCAGCCGACCGTCGCCCAGATGAAGGGCGTGTTCTACGCCGGCGCCCCGGGGCTCGAAGAGGTCATCGAAATCGTGCCCGGCAAGAGCAAGACCGTGGACCTGCAGGCCTATGCCGACCAGGTGTCCGACATCGTCCTCAACCTGACGCTGAAGGTCGATCCCGACGGGGCCGCCGCCTACAACGGCGCCCACGGCACCGACTATCCGATGTGCCCGGGTTCCGCCTATGAGTTCACGACCAACAAGGTGCTGATGCCTCGCTACGGTAAGGCGTCCACCTCGGCCAAGCTCAAGCTCACGGCCTCCGGCCTGGAAGAGGATGTCGTCTATGTGGTCCCCGTCAACATCGACGAGGTGATCGGCACCGACAACTGGGAGCGTTCCTCCTCCCCGTATGCCTATGTGCTGGTGAAGCGGGCCTATGTGGCTCCGGACGCCGGTACCGGCACCAAGAACGACCCGTACAACATCTACAACACGGCGGACCTCCTGAAGATGTCCGAACTGCTGGTCCCCGGGACCAAGATCTACTTCCGCCTGAAGGCCGACATCGACATGACCGGCATCGACTGGGTCCCGCTCAACTTCGCGTCGCCCTACGAGAACCTCATCGACTTCGACGGCAACGGACATACCATCAGCAACTTCACTTCCACCTTCGCCAACTATCCGAGCTTCTTCGGCGTGCTGTACGGCAGCTGCCATGACGTGACCTTCACGAACGCCGTGATCGAGAGCGCCGTCGGCGGCGCCACCGGCATCATCGCCAGCTACTGCGGCACCACCAACATGCCCGGCGAGGCGCACCGCGTCCATGTCCAGGGCCGGGTGACTTCCCCGGGCGGCAACAAGAACGGCACGGGCGGCCTCTTCGGCCGTATCTGGGGCGCGAACATCACCGCCTGCTCCGCCGATGTGGAGATCGAGAGCGGCGAGGACTACGTGGGCGGCATCTTCGGCTATGACACGGGCGCCTCCACGGTCAGCGACTGCTGGACGAAGGGCCGTGTCAAGGCCGGCTCCAAGGTGGGCGGCATCGGCGGCGGCTTCATCAAGGCCGACTCCGAAATGTACAACTGCTTCTCGCTGATGACGGTCGAAGGTTCCTTCCAGTATGCCGGCATCCTCGGTCACGCGAACCTGGACCAGAAGAACGCCAACACGACCAACACCCCGAACAACCATATCGAGGGCTGCATCGCCTGGAACGACGAGATCAAGTCCCACGCGACGGATGGTGCCGAGCACTACAGCAGCGGTGTCATCGTCGGCTTCACGGCGACGCAGAATTACCTCGCCAAGTGCTTCCGCAAGGCGGACATCGCCTTCTCGGAGTGCCCCGTGAACGCCGAACTCGGTTACGTGGTCACCAACCAGGGGAACGCCGGTCCCGGCGCCCCGCTGGTGGTCGGCACGAACACCTATGACTTCGCCTACCACGGCCTGGCGGCCCCTGCGGACGCCACCGTCACCTCCCTGGCCCGTTCCCTGGGCTGGAGCGACTCCGTGTGGGATTTCAGCACCCCGATCCCGACCCTCAAGGCCGGCACCGGTGGCGGCGGCGACGAGAATGTCAACGCCGGCGGCCAGCTCCCGGACTATCCCGAGCACGACTTCTTCAACTAATAAATGCATCAGATATGAAAACAAGATATTTCTTTGCCTTGTCGCTCCTTGCCCTCGCCTTCTCCTGCGGCAAGGAAGTCCAGGACCCGATGCCCGGTCCGGACGATCTGGTGACCATCAGCGCCATCCTGCCCGACGCGCCCGCCACGCGCGGCGCCGGCCTGGAGACGAAACTTTCCTGGACCTGGAATTCCGGGGACAAGATCACCGTCATCGGTGAGACCACCGAGATCTTCAAGATCAAGGAGGGATTCTCGCCCAAGAAGGCCGAGTTCGTCGGCAAGCCCGTGAAGGGCAAGACCTTCACGATCCTCTATCCCGGCCAGGACGCCGTCGAACAGGACTGGAGCGTCCAGACCCAGAAGGGAAACAACAGCCTCTCGCACCTCCGCTATGAGGCGGCGCTCGAGAATGTCGACGACTACTTCACTTTCGCCTTCGACCCCGCGTGGGCCGCGGAGCATGCCGGCACCCTCAAGCAGACCGGTGTCCTGAAGCTCACGGTCGAGGTGCCCGAAGGAATCACGGAGCCCACTTCGATCGCCGTCACCGCCGACACGCCCCTCTTCTACAAGGGAAACGGCGAGGAGGAGAAGACGGACAAGCTCCAACTCAACCTGACCGGCTGCACGCCCGAAGACGGCGTCCTGACGGCCTGGTTCAACACCTCCTGGAACGCGGCCGAAGTGCCTTCCGGCGCGACGCTCTACGTCGTCCTGGGCGGTAACGACAAGCTCCTGAGCCGCGACGTGCTGTTCTCGAAGGCATCCACCCTGGAGACGGGCGTGGTGAACCTGTTCACCCTCTCCGGCGGCGGCTGGGCCGATGAAGCCCAGAACGCCCACTATGCCGGTGGAAAGGGCACGAAGGTCGCCCCCTGGATCATCGAGACGCCGGAGCAGCTGGCCTGCCTGGCCGGCGACCTGGCGGCCGGTTCGATCCGGTATGCGAAGCTGAATGCCGACATCGACCTGAACGGCATCGAGTGGACGCCGCTGAACAATGTCGAGCCGTACAACAAGCTCCTCGACTTCGACGGCGACGGCCATACCATTTCCAACCTCACGGTGGGCGAGACCCCGTACGCCAGCTTCGCCGGCGTGCTGTACGGCTCCATCAAGAACGTCACCTTCGAGGGCGCCTCGATCGACGCGGGCGCCAACGTCGGCGGCGTGGTGGCCGGCTATGTGGGCATGACCACCGACCTCATCGGCTGCACGGTCACGGGTGTCACCGTGAAGAACTCCCACGTGACCGGCTCCGTCAACAACCTGGGCGGCTTCATCGGCGTCACGGACTACACCGGCGCGGTCTTCGAGGATTGCACCATCGAAGGCGGCTCGGTCGTCCCTTCGGCCAACATCCGGTACGTGGGCGGCTTCGTGGCCAACGTCAACAAGGGCGCCAACTTCAAGCGCTGCACGGTGAAGGGCGTCACCATCGACGCGGCCGGAAGCAACCGCGTGGGCGGCTTCGCCGGCCAGGCCGGCCGCTATGACGGCTGCGAGATCACCCAGTGCGTCGTGGAGAACGTCACGATGAAGGGCGGCCAGAACTCGGCCGGTTTCGTGGGCGTGAACTACTTCTCGAACATCAACAAGTGCGCGGTCATCGGCGGCACCATCACGGCGGGGAATACCAATGTCGCCGGTTTCGCCGGCTATCCGGAAGGCAATGCCTCCGTGAAGTGCCAGATGACCGACTGCTATTCGACCATGAAGGTCGAGGGCGGCAGCCGGGCCAACATCGGCGGCTTCATCGGCATCGCCAAGGGCCTGATCGTCGTGAAGAACTGCTACGCGGCCGGGGAAGTGACCGGCACGGACGCCAAGACCGGCATCTTCGCCGGCAGCGTGGACGTGAACACCGCGGCCATCTCTTCCTGCATCGGCTGGAACGCCACCCTTCCTTTCGCCGGCGCCGTCAAGGACGGCTCCACCGAGGTCAAGGACAACTATGCCGGCGCCGAGGGCACCCTTTCCGCCAAGGCGACCGAAATGGGCTGGAGCGCCGACATCTGGGACTTCAGCACCGATATGCCTAAACTGAAGTAGCATGAAACGCAGAAACCTCTATTTCATCGCGGTTTTCCTCCCCCTGCTGGTCTGGTCCTGCGGGGGGAAGGACAACCCCGACCTGATCCCCCCGCCCCCGACCCCTTCCGGCAACGAGCCGGGTGGTGGCAGTGGCGGCAGTGGCGGCAGTGGCGGAGACGGCGGTGGCGGCGGCGGAACGAACCCCGGGGAAGCCAATCGCGGCAAGGTGGTCCGGCCTCAAGCCGGCAACGGCTGGACGGTCTCCACGGTCCGGGAAGGCATCACCTACTATGCCTATTCCGGCAAGGATGCGGTGACCGGCGTCAACCAGGAAGCCTTCGCCATCGACCTGGACCTGTCGAATCCGAACTATACCGTCGCGCTGACCCATACGATTCCGGCGGCGGTTACGTCCGATGTCTACAAGAACAACAAGGCGATTGTGGCGATGAACGCCGGCTATGAGGCCGGGTCGATCTTCATCAAGATTGGCGGGGTCACCAAATCCGCCATTCCCAACACGCAGATCTCGGATACCGGCGTCGCCAACTGGAAGAGCGAAGCCGCATTCTTCTGCGACGGCGTGCGGAACGTCAGCATCGCGAAGGCCGGCGACTTGATCCGTCCCTATAAGGCGCCTGACAATTACCAGGCCTTGGTGACGAAGCAGCGTAACTTCTATATGCAGCGCTCGGACAAGTACATCATCTCCAGCGCGCCGATGCTGCTCGACGATTACAATCCCGTCGGGGAGACCTACATCGACAGTTCCGTCAGCAACTGGAACAGCCTTAGCTCGGAGCATCCGCAGTATCACCAGCGCAAGCGGCATCCCCGCACGGCGGTGGCCCTCACGCACGACAACCATCTGATCATGCTCGTCGTGGACGGCCGTACCACCATCAGCAACGGTATGTCGGCCAAGGAACTGACGCAGTTCCTGGTGAAGTACTTCAACCCGCAGTACGCCCTCAACATGGACGGCGGCGGCTCCACGGCATTGTGTGTCGAAGGATTGGGCAATGCGGAAACGCACTTGGTCAACAAGCCCTGCGACTCCGGCGGCCGCGCGGACAAGCAGCGCGCGCGGGATACGCATTTCGTGATCCTTGAAGCCCAGTAGCCTATGACCAGGCGGCTTTCCCTGCTGCTGGTGGCGGTCCTGGCAATCGTTGCCTGCAGCCCTCGGCTCGCGCCCGGGAGCGCGTCCTCCGAAGGCACGGCATTCATGCCGCGCCCGGAGGGCTTCACCGACCGCTACGCGCGAGAAGAGATGGTCATCCTGAGCCGGCACAACATCCGGTCGCCGCTGAGCGGCCCGGGTTCCGTGCTGTCGCGGATCACGCCGCACGAGTGGTTCGACTGGAGCTCCGCCCCCGGCGAGCTGTCGCTCCGCGGCGGCGCGCTGGAGATGGAGATGGGCCAGTTCTTCCGGGAGTGGCTCGTCGGCGAAGGCTTCTTCGTCAAGGACGGGGTTCCGGAGGCGGGGAGCGTCCGCTTCTATGCCAATTCCATCCAGCGCACCCGCGCCACGGCCCGCGCTTTCGCCGCCGGGATGTTCCCGATGGCCGACATCGACGTGGAGCAGCACACCCCGCTGGGGACGATGGACCCGGTGTTCAACCCGCAGATCACCCGCCTTTCCGACGGCTTCCTCGCGAAAGCCTATGCGGAAATCGAGGCGATGGGCGGGCCGGACGCGCCGCTGAAAGCGAAGTACGCGCTCCTTGAGAAGGTCCTGGACATCAAATCCAGCCCGGCGGCCCGCCACGACACGACGGCTTTCGGACAATTCCCGTCGTCGGTCCATTTCGAAGTGGGCAAGGAGCCGATGATGCGCGGCGGTCTGAAGATGGCCTGCTCCGCCTCGGACGCCTTGACACTCCAGTATTACGAGGAACCGGATGTGGTGAAAGCCGGCTTCGGGCACAAACTGTCCGAGAAGGACTGGGCCGACCTCTCCTCCGTGAAAGACTGGTACCAGGACGTGCTGTTCGCCGCGCCCAGCGTGGCCGCGAACGTGGCGCATCCGATGCTCCGGGAACTCCTTGCGGAGCTGCGGACATCCGGGCGCAAGTTCGCCTTCCTTTGTGGGCACGACTCCAATATCGGCAGCGTCCTGGCGGCGCTCGGGGTCGAACCCTATGACGCCCCCGCGGCCATCGAGACGAAAACCCCCATCGGCGGGAAGATTCTCTTCGAGAAGTTCCGCGGCCGGGACGGGAAGCTGTATGCCGACCTCTGGCTCGTCTGCGCCTCCGCCGACCAGCTCCGGGAGGTGACCCTCCTCGCGCCGGAGAATCCTCCGATGTCGCTCCAACTGCATTTGAAAGGCCTGACGCCCCATGCCGACGGCCTGTACCTGTTCGCCGACCTCGAACTTCGCTTTGTCGAGGCCATCGACCTGTATGAAACCTTTTGACCTTTGAAATGATGAAGAAATACCTGATTGTGGCCTTCTCGCTCCTCCTGTGCGTGACCGCCGGCGCCCAGCGCCTCGGCGTCCGGGAGGAGGTCCGTGCGGACTGGAACAAGTCCTCCGGACTGGACTGCCTGCTGGACCTGTCCCCGAAGGCGCTGACCCCCGTTCCGAAGGGGTATGAGGCCGTGTATATCAGCCATTATGGCCGCCACGGTTCCCGGTATGCCTATACCGGAGATGCCTATTCCATCCTCCTGAACATGCTCGCCGAAGGCCGGCGCGAGGGCAACCTCACCGCCCGCGGCGAAAGCCTGCTGAACGACCTGGAGCCCTTCTGGGAGTATGTGCAGTATCGGGTGGGCGACCTCACCGAAATCGGCTGGAACCAGCATCAGGAGATTGCCCGGACGATGGTGAAGAACTACCCGACCGTGTTCGGGAAGGGGAGTTCCGTCGATGCGTGCTCCTCGCCGTCGGTCCGCTCCATCATGAGCATGTCCTCCTGCTGCGCGGCCCTTTCCCGCCTGGCGCCGGAGACTTCCGTCTATGAGCACCAGGGCGTCACGGACGTGCAGGCGACGCGGCCCAACCAGGGATCGAACCCGTTCAAGTACCAGGGTCCTGAGGAGGTCTTCCCGTACGCGGAGAGCTCCGAGCGGTTCTTCCTCCGCCATTTCCCGAACTACAAGGACGTCCTGGCCCGCTTCTTCAAGAATCCGGACAAGGCATTGGGACAGCGCAATCCGTACAACGTGTTCTTCCACCTGTACATGTTCGTGGCCGGTATGAACAGCCTGCCGCAGGACGTGCGCATCGACGTGAAGGACTTCTTCACGGTGGAGGAGTTCGCCACCCTCTGGGAGACGGATAACTACGAGCGTTTCCGCGAGTACCACGCCTACCGGACTCCTTGCTCGTCCATCGTGGACGACATGGTGGAGAAGGCGACGCAGCGCCTGGCCGCCGGCAGCCGCGGCGCCGACCTGCGCTACGGCCACGACCACGTGGTGATGGCGCTCGAGCTGATCATGGACCTGGACGGCTTCGACCGGGCTCCGGCCCATCAGGACGACCTGGTGTACTGGTTCCAGACCTTCCGTTCCCCGATGGCCGCCAACATCCAGTTCATCTTCTTCAATCCTAAGAAAGGCAAGTCCGGGGACACCCTCGTGAAGGTCCTCCTCAATGGGGAAGAGGCCCATTTGGGCGACCTGGAAGGCTTCCCGTACTACCGCTGGGATGACGTGAAGGCCTATCTGAAGGCGCGGACGGACCAGTTCGTGTTCCGTTCGGAGGACAAAGGATGGACCGTCAAGGAAGTGGCCCCCGGTCTGACCTACCGCCGGTTCGAAGGCAATGTGGACGGCGCCGCCCAGCGCATCTTCATCGCCGACTGGGACATGTCGACCCCGGGCTACGCGCTCAAGTTCACCTCCTCGGTGCCGGATGTGCGCACCTCCGACGTGTTCAAGGCCCATGACGGGGCCGTGGTGGCGATGAACGCCTGCTACGAATCGACTTCCATCGTCCTGAAGGTGGACGGGGAATATGTGACCTGCATGCCCAACAACACGATCATGTCCACCGGCGTCCCCAACTGGAAGAACGAAGGGGCTGTCTATACCGACGGAAGCAAGGTATGGATTTCCTCGGACGGAAAAGGGAAGACGGTCGACCAGCAGCGCACCTTCTATTCCAACAGCACGGCGCCCAACATCTTCTCCAGCGCTCCGATGCTCATCGACGACTATAACCCCGTGGGCGAGAGCTTCGCGGGCTTCCAGACGGACGTGAGCAAGTACGAGTATGAGGATCTCCACCGCCACCAGGGCGTCCGCCATCCCCGGACCGCCGTGGCCGTGACCGGGGACAACCATTTCCTGATGGTGGTCGTGGACGGTCGCCGGGCGGGGGTAAGCGAAGGAATGTCCGCCCGGGAGCTCACCCGGTTCCTGAAGAAGAATTTCAATCCCCGCTACGCCCTGAACATGGACGGCGGCGGTTCCTCCACCCTCGTCATCGCCGGCGAAGGCGACCCGAAAACCCATGTCGTGAACCGGCCCACCGACGCGAAAGGTGAGCGCACGGTGGCCTCCCATTTCGTTCTTGTCCATGAATAAGTTCTACGCATTCCTTCTCCTCCCGGTGCTCCTCCTTTCCTGCGGAAAGTCGAAGGAGCCCGCGACGATGACGCTGCTTACCTACAACGTAGGCGTCTTCTCCAAGTACGAGGATGACACCACGCCCCAGGTGGCCGAGCTGATTCGGAATACCGGTGCATCGCTCGTGGCGCTCAACGAGCTCGACAGCTGCAACCGGCGCCACGCGACGTACCAGCTCAAGGAACTCGCCGCCCAGCTGGGCGACTGGTCCTTCCAGTTCGCATCGGCCTTCCCCTATGCGAACGGAGCTTACGGCAACGGGGTCGTCTCCCGCGACAAGGTGACTTCCCGGTACAAGGTCCATCTGCCCAAATCCGACGGCTCCGAACCGCGCAGCATCGCGGTCGTGGAGACGGATCGTTGCGTCTTCGCGTCCGTCCATCTGGACTATGTCGGGGAAAACTCCCAGCGCGACCAGGTGGAAGCGCTGAACGATTGGTTCAAAGCGGTTTACGCGGGCACCAAGAAGCCCGTCTTCCTGTGCGGGGACTTCAACGCCGAGCCGGACAGCGAAGCGATTCAGTTGATGCGTCAGGGCTGGACCCAGCTCTCAGGGGTGGATAATACCTACTCGACCAAGAACCCGCGCAAGTGCATCGACTACGTCTTCGCCTACAAGGCCGCCGCCCCGGTGGAGGTGATCTCTTCGGAAGTCCTCACCACCGGCACGGAATCCTTCTCCGACCATTTCCCGGTGAAGGTGGTGGTGAAGTTCTGAAGGCGGGTCGACGGGCAAGGTCTGCCAATCTTTTGAGCATGGTCTGTTTTTAACCGACAGGCCGTGCTCATTCATAATGCTCTCCAGCGCCCTGAACGCCCGATTCAGCGGGCAAGGTCTGCGCCCCAAAAACAAACCTTGCCCATAACAGGGTTGGACCTTGCCCATAGATTTGGAAACTAGCGGGGAATCTGCTAAATTTGTTCAATGACAATAGTTTAACTATGCCGTTCTCCCTTTCGTTGAAATCGCTCATCCGCCTGCAGAAGCGCCAGTTTCTTGCCGGGAAGACGAAGCGCGACCTGATCGGGTCCCTCATTATGCTTGTCTATATGTGGGGCCTGGAAATCGTTGTCTTCTTCGTGGTCAAGGAGGAGGTCGGCGACCTTGACATCCCGCCCCTGGTCCTCCTCATCGCCTGCGCGGGACTGCTGATCTTTGATTTCGTTTACAAGCTGATTTTCGTCCGGGACCACACGGTGATGGACGCCTTCCTCAAGAGCCGGCCGGTCCTGCAGGCGCAGTGGAACCGGTTCCTGACATTGTCCCAGTGCTGGAGCGTGTCCAACCTGACCATGCCGGTCATGGTGCTCCCGGTATGCCTGCTGTTCCTTCCGTTTTTCCGGGGCCTTGCCCTCTGGATAGGGCTCTACGTCGCCTCGGTCCTGGGCGGATGCCTGGTGATGCTGCTGAAACGGCGGGGAACCTACGCTTCCGAGAAGGTGGTTTCCACAGCGGCTGTCCGTACCGTGAATTCCGGACGGTCCGGACACGCCATCTTCGGCTTGCAGTCCAGGAGTCTCCTCCGCTCCAAGCGGCTGAAAGGGAGTATTCTGTACTTCTCCATCTTCAGCTTCCTGGAAACAATCCTTTATTTGATCGCCGGCGACACCCGTTTTGGGAACTTATGGCTCTTCTTTTTCATCACCTTTCCTGCCATCACGCTCCCCCAATATGGATTCGGCATCGAGGCGACATACTTCGGTGGTCTCTGGACCCGTCCCGTTGATGTAAAGCGGTTGCTGCGGGACAAGTTCCGGTTGTGTTCCCTCCTGTCCGGAATGGCGCTCCTGATCATCCTTCCTTTCTGCCTCTGGTTCAAGCAATCCATCTTCCTGCCCGTCTCCTATGCCCTTTTCGGCGCGGGATTCGGCTCCCCGATGCTGCTGATGGACGCCTGCAACGCCACCCCCTTCGACCTTTTCGGCAAGGCCTTCTTCAATACTCAGGGGGCCAAAGGAACCTTCAAGGTCAGTTCTTTTGTGGGGACCATGCTTCTTCTGGTCCTGGGCCAGGGTATCCCGGCCCTTCTTCCCGGCTGGCCCTCCTACCTCATCCTATCCGTCCTTGGCCTCCTCGGCATCCTCTTCCATCGGCCCTTTTTTGATTGGGTGGAGCGGAAGTTCTTGAGAAACAAGTATACATACATGGAAAAATACCAATCCCGATGATTACCCTTTCCCAGCTCAAAAAGACATACGGCGGCGTCACGGCCCTGGATATTCCCGAACTGACCATCGAAGCGGGCCAGGTGGTGGGCCTCGTCGGCAACAACGGCGCCGGCAAGACCACGATGATGCGCCTGATCCTGGACCTCATCCGGGCCGACCGGGGAACGGTCACCCTGGACGGGACGCGGGTGGACCTGTATCCGGGCTGGAAAGCCTTCACCGGGTCCTTCCTGGACGGGTCTTTCCTGATCGATTTCTACACCCCGGAGGAGTTCTTCGATTTCATCGCGGAGGCCTATGGGCTCTCCCAGGAAGAACTGGCGAACCGACTCCGGACCTATGATACGCTGATGAACGGCGAGATCCTGGGCAAGGGAAAACTCATCCACGACCATTCCAACGGCAACCGGCAGAAGATCGGCATCATCGGCGCGATGCTCGTGAACCCCCGCATCCTTATCTTGGACGAGCCGTTCAACTACCTGGACCCGAGCTCGCAGATCGTCGTCGCCAAGCTCATCCGGGAGATGAACCGGGAAACCGGGGCCACCGTCCTCGTCTCCAGCCACAACCTCACCTCGATCAACGACCTCTGCGACCGGCTCCTGCTGCTGGAGAAGGGCCATCTCCTGATGGACAAGGCCCATGTTCCCGGCAGCGTCGACCCGGAACTGGAAGCGTATTTCCTGGATGCGGTGAAATAGGAGTTAATCCTCGACCCACTTGAACACCTTGTCCCCGCGACGGGGGTGGATGCGTTCGTCCGCCTCTTTCGCGGGGTGGTCGTTGATGTGGTCCACGGGCTGGTCCGCCACGGGGACGGCGACGGAGCAGAAAACGCCCTTGGGGGCCTCGGAGACGGGTTTGAGGTCCACGCGCATATCATCGACCTTGATCTCCACGCAGCCCGTGGTCTTGCCGATGAAGGCGATTTCGTCGCCGACGCGGAGGATGCCGGTCTCGACGCGGATCTCGGCCACGTCGATGCGGTTGAACCAGTTGGTGACCTTGCCGATGTACTCCCGGCGCCGGGTGGCCTGGCTGCCGTAGACGGCGCTCCATTCGCCCAGGCGGGCGCCCTGGTAGTAGCCGTCCCAGAAGCCGCGGTTGAACACGCCGGCGAGTTCCGCCTTCAGGCTGGCCGCGAGCTCGGGCGTGTAGGTGCCGTCACAGACGGCGTCCGCGGCCCGGCGGTAGCAGGAGGAGACGCGCTTCACGTAGTCGGCGGCGCGGGCGCGGCCCTCGATCTTGAAGACCTTCACGCCGGCGTCGATGATCTTGTCCATGAACTCGATCGTGCACAGGTCCTTCGGGGACATGATGTACTTGTTGTCCACCACCAGGTCGAAGCCGGTTTCCTCGTCGGTGACGTGGTAGCCGCGGCGGCACACCTGCATGCAGGCGCCGCGGTTCGCGCTCTCGCCGTAGGCGGCGAGGGATAGGTAACATTTGCCGGAAACGGCCATGCAGAAGGCTCCGTGGGCGAACATCTCGATGCGGACGAGATTCCCGGACGGGCCGGTGATGTGCTCGCGCACAATCGTTTCGTAGATTTCCTTGACCTGCTCCAGCCGGAGCTCCCGCGCGAGGACGACGACGTCGGCGAACTGCGCGTAGAAGCGGAGCGCCTCCACGTTGGAGATGCTGAGCTGGGTGGAGATATGGACCTCCAGGCCGATCTGGCGGGCATACAGGATGCAGGCCATGTCGGAGGCGATGACGGCGTTCACGCCGGTTTCCTTCGCCAGGTCCAGCACGCGGCGTGCCTCGTCGAGCTCCTCGCCGTACAGGGTGATATTCAGGGTGAGATAGGCCTTGAGCCCATAGGCGCGGCAGATGCGCATCACCTCGGGGAGGTCCTCCGCCTGGAAATTGTTGGCGGAGTGGGAGCGCATGTTCAGGTGGCCGATGCCGAAATAGACCGAATCGGCGCCTCCTTCGACGGCGGCGGCGAGGCTTTCGAAACTCCCCGCCGGAGCCATGATTTCCAGTTCCTCCGGCCTCATTTCACGCGGTCCACCAGGTCGTCGGCAAAGCGCTTGAGGACGGTGTAGCCGGCGATGCCGGTTACCTTCTCCGCGGCGGCGAGCGCCTTCTCGTGGAAGCGGGCGACGGTCTCGCGGGCGTCCTCGGCCACATGGACCGAATCGTAGAGGTCCATCACGGTGGCGATCTTCTCCGCGGGCGAGAGGTCCGCCTCGAGAGCCTCGGCGACGCCCTTCGCGCCCTTTTCCATCGCGCGGACCGTGAGCCAGGACTTCTTCCCGTTCACGATGTCGCCGCCGATGGGCTTGCCGAAGACTTTCTCGTCGCCATAGGCGTCGAGGTAGTCGTCGGCCACCTGGAACGCGAGACCCAGGTTGTAGCCGTAGTTGTACAGGCCGTCGGCAATCTCCGCCGGGGCGTGGGCGATGAGTGCGCCCATCTTCGCCGAGCAGGCGATGAGAACGGCGGTCTTGAGGCCGATCATCTTCAGGTACTCGCGCATCGTCACGGCCTTCACGTGCTCAAAGTCCATGTCATACTGCTGCCCGTCGCACACCTGCGCCGCGGTGGTGGAAAACAGCTCCAGGACGTCGCTCAGGGTGTTTTCCGGCGCCTGCGCGATGCGCTTGTACGCATCGATGCACATCACGTCCCCGGAAAGGATCGCGGTGTCCGCCGACCACTTCTTCCACACGGTCTCCTTCCCGCGCCGCAGCGGGGAACGGTCCATGATGTCGTCGTGGATGAGGGTGAAGGTGTGGAACACCTCCAGGCCCGCGGCCGGCCCCAGGATCTCGGGTCCGAACGAATCGTTGAACAGGCTGTACACGGTCAGGCACAGTTTCGGCCGCAGCCGCTTCCCGCCGATGGCGACCATATACCGCAGCGGGTCGTACAACCCCTCCGGCTCCTGGGTGAATTCAATCGTAGAAAACAGCCGCCGCACGGCCTCGTCGATGGTTTCTTGCGCAATCATAGCACAAAATTACAGAAAATCTGTGCAAAACGGGCCGTTTTGCACAGATTTCCGTCATTTTGCCCGATAAAAGTGTGAAACAGGCGTTTTTACACAGATTTCGACCCGTTTTACAACTCCAGGGCGGAACCGCGGTAGAAGTCCAGGAGGCGGCTCTGGAAAAGGTATTCGCAGGCGGCCTGGGCCTTGTCGGAGCGGGCTTTGGCGAGGCGGGTGCGGGCTTCGTTGTATTCCGTGACGGTGGCCTTGCCGTTCTCGTACTTGGCCTGGGCCAGGATGAAGGCGTCTTCGGAGGCCGTGGCGGCCTCGGAGGCGGAGCGGTACTTGGCTTCCGCCGCGAGGGCGTTCGCATGGGCCTGCTGGATTTCCTTGTACAGGCTCTGCTTCGCCTTGTCCAGGGTAATCTGCTGGAGCGTCCGGTTCAGCCGGGCCGTCCGGACGTTGTTCCGCGCGGAGAACCGGTCGAAGATGGGTACGCTCAGCGAGAGGCCCACATACGGGCTGAAATTGTGCGAGAGCTGCTGCCAGAAGCCGTCCTGCGGGTAGAGACTCCGGGTGTTGGTGTAGTAGCTGGTGCCCATGCCGCCGCTCAGGGACAGGGTGGGGGAGAAGCCGGCCTTGGCGATCTTGATGGACAGGTCGCTGCCGTTGAGCCGGATTTGCTCGGCCTTCACGCCCGGGCGCTGCTCCACGGCATCGGCATAAATGTCCTCGGGACGGGCTAGCAGATGGTCGCCCACGGCGATCTCCGGCTTGACGATGGTGAATCCGTCCGCATTCGGGAAGTCAAGCAGCTGCGACAAGTCCAGCAGGGCGTTCCGGAGGTTGTTCTCCGCCTGCACGAGGGTGAAGTTGCTCTGCGCGAGGGTGGCTTTCTGCTGGGACAGTTCGGCCTGGGAGGCCTTCCCGTTCTCCACCATCGCCTGCAGCCGTTCCACCTGGGCCTGGTCCAGTTTCAGCTGGTCCTTGGCGACGTCCACGATGTCATAGTCGTAAAGCACCTGCACGTAGGCCTTGGCCACGGAGACGCGGATGTCGTCCCGGGCGCGCTCGAGGTCGGCCAGGGCGGCGTCCAGGTTCAGCCGGGAAAGCTTGACATTGTTCGGCCGGGCCATGCCGTCGAACAGGTTCATGCCCGCGCCGATGGAGAAGCTCGTGTTCGTCGTGGTCGCGCCGGTGGTATAGGTGTTGTCCTCGGTCAGACCGCGGCCGAAGTTCACGCTCTCGTTCGCGGAACCGCTGACATTCGGCAGGTAGGCGTTCTTGGACGTGTTCAGCTGGATTTCCCGCTGGGCCACGTTCAGCTCGCTCTGCTTCACGTTCAGGTTGTGTTCGAGGGCCCAGTCCAGGCATTCCTGGAGGCTCCAGGGGTGGCTGAGGTCCTGCGCCCCGGCCAGAGCGGGGGCGAGCAGCGCGAGGGCAAGGAAGATTCGTTTCATGGCGTTACTTCTTCTTTTCGTCGAGGATCTGGATGCCGCGGACCTTCTCGCCGAGGGAGAGGCCTTCCTTGATTTCGATGTTCACCCCGTCGGAGATGCCGGTCTTGACGTCGCGGCGCTCGTAGCCATTGGCGCCCATCACATAGACGAAGGTCTTCTCGCCCTCGAACTGGATGGCGCTTTCGGGCAGGGTCATCACGTTCTCTTCGCGCTGGAGCTCGATTTCGGCGTTGGCGCTGTAGCCGGAGCGGATGGTGACGCCGTCCGGGACCTTGACGGTGGCCTTGATCTCGAACAGGTTCGTGCCGCCGGATTCCGTGGCCTTCGGGGAGATGTACTCCAGGGCCGCGTCGATGGCGACGTCCTGCAGGGCGCCCACGGTGATCCGGACGGGCAGGCCGATATGGACCCGGCCCACCTCCGTCTCGTCGATGTTGCCATCGAAGATCAGGTCGTTCATGTCCGCGACCGTGGCGATGGTGGTACCGTCGTTGAAGGTGTTCGAGTTGATGACCGTGTTACCGACTTTCACCGGGATGTCCAGGATGAGGCCGGCCACGGAGGACCGCACGAGGGTGGAGCTCCCGGACTTGTTGGACGACGACACACCGTCGCGGATGATTTCCAGGGATTCCACGGAGGCGGCGTACTCTTCCTGGGCCTGCTTGAGGGCCTGGGCCACCTGCTCGAAGGCCTCGGCGCTCACGAGCTGCTGGTCGAAGAGATTCTTTTGGCGGTCGTAGTTGGTCTGGGCCTGCTTGAGGTTCACCTCGGACAGGCGGACGCGGCTCTGGGCGCTGCTCAGCTGGCTCATCTCGGGGATGACCTTGAGCTTCGCGATGACCTCGTTCTTCTCGACCGTCTGGCCGGCTTCCTTGTACAGCTCGGCCACGATGCCGCTGATCTGGGCTTTCACGTTCACCTCGTCCCGGGGCTGGATCTTGCCCGTGACGACGGTGGATTTGGAGATGGTGCCCATCTCGGGCGCCAGTTCCTCGTACTGGATCTCCTTCGGGCGCGAACGCTGGAACAGGTACGCGAAGGTGCCGATGAACACGGCCGCCACGAGGAGGATGGTCAGGATTCTACCGAATTTTTTCATATGATGTTTGTTTTATTATTCATCACGCATGGCGTCCACAGGTTTGATCTGCATGGCGCGGAGGGCGGGCATCAGGCCCGCGAGGACGCCGAGGACGGTCAGGAGGAGGGCGGCGAGGACCGCGGTGCCGAAGGGCACCTGGAAGGCGGCCTTCAGGACGCCGTCCGTGGTCATCGCAAGCTCCACCCCGGCGAGGATGAGGACGCTGAACACGATGCCGACCATGCCCGCCACGAGGGTGAGGACGATGCTCTCGGAGATGATCTGCCCGAGAATCTGGCGCGGCGTGGCGCCGATGGCCCGCCGGATGCCGATCTCGGTCGTGCGTTCCTTCACCGACACCATCATGATGTTGGACACGCCGATGACGCCGGCCAGGAGCGTCCCGAGGCCGATGAGCCAGATCAGGAAGTTGATGCCCTTGAACAGGTTGTCCACGATGCCGAAGATGAGCTGGGTGTTCAGCAGGAACATCGCCTGCTCGTCCGTCGGCTCGATATAGTGTTGCCGCGCGATGATTTCCCGCACGCGCGGCGTGACATCGCTCATCGTAATCCCTTCCTTCGCCGTGAAGCAGAGGAGATGGACCGTGTTGCCCAGGTTGTAGGCCTTGCGGGCCTGGTTGATGGGGATGGTCACCGCGTCGGAGGCGCGGCCGTTGATGCTGATGCCGCCGCTGTCCCGCCAGTCCACGCCGATGACGGTGTAATAGCTTCCGTCGATGCTGATCCGCTCCCCGAGCGGGCTGCCGCCTTCCGGGAAGAGTTCCTCATAGACACGCTTGCCGATGACGCACACTTTCCGCTCCTGCAGGTTGTCGGCGTCATTGATCCAGCGTCCGTATTTGATCTTGGGGGTTTCGATGTTGGCGTAATCGGCCCGGGCGCCTTTCACCACGGCGCGGGAGGAGGTATTCTCGTCCCGGGTGACGGACTTGCCCCACAGGCTCACGGAAGGGGAGACGGTCTCCAGTTCCGGCACCATCGCCTTGAGCCGGTCCACGTCGGCATATTCCAGGTCCCAGGTACGGCCCTTCTTGAAGCCCTTGTAGGGCTTGGTGGTGGCGCTGGTGGCGACGATGCAGGTGTTCTGGGCGAAGCCCTCGAAATTCTGCACCAGCAGGTCCTTCAGGCCCTGGCCGCCACCGGTGAGGAGCATCAGCATGAACACGCCCCAGAACACGCCGAAACCGGTAAGGAGGCTCCGGCTGCGGTTGCGGAGAATGCTGTCCAGGATTTCCCGGAAGGTATCGGTGTCGAACAGGGGCTTCATTCCGCACGCAGGGCTTCAATGGGTTTCACACGCGCGGCCTTCCAGGCGGGGACGGCCCCCGCGATGGTTCCGGCCACGATCAGCAGGATGGTCGCTTCCAGGGCCACGTCCAGGCCCACGGTCGGGTTCACCAGCATCCGGATGTTCCCGATGTCCATCCCGATGTCCACGGTACGCTGTCCCACGGTCTTGTCCATGATCTGGCAGGCGATCATCCCGAGGAACATGCCGATGTAGCCGAAGATGGCCGTGATGGTCACGCTCTCGGCGATGATGAGCTTCAGGATTTCGGCCGGGGAGGCGCCGATGGCTTTCCGGATGCCGAACTCGTGGGTGCGCTCCTTCACGGCGATGAGCATGATGTTGGAGACGCCTACGATGCCGCTCACGAGCGTCAGGAGGCCCAGGATCCACAGGAAGGTGCGGATGATCCGCTGGGCGTCGTTCATCTCCATGTTGTCCGTGTAGCCGTTGCCGATCCAGATGCCCCGCCGGTCGTCCGGCGCCACATCGTGCCGGAGGCGCAGGGCGCTGCCGTATTCTTTTTCAAAGGCCTCGTATTCTTCCTTGGTCTCGGGGCCGTCCACCGTGAAGGTGATGCTTCCGATCTTGTTGCTGGTGTCGTAGATCCCTTTGTAGGTGGTGTAGGGGACAGGGCAGGTGCGGTACATGTCGGATTCGTCGGTATGGTAGATGCCCACGACCCGGAAGGAGACCGTTCCGGCGCCCACCCATTTGCCTACAAGGGCTTTCGGGTCTTTCGGGGAGAGTTCCTTGGCTTGCGCGAGGCTCAGGACGACGACCTTGCGGCGCTCCTTGAGGTCGTCCGGGTTCAGGAACCGGCCGGCGTACATCTTGATCTTGTTCTGCTCCTGGTATTCGGGCAGCACACCGGAAATCTGGCCCGCCACGGTGTTGCCGTCCAGGCTGAAGGTGACGCCCGTCGACCCGGTCTGGCGGGCGACATTGCCCACGGCGTGGGACCAGCGCTGTCCTTCCGTCCAGGTGACGTCCGTCTCGTCCAGGTCGATCACGCGACCCTCCTGGTAACCGGCATACGGCTTGGAGGTGCGCCAGCCTTCCACCGTGATGTTCTGGGAGATGAAGTCCGAGACGTTGCCCATGAACGAGTTCATCAGGCCGTTCCCCGCACCCAGCAGGCAGATCAGCAGGAAGATGCCCCAGCTCACCGCAAAGCCCGTGAGGGCCGTGCGAAGCTTGTTGTTCCGGAGGTTGCTCGCTATTTCGTGGAAAAGTTCCCGCATCACTTCATCATGGTTCCGTCCCAGGCCGTGTGGGCCTTGTTCTCTTCGATCTCGCCGATGATGCCGTCCTTGATGTGGATGATCTTGTCGGTCTCGTTGGCGACGCCGCTCTCGTGGGTGACGACGATGATGGTGATGTTCTCCTCCTGGTTCAGGCGCTTGAGGAGCTGCATCACCTCGACGCTGGTCTTGGAGTCCAGCGCGCCCGTGGGCTCGTCGGCAAGGATGATCTGCGGGCGGGTGATGAGGGCGCGGGCGATGGCGACGCGCTGCTTCTGGCCGCCGGACATCTCGTTGGGGAAGTGGGAGGCCCAGGCCGTGAGCCCGAGCTTCTCCAGGTATTCCATGGCCATTTCGTGCCGCTTCTTCCGCGGGACGCCCTGGTAGTAGAGGGGGAGCTCCACGTTCTCCACGGCCGTCTTGAAGTTGATGAGGTTGAAGCTCTGGAACACGAAGCCGATCATCCGGTTGCGGTAGTCGGCCGCCTGCTTTTCGGTCAGGTCCTTGATGAGCTTGCCGTCCAGCCAGTATTCGCCGGTGTCGTAATTGTCCAGGATGCCCAGGATATTGAGGAGGGTGGACTTGCCGGAGCCGGAGGCGCCCATGATGGACACGAACTCCCCGCGTTCGATGGCGAGGTCGATGCCCTTGAGCACGTGAAGCGGCTGTCCGTTGTCGTACGTCTTGTTGATTCCCTTGAGTTCGATCAGCATTTGTTGTGTATTAGTGTGCTATGACACTGCAAAGATAAGCGGAAAAATGAAACCGGCCAAATCTTTTTGCAAAAATTTGGCCGATTCAATGAAAAAATACTGTCTGTCAGTATTTTATTTCAGCGCCTCGAGATTGCGCGAATTCTTGATGTCCTTGCCTTCCGGCGTGTAGAGGTAGTCCAGCAGGGAAGCGTAGTGCTCCTCCACCTTGCCGCGGACGATCTTCATCGTGGAGTTCATCATCTTGTTGGCGATGGTGAATTCCTCGTCGCAGATGCCGACGGCGGTCGGGAGCCAGCGCTCGGGGAACATTCCCTCGTGCTTGCCGCCCTTCTTGTAGGAATCCACTTCCTGCTGGATGATGTCCAGCATCGCCTTGCGGCCTTCCTCGGAGGCGGCGTCGAGGCCCTGGGCCTCCACGGCCTCCTTCAGCGCGGCCTTGTCGGGCACGATGAGCGCGACGCAGTACGGCTTCTGGTTGTTGTGCAGGACGCACGCGTTGACGAACTTGGAGACCTCGGTGAGGTTGTCCTCGAAGCCTTCCGGGGAGTATTTCTCGCCGTCGGAGGAGATGAGGAGGCTCTTGAAGCGGCCCACGACATACAGGAATTCCGGGTCCTCCGGGCAGATGTAGCCCATGTCGCCGGTGTGGAGCCAGCCGTCGATGATGGTGTCGGCCGTGGCCTTGGGGTTCTTCCAGTAGCCCGCCATCACGTTCTCGCCGCGGATGACGATCTCGCCGCGGGTGCCGTGCGGGACTTCCTTGCCCTCGGCGTCCAGGATGACGATGTCCATCGGCTTCACCAGCCGGCCGGAGGAGCCGAAGCGGGCGTGGCCGGCGGAATTCGCGCAGATGATCGGGGTGGCCTCGGTGAGGCCGTAGCCCTGGAACATCGGCATGCCCACGGCGCAGAAGAAGCGCTGGAGCTCGATGTCCAGCAGGGCGCCGCCGCCCACGAAGAACTGCATCCGGCCGCCGAAGCTCTCGCGCACCTGCTTGAAGAGGATCTTGTCGAACAGGGCCACGAGGGGCTTGCGCCAGAAGGTGCCGCCCGTGCCGCGGTTGTAGTATTCCTTGTTGTACTTGATGGCGTTGTTGAGGGCGAAGTTGAAGAGTTTCTCCACCTTCGGGCCCTTCTTCTTGATGCCGGTCTCGATGTTCTTCTTGAAGTTGCGGGCCAGGGCCGGGACGGACAGCATCACGTGCGGGCGCGTCTCGGCGATGGCCGCCGGGACGTTGCGCAGGGTGGCGAGGGCGTTCTTGCCGATGGGCACGAAGGCGATGGAACCGGCGTATCCCATCATCGTGTACATACCCGCCACGTGCGCGAAGCAGTGGTCCAGCGGGAGGATGATGAGCATCGTGGAGTCCGGGCCGATGGAGATGACCGAGTTGCCCTGGGCGACGTTGGCGGTGTAGTTGCGGTGCGTCAGGAGGATGCCCTTCGGATCCGCCGTCGTACCGGAGGTATAGGAGATGTTCGCGTAGTCGTCCGGGCCGACGGACTTGAAGCGGGCCTCGAACTCGTCGCGGTGGGCCTTCAGGAACTCGTCGCCCATCTTCTGGATCTCGGACATCCGGATCTCCTTGGGCTCGAGCTTGTCATAGTCGAAGGCGGTGTCGTCGAACACGATGACCTTCTCCACGTCCGGGCATTCGGCCAGGATGGCGCGGATGCGGGGCAGGTGGTTCCCTGAGACGAAGATGTACTTGGATTCGGAGTGGTTGATGCGGAACACGAGGTCCTTGCCCTCGCCGAGGTTCACGGAGAGGGGAACGTCGACGGCTCCGGCGTACAGGGCGCCGATCTCCGCCAGGATCCACATCGCGCGGCTCTCGGACAGGAGGGCGATCTTGTCGCCCTTCTTCACGCCCAGGGAAATCAGGCCGGCGCCGATGCGGTAGGCTTCGTTCCGGGTCTGTTCCTGCGTGATTTCCGTCCACTTGCCGTTTACTTTCTCACGAAGGTATACGTGGTCGGCGAACTGTCGGGTGTTCTTCTCGACAAAGTCGATGATGGTGGGTCTTTCTGTCATAATCAGGTATAGGTTTTAACATAAAAACCCCGCCGTTACTCGGCAGGGAAAAGGCCGAAGAGCTCGGCGTCGATCTTGTCCGTGATGTACTGGAAGTCCTCGGGCTTGTTCTCGAACTTGACCTTGTCCACGTCGATGACGAGGAGGCGGGCCTTGTAGTCCTTGATCCAGTCCTCGTAGCGCTGGTTCAGGCCGGTGATGTAGTCGATGCGGATGGATCGCTCGTACTCGCGGCCGCGCTTCTGGATCTGGGCGATGAGGTTCGGGATGGAGCTGCGGAGGTAGATCAGCAGGTCCGGCGGGTTCACCAGGGACATCATCAGGTCGAAGAGGTCGGAGTAGTTCTCGAAGTCGCGGGTGGACATCAGGCCCATCGCGTGGAGGTTCGGGGCGAAGATGCGGGCGTCCTCGTAGATGGTGCGGTCCTGGATGATGATGTCCTTCTGCTTGGAGATCTCCACCACGTCCTGGAAACGCTTGTTCAGGAAGTAGATCTGCAGGTTGAAGGACCACCGCTCCATGTCTTCGTAGAAGTCGGCGAGGTAGGGGTTGAAGTCGACGGACTCGAACTTCGGGGTCCACCCGTAGTGGGCGGCGAGCATCTTGGTCAGCGTGGTCTTTCCGCTGCCGATATTTCCGGCGATGGCGATATGCATAACTCAGTATATTTACGCAAAAGTAGCAATTATTTCAGAACAAACCATACAGTTCCGCGTCGATGCGGTCCGTGATGAGGGCGAAATCCTCCGGGCGGTTCAGGAAATCCAGGTTGTCCACGTCGATGGTGATCAGGCGCCCGGTGTAGCTGCCGATCCACTCCTCGTAGCGCTCGTTCAGGCCGGCGAGGTACTCGATGGAGATGCCCTGCTCATAGTCGCGGCCGCGCTTGGCGATCTGCGCGACGAGGTGCTCGATGGAACTCTTCAGGTAAATGAGCAGGTCCGGCTGCTTCACGACTTCCATCATCACGTTGTAGGAGTCCATGAACGTGTGGTAATCCCGTTCCGACAGGTTCCCCTGGGCGTAGTTGTTCGCCACGAAGATGTTCACGCCTTCCATCACGGTGCGGTCCTGGATGATGACGTCCTTGGACTTGCCGATCTCGATGACGTCGTGCAGCCGCTTGTTCAGGAAGTACATCTCCAGGGCGAAGGACCAGCGCTTGATGTCGGCGTAGTAGTCCGCCAGGTAGGGATTGTAGGTCACCGACTCGAACTTCGGCGTCCAGCCGTAGTGCCGGGCGAGGAGGGTGGTGAGCGTCGTCTTGCCGCTGCCGATGTTGCCTGCGATTCCGATATGCATGGGAGAGAGGGGTTAGCTTTACAAAGTTAGGGAAATATTCCGTATTTTTGCAAGGTAAACCGAATGTCGTATGCTTCAGATCAAGATTTTTCAGGTGAACCCGCTGGGGGCCAATTGTTACGTGTGCTGGGAGGATGCGGGTCACGCCTGCATCGTCGTGGATCCCGGTTTCTACCGGGCCGAGGAGGAGGAGATGGTGTTCACCTTCCTCACCGAGAACGGCCTCTGGCCCGACGCCGTCTTCCTGACGCACGCGCACTTCGACCACGCCTGGAGCGCGGCCTCCGTGGCGCGGCGCTGCGGTTGCCCGGTCTGGATGTCGGCGGCGGACGACCCCGTCCTCCACAGTCATTCCGAGATGCTGGAGCGGCTGAAGCTGGAAAAGTCCGTCGAACTGTTCGAGTACAAGGATGCGGCGGACGGCACGGTCCTCCACGCCGGCGGCGTGGACTGGAAGGTCATCGCGACCCCGGGACACACGCCGGGATGTGTTTGCTACCTGTGCGAGGCGTGGGGAGTCCTTCTGTCGGGGGACACACTGTTCGCCGGCAGCATCGGCCGGACGGACCTGGACGGCGGCGACTATGACGCGTTGATGAAGTCCCTGCGGGAGAAGCTCCTCGTCCTGCCCGGAGATACGGACGTCCTGCCTGGCCACGGACATCCGACCTCCATCGCCCGTGAAGCGGCTTCCAACCCCTTCCTTCTTCCCTTCAACGAACCGGAGCCCGACCTGACGGACCAGGACGGCCTTTCCATCGACGGAATCTAGGAAATCGGCCGGTTTCTTTCTTGTTTTTGCCGATAGTTTTGCGTAATTTTGTACGACTATGGGCATCACGGAACGTAAATGGACCGTCCACGAAGCCGGGGACCCGGAAAAAGTGGGACGACTCGCGACGGAGCTCGGCGTGGACCGGGTTCTGGCGGAGCTGTTGGTCCAGCGCGGCGTGGAAACTTTCGAGCAGGCCCGCCGTTTCTTCCGGCCCAGCCTGGACGACCTCCACGACCCGTTCCTGATGAAGGATATGGACAAGGCCGTGGAACGGCTCCACGAGGCCATCACCCGGGGGGAAAAGATCCTGGTCTACGGCGACTACGACGTGGACGGCACGACGGCCGTCGCCCTGGTCTATTCCTTCGTCAAGCGCTTCACCAAGCGGGTGGAATACTACATTCCCGACCGCTATGACGAGGGCTACGGCGTGTCGTACAAGGGCCTCGACTGGGCCTCCGACAACGGCGTCGACCTCCTCATCACCCTGGACTGCGGCATCAAGGCCATCGAGAAGGTGGAGTACGCCCGGAGCAAGGGCATCGACGTGATCATCTGCGACCACCACCTGCCGGAGGACGAGCTCCCCGGCGCCGTGGCGGTGCTGGACCCCAAGCGGGAGGACGACCACTATCCCTTCGACGACCTGTGCGGCTGCGGCGTCGGCTTCAAGTTCGTCCAGGGCTATTCCCAGAAATACGGCATCGACTTCGAGACCCTGGAACCCCTGCTGGACCTGCAGGTGGTGTCCATCGCCTCCGACCTCGTGTCGATGGTGGGGGAGAACCGCGTCCTTGCGCACTTCGGTCTCAAGCGGCTGAACGACAATCCCCGCAAGGGCCTCCTCGCGATGCTGAGCCTCGCGAAGCTGGAGCCCGGCCACGTGACCATCGACGACATCGTCTTCAAGATCGGCCCGCGCATCAACGCCGCCGGCCGGATGGAGTCCGGCCGCCTCGCGGTGGAGCTCCTCACGGCGATGGACGACCGCTCCGCCTTCCAGATCGGCGAGAAGATCAACGACAACAACAACGAGCGCAAGAACATCGACCGGGAAATCACCCAGGAGGCCCTGGAGATGGTCGCGAACGGCACTGCCCTCGAGACGGAGAACGTGACCATCGTCTACAATCCCACCTGGAACAAGGGCGTCGTGGGCATCGTCGCCTCGCGCCTGGTGGAGGCCTATTACAAGCCGACGGTCGTGCTCACGAAGTCCAACGGCTTCATCACCGGCTCCGCCCGCAGCGTCGCCGGCTTCGACCTGTACGCCTCCATCGAGAGCTGTGCGGACCTGCTGGAGAACTTCGGCGGCCACGTCTACGCCGCCGGCCTCACGATGAAGGAGGAGCACCTGGAGGAGTTCTGCAAGCGGATGAACCGCTTCGTCTCCGGCAACATCACCAAGCAGGAGCTTACCCCGGTGGTGGACATCGACGCCCGCCTGGACTTCTCGCAGATCACCCCCAAGTTCTTCCGCATCCTCAAGCAGTTCCAGCCCTTCGGCCCCGGCAACTCCAACCCCGTGTTCCTCACGGAGGACGTCTACGACGCCGGCAACGGCCGGAAAGTGGGCGCGGGCGGCGTGCACCTGAAGCTGGACCTGATGCAGGAATCCCAGCCCTACCGCCAGATTCCGGCCATCGGCTTCAACATGGCCGACTTCTACGACCACATCAAGGCCGGCAACCCCATCGACGTGTGCTACTCCATCGTCGAGAACTTCTACCGCGGCTCCTCCACCTTGCAGCTGAGGCTCAAGGATATGCGGGAGCGGGACGAATTGATTTAACCCATCCTGAAATATGAAAAGGCTTGCTCTTTTGATGCTGCTGCTGACCCTGGGTTTCGGGGCCGGCGCGCAGAAGATCGTCCATCTGAACCGGTACGCGGAGGCCAACGCCGCGCTTCCCGCCGCCAGCGGCCCGCGTGTGGTCCTGTACGGGGATTCCATCACCGACGGCTGGGCCTCCCGCCGTCCGGACTTCTTCGCGTCCACCGGCTTCATCGGCCGCGGCATCAGCGGCGAGGAAACCGCCCAGATGCTCCTCCGTTTCCGGGCCGACGTGATCAATATCGGCGCCTCCACGATGGTCCTCCTCGGGGGCATCAACGACATCGCCCAGAACATGGGCGACCCGTATGTGGAGGATGTCACCTATGCCAATATCCTGTCGATGGTGGACCTCTGCTGGCAGAACGGCATCCGGCCGGTCATCTGTGGGCTGCTACCGTCTTATAACCTTCGCTGGCGTCCTGAGGTCACGGACACCTATGAGAAAGTGCTGAGCCTCAACGCCCGCCTCAAGGCTTACTGCGAGCGCCACGGCGTCACCTACATCGACTACGGCAGCGTCCTCGCCGGTCCCGACGGCAAGATCAAGGCCGACTACTCCGGCGACACCGTCCACCCGAATGCGGCCGGTTACGAGCGGATGGAAAAGCTCCTGCTGGAGACGCTGAAATAATTCCTACTGCGCGACGAACAAGTACGTGATCGTCCCCAGCTGTCGGGCGGGAGCGGTCGCGGAGGCGTTGAATTTCGACAGGCGGGCGGCGCGGGTGGCGAAGTTCCGCAGGCAGCCGTCCTTGGAGGAGGCGCCGTCGTCGACCTTGGCGTCCACGACCGTGCCCTGGTTGTTGACGGTGATGATGACCGTCACTTCGCCCGCGCCGACGCAGCGGTAGGCGGGGATGGGGAGATGGGTGGCCTTGCGGCCGTCGAGGGACCAGGAAAGCACGGAAGGGCCGCTGTAGGTCTCCTGCTTGCGGGGCTTCGGGTCGGACGGCGGCGTGACGGGATCCTGCACGAAATCCTCCGGATCGTCCTGCTGCCGGTGCTGGCCGTCCTTGAGGTCCTGCGCCAGACGCTCGGCGTCGCGGTACAGCTGGTCCGCGTCGGTGTTGCGGTCGTCCTTGAGCTGGGAGCGGTTCACCGCCACGTTCCGCACGGGCTGCGTGCGTGCGGCGGCGAGGAGGTCTTCCAGCTGCGCGAGCGCCGTGCGGGAAAGCTCTTCCTGCTTCTCGATGCGCTCCTGTTCCTCCTGTTTGGTGAAGTCCAGCACGAAGGAGTTCTCCCGCTGGACGGCGTACCCGATCTGGCCCAGCAGCAAAATGATAATCACCGCGAGATGAACGATCGCGGTGATATACAGTCCTGCTTTCTGGTCGGGGGTCAGTTTCATTTGTGGCGGCGGCTCCGTTTCTCCAGCGCCTCCTCCACCGTCGTGGTGAGGACGTCGATCGCCACCTGGTTGTGGCCGCCCTGGGGGACGATGATGTCGGCGTAGCGCTTGGACGGTTCGATGAACTGCAGGTGCATCGGCTTCACCGTGTCACAGTAGTGCTCGATGGCGGTGTCGATGGTGCGGCCGCGCTCGGCCACGTCACGGACGATGATCCGCAGGACGCGGTCGTCGTCGTCGGCATCCACGAAGATCTTGATGTTCAGCTGGTCCCGGAGTTCCTTGCAGGTGAAGATGAGGATGCCCTCCACGATGATCACCTCGGCCGGCTCCACGGTCACGGTTTCCGTGGTGGAGCGGGAGCAGGTGATGTAGGAGTACACCGGCTGCTGGATGGTCTTGCCCTGCTTGAGCTCCCGGATCTGCTGGCACATCAGTTTCCAGTCGATGGCGTCGGGATGGTCGAAGTTGATGTTCTTGCGTTCCTCCACGGGAACGTGGCTGGAATCCTTGTAGTAGGAGTCCTGGGGGATGACGACCACCCGGCCCTGCAGCTGGCGGGTGATGGCCTTGACGACCGTGGTCTTGCCTGAGCCGGAACCTCCGGCGATACCGATGACGAGCATATCCTGTGGTTAGTTAGTAGGTTTCCTTTAAAACTCCGCGTTTTTCGGCGTGCGCGGGAACGGGATGACGTCGCGGATGTTGGCCATGCCGGTGACGAAGAGGAGCAGGCGCTCGAAGCCGAGGCCGAAGCCCGCGTGCGGCACGGTGCCGTAGCGGCGGGTGTCGATGTACCACTCGAGGTTCTTGCGGGACATGCCCAGCTCGTCGATGCGGGTCTCGAGCTTCTGCAGGTCCGCTTCGCGCTCGGAACCGCCGATGATCTCGCCGATCTTCGGGAAGAGCACGTCCATGCCGCGGACGGTCTTGCCGTCCTCGTTCTGCTTCATGTAGAAGGCCTTGATGTCCTTGGGGAAGTCGATCAGGATGACCGGCTTGCCGAAGTGCTGCTCCACGAGGTAGCGCTCGTGCTCGCTCTGGAAGTCGGTGCCCCAGTGGACCGGGTACTCGAACTGCTTGCCGTTCGCGACGGCTTTCTCGAGGATGTCCACGGCCTCCGTGTAGGTGACGCGCTGGAAAGCGATGCCCAGCACGCTGCGGAGCCGCTCCACCAGACCTTCGTCATATTTGTCGTTGAGGAACTGCAGGTCGTCCATGCAGTGGTCCAGGGCGTACTGGACGAGGTATTTCACGAACTCTTCGGCGAGTTCCATATCGTCGTTGATGTCGTAGAAGGCCATTTCCGGCTCGATCATCCAGAACTCCGCGAGGTGGCGCGGGGTGTTGGAGTTCTCCGCCCGGAAGGTGGGGCCGAAGGTGTAGATCTCGCCCACGGCGGTGGCGCCGAGCTCGCCCTCGAGCTGGCCGCTCACGGTGAGGCTCGTCTTCTTGCCGAAGAAGTCCTTGGAGAAGTCGACATTGCCCTTCTTGTCCAGCGGGATGTTCTTGAGGTCCATCGTGGTGACCTGGAACATGTCCCCGGCGCCCTCCGCGTCGGATTCGGTGATGAGCGGGGTGTGCAGATAGACGAAGCCCTTGTCGTTGAAGAACTTGTGGATGGCGAAGGCCATGGCGTGACGGATGCGGAGGACGGCGCCGAAGGTGTTCGTCCTGAGGCGCATGTGCGCGACGCTGCGGAGGTACTCCAGCGAAGTGTCCTTCTTCTGGAGCGGGAAACGCATCGGGTCGCATTCGCCGATGACCTCGATTTCCTTGGCCTGGATTTCCACGGCCTGGCCGCTGCCGATGGAGGCGACGAGCTCGCCCTTCACGGCGAGGGAGGCGCCGGTGGTGATGCGCTTGAAGAGCTCTTCGTCGAAGAGTTCCGCATTCGCGACGACCTGGATGTTATTGATGGTGGAACCGTCGTTGAGGGCGATGAATTTGACCTGTCTGTTGCCTCTCTTCGTCCTGACCCAACCTTTGGCCAGCACTTCCGCGCCCGGCTGCATCCCGAGCAGTTCCTTGATCTTGCTTCTTTTCATAATAGGATTCCTGTAAATCGTGCAAATATACGGAAAAAAACCCTATTTGCCTACTGTACGGGGAAGAAACAAAAAAGCAGCCCTTGGGAGGCTGCTTTCTTGCAATATTCTCGTGCGGATTATTTGTCTCCGCCGGGTTTTCTCGAAGCGTACATGATCTTCAGCGCGGAGCAGCGGCGCAGCTCCTGCTTGACATCCGACACGATACCCATTCTGACGTCCTCGTCAACGCGGAGGTTGACGGTCATCAGGGAACGGTCGGCCTCGGACATGGCGTCACGCTCGGAAGCGATGAAGTCGCGGATGTCGTCGATCGTCTTGAAAGAATCGTTCAGCTGGATACGGGCGTCGGTACCGTACATGGCCTGATACTGGCGGGTAGGCGAGCCGATGTTGATGTTGGCGGACAGGTCCTTGCGCTCGAGCTTCGCGGCTTCGGAAGCCACGGGGAGCTTGACGATGACCTTGTTCTCCGTCTCACGCATCTGGGTCGTCACCATGAAGAAGAACAGGAGCATGAACACGATATCGGAGAGGGAACCCGAGGAAATGCCGGGAACGCTCTTGTTGTTTCTTGAACCTCCGAATTTAGACATAATTCAATCCTCCATTATTTCTTTCCAGTGTCCTTCGGCTCGGCCTCGGAGATGTTCTGAGGCACGGCCTTCTTGACGATTTCTTGCTGATCTTCGGAAAGACGGGCGAATTTCATTCCATACTCGCGCATGGAGAATTCGTCACGGAGTTCGTTCACGGCCTTGACGAGCTCATTCTGCACTGCGAGATAGGCCTGGTAGCTGGTACCACGGTCGTTCTGCAGGGAGATGACGCCCTTGGAGACCATGTATTTCTTACCCTCGATCTCCTTCTCTTCCTTTTCGGGGAGGTTCGGGTCGTTGGTCGGGTTGGCAAGGAACTCCTTCATCTTGTCCTTCAGGAAGGCGATATCCATGGCTTCGTTACCGGCAAAGAGCTTATCTGCAGAATTGATACGCACGATAACGATGTTACGGCGGTTCACCTTCTGGTCCTGGGCCTGCTTGGAATCAGGGATAGGAGGCAGACGGCGCTGCAGACCCGACTGATCACCCATCGTGGTGGTCATCAGGAAGTAGCACAACAGCAGGAACGCGATGTCCGCAGTCGAGCTAGAGTTGATTTCCGGTGTTTTCTTTGCCATGATTTACGCTTTTTTAGTGCGGATAGCGGACATGATCTCACCGCAGATGATCGCGAGGATGGCCGCGCCACCCAGAATGTAGGTGAGGTTCAGAACGGTATCAGTGAGTTTGAGCTCGGAAGCGGTAGGCGGAGTCGCGCCGGTGAAGCCGATGGCGGGAGCGCCGGAAGCCAGGAAGTAGGCGACCAGGCACAGGACCGCGGCGGCACCAAGGCCGATACCGATACGCGCAAGACTCTTGGGATTAGTCGTGGCGGAGATGTACAGACCCACGCACAGGACCGCGACGAGGGCGATGCCCAGCATGATGTAGGCCCAGACGAGGATTGTGTTCACAGCCCTGTCTTCACCGCTGCCATTGAACTGGGTGAATGCCCAGACAGCGAGGCCGACGCTGATGATGAGGAGCGCCCAGCTAATCCATTTGAATATTTTAGCGTATAACGGATTTTCCATTGTAAGTTGGATTATCAATTATCTTTGTTTCAAATTACTTCTTGTCGGCAATCATGTCGACAAGACGAATGGAAGCGTCCTCCATGTCGATGGTGAGGGTGTCGATCTTGGACAGGATGTAGTTGTAGAAGAGCTGAAGGATAACCGCGACGATGAGACCGCCGACGGTGGTGATCAGAGCGACCTTCATACCACCCGCAACAACGTTCGGGGAGATGTCACCGGCAGCCTGGATAGCGTCGAAGGCCTGGATCATACCGATAACGGTACCAAGGAATCCGAGGGACGGGGCGATGGCGATAAACAGGGAGATCCAGCCGAGACCCTTCTCCATCCGGCTGTTCTCGACACTGCCGTAGGAAACGATGGCTTTTTCAACGGCGTCGATGCTCTGTCCTTCTTCCACGCGCTTCAGACCCTGATAGTAAATGGAAGCGATAGGACCACGGGTGTTCTTGCAAAGATCCATGGCACCCTTGATGTCACCGTTCTTGATGTAATCGCTGACCTTGTCAACGAGTTTCTCGGTGTTTACCTTGGAGAAGGAGAGATACAGGATTCTCTCGATGGCGAGGGCGAGACCGAGGATGAGGCAGATGAGCACGAGGCTCATGAAGCCGGCGCCACCTTCGATGAACTTGGTCTTGAGGGCCTGGTGGAGGGGAACTTCCTCACCGGAACCGGCGAAAAGGTCGGTGACCGGCTCGTCAGCGGCGACCTGCTCGGTAGCGGCAGGGGCGGCCTCGTCCTGGGCGGAAGCGATGTTCGCAGTGAAGGTCATGAGACCGGCAACTGCCAAAAACATGAAAAACTTTTTCATAATCGTTTTTGTGTTGTTAGTTATAAATTGAATTGAGTTAGTTAATAAATTCTCAGTTTCAGGTGCTATGCTTCAAAAGTCCGTGCAATTTAGCAAAAAATATTCAAATGGCAAGGATTTATTTGCTTATTTCGCCAAACAGGTCCTCCCCGAAGCGGTTCTTGACCCACTCCGGATCCTCGCTCTGGCCCTGCAGGACGAACAGTTTTCCGAGGGCGGCCTCGGTGGTGATGTCGTATCCCGACACCACGCCGGCGATCTTCAACGTCTTGCCCGTGGCGTAGAGGTCCATATTGACAGTGCCTGATTTACATTGGGTTACGTTCACGACCACCTTGGACTGGCTGGCCGTGCGGACGAGCGACAGGAACCAGGGACGGGTGATGGCGTTGCCCGATCCGTAGGTCTCCAGGATGACCGCGCGGATCTCCGGCGC
Source organism: Bacteroidales bacterium (assembly GCA_017429205.1). The sequence continues at coordinate 114,317 of JAFRPH010000021.1, forward strand.
GAGCAGGAACACGGTCACGACCTCGGGCGTGATGCCCGGGTGGATCTTGAGAATGGACACGCGGGTGTCCAGCCGGTCGTGGACCGTCAGGGGCTGCGACCAGTCCGCCGGATAGCGGATGACGCGGGTGTTGTACCGGATCCGGATGCCGGCCTCGGCCAGGGGCGGGCAGTCCGGGGAGGCGAAGGCGTCGAAGGCTTCGGCGCTGAGCTTGGTGGCCCGGTTGCCCCGGATGAGGATGGAGTCGAAGTAGATGGACACCTCCGGGACCATCGGATGCCCTTCCTCGTCCATCGCCGCGGCGATTTCCACGGCCGAGATGAGGTTTTCCTTGCCGTCCGTGCGGGGAACGCCGATGGGCAGCTGGCTTCCCGTGAAGATGACGGGCTTCCGGAGTCCCTCCAGCATGAAGCTCAGGGCCGAGGCCGAATAGGCCATCGTGTCGGTCCCGTGCAGGATGACGAAGCCGTCGTAGTCGTCGTACCGGTCCCGGATCAGGTGCGCGAGCCGCACCCAGAGGGACGGTTCCACGTCGGAGGAGTCGATGAGCGGGTCGAAGGTGTAGGAGTCGATCCGGACGGCGAACTTGCGCAGTTCGGGGACCTCCTCGGCGATCTGGCTGAAGTCGAAGGGCTTCAGGGCCTGGTCCACCGGGTCCTGCTTCATGCCGATGGTGCCGCCGGTGTAGATGATGAGGATGGAGGATGCTTTCATATCCTGTACAGGGTTTCTGCGTTGTGGGTGGTGGCCGCTTCCACCTCCTCGAGGGAAAGGCCCTTGAGTTCGGCGACCTTCGCGGCGACCAGGGGAAGGAAGGCGCTCTCGTTGCGCTGCCCGCGGTGCGGGACGGGCGCGAGATAGGGCGCGTCGGTTTCCAGGACGATATGCTCGAGCGGAATGCGCTTCACCGTCTCCGCGAGCGAGGCTTTCTTGAAGGTGACGACCCCGCCGATGCCCACGGAGAAATCGCCGCAGCGGCGGGCGCGCTCATAGACCTCGAAACTGCCCGAGAAGCAGTGCAGGATGCCCCGCAAATGCAGGTGGCGGCAGTCTTCGAGGATGGTGAAAAGGTCGCCCCAGGCGTCCCGGAGGTGGATGTTGACGGGAAGATCCCACTGCGAAGCGAGTTCCAGCTGGACGCGGAGGGCCTCCTTCTGGAGGGCGCGGTCCTCGTCGCCTTCGTGGTAGTCGAGGCCGATCTCGCCCACGGCGACGACGCCCCGTTCCCGGTAGGGGAGCATCTTGTCGATTTCCTCCTTCCAGTCCGGTCCCACCGAGCAGGGATACAGGCCCACCATCGCGTACAGCACGCCGGGATACCGGTCGTTGATCGCCCAGAGGGCGTCCCGCTCGCGGCTGTCCACGTCGGCCTGGACCATCTTGCCCACCCCGGCGGCCAGGGCGCGCGCCACGGCGGCGTCGGCGTCCGGCAGGAACCATTCGTCGTAGAAATGGGTATGGGAGTCGATGAGCAAAATGGCGTTATTTGCGGTTCAACCCACAAATTTACACAATTTTCGCGGGAATGGTACACCGGCGGAGCAGGTCCGTCTCCAAAAAACCGTCCGTCTCCAGGATGGCGGCGCGCTCCTGGACCTCGGGCCAGGACCAGCCGGTCTCCCGGACGATCTCGTCCAGGGAGATGCCCGGATGCCCCTTGACCACGAGGGCCAGCCGGATCAGCGGGCTGTCCGTCCCGTATTTCCGCCCCAGGAGGGCCTCCAGGCCCGCTTTCCGCCGCCGGGCCGTCTTCCCGAGCCCGAGCCGCTCCACCAGGTCCTCCGGGTCCGTGACGATGTCCGCCATCCGCTGCCGGATAAGGGAGTTGCAGCCGGCGGAGCGGACGTCGTCGGCCCGGCCGGGAAGGGCGTACACGTCCCGGTTGTAGTCGCAGGCGTACTTCGCGGTGATGAGGCTGCCGCCCCTGGTCTTGGACTCGATGACGACCGTCGCCCGCGACAGTCCGGCGATGATCCGGTTGCGCCGGATGAAGTTCAGGGCGACGGGGGCGCTCCCGGTGGGATAGTCCGTCACCACGGCGCAGCCGGGCGTCCGGACCATCTCCCCGGCCAGCTCCGTGTGCTGCCAGGGATATACCTTCTCGATGCCCGTCGCCATCACGCCGACAGTCGTGAGTCCGCATTCCAGGGCCGTCCGGTGGGCGATTCCGTCGGCCCCGAAGGCGAGACCGCTGACGATGCACGGCGGCACGGACGCCTCGCCCATGGCGAGCACCAGCCGCCGGCACCAGTCCCGCCCGTACGGGCTGAGATCCCGGGTACCCACCACGGCGATGCAGGGGCGCATCTCGAAGACGGCGGCCGGGGGAGAGGATGCGTTGAAATACAGGGCGAGCGGCGGATCCTCGCATTCGGCGAGGAGGGAGGGGTAGTCCTCCTCGCCATAGGCGATCATGCGGAAGCCCCCGGACCGGATGCGGTCCAGCTCCCCGGCCGCCCATTCCAGGAGCCGGCCGTCCAGCTGGTCCGCAAATTCCCGGTACGGCCCCAGGGCCTCCCGGAGGGCGGCGCCCTCGAGGTCGAAGACGGGGGCCGCCGCCCCGAAGCGCTGCAGCAGGGCGTGCCCGGCGGCGGGTACGTAGCCCAGCGCCTTGTTGAGGGCGCAAAGGGCGGTTCTTTCGTCTGTGCGTGCCATGGCGTTTTTTCCGCCAAGGTAGGAAAAGGCGCAAAAAAACAACACCCGTTGTGGAAAACAGGTGTTGTTTCAGTATGTATTTTATGCTTTTCTTACGCTACAGGATCAGGAGCGCGTCGCCGTACGGGCCGAAGCGGTACCCTTCGTCGAGGGCCACCTTGTACGCGTTCATCACGTTGTCGTAGCCGCCGAAGGCGGCGACGCACATCAGCATCGTGGACTGCGGGAGGTGGAAGTTGGAGACCGCGGCGTCCGGGACGGAATACTGGTACGGCGGGAAGATGAACTTGTTGGTCCAGCCGTCGAACACGTTCACCTCGTGCGTGGTGGTGACGTAGGTCTCCAGGCCGCGCATCACGGTCACGCCCACGGCGACGACCTTCTTGCCGGTGCGCTTGGCCTTGTTGATGGCCGCGGCGGCCTCCTCGCCGATGATCAGGCGCTCGGAGTCCATCCGGTGCTTGGAGAGGTCCTCCACATCCACGCGGCGGAAGTGGCCGATGCCCATATGGACGGTGATGAAGGTCTTCTCGATGTCCTTGAGGATCATGCGGTTGAAGAGCTCGCGGCTGAAGTGCAGGCCGGCCGCCGGGGCGGAGACGGCGCCTTCGTGCGCGGCGAAGATGGTCTGGAAGTTCTCCGCGTCCTCCGGGGTGACCTTGGGCTTCACCCACTGGGGAACCGGCGTCTCGCCGAGGGCGAACAGGGCTTCCTTGAAGTCCTCGTACGGACCGTCGTACAGGAAACGCAGGGTGCGGCCGCGGGAGGTGGTATTGTCGATGACCTCGGCCACGAGGGATTCGTCGTCGCCGAAATACAGCTTGTTGCCGATGCGGATCTTACGGGCCGGGTCCACGATCACGTCCCACAGGCGCTGTTCGCGGTTGAGCTCGCGGAGCAGGAAGACGATGATGTCGGCCCCCGTCTTCTCCTTCTTGCCGTACAGGCGCGCGGGAAAGACTTTGGTGTCGTTGAGGACGAACGTGTCGCCCTTTCCGAAATAGTCCACGATGTCCTTGAAAAGCCGGTGCTCGATTTCCCCGGTATCCTTGTGGAGGACCATCATGCGGGCCTCGTCCCGCCAGCGGACCGGCTCCTGGGCGATGCGGTCCTGCGGCAGCTCAAATGCGAATTGCGATAGTTTCATGGTTGAAGTACTTGTCTTATTGCGATACTCTTATATTACGTCTCCCGACGGAAAAAAGTTTCACATTGTCAGATCCGCGCCTCGCGGAAGACTTCCACGATGGAGGGATAGGTGTTCTTGAGGAAGGGCGGAAGGCTGGATTTTGCGACCCAGGCGGCCTTGGTGATGTCTTCTTCGCGCTGGGGGGTGAGGTTGGTGGGATCCGTATACAACATATCGTACCACCAAGTGTGCTTGAGGTGCCACAGGTTGTCGCGGAAGTAGCAGTGGTCGGTGATGCAGATGAGGCGCCGCAGCTGGAGCTGGTCCACGCCGGTCTCCTCCTGGACTTCGCGGAGGGCGGTCACCTCGATGTCCTCGCCGGCCTCCTGGTGGCCCTTGGGCAGGTCCCAGAGGCCGCTGCGGGAGATCAGGAGGTAGTCGCCGCGGCGGTTGGACACCAGGCCGCCGGCCGCATTGACCTCCTTGAATTCCGCGCAGAGGCGGCGGTAGGTCTTCTGGGCGTCGGCCGAGGGGATGTAGATGCGCTGGAGGGTGTCCTGGACCTCGAACATCCGCACGAGGGCGTGGATGTCCAGCTTGTCCCCGAGGTGGAATTCGACCGAGTTCGGATCCGAAAGCGCCTCGTCGTCCGGGGCGCAGATGACGATGCTTCTTTTCCCGAAATATATCTTGTGCATAATATTTGCTATATTTGCGTGCTGCAAAGATAGTTTATTATGACCGAAATTGAAAGCAAGCACGGGATCGTTTCCCGCCAGCCATACGAGCTGTACATGTCGTTCGTGGACATGCGCAACTTCCTGCAGATGCTCCCCGAGGACAAGAAGAAGGACGTCCAGGCCGATTACGACACCATCACCGCGACGGTGCAGGGTTTCAACATCGGCGTGAAGGTCCATGAACGCGTGCCCTATTCCCGCATCGAACTGGTGGACTACGGCGCCCCCTTCGCCTTCCACATCGAGCTGCACTTCGACCCGGCGCCCGAGAATCCCTACCAGACCGAGTTCTGGGTGAAGCTGGAGGCGGACCTGAACCTGATGATGAAGATGATGCTGGGCGGCAAGATCAAGGCCGGCCTGGACAAGGTCGTGGACGGCCTCGTGGACGCGTCCAACGGCAAGATGCCCGAGGGCTTCGACCCTTCCCAGTTCAAGTTCTGATGCTTCCCGAGGCGTTCATCCGGAATCTTTCGGAGGAGCTCGGCCCCGACCGGGCGCGGACGGTGCTGGACGCGCTGTCCGGCGAGCCTTCCGTCTCCGTCCGCCTGAACCCTGCCAAATTGACAGCCTGCCCTTTCCCGGACGCGGAGCGCGTTCCCTGGAGCCCGTACGGCTATCTCCTGAAGGAACGCCCCAACTTTACGCTGGACCCCCTCTTTCACGCCGGGTGCTACTACGTGCAGGATTCGTCGGCGATGTACGTCGGCGAACTGTTCCGCGCCGCGCTGGACGGCTTCGGCCCGGGCGTGACCGCCCTGGACCTCTGCGCCGCCCCCGGCGGCAAGACCACCGACCTCGCCGCCTCCCTCCGCGAGCGCTTCGGCGACCGCTTTTCCCTTCTGGCCAACGAAGTGATGCGGAACCGCTTCGGCATCCTGCGCTCGAACGTCCGCACCTGGGGCGATCCCCGTGTGGGCGTCGTCTCGCGCGACCCGTCGGCCTTTTCCGGGAAACCCGTCTTCGACCTCATCGTCACGGACGTCCCCTGCTCCGGCGAGGGAATGTTCCGCAAGGACGAGAAGGCCGTCGAGGACTGGTCGCCCGAGACGGTGGACTTTTGCGCGGCCCGTTCCCGCCGCATTCTTTCGGACGTCTGGTCGGCCCTGAAGCCGGGCGGCGTCCTCATTTATTCGACCTGCACCTTCAACCGGCAGGAAAACGACGACACCGTGGCCTGGATCGCGTCCGAGCTCGGCGCCGACATCGTGGACTGCGGGGATTTCCCGCCCGTCGCGCGGACGGAGCACGGCTACGCCCTGCTTCCGGGATTCGTGCCTGGCGAGGGCCAGTACGCCGCCGTCCTCCGCAAGCACGGAGAGCCGGACAGCGTCCGGACGGCCGATGTCTTCTCCCTCTTCAAGGCCGACCTGCCCGTCCCGCCGCCGGACCCGTACCCCTGCTTCGACCTGGACCGGGAAACCGCGCTGCAGTACCTCCACGGCGACGCCATCCGCATTCCGGACGCCCCCCTGGGGCTTTTGACATTGACCTACGAAGGCCACCCGCTCGGCCCCGGGAAGAACCTCGGCAGCCGGTGCAACAACCTCTATCCCAAAGACCGCAGAATCAGAATGGATATCCGATGAAAAGAATCCTCACCCTCTTCCTGGCGCTCGCGCTGCCCCTGACCCTCCTCGCCCAGACTCCGCAGGAGGACTATGTCCGTCGATACAACAACCTCATCAGCCGCGTCGGCCCCGCCGGCGTGGGCGTGGAAACCCTGCTGGACAAGTGGGCGGAAGAATATCCGGACGACACCCAGCAGCTGCTGGCCCGCTTCTCCTTCTGGTTCACCAAGGCGCAGACCACGAAGGTCATCCAGCTGCCCCAGGACCGCTACCTGGGCCGCGAACCCCTGCTGAACATGAAGGATTCCCTGGGCCGGAAGAACAATTTCTTCGAGGACACGGTGTATGACGACGAGTCCTTCGGGCTTTCGCTGGAGGCCCTGGACAAGGCCGTCGCGCTGAAGCCGGAGAAGCTGGACTTCCGCCTGCTCCGCATCGACGCCCTCACCGCCTACGAGAAAGGCAGCCCGGACATGGCCCTTTCCGCCCTCAAAGCCCTGGCGGACGAGAACTACAAGCGGCATCCGGCTTGGACGCACGAGTCCCTGGAGAAGGTCGATGACGAAGTGTTCAAGGCCCTCATCCAGGACTACTGCTTCACCTTCTTCCGCCTGGGGACCGATTCCTCCGCCGAAGCCTTCAAGAGCCTCTCGGAGCACATGCTCACGTACAGCAAGGACGACCCGCTCTTCCTGGACAACCTCGGTTCCTACTGGCTGGTGTCCAAGAAGGATTTCAAGAAGGCCCAGAAGTACTACGACCAGGTGCTCAAGAAGCATCCGGACGACATCACCGCCATCCGCAACGGCATCCTCCTCGCCCGTCAGAAGAAAGACGTGAAGCTGGAGAAGAAGTACCTGGCGATGATGGCCCAGTACGGCGAGACCGAGACGGACAAAGCCTCCGCCTCCGCGCGTCTCCAGGCGCTGAACCAGAAAAAATAGCTATTTCTTGTGTTCGTGCTGGTAGAGCTCCCAGCTGTTGAACAGGTTCTGCCAGATGGCATAGAGACCCCCGGCGACGGATGTCACGGGGGTTAAATAATTGTATCCCAGCCAGATGAGGAAACCGGTGTTCTTCTGGCCGAGGCCCTGGCCGGCGGTGATGGAGTCCACGCGGCCTTTCCCGATGCGGCGGCCGAGGAAGAACTGGAGGGCGCAGGTGGCCATCGACACGGCGACGATGCCGGCGAGGGCCCAGGTGCCCGGATAATTCATGAAGAGCGCGTGGGTGGCGAGCACCATCGCGAGGGTCAGTCCGAAGAACCAGATATAGAAGGAATTGGGCGCGAAGCGCATCAGCCGGCGCTGCAGCTTGTGCGTGGTGTACCGGATGGTCCAGGCGACGAGGCCGGGGAGGATCAGGACCGGGAACACCTTCATGGCAATCCGGAAGACATAGGCCCAGAAGCCGAGGTCGGAGGCCGGCCGGATCATCGGGATGACCATCGGGATGAGGAAGGTGGCCGCGAGGTTCGTCAGGCACAGGTAGCTCACCGTGGCGGCGAGGTCGCCGTCCAGTTTCCGGGTGATGACCCCGGCCGCGGCGGCGCAGGGGCAGATGAGGCAGATCATCGCGCATTCCAGCAGGATGCGGCCGGCGCCTTCCGGGGTGACGGCCGACAGGCCGGCGAACAGGAGGAAGCCGAGCACCTGCACCAGCAGGGCGCCCAGGTGCCAGCGGTGCAGCCGCACGTCGTGCGGGGAAATCTGTACGAACTGGAAGAACAGGAGCAGGGCAATGATGAACCGCTGCCCTTCGGACGCCACTTTGTGCAGGACGGCCCCGTACGGTTTCAGCACGGGCGTGAAATGGTAGAGGAGGTACAGGCCGATGCCCGTCGTGATGGCCAGCGGAAGCATCCAGTCTTTGAAGAACTGAACGGCCTTATTCATGCAGCAGAGGGTTGAAAACCTTGTCCACCAGCGGATCCGTGAGCTTCATGCACAGGCCGGTGAGGGCGGCCAGGATGAGCGTTCCCTCCCGGATGACGATTTCCTCGCCGTGGCCGAAGGGGCTGCCGAAGCAGATCCAGGCGAAAGCGGCGGACAGGGCCACCAGGAGGATGTCCTCGCCGATTTTCGCGTTGCTGAACTTGATACCCGTCACCTCGGAGAACACGTCGACCACCTTGTCGCCGGCGAGAATCCAGGTCTTGCCGATGACCTCGAGCCGGATGCCCACGGCGGTGAGGAGGACGGCCACGAGGATGAGGACGATCTTCATCAGGTAGGAGGTGATTTCCAGGCCCTGAAGCAGCCAGATGCAGGCGTCGCACAGGTAGCCGAACACGAAGGCGGCGGCCAGCTGGTACAGGTAGCTCACGTCCAGCACCTTGCGGCGCATCGCCATCTGCGCGGCGATGAAAAGCAGGTGCATCATCCAGGTGAAGGTGCCGAAGGAGATGGCGCCCCACTGGAGGTTGAGGACCGCGGGCGGGCAGGACGGGGGTGCGGTGCCCAGGTTGGATTTCAAGGAAAGCGCGACGCCGAAAGCGATCAGGACGAGGCCCAAAGTGCCGACCAGCCAGCGCGCGGCGATATTGTTCTTGGCCATAAAATTCTTTCAAAAGGAATGCAAAGATGCACAATTATGCGTACATTTGCAAACTTGCGCCTTTAAGAACGTATATATAACCAAAGATATGAAAAAGTTACCGATCCTTATGATGATGCTTTGCACCCTTGCGGCCTGCAACCAGCGTGGAAAGGGAGCCCTGGACCTGACGGACCTGGATCCCACCACCTCCCCGAAAGTGGATTTCTACCAGTACGCCACCGGCGGCTGGCAGGTCAAGAACCCGCTCAAACCCGAATTCGCCCGCTTCGGCTCCTTCGACGCCATCGCGGAGACCACCCGGAAGAACCTGAACGAACTGTTCGAGTCCATGGCCACGCTCCAGGCCGAGCCCGGCACCGTGGACCAGAAGATCGCGGACCTCTACAAGATGGCCCTCGACTCCACCACCCGCAACAACCTGGGCGCGCAGCCCATCCAGCCCTACATCGCCGAGATCCAGGCGGTCGCCTCGAAGGACGCCCTCGCCGACCTCCTCGGCAAGATGAACCTCTACGGGGAAGGCGGCTTCTTCGGCGCCGGCGTGGAGGCTGACCTCACCAACAGCGATATGCAGATCCTCTACCTGGGCCAGGGCGGCCTGGGCATGGGCGACCGCGACTACTACCTCCTCGAGACCAACGCCGCCCTCAAGGCCGGCTACCAGGCTTTCCTGGAGAAGGCCCTGACGCTCGCCGGCGTGGAGAACGCCGCGCAGCTCGCCGCCAAGGACCTGCAGGTCGAGGATGCGATGGCCCAGGTCTCCTGGACCCGCGAGCAGAACCGCGACATGCAGGCCATCTACAACCCGATGTCCTCCGCCGAGATCGACGCCGCCTGGCCCGAGGTCCGCTTCGGCCGTGTCTGCGCCGCCGCGAACATTCCCGCCCAGGACAAGGTCATCGTCCAGCAGCCCTCCTACTTCGACGGCCTGAACAAGCTCTTCAAGGAATGCGACCTCGAGACCCTGAAGGCCTATGTGCTCTGCCAGTTCGTCTCCGGCCAGTGCGGCGCCCTGTCCGACGACTTCTACACCGCCTCCTGGGAGTTCTTCTCCCACCAGATGGCCGGCACGCAGGAGCAGCAGCCCCGCTGGAAGCGCGCGATGAGCGTGCCGAACAGCCTCCTCGGCGAGGCCGTCGGCCAGATGTATGTCGAGCGCTACTTCCCGGAGTCTTCCAAGAAGCAGATGGTGGACCTCGTGGAGAACCTCCGCACCGCCCTGGGCCAGCACATCGACGCCCTGGAGTGGATGAGCGACGAGACCAAGGCCAAGGCCCGCGAGAAGCTCGCCGCCTTCACCGTGAAGATCGGCTATCCCGACAAGTGGAAGGACTACAGCACCCTCGCCATCGACCCGGCGAACACCTACTATGAGAACCTCCGCAACGCCAGCGCCTGGTACGTGCAGGACAACCTGTCCAAGCTGGGCAAGCCCACGGACAGGACCGAATGGGGGATGACCCCGCAGACGGTGAACGCCTACTACAACCCCACCACCAACGAGATCTGCTTCCCGGCCGGCATCCTGCAGAAGCCGTTCTTCGATCCGGAGGCGGACGAGGCGGTGAACTACGGCGGCATCGGCGTCGTGATCGGCCACGAGATGTCCCACGGCTTCGACGACCAGGGTTCGATGTTCGACGCGAAGGGTAACATGGAGAACTGGTGGACCGCGGAGGACAAGGCGAAGTTCGACGCCCTCGGCGACAAGCTCGCCGCACAGTTCGACGCCGTGGAGGTCCTGCCGGGCGTCCACGCCAACGGCCGCTACACCCTCGGCGAGAACATCGGCGACCACGGCGGCCTTTCCATCGCGTACTCCGCCCTGGAGAACGCCCTGAACGGCAAGATGGACAAGCCCGTCATCGACGGTTTCACGCCCCAGCAGCGCTTCTACCTGTCCTATGGCAACATTTGGGCGCAGAACATCACCGACCAGGAGAAGGCCCGTCTGACGAACCTCGACCCGCACTCGCTGGCCGTGAACCGCGTGAACGTGTCCGTGCGCAACTTCCAGACCTTCTTCGACGCCTTCGACATCCACGAGGGTGACCCGATGTTCCGTCCGGAGGAGGAGCGCGTCCACATCTGGTAAATGAGTCCCGACCGCTTCATAGCGCGGAAACTCAAGTTTCAGGGGAAACTCGCGGCGGCGTCCATCGCCGTGAGTTTCCTCGTCATCATCGTCGCCGTCGCCGTCTCGTCCGGATTCAGGCAATCCGTACGGGACGGGGTCGCGCGGCTCACCGGCGACATCCGGATCGCGCCGACGTCCGCCTTCGCCGCGGAAGGGGACCCGATCCCCGTCCACCTGCCGTCGGAGGAGGCCATCCTGGGCATCTCCGGCGTGCAGTCGGTCCGTCCGGTCGCCGTCCGGGCGGGCATCGTCCGCAGCGGCGACATCATCCACGGCGTGCTGGTGAAGGGCGTCCCCGACCGCCCCGACTCCAGCCTGTGCGTGTCCATCCCCACCCGCCTCGCGGCCATCACGGGCCTCAAGGAAGGGGATGACATGACCACCTATTTCGTCGGGGAAAAGGTCCGCGTGCGCAAGTTCCATGTGACCGCCGTGCACCGCGACCTGCTGGAGATGGACGAGAACCTCGTCGTCTACGCGAACCTGTCGGACATCCAGCGCCTGAACGGCTGGAGCGAGGACCAGGCTTCCGCCCTGGAAGTGTCCGTGGACCCGTCCCACCGCACGAATATGTGGATCAACGACCTCACCGACGAGATCGGGATGCGCCTGCTGCTGAGCGGCGAGGAAGGGGAGGACGGCCTCGTGGCCACTTCCTCCGTGCGCACCTACGCGCAGATTTTCGACTGGCTGGACCTGCTGGATTTCAACGTGCTGGTGATTCTCATCCTGATGATCGTCGTGGCAGGCGTGAACATGATTTCGGGCCTGCTGATCGTCCTGTTCCGGAACATTGCGACCATCGGCACGCTCAAGACCCTGGGCATGGGCGACCGCGCCATCGGCAAGGTCTTCCTGCGCGTGTCGGCTGGCGTCGTCCTGAAAGGGATGCTTGTCGGGAACGCCGTGGGCCTGCTCCTGTGCTTCTTCCAGCAGGCGACCCACCTGATGAAACTGGACCCGACCAACTACTTCGTCTCCTATGTCCCGGTCCACGTGGACATTCCCTGGGTCCTGGCCGCGGATTTCGTGGCCTTCGTGGCGATCATGCTGCTCCTGCTGATCCCGACGCTCTTCATCGCGCGGGTGGACCCGGCCCAGACCGTCAAGGCCGAATAACTAGCGGGGATAAACTTCCGAATACTCTTCGTACGTGTCGAGCACCTCGCGCACGTAGGCGATCGTCTGCTTGCCGTGGAAACCGGGGACTTCCGGGATGATGGAGACGATGTGGTCCCAGCGGGTGGGGTCCACGCCCTTTTCCTCGGCCGTCCGGATGCATTTGAGCAGGTTCCCTTCGCCGCAGTTGTAGGCGGCCAGGGCGAATTTCAGGCACTCCACCGAGTCGGCTCCGTGCTCGGCGAACATCCCCGAGAGATAGGTCAGGTATTTCGTGCCGATGGACACGTTCACCGCCGGGTCCAGGAGGGTGTCGACGCTGTAGCGGTCGTTGTGGATCTGCATCAGGCCCACGGCGCCGCGGTCGGAGCAGGACTCGTTGATGAACTTGGATTCGTGGTAGATGATCGCGCTCAGGAGGCGCCAGTCCCAGCCATTTTCGTCGGCGTTCTTCTTGACGATGTCGTCATAGGGGCTGATCGACGTCAGGCTCGTGCCCACGCGGCGCCGGTAGTTCCGGTCCATCTTCCGGATGCCGCCGTTCCCGTTCATTACCGCGATCCAGGCGTTGAGGCGCCGGGTTTCGGCGTGGCGGTCGTCCCGGAGGACCCAGACGGTGCTGTCGCGGAAGGGAATCGTGCTGATGAACCCGTCGGCGTGGAGGCTGTCCGCGCGGTACATCACCAGCAGGTCCACCGCCCCTTCCCGCAGCGAATCCAGGTAGTCGGCGCTGTCGGCGGGGGTGATGAATTCGAGCTTGAGCGCGTGGTCGTCGGCGAATTCCCGGAGGATGATCTTGTTCATGCCGACGGTCAGCCCGCGCACGGGCTCCCCTTTCAGGTCGATGACGCAACGGAGCGTCTGCGGGGGATATTCGAGGGCCAGCTGCCGGGTGGTCAGGGGCATCGAGAGCGCCGCCGCGACCACGAGCGCGGTGACCAGGACATATTTCCAGACGGGGTGGCGCATGGGCTCGTCAATTTCTGCCGCCTCTCATGCCGCCCATCATGCCACCGAGGCCGCCGCCTCCGCCACCTCCGCCGCTCATGCCGGAGCCGGCCCGCTCGGACATCTTCCGCTGGTTGCCGAGCGGCGGATAGAACGGCCAGGTGACGCCGACCTTGATGATCCGGTCCGGATGGATGTAGCGGTGGGCGCTGAAGTAGTCGTGTTTCTCGGTAGGCCAGCCTTTGCCGGCGTTCTCCATCTTCACGAAGATGCAGGCCTGTTTCCACTGCATGTTCAGGAAGACGTCGAAATAGGGCGTCTCGCCGTACTGCTCCTCGCGCTGGTTGTAGAAGGTGCCTGTGACGGGGTTGAAGCCCGGGGCGTACCACTTCGTGTTGTAGCGGGCGTCCACGCCGATCTGCATCTTGAGCACGTCTTCACGCACGATCGGGAACTGCAGATACCAGCGGAGGTTCACGGCCAGCTTCGGCAGCGGGAGTACTTCCTCGTTGGAGGAAAGCTGGAACAGGGCGCTGTTCTCCAGCCGGAGGATGCCCAGGTGGAAGTCTTTCCGCAGGGCGGCCGTGAGCACGCTCATCGGCTCCGCATTCTGCCGGATCACGCCGAGGGAGTCATAGTAGATGTTGTTCGCGAGCAGGGCATAGCCCGCCGAGGCGTAGATCTTCCACTTCGGGAAGTCCAGAGAGGCCTGGATGCGGGTTGTGGAGGTCTTGGAGAAGGCGTTGTCCCACATATAGTGGTTCGCGTACAGATGCTGCTCGTAGAAGTCCGGTTCCTTGAGGTCCGTCTCGAAGCGGGCCGTGAGGCTGATCGGGCTCAGGGAGTCGCGGCGGAAGGGGAAGACGCTCAATTTCGCCTTGCCGCGGACGAAAAAGTCCCCGGCGCCGTGTCCGGCGAAGTCCAGCTGGCCCAGGGCGTCCCATTCGAAGTACCGGTTGATCCGTCCCTCCGCCCCTGCGTAGGTGTAGACGGTGTTCCATCTCTCCGCGCCCGGCTTGTACAGGTAGCTGTCGGACCGGAAGTTGTAATGGGACTGGTAGCGGTCGCCGATACCGCCCTCGACTTTGGACACGATCGCATCCTGGTGCCAGGGCTGGAACCGCAGGAAGACGCGGTTGTCCAGCCGCGACGTGTGCAGGGAGTCGGCGCTCTTGGCCGGGTTGATGTAGAAATTGTCGTGGTAGAAGGCCGATCCGGCCTTGTCCGAAGCCTGCAAGGCGTCCGTGTAGTTCTTGTTGTAGACCGACCATTCGGTGGACGTGCCCAGGAAGATGGAGGTCAGGTCCTTGTTCAGGGTGTCCTTCCGCACGTAACTCGTGTCATTCCGGTGCTTGAAGTCCTCCAGGAAGGAGAAGGGAAGCCGGACGGACTGGTCGAAGAAGACCGTCCGCTTGGAGTACTTGTTCGTGGCGCTCGCCAGGATGACATCCACTTCGCGGATGTCCTTCATGACCGTGTCCCGGACCTGTCCGATGTCCAGGACGCCGCCGTTCTCCACCCGGTTGATGCTGTTCCAGATGATGCCGCCGTGGACGAGGTACCGCTTGCCCAGCCAGTTCGCCGTGGCGTAGGCGGTCTTGTTGCGCGCTTTCTGGTTCTTGAGGATGCCGGCGCCGCCGTAGGTCTTGAATTCCAGCGCGACGTTCAGCGAAGGGAGGATGTTCTGGGTCGTGAAGATCCGGACGTCGTCGTTGGACGTGGTCTCGGAATTCAGGAGGTTGCCGTAGTAGGCGAGCTCCGTGTACGGGGTCTTCGTGTTGAACATCGGGATGGAGGAGGGCGTGTAGGTCCAGCTCTCGTACGGGGCGTAGTAGCTGACGGTCGACCGCGGATCCTCCCGCTTGAAATAGTTGTATGTCTGGACGGCCGAGCCGGTCATGCCCAGGAAGGTGCCGCCGATGTCCTCCTTCAGGTAGGGGTAGTCGTGGAAGTGGTAGTTCGCGGTCGTGTCCCAGGTGAACGGCTCCACGCGGTTGAAATACGGGTCGTGCTTCCAGGTGACGAGGCGCTTGTAGTACAGGCTGTCCGGGAGCCAGGCGGTCTCCAGGATGCGCGGGGTGTTCTGGACGATGCTGTCCTTGATGTGCTTGAGGCTGTCCTTGATCTGCTGGATGGAGTCCTGGCGGTGGATGGCTCGCAGGACCTTCTGCTCGGAGTCGTACCGCTTCCGTTCCTGCTTGGAAAGGCCTTCGTACCAGCGGCGGAAGCGCTCTTTCGCGGCCGCCGTGGAATCGATCACGTACAGGGAGTCGATGCGGGGCCAGTCCAGGCTGTCGCCGGCGGCCCGGAGGGAGTCGACGACGATCCGGTGGGTGAGGGAGTCCTTGACGGCCACGTACCAGCGGTACAGGAAGGGGTCGGAAGTCCTGAGGCTGTCCGGAACCTTCATCGTGTCCCGCGCGAAGACCTTGGGCGTGGTGTCGGCGTCCTGGACGGTTTCGCCGAAGAAGTCGAAGTCGTCGTCCGACAGGTTTTTCAGGAGGGTGTCCTTTTTCGGGGTGTCCTTTTTCGGGGCGGCCTTCTTCCCGGTGTCCTGCGGCACGGTGTCGCGGCGAAGCGTGTCCAGGCGCACCTCCCGCAGGAGCCGCACCCGGGTTTCCGGCCGCACGGTCCGGGCGGATTCCACCCCGACCGTCCCGATGACCGTCAGTCCGGCGATGACCGCCGGGACCAGTATTTCGGACCACAGATTTTTCATCAACCTACAAAGATAAGAATAATTTCCGGAATCCCATTCTCCGTCGCCAGCGTCCCGTTCGCGCTACGCCCATGAAAGCCTTCTTTTTATTAATAATCAGGTATTTTTGAAAAAAATTGATTTTGTGAGAACAACCATAAGGAATTTTTTATATATTTGCTTTTGAAACCGCGCAATAACTAGTTTAACCTAAGCTTGGCTAAACCTTAATTGGCTCTTTTACGGCTCTCCGGGCACGAAAGGGTTTGATTAAGGGCTTTTTGTTTTAGTTGCCCACCACAATTATTCGATAACCATTCTCTAACTGGTGATTTTATTTTATAACAACCAACCTATTTACCGTATGAGTTTCAAAAATTATTTGGCGGTGGCCCTGCTCTCCTTGTGCAGTGTCATCGCGATGGCTCAGAACAAGCGGATTTCCGGTACGGTCGTCGACACCAACGGAGATCCCGTGATCGGAGCCGGTGTCACGCATGTGGGCACCACGAACGGCGTCGTCACGGACGCCCGAGGAAACTTCGTGTTCTCCGTCCCGGACGGCGCGACCGTCAACGTGGAGGCGCTCGGTTACGAGCCCTATCAGTTCACGGTCGCCTCCGGCAAGAACGTCTATGACGTGACGCTGGTGGAATCCGCCACCGAACTGGACGAGACGGTCGTCGTCGGTTATGGTACGCAGCGCAAGCGCCTCATCACCGGTTCCACCGTCAACGTCTCCGGCGAAAAGCTCGCTGCCGTCAATGCGGTCGACGCCTTCGGCGCCCTGCAGAGCCAGGCCGCCGGCGTCACGATCGTCCAGAACTCCGGTCAGCCGGGCGAAAGCTACAAGATGACCATCCGCGGTATGGGTACCGCCGGTTCCACGACGCCGTTGTACGTCGTCGACGGTGTGCCGGGCGGCGACATCGCGGCCCTCTCCCCGAACGACATCGAGTCCATCGACGTGCTCAAGGATGCGGCTTCCAGCGCCATCTACGGCGCCCGCGCCGCGAACGGCGTCGTCCTCGTGACCACCAAGAAGGGCAAGGCCGGCAAGATCCGCGTCACGATGGACGCCTACTACGGCTGGCAGAACCCGAACACCAACGGAGTCACCCCGCTGAACGCCAAGCAGTACATGGAGATCAACGACAAGGCCTACGACATCCAGGGCACCACCAAGTACGACTGGGCGAAACTCATCCCCAAGCAGTATGCGCAGATTCAGAACGGTACCTGGAACGGTACCAACTGGCTCGAGGAGACCACGGTGCACAACGCCCCGATCCACAACGAATCCATCAACATCCTCGGCGGCAGCGACGTCTCCCGCTTCGCCGTCGGTTTCACGAACTTCGCCCAGACCGGCACCCTCGGTTATCCGGCCACTCCGCAGTTCGACCGCAAGACCTTCCGGATGAACTCGGACTACTCCCTCATCCGCAAGCACGGCCGCGACATCCTGAAGTTCGGCGAGAACGTCACTTTCACGGTCAGCAACCGCCACGGCCTGTCCATCGGCGGCATCTATGACAACAACATCCGTACGCTCATGTCGATGAGCCCGCTCCTCCCGGCCTACAATGACGAAGGCGGCTGGTACGAGTACAAGGACATCGTGGCCGACAAGTGGGACTTCAGCGCCGAAATGGCGAACCCGCTGGCGCAGATCTACTACACCCGCAAGAACCGCTACAACAAGGGTTATCGGCTCCAGTCCAACTTCTTCCTGGAGTTCGCCCCGATCAAGGGCCTGACCTTCCGCTCCAGCGCGGGCTGGCAGTACAACCACGGCGAGAGCCGCAGCTACACGCCCGTCTACGAACTGAGCACCAAGACTTCCAACCCGGTCGATGACGTGAGCCAGAGCCAGAACTACAGCATCCGCTGGTCCTGGGAGAACACCGCCAACTGGGTGAAGTCCTTCGGCAACCACAACATCGACCTCCTCGTGGGACAGTCCGTGGAGAAGTGGGGCTATGGCAACAGTGTCAATGTCTCCAACTCCGACTCCCGTTTCCCGGGCTCCTTCGACCACGCCTACATCGGCAATGCGAACGTCGTGGATCCCGCCTACACGTCCATCGGCGGCAGCCCGAACGGCGAGGGTGCCCTCTCGTCCTTCTTCGGCCGTCTCAACTACAACTGGAACGAGACCTATCTGCTTTCCGTGGTGATGCGCGCCGACGGTTCCTCCAACTTCGCCCGCGGACACCGCTGGGGTTACTTCCCGTCCGTCTCCGCCGGCTGGGTGATCACGAACGAGCCGTTCATGGACAACGTCTCCAAGGATTTCCTGAGCTTCCTGAAGTTCCGCGCCAGCTGGGGCCAGAACGGTAACTGCAACATCTCTTCGTTCCAGTACCTGGCCACCATCTCCCTCGACGCGCGCTACTATTTCAGCGACAAGGCGACCCCCGCCATCGGCGCCTATCCCGACATCCTTCCGAATCCGGACGTGAAATGGGAAACCTCCGAGCAGACGAACGTCGGCTTCGACGCCCGCTTCCTGCGCAGCCGTCTCGGCCTGACCTTCGACTGGTACAACAAGATGACCAAGGACTGGCTGGTCCGGGCCCCTGCGCCGCTCATCTACGGTACCAACCCTCCTTACGTGAACGGTGGCGACATCCGGAACCGGGGTTTCGAAGTCCTCCTCTCCTGGGACGACATGGTAAGCCGTGACTTCTCCTACGGCGTCTCCGCGACCTTCTCCCACAACAAGAACAAGGTCACGCGTATCGCCAACTCCGAGGGTATCATCCACGGCGGTTCCAACGCCATCGCCCAGAACACCGCGGAGCTCTACCGCATCCAGGTGGGCTACCCGATCGGTTACTTCTGGGGCTATGAGATGGACGGCATCATCCAGAACGAGGCCGACCTCCAGGACTACCTCGCGAAGAACTGCGGCGGCGACAAGGCGAACTCCCTGCAGGGCGCCGACATCCAGCCCGGTGACGTGAAGTTCGTGGACGTGAACGGCAACGGCAAGATCGACAAGGACGACACCGACAAGACCATGATCGGCGACCCGAACCCGGACTACACCGTGGGCCTGACGCTCCGCATGGAGTTCAAGGGCTTCGACTTCTCCCTGAACGGCTACGGCTCCTTCGGCCAGCAGGTCGCGAAGAGCTACCGCCAGTTCTCCGACCACCCGGACGACAACTACTGCACGGACGTCTATACGAAGTACTGGACCGGCGAGGGCACGACCAACCGCTATCCGCGCTTCACCCACGGCAAGCACGTGAACCAGTCCGAGCTGTCCCGCGTCTGGATCGAGGACGCCGACTTCTTCAAGATCTCCCAGATCTCCCTGGGCTATGACCTCAAGCGGGCGATGAAGTTCCTGCCGATGGCCAAGTGCCGTCTGTATGTCTCCGCCCAGAACATGTTCACCTTCACGAAGTACTCCGGCATGGATCCCGAGGTCGGTTTCGGCAACGGCTCCAGCTGGGCTTCCGGTATCGACTGCGGCTACTACCCGTCCTCCAACTCCTGGATGGTGGGCCTGAACATCACCTTTTAATCCCTGAGCATTATGAAAAAGAATATCTTATATCTGATTGCGGCTTCGCTGTGCGTGATGTTCATCGCGGGTTGTGACAAGTTCCTGGACACGAAGAGCCTTACCAAGAAGGACACTTCCAACTTCCCGATGAACGAGACGGATGCCATCCAGATGGTGAACGGCATCTATGTCATGATGAACAACAACCTCGCCGACCCGGAGGAGGATCCGTTCTTCATCTTCGACATCGCTTCCGACGACCGCCTCGGCGGCGGCAGCCAGTCCAACATCGGCGCCCAGGGCGTCGACCGGCTGATGAACTCCTACATCGACTGGATGAAACCGCTCTGGCTGTGTCGTTACGCCGGCATCAACCGGGCGAACAACGCGCTGGAGACCATCGACAACGTGACGGGCTGGAGTTCTCCCTCCGTGAAGGAGCAGCTGCTGTGCGAGATCTATTTCTTCCGCGCCTGGTACTATTTCAATCTGGCCCAGGTCTTCAACGGCGTTCCGCTGGTGCTCTCCACCGAACCCCAGAACCTGCCGCGCAACACCCCCGACGAGGTCTATGCCCAGATCGCTTCCGACATGAAGGCGGCCATCGAGCACGGACCGGCCACCCGGTATCCCGAAGTCGGTGACGGCCGTGTGTCGAAGTGGGTGGCGGAGGCTATGATGGCCCGTATCTGGCTGTTCTACACGGGTTTCTACAAGAAGTCCGATCTTCCGCTCGCCGAAGGCGGCAGCATCACCAAGGCCCAGGTCGTGACCTGGCTGGAAGACTGCATCCAGAACAGCGGACACGGCCTCGTTTCCGACCAGCGCAACCTGTGGCCTTACACCAATCCTTATACGGCCGCGGACTATCCGTATGCCAAGGATAACGGCCTCAAGTGGGTCGGCGACGAGAACATCGAGAGCATGTTCGCCGTCAAGATGGGCAACAAGGGCGACTAC
This sequence comes from Bacteroidales bacterium, assembly GCA_017429205.1. The sequence continues at coordinate 134,353 of JAFRPH010000021.1, forward strand.
AATGGTGGTTACGGCGGACAGATCCATCACAACCGCATCGTCGAGTTCTACAACCTCCGCAAGACGGTGGAGGCTGCCTTCCCGTTCTCCGTGCAGGGTTATTCCAATGGTCCTGTGTGCGAGAAGCTGTGGACTGACTGGGCCGCCGATCCCGACTATGCGGGCGACTACCGCCGCGTCGGCTCCATCTGCGACCGTCTTGTCGAGATTCCGAACTATCCGGGCGACAAGGCCAAGGAAGTGGAGAACACGAACCTGTACGCGAAGAAGTATGCCGGTGTCGAGGCTTGGGATGAAAAGCACACTTCCCGTTACCTCAGCTACGCCGTGTACTATGGCAGCGAGAACAACCGTCAGCGGGGTCTGACCCAGTCCCTTGTCTGGCTCCGCTTCGCAGATGTTCTCCTGATGCACTCCGAGCTCACCGACGGCAAGACCATCTACAACGGAAAGAGCGGCCTCAACGCCGTCCGTCAGCGCGCCGGCCTTCCGGACATCAGCTACAGCCTCGCGAACCTGAAGAAGGAGCGCCGTTACGAGCTCTGCTTCGAGGCCATCCGCTGGAATGACCTGCGCCGTTGGGGCGACGTGGCCGAGATCGTGAAGAACCAGGTGGGCAACAAGATTCTGAACGAGAAGTACACGGGCGAATACGCGTTCACCGTCGACTTCATGCAGCGCTACCAGGCCACCGAAGGCGGCTTCTTCAAGATTCCCGAGGACCAGGTGACCCTGTCCGAAGGCGTTCTGGAGCAGAACCCGGGCTGGGGCGAAGGCACCACCTGGGCCAAGGGAGACCTCCCTTATTTCAACTAGCGTCCGTCCACCCTTGACGTGTTTGAGGGCCGCTCCTTCGGGGCGGCCCTTTTTGTGTTTTTTTGAATAAAAAAAGTCGACGGCCCATGCAAGATATGCGGCGGGCGGGGATTTAAAGGTCGAACACGGAAAGAAACTATTCATTTCAGCATATGCGCACCCGTCTTTCTTTATTCCCGCTTATGGCTGTCCTGGCAGGCGTCGTTTCCTGCCAGAAGGCCCCCGTTGCTGACCCGCAGCCGGAAACCCCCGATCTGAAGACCTTCTATGCCACCATCGAGGAGGATGCCTCCAAGGTCTTTGCCGACGACGAACTCCGCGTCCTCTGGGACGCCGACGACCGTGTCAGCATCTTCGATCATTATACGCTCAACGAAGAATACCGCTTCACGGGCGAGACCGGCGCCAACGCCGGCTGGTTCGAGCAGATCCCTTACGGGACTTTCGTGACGGGCAACGACCTGGACCTGGTCTATTCGGTCTATCCCTACCGGAAGTCGACCGCCATCGACAATGACGGCATCCTGACGGTCGAATATCCCGCGGAACAGGTCTTCCGGAAAGGCTCGTTCGGCCTGGGGGCGAACACGATGGTCTCCGTGACGGACGACAACCGTCTCCAGTTCCGGAACGGCTGCGGCTATCTCGTCCTGAAGCTGTACGGCCATCTGTTCGGTGTCTCGTCCATCACCCTCCGGGGCAATGCGGGCGAGCCGCTCGCCGGAAAGGCCCTCGTTGCGATGGAGCCGAAAGGCGTGCCGTCCGTGAAGATGGCGGAGGACGCCAAGACCGAGGTCACGCTGGTGTGCAAGGACCCGGTCGTCCTGGGCGACACCCCGGAAGAGGCCGTCGCGTTCTGGTTCGCCATCCCGCCGACGACTTTCGACGAGGGCTTCACCATCGAAGTGAAGGGGTGCAAGGGCGAGGTCGTCAAGCGGATGACGTCCAAGCCCGTCAAAGTGCCCCGCAACCTGCGGGTGTCGATGGCCCCGATGTCCGTGGAGGACACGGCGCCCTGGGGCTTCGTCACGATCGACCAGCGGAAGGCCTGCAGCCTCGCGACCGTCACCGGCGGCGATTCCGAGGGCTTCGAGAAATTTGATTTCAAGGAAGGCGACGAGGTCCGTGTCCATATGGAAAGCTGGCGCTGCCGCGACAATACGCCCGGACACATCGGCTACCACGTCACCGTGCTCGACCTGGACATCCCCGGCCACCTCTCGATGCACATCCCCCTGGAGCGGGATTACGGAGATTATTACATCAGCAGCAACAAGTCCGTGGCGCAGGCCCATCTGAACTGCTACCGGATCTCCCAGGAGAACAATTACCTGGAATTCGACATGAGCGTCACCCTGTACCGGGAAACGGGCGGTGACATCCGGATCTTCTACGCCGGCCCCATCTATTGATCGCCATGGAAAAGACGGAATTCTGGACGGCCAAGCCGTACGTCGCGCCGGCCCTGCGGGTGATTCCGGTCCAGTGCGCCGGTTCCATCCTCTCCAACACGGAACCCATCGACGGAGGGGACGACCCGGATCTGGAGTGGTAGCCGGACTCCTTCGCCCGGCGGGCGGAGGTCAATAACGAATTTTACCGAGGAAGAGGGCGTGTCCGGGAACGGACTCGCCCGCTTCGCCGCGCGTACCCGTCTCGATGAGCTCCTTCACCCACTGCGGGTCGTGCTTCCCGCGTCCCACCTCGATGAGTGTCCCCACGATCGCCCGGACCATGTTCCGCAGGAACCGGTCCGCGGAAACCCTGAAATACCAATAATCAGATTCCTTCGCTTCGCTCGGAATGACAGTGTAGAGGGTGGGGTTGTACGGTTTCCAGAAGGCTTCGGTGATGGTGCAGAGGGAGGTTTTGTTCGCGCCGCCGACCTTTTCGAAACAGGAGAAGTCGTGGGTGCCTAGGAGGTACTGACAGGCCTCGTTCATCGCATCGAAGTCCAGGCCCGGAAAGCCGCACTGCCAGGAGTAGGCGGCCACGAAAGGGTCTTTTTTCCTGTGGATGAAATAGGTATAGGAACGCTGCGTCGCGCTGAAGCGGGCGTGGAAATCGTCGGTGGTCGGAAGGACCGCGTGGACCACGACCGAGCGGGGCAGGATGGCATTTAATTTGTAGCAAAAATCGGATGCCTCGAAGGGCAGGGGACCTGTCAGGTCGAAATGGCAGACGTAGTCTGCCGCGTGGACCCCGGTGTCCGTCCGGCCCGCGCCCGTCACCGAAACGGGACCGCCGCAGAGCTTTGCGAGGGCTTCCTCCAGGCACTGCTGCACGGAAGGGGAGGAGGGCTGGATTTGCCAGCCGCAGAAGGCGGAACCGTCGTAGGAGAGGCTGAGGATATAACGCATATGCAAATGTAACAAAATATATGGAAAGCGTAAACATCAAGGAACTGAACGAACGCATCCAGAAGGAGAGCTCCTTCGTCGACCTCCTGACCCTGGAGATGGGCAAGGTCATCGTGGGCCAGAAGGCCCTCGTGGACAACCTCCTCATCGGCCTCCTGTCCGGCGGCCACATCCTGCTGGAAGGCGTGCCGGGCCTGGCGAAGACCCTCGCCATCAATACCTTGGCCCAGGCCGTCGACGCCAAGTTCAACCGCATCCAGTTCACCCCGGACCTCCTCCCGGCCGACGTCGTCGGCACCCTCGTCTACTCCCAGAAGAAGGAGGACTTCGAGGTCCACAAGGGCCCCATCTTCGCGAACTTCGTCCTGGCCGATGAAATCAACCGCTCCCCGGCGAAGGTCCAGTCCGCCCTCCTCGAGGCGATGCAGGAGCACCAGGTCACCATCGGCGAGGAAACCTACAAGCTTCCCGAGCCGTTCCTGGTGATGGCCACCCAGAACCCGATCGAGCAGGAAGGCACCTATCCGCTCCCGGAGGCCCAGGTGGACCGTTTCATGCTGAAGGTCGTCGTGAGCTACCCCAAGAAGGACGAGGAGCGCCAGATCATCCGGATGAACAACAGCGGCACCTTCCCGAAGGCCAATGCCGTCGTGAAGCCCGAGGACATCCTCCGCGCCCGCGAAGTCGTCCGCGACGTGTATATGGACGAGAAGATCGAGCGCTACATCGTGGACATCGTCTACGCCACCCGCACCCCGGACGAATACGGCCTGAAGGGCCTCAAGGACCTGATTTCCTACGGCGCCTCCCCGCGTGCGTCCATCTCCCTCGCGATGGCGGCGAAGGCCTACGCCTTCATCAAGCGCCGCGGCTATGTGATTCCGGAGGACGTCCGCGCCGTGTGCAACGAAGTCCTGCGCCACCGTATCGGCCTCACCTACGAAGCCGAGGCGGAGAACGTCACTACCGAGGAGATCATCGAAAAGATCATCAACGCGGTTATCGTTCCGTAAACAGATGACACCTCAAGAGTTACTCAAGCGCGTTCGCAAGATCGAGATCAAGACGAAAGCCTTGTCCCACCAGATCTTCGCCGGTGAATACCACTCGGCCTTCAAGGGTCGTGGCATGGCGTTCAGCGAGGTGCGCGAGTACCAGTACGGGGACGACGTGCGGAACATGGACTGGAACGTGACGGCCCGGATGAGCGCGCCGTACGTGAAGGTCTTCGAGGAGGAGCGCGAACTGACGGTGGTGCTCCTGATCGACATCAGCCGTTCCGGCCTGTTCGGCACGGTGGGGGAGACCAAGCGGGAGCTGGTGGCCGAAATCGCCGCCACCCTGGCCTTCTCGGCGATGCTCAACAACGACAAGGTGGGCGCCCTCTTCTTCAGCGACACCGTGGAGAAGTTCATCCCGCCCAAGAAAGGCCGCAGCCACCTCCTGCACATCATCCGCGAAATCCTCGAATACACCCCCGAGCACGACGGAACGGACATCGGCGAGGCTCTCCGCTACCTGACGAACGCCATCAAGCGGCGCTGCACCGCCTTCGTCCTCAGCGATATGCTGGACGTGGACGAGGACGGCCATCCGCGCTACGAGGACGCCCTGAAGGTGGCCGTGAACCGCCACGACATCTCCGTCATCCGCGTCTACGACCCCCGCGAACGGACCATTCCGGATGTGGGCCTGGTCCATGTCAAGGACTCCGAGACCGGCAAGGGCGCCTGGATCAACACCTCCTCCCGGAGCACCCGCGCCGCCTATGAGCAGTGGTTCCGCACCGCGTCCGAAAGCGCGGCGAAGCTGTTCAACCGCTACCAGGTGGACAGCGTGGACACCGCGACGGACCAGGATTATGTCAAGAACCTGATAGCCTTGTTCCACAGGCGATGAAAGGATATTGTCTCATAGCCGCCCTCTTCCTGACCGCTGCGTCCGCATCGGCCCAGGAAGCCTGGCGCGACACCACCGCGAAAGACGCCGGCGGACGGGTCATCCTCAAGGAGACCTCGTTCATCCAGCCCGTCACCCCGCGGGATTCCATCCTCGTGGCGGACCGGCTCCTGTACGGCTTCGAGCTGGACAACGTGCCCGACAGCACGGTCCTCGCCTTCCCGCAGGTTGCGAACCCCTATATGCAGGATGTCCTGGCCCTGCCGATGTGGCAGGTGGACACCGTGAAAGTCCAGAAGATCAAGGCGAACAACACCCGTCTCCTGAACATCCGGGCGTCCATCGCCATCCAACCCTTCGAGGAGGGCACCTACGAGTTGCCGCCCCTCTTCGTGCAGCGGATCCATACCGACGGCACCGTCGACACCATCCAGTTCAACCGGCAGACCATCGAAGTGTTCACGATGCCCGTGGACACCGCCACCTACGTCCCGCACGACTTGCGCGGGCAGATCAAGTATCCCCTCACCTTCGCGGAAGTGATGCCGTGGCTGATGGGATTCTGGGCGCTGGCGCTGCTGGTGATCGGCCTCGTGGCCTGGCTCACGAGCCGCCGCCGGGACGAGGACGGTCCCGCCTTCAAGGAACCCGCCCACATCACCGCCCTCCGCAAGCTGGACAAGTACCGCGGCGACAAGTTCTGGGCGCCCGACAAGCAGAAGCAGTTCTACTCCGGCGTGACCGACGCCCTCCGCGAATATATCGTCTCCCGCTACGGCGTGGGCGCGATGGAGATGACCACCGCCGAAATCTTCGACGGCCTCCGCGGGACCGACATCCCCGTGGACCTGTACGAGGAGATGAAGAACCTCTTCGAGCGGGCGGACTTCGTGAAGTTCGCGAAGTACATCGCCACGCCCGAGGACAATGCGACCGTCCTTCCGCAGGCCGTCCGGTTTGTGACGTCCACCTACCAGACGGAGGTGGAGGAGGAATCCGAGATGGCCGACCAGTCCGGCCAGGAGGAGGAACCGAAACAGGCTCCCCATGTGGAAAAGGATGAAGATTATATGCCCAAGTAAGCCATGTTCTTCGAGTATCCATATCTGCTCTGGCTGCTGGTCCTTCCGGTCCTGCTCCTGGCGCTGTATCTGTACCGGGAACTGAAGGAGCGCCGGCCGCATCTCCGGGTGTCCACCGTGACGCCGTGGGAGAAGGGCGGGAAATCCATCCTGGGCATCATCCGGCACCTGCCGGAGGCCTTGCGCCTCGCCGCCCTGTGCCTGATCATCGTCTGCATCGCCCGTCCGCGCTCCAAGAGCGAGATGGAACGGGTGGACACCGAGGGCATCGACATCGTCCTCACGGTGGACGTGTCCACGTCGATGCTGGCCCAGGACTTCAAGCCGGACCGCCTGTCCGCCGCCAAGGACATCTCCATCGAATTCATCGCCCAGCGCCCCTCCGACCGGATGGGCATCGTGGTGTTCGCGGGCGAGAGCTATACGCAGTGCCCCCTCACGACCGACCGGGCCACCCTCATCAACCTGATGAAGGAGGTCCAGACGGACCTCATCGAGGACGGCACCGCCATCGGCAACGGCCTCGCGACCGCCGTGGCGCGGATGAAGGATTCCGACGCCAAGAGTCGGGTGATCATCCTCCTCACCGACGGTGTGAACAACCGGGGCGAAGTGGATCCGGCGATGGCCGCCGAGATCGCCAAGACCTACGGAATCCGCGTCTACACCATCGGCGTGGGCAAGGAAGGGGAGGCTCCGTACCCGGTGATGACCCCCTGGGGCCCGGACGTGCAGAACATGAAGGTCGAGATCGACGAACCCCTCCTCAAGCAGATCGCGGCGGAGACGGGCGGCAAGTATTTCCGCGCCAACGACAACACCAAGCTGGCGGAGATCTACAGCGAGATCGACCGGATGGAGAAGACCCGCACCACCGTGGACAGCTTCCCCATCTACAAGGACCTGTTCCCGCGGTTCGCCATCTGGGCGCTCGTGTGCCTGCTGCTTGAAATTTTGATTCGGTTCCTGCTTAGAAGACTGCCTTAGGATATGCTGGGTTTTGCTCAATATCGGTTCCTGTACCTGCTCCTGCTGGTCCCCCTGTTCCTCGTCGGATACGGGGTTTGGCGGACGCTGCGTACACGGCGGTTGCGGAAGTTCGGCGACGAGGCGCTCGTGAAGGCGCTGATGCCGTCGTGGTCCGGCCCCAAGGGCTGGGTGAAAATGGTGCTGTTCAGCCTGGCCTTCGCGTTCTTCGCCATCGGCCTGGCCCGGCCGCAGATCGGCGCCAAGCTGTCCGAGCGCACCACGCGCGGAGCGGAGATTGTCATCTGCCTGGACGTGTCCAACTCGATGCTGGCGGAGGACTACTCCCCGAACCGGCTGGACCGCGCCAAACTGGCGATTTCCCGCCTGACGGATAAGCTGAAGGAAGACCGCATCGGCCTCATCATTTTCGCCGGCACGTCCTTCGTGCAGCTGCCGGTGACGACCGACTATGTGTCGGCCAAGATGTTCCTCGGAAGCATCGACACGGGTTCGGTCCCGGTCCAGGGCACCGCGATGGGCGATGCCATCTACACGGCCATCAAGAGTTTCAGCGCCCAAAGTGAGAAGAGCCGGGTGATCATCGTCATCTCCGACGGCGAGAACCACGAGGACGACCCCGTGGCCGCCGCGAAGGAGGCCGCGGAGAACGGCATCCGGGTATACACCGTGGGCGTGGGCTCCGCCGAGGGCCAGCCCATCCCGTACGAGGGCTCCCTGATGAAGGACAAGGACGGCGAGATCGTCGTCACGAAACTGGACGAGGACGTGCTCCGGCAGGTCGCCAAGGCCGGCAACGGGGCGTATGTCCACGCCGGGAACGACGAGTTCGGCCTGAACCCCATCATCGACGACATCCGCCGGATGGAGGACGAGGAGTTCGGCTCGCTCGTGTTCGAGGAGTACGACGAACAGTATATGTATTTCTTCGGAATCGCGCTGGCGCTGCTGGTGATCGAGATGCTCGTCGGCGAGCGCCGTCCGAAGAAGAAATGGTTTGACCAATGAGAAAGTCGTTGACGCTCATATTCTTATTGCTGGTCAGCGTGCTGGCCTCCGCCCAGGTGGACAAGAAAGACGTCCGCCGGGGGAACCGCCAGTTCGCGAAGGAGAAGTACGGCGATGCCGACATCTCCTACCGCAAGGGCCTGAATGAGGACAGCACTTCCGTCGCATCGGCCTACAACCTGGGCAACAACCTGTACCGCCAGGGCAATTATGCCGAGGCCGGCAAGTTCTACCAGCAGGCGCTGCGGCACGTTCCCGAGACCCGGAACCTGAAAAAGCAGGCCGAGCAGGGTTTCGACACGTACTTCAACCTCGGCGACGCCGCCCTGCAGCAGAAGCAGTACCGCGCCGCGATGGAGGCCTTCATGCAGGCGCTCGTCATCAATCCGGACGATCTGGAGGCGAAAGAGAACTATGTCTATGCCCGGAAGATGCTGGAGAACAATCCGGACGGCGGCGGTGGCGGGAACGACCAGCAGAACCAGGACCAGAACCAAGACCAGAACCAGGACCAGAACCAGGATCAAAACCAGGACCAGAACCAAGATCAGGACAAGGATCAGGACCAGAACCAGGACCAGCAGGACCAGAATCAGCAGCCGAAGCCGTACAACGGTTCGGAAATCTCGCCCCAGCAGGCCCAGCAGATGCTCCAGGCCATCCAGGCCAAGGAGAAGGAGACCCAGGACAAGGTGAACAAGGAAAAGGCGGCCGTGCTGAAGTCCCGCCAGAAAGAGAAGAATTGGTAGTCGCGTTATGAAAAGATGGATTGCAGCCTTCGTGGCGCTGTGGGTGGCTTTCACCGGATGGGCCCAGTCGACCATCCGGGTGGACGTGCACAATATCGTGGAGTTGTCGGAACGCTTCAACGTCGTTTTCGTCGTCGAGGGCGAGCACGCTCCCTCCGATTTCCAATGGAGCCCCGGCGATGATTTCACCCTCGTCTGGGGGCCCCAGAAGGGCACTTCCACCAGCGTGTCCATCGTGAACGGCAAGACCACCCGTTCGTCGCAGACCTCCTATACCTACATCCTCCAGGCCAAGAAGACCGGCACGTTCACCTTCGCGCCGGCGACGGCCACCGTCAAGGGAGACCAGATCCGGTCCAAATCCGTCCAGATCACGGTCGTGGAAGGCCGGGACGAGGGCGCCCAGGCGCAAGGCCAGGGCGGTTCCGCACAGGGCGGGGGACAGCAACAGCAGGCCCGGCCGTCCGCTTCGAACGACACCGGCGAGCTGTTTATGCGGCTGTACCTCTCCAAGCGCGACGCGATGGTGGGCGAGCCCATCACGGCGACGCTCAAGATCTACCAGCGGGCGAACCTCACGGGCTTCGAGGACGCCAAGTTCCCGAAGTTCAACGGCTTCTGGAGCCAGGAGGTGGACACCCCGCAGAGCATCGAGTTCCAGCGGGAGCAGGTGGGCGACAAGATGTACAACGCCGCCGTCCTGCGCCGGTGGGTGCTCATCCCGCAGAAGGCGGGCAACCTGACCATCGACCCGTCCGAGATCGTGTGCCTGGTGAACGTCCGCACGCAGCGGCCCCGCACCGGCTCCATCTTCGACGATTTCTTCGAGAACGACTATGTGACTCAGCGGCAGCGCGTGTCCACCCCGGCGATGACCGTCAAGGTGACGGCCCTGCCGGGCGGCGCCCCGGCCGGCTTCTCCGGCGCCGTGGGCGAGTATTCCGTGAGCGCGAAACTGAGCAAGGACGCCCTGAAGACGCACGATGCGGCCTCGCTCGTGGTCACCGTCACGGGCAAGGGCAACGTCTCCCTGGTGGAGGCCCCGAAACTGGATTTCCCGCCGGATTTCGAAGTGTATGACGTGAAGGCCACGTCCGCGACGGACAAGAGCGGCACGAACGGCTCCAAGTCCTTCGAGTATCCGTTCATCCCGCGCAGCCCGGGGGACTTCGTCCTCCCGCCCGTGCGCTTCTCCTACTATGACGTGAAGTCCCGCCGCTATGCGACGGCCCAGACGGACTCCCTGCGCCTGACCGTGGAGCGGGGCGCCGGCGGCGCGGCGCAGCCCGCCCCGGACGGCGCCGGCACGCTGACGGTGGACCGCAAGGGCGTGAAGAACCTGGGCGAGGACATCCGCTTCATCAAGACGAAGACCTCCCTGTCCGAGAACAAGGGCTTCTTCGTGGGCAAGCCGGGGTACTGGATCCTGGTGGCCCTGCTGCTCCTGGGCGCCGCGGCCGTGTGGCTGTCCCTGCGGAAGCTGGCCGCCCGCCGCGCCGACGTCGCCGGCAACCGCAACCGCAAGGCCACCCGCGAGGCCCTCAAGCGCCTGAAACTGGCCGGGGACTTCCTGGGAAAGAACCTCTATACGGCCTTCTACGAGGAGCTCCATCGGGCCCTCGTGGGCTTCGTGGCCGACAAACTCACGATGGACGTGGCCGACCAGAGCAAGGAGAACATCGCCGCGGCGCTCTCCGCCCGGGGTGTCGCTCCCGAGACGGTCACCGCCTTTACGGACCTGCTGGACGCCTGCGAGTACGCCCGCTACGCGCCCGACGCCGGACACGAGGCGATGAACGCCCATTACCAGCAGGCCGTTTCCGTCATCACCACCATCGACGCTTCTATGAAGAAAGGTGTTTCTGCGGCGCCGGCCGCAACCTTGCTGGCCCTCCTGCTGATGCTCCCGCTGGGGGCGCAGGCCGCCGAAAGCTATCCCGACTCGCTGTTCAAGGCGGGTGTGGAGGCCTATACGGCGGGCGACTGGAACCAGGCCGCCGAGGACTGGTCGGACGTCGCCGCCACGGGCCTCCGCTCCAAGGAGCTGTATTTCAACCTGGGCAACGCGTATTACAAGGGCGGCGAGATCGCGAAGGCCATCCTCTTCTATGAGCGCGCCCTCCGCCTGGACCCGTCCGACGCCGACATCCGCTACAACCTGGAATTCGCGCGGAACCTGACGCAGGACCGCATCGACGAGGTCCCGGAATTCATTCTCAAGACTTGGGTGCGGAAGGTGAACTACCTGCTCCCGTCCAATGTGTGGGCGGGGCTGTCCCTGTTCCTGCTGGCCCTGGCGCTGGGGCTTTGCCTGCTCTTCCTGCTCGGGCCCACGGCCGGCGCCCGCCGGACCGGCTTCTTCACCGGCATCGCGGCGCTCCTCCTCGCCCTCGCGGCCTGGGGCTTCGCCCGCAGCCAAAAGGCGGCCGCCGAGCGCCACGACACCGCGATCGTGATGCGTCCCGTGACCTCGGTCACGAGCTCTCCTTCCAGCGATGCGGCCAAGTCCCTGTTCATCCTGCACGAAGGAACGAAAGTGAAGGTGCTGGACGAAGTGTCCGGCTTCACCGACATCGAACTGGCGGACGGCCGTCGCGGCTGGATCGCCACCCAAGACATGGAAAGGATTTAAAACGAACGATATGAAACAGTTTTTCTCCCTCTGCCTTGCGACCCTCCTGCTGGCGGGTTGCGGCGCATCCTCCCACGGGGTTTCTTCCGGCGACACCGTCAACATCGGCTACGGAACGCAGGACAAGGACAAGCTCTCGACGGCGGTCTCCAATGTCAAGGTCAAAAAAACGGAAGCCCAGACTTACACCGACATGTATGAGTACCTGCGGGGCCGCGTCCCCGGGGTGATGGTGACCTCGGACAAGCGGATCATCATCCGGGGCATCGGCACGAATTCCGACAGCTTCGACCCGCTCATCCTGGTGGACGATGTGGAGACGACGGACCTCTCCGGCCTCAATCCGGCCGACGTCCAGTCCGTGGACGTCATCAAGGACGGCACCTCCGCCATCTACGGGATGCGGGGTGCCAACGGCGTGATCATCATCCGCACCGTCGGCAGCCACTAGACCCTGCATCGCACAAAAAAACAGCCAGCCTCGAACGGGGCTGGCTGATTTGTGTCGTGGGCTGAAGAACGGTTTCTAGTACCTGTTCAGCGGGCGGCCGGCGGTCATCATATGGACCTTGCGGACGACGTCCTCGAGGACCTTGGCGTGCGCGGCGCGCTCGGCGAGCTGCTCCTCGGTGGGTTCCTTGGCCGTGAGGGCGGCGAAGTGCGCGTTGGAGGAGGAGAGGACGGTGTCGATGAGCTCGACGATGTCCAGCATGTCCTTCTCCACGAAGCCGCGGGAGGTGATGGCCGGGGTGCCGATGCGGAGGCCGGAGGTCTGGAACGGGCTGCGGCTGTCGAACGGGACCATGTTCTTGTTCACGGTGATGTCGGCCTTGACGAGCTGGTTCTCGGCGAGACGGCCGGTCAGGTCCGGGAACTTGGTGCGGAGGTCGATGAGCATCAGGTGGTTGTCGGTGCCGCCGGAGATGATCTTGTAGCCCCTGCGGATGAATTCGGCGCACATCGCGGCGGCGTTGGAGACGACCTGCTTCTGGTAGGCGACGTATTCTGGCTGGGCGGCCTCGTAGAAGGAGACGGCCTTGGCGGCGATCACGTGCTCGAGCGGTCCGCCCTGAACGCCCGGGAAGACGCTGGAATTGAGGATGGCGCTCATCTTTTTGATCTCGCCCTTCGGGGTGGTGAGGCCCCAGGGGTTGTCGAAGTCCTTGCCCATCAGGATGATGCCGCCGCGCGGTCCGCGGAGGGTCTTGTGGGTGGTGGAGGTGACGATGTGCGCGTATTTGACCGGGTTCTTCAGGAGACCGGCGGCGATGAGGCCGGCGGTATGGGCCATGTCGATCCAGAGGATGGCGCCCACTTCGTCGGCGATCTTCCGCATCCGCTCGTAGTCCCACTCGCGGGAGTAGGCGGAGGCGCCGCCGATGATCATCTTGGGCTTGCACTCGAGGGCCTTGCGCTCCATCTCGTCATAGTCCACGCGGCCGGTTTCCGGGTCCAGGCCGTAGGCCACGGGCTTGTACAGGATGCCGGAGGCGTTCACGGGAGAGCCGTGGGTGAGGTGGCCGCCCATCGACAGGTCCAGGCCCATGAAGACGTCGCCGGGACGCAGGCAGGCCATCGTGACGGCCATGTTCGCCTGGGCGCCGGAGTGCGGCTGGACGTTGGCGTATTCCGCGTCGTAGAGCTTGCAGAGGCGGTCGATGGCGATCTGTTCGATCTGGTCCACCACTTCGCAGCCGCCGTAGTAGCGCTTGCCGGGATAGCCCTCGGCGTATTTGTTCGTGCAGATGGAGCCCATCGCGGCCATCACCTGGTCGGAGACATAGTTCTCGGAGGCGATGAGTTCGAGGCCGGAGGCCTGACGGTCGTGTTCTTTCTTGATGAGGTCGAAGACCTGAAGATCCTGTTTCATATCGTATTGTGTATTTTTGCGGCCGGGCGCGGCCGAAGTATCCGCAAATATACGCCTTTTTTCTTAACTTTGCGGATATGAGCGACAGAAAATTGCTGAACATCGAACTGGGCCGTGTCACGCCCGCCGCGTACAAGGAACTTCCCCCTTCGGGCCTCGTCGTGGTCCTGGACAACATCCGCAGCGCGCACAACGTCGGCTCCGCCTTCCGGACCGCCGATGCCTTCGGCATCGACCGGGTCCTCCTGTGCGGCATCTCGGCCGTCCCGCCCTCCGCCGAAATCCGCAAGTCGGCCCGCGGCGCCGAGGATGCCGTGCCTTGGGCGCATTTCGACGACACGATGGACGCCGTCGCCGCCCTGCGCGCGGAAGGCTACACGCTGGTGGCGGTGGAACAGACGGTCCATGCCTGCAAGCTCGGCAAGGACTTCCGCCGCGAGCCGGGTCGGAAGTACGCCCTCGTCTTTGGCAACGAAGTCTACGGCGTCCGTCAGGATGTCGTGGACGCCTGCGACCTGTCGTTGGAAATTCCCCAGTACGGCACCAAGCATTCGCTGAACGTCTCCGTCTCCGTCGGCGTGGTTCTTTGGGAGATGGTGCGCTAAAAGACCCCGCCCTATGACGCTCGCCCAACTGTTCAAGAGAATCGTCCCGTATGTGAAGCCGCACCGCTTCTTGCTGCTCGCCACGCTGTCGCTGACCCTCCTCGGCTCCCTGCTGGCGCAGGTGAACGCTGTCGTGCTGGACCGCACGGTGGACGCCATCAACGCCCTCGTCGGCTCGCCCGAGTTCACGTGGGCGAAGGCGGTGAAGATATTGACCATCGTGAGCATCGTCCTGCTCGGGAAGGAAGTGCTCCGGGCCGGCATCTCCTTCGGGCAGAGCATCTTCGGCGAGAAACTCCGGATCAACATCTCCCAGCGGCTGTCCCTGGGCGTCGTGGAGCGGATCCTCCAGTACCGGATGGCCTTCTTCGCCCGGAGCGACAACGCGCCCGGCATGCTCCAGGCGCGCATCGACCAGGGCGCCAGCAGCATCTCCCGCACCATCCAGAACTTCTTCATCAACCTGCTGCCGATGATCGTGAGCTCCGTGCTGGCGCTCATCCTCATCTTCGCGGCCAATGTGTATGTGGGCCTGACGGCCCTGGCCATCGTTCCCATCTACTTCTGGATCACCTCCTTGCAGGGGAAGAAGCTGAAGAGCTCCCGCAAGAACATGCGCGGCTTCAACGAGCGCCGGAGCGGCAGCATCATGAACATCCTGGAGAGCATGAACGTCGTGAAGTCCTTTAACCGCGAGGAAATCGAGCTCGGGAAGCAGACGGAGCTCCAGGAAGGCTACTACGGCAACCAGCTCAGCATCCGGCGCGCCTCCTTCGGGTTCGACGCGCTGAAGAGCTTCGTCAGCCAGACCGGTACGGTCCTGATCATCATCCTGACCTCCTACCTCGTCCTCAGCGGCTATCCAGGGATGACGATCGGTAAGATCATGTATCACATCATGCTCTTCTCCAACGTGACGGCCCCGATCACCTCCCTTCAGCGCATCTTCGACGACCTGAACGACGCCCTCGTCTATGCCGAAGGCTACTTCGACATCGTCGATGCGGAAGGCGAGCTGGAGCCCACGGGCGGCTATCGGCCGGAGAAGGTGGAAGGCAACTTCGAGATGAAAAATGTCGATTTCACCTATCCCAACGGCACCAAGGCCCTGTACGACGTGTCCCTGAAGGTGGACAGCGGCAAGATCACGGCCCTCGTCGGGCTCAGCGGCGCGGGGAAATCGACCATCGTGAACCTGCTGGACAAGTTCTACGAGCCGGACTGCGGCAGCATCACCCTGGATGGGGTGGACCTCAGGGACTGGGACACGCACTACCTGCGGGAGAACATCGGCCTGGTCCTGCAGAAGAACCACATCTTCGACGGCTCGGTCGTGGAGAACATCCGGTACGGCAAGCCGGACGCCACCTTGGACGAGGTCTATGAGGCGGCGCGCAAGGCGAGTATCTACGACCAGATCGCCGCCCTGCCCAACGGTTTCGATACGGCAGCCACCCACCTCTCCGGCGGCCAGCAGCAGCGCATCGCCATTGCGCGGATGTTTCTCAAGAACCCGCCCATCATCTTCCTGGACGAGCCCACGGCCTCGCTGGACGCCATCGCCACGGAGCAGATCAAATCCGCGATTGACGCCATCAAGAAGGACCGCACCGTCATCATCATCTCCCACTCCATCTCCCAGATCATTGACAGTGAGATGGTGTACGCCCTCCAGGAGGGACATATCGAACAAAGCGGCGACCCGGACGAACTCTACCGCAAAGGCGGCGTGTACAAGGACATCGTCGACGCCTCCGCCCGCAGCCTGAACATTGAAAAACTTGCCCAGACCATCACCCAGTCGATGAACGACGAGCTGACGGGGGAATAACCGATTCGTGTCATGAAAAAGCTTCTTCTCTTCATTTTGAGCATAACGCTCTGCCTGAACAGCCTTGCCGGCGGCATTCAGGCCGGCCCGTGGGTGTCCGAAGCCCGGACGGACCGGGTGACCATCCTTTGGACCAGCGACGTGCCGGGGATGGCCTATGTCGAACTCGCCGATGGTACGAAGGTGTGGGAGACTTTTGCCGGCCGGCGCGTCTTCCACCGTCTGCACAGCGTCCGCATCGACGGGCTCCAGCCCGGGTCGGTTCTCCGCTACCGCGTGTGCGGGCAGAACCTCGTGGACGATTCCAACGCGCGGAATCCCAAGTTCGGGGACTTCTACGAAGGAGAATGGCATACCGTCCGTACCTTCGACCCGAAGGCCGCCGAGTGCCGTTTCTCGGTGTTCAACGATATCCACATGCGGACGCAGTGGTACGAGTCCCTCGCTGCGCAGGTTGATTCCGCATCGACCGACTTCCTGTTCCTGAACGGGGACATCACATCGGCGGGGAACTACGTGCTGGACACCCTGGTCCGGTACGCCATCGAACCGCTGGGGGGCCTTCCCGCGGGGATTCCGCTTCTGTTTGGACGGGGCAACCATGAGGGACGCGGCAACAATGTGGAACTGTTTGCCGACGTCTATCCCAATTCGGATCCGGCGCCCTTCTACTACACCTTCCGCCAGGGTCCCGTGGCCTTCATCGTGTTCGATGCGGGCGAGACTGGCCAGAGCCGTTCCATCCTGTACAGCGGTACGGAAGTGTACGAGGATTACCTGAACGAGCAGATTGAATGGGCCCGGAAGGCAATGCGCGAACCCCTGTTCCGGAAGGCGCCCGTCAAAGTGTGCCTGCTGCATGTGCCCATGATCGACCATCCCGACAAGACCGACTACCTCATCCAGCGTTGGCTGAACGTGCATATGGTGCCCATGCTGAACAAGGCGGGCGTGGACCTGATGATCGGCGCGGACCTCCATACCGCGATGTGGTGCGAGCCCGGGACCATGAACAACGATTTCCCCATCATCGTGAACAATGAAGCCCGCCGGCTGGACGTCACATACTCCCACGGTTACATCACCCTCCGCTCGTTCCATCCGAACGGGAAGCTGGAGGTCGAGAAGACGATTAAACCCTGAATCTATGGATAATGAAGTGATTATGGCGCTGAAAACGCGCCGGAGCGTCCGGAGCTACAAGCCGGACCAGATTACCGACGACGAAC
>JAFRPH010000101.1 GCA_017429205.1 Bacteroidales bacterium
GGCCGTGCCCGCAGGCACGGAACCCTTTGGTCATCTCACCCAGCAACCCAACCCAACGGGTCGGCCCCGAAGGTTTCCAAAGGGCGATCGGAAAGCCCTTTGGCCGTGCCCGCAGGCACGGAACCCTTTGGTCATCTCACCCAGCAACCCAACCCAACGGGTCGGCCCCGAAGGTTTCCAAAGGGCGATCGGAAAGCCCTTTGGCCGCGCCCGCAGGCACGGAACCCTTTGGCTTTCATCGCCCAGCAATCAACCCAACGAATCGGCCCCGAAGGTTTCCAAAGGGCGATCGGAAAGCCCTTTGGTGCGCCCGCAGGCGCATACCCTCTTCAACATGGTTTCACAAACAGAGAACGAACCCCGCGTCTCAGTCCTCAAACGGGACACTCGACCGATCGGCATTGAGCAGCGCCGCCTCGGCATTGAACCGATACCCGGCCTCCTCGCGGCGGCGGAACTGCAGCTGCTTGGTATGGATATACGCCACATTCGGCTTCGTCGCCTTCGCCGTGGTCACGCTCAGGGTCACACTCCCCGACTGCGAGGCCCGCAGACGCAGTCTGCACAGGATCGGACCGTGCTGGCGGCACTTCGCCAGTCCGATATACTTGTCCGCGGCCTGCGGCACATACCCGGCCTCCTCCACCTGGCAGGCCTTGCCGCAGGTGGGGCACTTGGGCTGGTTCGCCAGCTCGCTGGCCAGGGCGTCCGCCAGGGAGGGGAAGACCTCGCCCCGCGCCTTCCCGTGCCGGTGCTGGTCCGGGTGGATCAGCTGCTTGGGCGTGCGGGCGTACTTCACCGCGTCCTCCGGATCGGGCATCCGCTGGAAGAGCAGGGCGGTGTAATAGGCGTCGTGGACGGCGTTGTGGAACTCCCTGTTCTCCTCCGGCCGGATCTCCATGCGCTCCATCGCGGGCTGGAGGCCCATGCGGTTGGGGAGCTTGAAGGCATCGGAGAACTGGTGCTGGATATCGCACATCGGCGGCAGGCTCGGATGGCAGTCGAAGAAGTCGAGGTTCTGCTGGAGCACGCTGACGTCGTCGCAGCCCCAGGTCAGGAGCAGGTACTCGTCCCCCTCGCGCTCGCACCACTCCACAAAGCGCGCCATCGCCTCGCCGAAGAGCGGGGCGTCGGCCACGGCCTCCTCGTCGATGTGGGTCATGCGCTCGATGCGCGGATGGATGCGCTGATAGCAGGTCGGATGGATCAGCACGGAGATGCTGTCCACGATATTCCTTTCGGCGTCGAGCTTCACCGCGCCGATCTGCAGCATCTCAAAAATCAGCCGGTCGCCCACCTCGCGGTAGACGCGGTTCTGATGATTCAGCGGCTGGTTCCACTCCAGGTCGATGACGATATAGTGCATGAGGTTCCGTCCTTTGATGCTTGATGCCCCGCCGGGATGACGGCAGGCCGTTCCATTATAGCACAGGCGGCGCGGCTTGTGAAGCGCTTTTCCCTCTTGATTTCCGGGGTCGATATGCTATCATATTCAATGAAGAGAAAACCCGGGAAGTGATCCGCTTGCGCAGCATCCGCAGTCTCTACAAGATCGGCCACGGCCCGTCGAGCTCCCACACGGTCGGACCGTACAACGCCGCCCTGCGGTTCCGCGCCGAGTGCCCGGAGGCCGACGCCTTCGCGGTCACGCTCTACGGCTCCCTCGCCTTGACGGGCGAGGGCCACGGCACGATGAAGGCCGTCCGCTCAGCGATCCCCGGCGCGCAGGTCACCTGCGACCCCGACGCCGCCGGCCTCCCGCACCCCAACACGATGCGCTTCACCGCCCTGCGCGGCGGGCAGGTCCTGCGCGAGGTGCACGCCTTCTCCGTGGGCGGGGGCAGCGTCGTCTTTGAGCACGAGCGCGGGCAGCAGCCGCCCGAGGTCTATCCGGAGAAGAACCTGACGGAGATCCTCGGCGCCTGCCGCCGGGAGGGTCTCCCCCTGCCGGCCTTCATCCGGGAGCGGGAGGGCGAGGATCTCGACGCCTGGCTGCGGGAGGTCTGGCAGGCCATGCGCGCGGCGATCGCGCGGGGGCTGAACACCGAGGGCATCCTCCCCGGCGGCCTCGAGGTCAGCCGGAAGGCAAAGCTCCTCCGCCTGCAGCGCTGCTACAACGAGAGCCCCGACGTCACGATGAGCCGCACGATCGCCTCCTACGCCTACGCGGTCAGCGAGGAGAACGCGGCGGAGAACATCGTGGTCACGGCCCCGACCTGCGGCAGCTGCGGGGTGATCCCGGCGGTCTTCTTCTATATGCAGGAGGACCGCGGCTTCCCGGAGGCGGAGATCCTCGACGCCCTGGCCGTGGCGGGCCTGATCGGCAACGTGATCCGCACCAACGCCAGCATCTCCGGCGCGGAGTGCGGCTGCCAGGCGGAGATCGGGAGCGCCTGCTCGATGGCCGCGGCGGGCCTCGCCGCTCTCTACCGGCTGAACCTCGACCAGATCGAGTACGCGGCGGAGATCGCGATGGAGCATCACCTGGGCCTCACCTGCGACCCGGTCGGCGGCCTGGTGCAGATCCCCTGCATCGAGCGCAACGCCGTGGCGGCCCTGCGCGCCATCCACGCGGTGGATCTCTCCCGCTTCCTCTATCAGACGCGGAAGATCTCCTTCGACGTGGTCCTCGACACCATGTACCAGACCGGCCGCGACATGAACGAAAAGTACCGCGAGACGGCCCACGGCGGGCTTGCCCAGATGTATCAAAGGAAGAAATAGAAAGCAGGAGATGAAAGCATGCCGGAGATCAGCAGGTTTTACGGTTTGATCGTGAAGATGATCTTCAATGACAGCGACAAGCATCATAAGCCGCATGTTCACGTTTATTACGGAGAATACGAGGCCAGCGTCGGACTGGACGGAGAAGTCCTCGACGGAAGGCTCCCGGTCAAGCAGTACCGGATGCTGGCCGGATGGATGGCTATCCATGAAGACGAACTGTACGAAGCCTGGAATCGTGCCGTGAGAAGCATCGCGTTTGAGAAGATCGAACCGCTGCGGTGAATCAGGAGGAAAGAATATGTTTATCAGCAATGGCATTGTCTATGGCAGCAGTCCCCATCTCCCCATCAAAGTGGAACAGGTAAAAGTCCTGCCGGACCGGATGATGCTGATCCGCTTCAACAACGGGGAGACCCGGCTGTTTGACACGACCCTGCTGCAGGGAGCCGTCTATGAACCCCTGCGCGATCAGGAAATCCTGGCACGCCCGGAGATCAGCCACGGCATTGTTACCTGGCTGGACGGGGAAATCGACTGCGCGCCGGAATACATGTACGACCACAGCTACGAATACCCGATGGTCGGCTGAACGGCATCCATTCATCTGCTGAACGGAGTGACATGCATGAAACACTATGACGTCGTGATCATCGGTGCGGGACCGGGCGGCATCTTCGCGGCCTGGGAACTGCACGACAAGGCCCCCGCACTCAAGGTGGCCGTGCTCGAGGCCGGCGGCCCGCTGAGCGAACGCCGCTGCCCCATCGACGGGGACCGGATCAGGACCTGCGTCGGCTGCAAGACCTGCTCGATCATGTCGGGCTTCGGCGGGGCCGGGGCCTTCTCCGACGGGAAATACAACATCACCAACGACTTCGGCGGCACGCTCTGGGAGCACATCGGCCGGGCGCAGGCCCTCGAGCTGATGCACTACGTGGACGGGATCAATGTCGCCCACGGCGGCCGGGGGACGCGCATGTTCTCCACCGCCGGCACGCAGTTCAAGAAGCTCTGCATGCAGAACAAGCTCAAGCTCCTCGACGCCTCGGTCCGCCACCTCGGCACCGACATCAACTATCAGGTCCTCGGGGAGATCTACGCCGCCCTGGCCTCGCACATCGACTTCGTCTTCCACAGCCCGGTGGAGCGGATCGAGGTCCTGCCAGAGGGGAAGGGCTATGTGGCGCACACGGCGAAGGAGTCCTTCTCCTGCGACAAGTGCGTCGTCAGCGTCGGCCGCAGCGGGAGCAAGTGGATGGAGACCGTCTGCCGTGAGCTCGGCATCCCCACCCTCTCCAACCGCGTCGACCTCGGCGTGCGCGTCGAACTGCCGGCGGTCATCTTCGAGCACCTGACCGACGAGCTCTACGAGAGCAAGATCGTCTACCGGACCGAGAAGTTCGAGGACCAGGTGCGCACCTTCTGCATGAACCCGCACGGGGTCGTCGTCAACGAGAACACCAACGGCATCGTGACCGTCAACGGCCACAGTTTCGAGAGCCCCGACCTGCGGACGGAGAACACGAACTTCGCCCTGCTGGTCAGCAAGCATTTTTCCAAGCCGTTCAAGGACTCCAACGGCTACGGCGAGTCGATCGCCCGGCTGAGCAACATGCTCGGCGGCGGGGTGATCATGCAGCGCTTCGGCGACCTGATCCGCGGGCGGCGCTCCACGCCCACGCGCATCGAGGAGGGCTTCGTCACCCCGACCCTCGCCGCCACTCCCGGCGACCTGAGCCTCGTCCTGCCCAAGCGGATCCTCGACGGCATCATGGAGATGATCTTCGCCCTGGACAAGATCGCCCCCGGCACCGCCAACGACGACACCCTGCTCTACGGCGTGGAGGTCAAGTTCTACAACATGGAGGTCGCCGTGGACGAGAACCTCGAGACGCCCCTCCCGGGCCTGTACATGATCGGCGACGGCAGCGGCGTCACCCACTCCCTCTCCCACGCCTCGGCCAGCGGCGTCTTTGTGGCGAGGCGGATCGCCGGGTGCGGCAAGGAGGCGTAAAAGCGATGGCATTCAAGGACAAGGCCCTCAAACGGATGGCGGAGAAGCTGAACCGCGCGGGCATCGCCTACACCGTCGGCGCGGGCTGGCTGCTCTGCGTCCGCGGCGTCACCGACACCTTCCACGATTTCGACGTCCTGGTGCCCTTCGCGCAGGCGGAGGTAGCCGACCGCGTGCTGACGAAGCTCGGCATGCGCGGGGAGGTCCGGGAGGGCGAAAAGACTTTCCGCGCCTCCTATCACTTTGACGGGGCGGATATCGACCTGTGCGCCGGCATGGATCTCGGAGGCGGCCTGCACGCCGTCCTCGACGAGACGAGCTGCGAGCGCGAGGAGACCGTCCTCGGCGTCCCGGTCCGCGCGGGCTATCTCGAGGACTGGTATGTGTGGTATTCCCTCTTCGGGAGGACGCAGAAGGCGGAGGCCCTGGAGGCCCGGTTCGCCGCCCGTCCCCCGGAGCACCCGGAGCGCTTCACCGCCTGCGCAGACGGCCCCCTCCCGGAGGAGCTCGCCGAAAAGGTGCGGAAGCTCTGCGGGAAATAATCCCATCAACTGAAAGGAAGCAAAAAACATGTCCAGACTGGGCGATCTGATCCGCACCGAGCGGATCCGTCAGAAAATGACCCCGAAGCAGGTGGCGCGCAAGTGCGGCGTCAGCGAGAGTTATATCATGGCCGTGGAGGCCGGGACCCGCATCATCCAGGATGAGCAGGCCCGGCGGATCCTGCGCTCGATCGGCCTGAAGCAGCAGAACGAGGCCGACTTCACCCTCGACGACATCGCCGCAACGGTCGACCTCGCGCAGGCCAGGCCCTCCCTGGCCCAGGCCGTCGCCGCCAAGCCGAAGCAGCCGGAGGCCGTCAAGGTGGCCTCCACCGAGCCGGAGAAGAAGGACGAGGGCGTCCAGGGCTCCATCTGGCTCGACGCGCTCAAGAGCGTGCTGAAGAACGTGCCGGTGATCAACGCGGTCATGCAGCCCGTGGATCACCGCCTGTTCCCGATCCTCCAGGGCCGCATCGAGGGCGCGAACCCCGACAAGGTCTTCTACTTCAAGGTGCCCGACGACTCCATGCGCGGCTTCCGCATCCACCAGAACGACCTCGCGCTGATCGTCCCGGCCCAGAGCCCGATCGACGGCGCGGTGATGCTCATCGAGTACAACGGCCGCCGGAATCTCCGCAAGGTGAAAAAACTCGATGCCACCACCTTCCTCCTGCAGAGCTACAACCGGGAGTACGAGGCCGAGAACCTGCAGATCAGCGAGATGACCTGCATGGGCCGCGCGGTGAGGATCGAGTTTGAGCCCTGAAGACGGAGGGTTGTATGCTGCTCACGCTGTTTCTGACCTTCGCGAAGATCGGGCTGGTGACCTTCGGCGGCGGGTACGCGATGATCGCGGTGATCGAGCACGTCTGCGTGACCGAGAAGCAATGGATCACGCTCGAAGACCTCCGCAATATCACCGTCATCGCGGAATCCACCCCCGGGCCCGTGGCCATCAACTGCGCCACCTTCGTCGGATACCGGCAGAAGGGCATCGCGGGCGCCGTCGCCGCGACCGTCGGCGTGGTCCTGCCCTCCTTCGTCATCATCTTCCTGATCTCCCTCTTCCTGGACCGCTTTCTGGAGATCGCCTGGGTGGCCCACGCCTTCCGCGGCATCCGCGCGGCCGTCGGCATCCTGATCGTCGACGTGGCCGTCCGCATGATCCGCACCATGCCGAAGGACCCCCTGCGCGTCGCGATCCTCGTCTGTGCCTCCGCGGCGATGCTGCTGATCAATCTCTTCGCCTGGAAGATCTCGACGATCACCCTGCTGCTGGCCTCCGGCGCGGTCAGCCTCGCCTTCTTCCTGCTGCGCGGCGCACGGAAGGGCGGTGACGCCCCGTGATCTATGCGGAACTGCTCATCGGCTTTCTGAAGGTCGGGTGCTTCTCCTTCGGCGGGGCCTACGCGGCGATCCCGCTGATCCGGGACGTCGTCCTCTCCGCCGGCTGGCTGACGGAGGAGGCGCTGACCGACATGATCGCCGTCAGCGAGAGCACGCCGGGGCCGATCATGGTCAACCTGGCCACCTACATCGGCAGCAGCCGGGCGGGCTTCGCGGGCGCGCTGCTGGCCACCTCGGCGGTGGTGCTCCCGGCGTTCGTGATCATCCTGCTGATCATGGCGGTGATGAAGCGGACGATCAAAAACCGGTATGTGCAGGCGGTGATGAAGGGCCTGACGGCCTGCGTCACCGGGGTGATCCTGGTCACCGGCGGATGGATGGTGTACCAGAACGGGTTCCGCCCGCTGTTCGCGGCGGAGCCGGATGTCCGCCCGGTGATCCTCACCGCCGTCCTCGCCGCGATCTGGATCGCGATGAAGTTGAAGCTGAAAAAGAAGGCTTCCCCCATCGGCCTGATCCTGATCGCCGCAGTCCTCGGGGCGGCCATGTATGCCATATGACCGCGGGAACGCCCCGCGGTTTTTGCGTGAACCGGTTTTCCTGCTTGTTTTCTCCTGGAGGGGCGGAGAGGTTCCGCGCTTTGCGGAGCCAGCCCGGATGTGCGGCATTTCACGGCCCACGGCATATAAGTACATCCGGATGATGGAGTGACATGAAAACCCGCCGCCGAGGTATGAATGGCCTTGACGGCGGGGAGTGCTGACGAAGCCTCGAGGGCCTAAGCGCAAAGCATAGACCTTCGGGAGTTCGCCATGGATGGTGGGCGAAGAGGGCGGAGAGTTTTTCGGGGGCGGAGTTTTTCCGCTGCGCATCAGGTGGGGTAAATCCGCTTATCTCATGAAGAATTACCACACTTGAAGCATTCATGGATCACACTTAGTGATATCTCGATATTCTTTTCCGCCATCGCCCTTATGTTCTCTATTTCATTAGCGTTCAACTGTTGTATGATGCTTTGCAATTCATCAATTTCACTTTGTGCATATAGGATTTTTCGTTGAGATGATTTAATCGCAGCATCAAATACGTCTTTACTTCTACTTTTTATTCTGTATCTTTCGTACTCTGCGATGTTTCTTTTCAATGCGTCCTGGTGCGCAATGGAACGGGCAATCATCTCTTCTGCAACGCGTATGGCATTCTTATAGTCTTCAACATATGCATAAGATAATACCTGGTAAAAGCCTTCATTGGTCGGATAGTATGGAAAACTATCATCCACTAGTTTTCGATCAAATTCTTCTCTGAATTCAACTGCTCTTTGTATACTGCTTACTCTTGACAGATCCTCAGATAGAAAGCGCTCGATTGCGATGCGTGCTTGTTGAAAGTTGTCGATACTTGCTTCGTGATTGGGTAACCGTCTGCCGCTATAACGGCCAATGATTGGGCAGTAATTTACTTGACTTGCTTGCTTTATACGAGAAAGACCAATAGGATACGTCAAAGGGAAAAACTCATAGTATACATCAAAGTCTTTTCTTGATGATGGATGGATATCCACCAGCCATAGGTTCTTGAGATCAAACCGAAAGTAACTGCTGTACTTACGGATAAAACCACTGTTCAGCAGAACTGGCTCCACAATCTCTCTGAAATCCGCACGTTCTTGTTTGTTCATCTTCTATCTCCAAGAATGATAGTTGTAACTGACAACTTCTTGATTGTGGGCATGGGGTCACCTGCTTCATTATTCGTTACTTGCTCAAGAGCTTTCAATCATTATTATGTAGTTGCTTAACGTCTAGGACAAGTATATAGGTTAGCATTTCCTTGTTGACCAAGGAAGATATATATGATAGAGCCTTATCGCAACTCTGTATAGTATTATCTTCATACGATAATGTATTATCTGATTGATAGCACCAAAGTGCGTAAATGTCCATATCATTTTTGTAGAAAACATCGCCGCCCAATATTATTGTCAGTTTGTTTTCCCTGATATAAGTGATAACGAGTTGACACTCATCATAGGTCAAAAAATATTCCCCGGTAAGTGTGCGTATACGGCCGACATGTAGCCGAACGAACAGGTCTCTTTGGGTCATGATACATACCCTCTATCATCACATATTCTTATTCTCTTTTAAAGAATCGATGGTATATGAAACCATCTTTTAGCGAAATAATGTACTCGAAACGCCATCATATTGCTTGCTTCCGGTATTGTTTGTGCCTGGCATCAAAACCTTTAGGTACATCCAGGTCGTGGTTTACTCACTCCATGGCTGGTTCGTCTCATATTTTGAGGGATGTGCACGGTATTCTTCATAGTCATCAATATAGTAGAACCATCCATCGCCCAATTCTTCACAATATATCTGAAACTCTGTTTTAGGGGTGCCTTGCCTGTACGGTTTCAGGACATCGGTAACAGAAAGTTTCAGGACATCGGTAAGGGTTTGTGTCAGGACATCGGTAAGACTTCACGGTATAATTGGCACGAGGGGGGTGCCGGAAATGCCGTGGAAGG
>JAFRPH010000102.1 GCA_017429205.1 Bacteroidales bacterium
TGCGCCTGCGGGCGCACCAGAGGGCTTTCCGATCGATCCGGGGCTGCCGCCCATTCTCCGCTGAAAACTGTCCACCGGACAGTTTTCCGGGCGCTCCGAATCCTCTGGACTCCTTCGGGGCCGACTCGTTAAGATGATTCTTGGAAACTGTCAGGTTTTGATGAAATGTCAGGCTATGTTCTCAGCCTTACCCGACAACAAACAAGGAAGAGGCGATCCCGAAGGGTCCGGGGGCGATCGGAAAGCCCCCGGTCATGCCCGCAGGCATGAAACCTCCCACCAAATGCTTTCCGGAACTTTCCGCGAAGAATCACTTTGATCAGGGAACGGGATTACCCGTTCTTTTTGTACATGGCCCGCAGGATCCCGCAGACCGCGCCGAAGGCCACGCCGGCGATGGGCCAGATGATCCAGCAGCGGTTCCAGGATCCGCCGATGAAGCCCCAGGCCAGGAAGGCAGCCGTCACCAGCGCCCAGTAGGCCGCGGCGATCGGCCCGATCTTCTGGGCGCTCTCCTTGGCCTCCCGGGTGTAGTCGCCCTCCTCGAGCAGCTGCTGGAACGAACCCCAGACCATGGAGACCCGGACGATCAGCAGGACGCCGACGGAGACGAGGACCAGCAGGGCCGCGACGCACACGACCGTCCAGATGTTCTCCTTCTCCCCGTTGATCACGAGGCCGACAAAGAGCGGGATCACCGCCAGCACGCACAGGGCGATGCCGACCGTCAGCTGGCGCACATAGGTCGGGCGGAAGCGCTCCCGGCGCTCCTTCACCATGCCGTCCACGCCGTAGAGGGTATCGATGGCTTCCTTCTCAAGGTACTCAAAGCGGCTGATCCGCAGCCCGCTGGTCACGAAGAGGGCCACGGCCCCGCCCACGAGCAGCAGGAGGACGATCAGGCCGAGGCCCGTCGCCTGCGCCTCCGTCAGGCCGATCAGCTTCATCGCGGACGCGCCGCCGAGCAGGATCAGGCACACGGGGGAGAGGATGCACAGCATCACGCCGAGGGCGACGGTGCGGGCGTTGGTCTCCCGGACACGCAGGAAGTCGTTGGCCTCCTCCATGCCGACGGTTTTTTCTTTGGACTCGGTGAGGACGGTTTCCGCGGATGTGTCGGCCGTCTCCATGCTGTCCTTCAGCAGGTAATCGGTGCTGACGCCGAACAGCTCGGACAGCTGCACCACGCGGGCCATGTCGGGCACGGACTGTGCGCTCTCCCATTTGGAGACCGACTGGCGGCTGACGCCCAGCTTGTCGGCCAGCTCCTCCTGGGACCAGCCGTTCTTCTTTCTGAGATCGAGGATCTTGTCTGCGAGGATCATGTTATTCGCTCCTTCTGTCATCCTGCTCCGTGCGGCCGGCTCATTCGGGCCTCGCTCTCCGCATCGGGCAAGGCCAGCATAGCCCAAAGTGCGGTTGCAGAGAACCAATTTGGCCCGGAAATCCCGCAACCGGCGGTTGCAACCGGCGGTTTTTCCGCTTGCGGCGGCGTTTTCACGGTGATTTTGCCCGGAAACCAAGGAAAAAGGGGTTCTTCACGGAAAGTTAGGGAAAGCATATGGGGGTCCGCGCTCTGCGGAGCGCGCCAGGGGCTTTCCGATCGCCCCTGGACCCTTCGGGGCCGTTTCTTTCTTGTTAGTTGTCGGGTAAGGCTGAGAGCATAGCCTGGCATTCCATCAAAAACCTGACAATTCCCCAAAGATTTTTGAACGGGACGGCCCCGAAGGAGTCCAGAGGGCGATCGGAAAGCCCTCTGGTGCGCCCGCAGGCGCATTCCCTCACCAACGGAATTTCCCTAACTAAACGTGAAAAACCGAGAAAGGACATCGCCCGTGCAACTGCGGCGATGTCCCCTTTGGGTCTGCGGCTGCCCCCTGAAGATCAGCGGTAGCTGACCCCGGTGGCGTCGTTGGTGACCACGATGAAGGTCTTGCCGCGCTGGAGCTCGAGCTCATTGCCGTCCGGCCCGATGAGGATCAGGCGGGAGGTGGCGGACTCGCGCTTCCAGGCGCCGCGCACATAGTGGCCGTTCTGGAAGATCTCGATGACGCCGGTGCCGGACATGTGGTCGTCGAGGTAGACATAGCTGTTCTGCCAGCGGAACTTGACCCGCAGGACGATCACGTTGGCGAACACGGGGGCCACGCCGGTGTAGCGGTCGACGTCCTCGCCCTCGGAGTAGGCACGGGTGTAGCCGCCGAGCGTCTCGTCATAGGTGAAGAAGGAGGTGCTGGAGGGGTTGACCGGCTTTTTCACGGAGTCGCCGCGGTGCACGATCTTAATATAGGATGCGTTCTTGCCGTCCGTGCGGGGCGTGTCGGTGAAGCGGAAGGGCCGCACCTCGAAAGGCACGTTCTCGGCGATCAGATGCTCGTGGATCTGTTTGATGTGGGCGGAGAGGTTGTGGGGCTCGTTGATGCCCTGGATGCGGCTGCGGTAGGCCTGGCTCTCGCCGAGCAGGTTGTAGGCCTTGACGCCCTTCTTCATGTTGAACTTCTTGGTCAGGTCGTCCACGTTGGCGTTCTTGCCCTTCACGGGGGCGATGCCGGCGTAGCCGAAGGCGGCGTCGAAGCA
Source organism: Bacteroidales bacterium (assembly GCA_017429205.1). The sequence goes on from JAFRPH010000102.1 coordinate 2,578, forward strand.
CAGGGCGACGGGGACCATGGAGCCGCGCGCGGAGCGCACGCCGCCGGCCTGGTCCGGATAGGTGCTGGTGAACAGGGCCATCAGCTTGGTGGAGCCGGCGCCGGCGTTGGGCACCTGGAAGAGCATGTCCGCGTCGTTGATGCCCCAGTGCGGGTAGGCGGCGGGACTGCCGTCGAGGTCGATGATGATGGGCGTGTAGGGCTCGCCGTTCGTGGGCAGGCCGGTGATCGGGGATTCGCCCTCGATCTCGGGGTTGGCGGGATAGCTTTTCTTGAGCTTTATGGAGTTTTTGAGCGTGCCTTTGATCTGCGTCATGTTATCCTCGGCTTGGGCGAGGAGCGGCAGGCACAGGCACAGGATCAGCGCGAGCGCGATCACGCGGGTGAGTTTCTTCATGGAACGAAGCCTCCTTCGTGTGGATTCCATCCTATTATACAGGATGCCGCGGGAAAAGGCAAGCATCACACTTGTTACAATGCGGAAGGACGGGAAATCGCCGACGAAACAGCATGCTGTGCCTCCATGCGGCGGGACGATCTGAATACGATGTCTCCGGACAAACCGTAAACCTTTCCGGCCCTGACAAAGCCCCGGCCGGACCCGCGGGCACGTCCCCTGATCGACGGACAGACAAAAAACTCCGTTCCGACATCGAAAAATGCAGGAGAAAGACCAAAAAAATGCAATTTCGGCGAAATCCGGCCTTGCATTCCGCCGGAAAATGACTATAATCAATCACTGCACCCCAATTTTACCGCAATCGCAGGAGGCAAACGCCATGCCGCTCACCGTTTCCCACCGCTGCCAGCACATCGCTCCCTCCCTGACCCTTGCCATCGACGCGGTCGCCAAGGAAATGAAGGCCGCCGGCGAGGACGTCGTCGGCTTCGGCGCGGGCGAGCCGGACTTCGCCACCCCCGCCCACATCGTTGCCGCGGCCAAGGAGGCCCTCGACATGGGCATGACGCGCTACACGCCCTCCTCCGGCACCATGGAGCTGCGCAAGGCGATCTGCGACAAGCTGCTGCGGGACAACGACCTGACCTACGAGCCGGCGGACGTCATCGTCTCCAGCGGCGCGAAGCACAGCCTGTTCAATACCTTCCAGGCCATCCTCGATCCCGGCGACGAGGTGCTGATCCCCACGCCCTGCTGGGTCAGCTATCCGGAGATGGTGCGCATGGCCGGCGGCGTGCCGGTCTTCGTGCCCACGACCGAGGCCGAGGGCTTCATCCCCGGCTATGACGAGATCGCCTCCCGGATCAACCGCCGCACGAAGGCCTTCGTCCTCACCAGCCCGTCCAACCCCTGCGGCTGCGTGTGGAGCCGCGGCCAGCTGCAGGCCCTGGCGGACCTCGCGGTGGACCGGAAGCTCTTCGTGGTCTCGGACGAGATCTACGAAAAGCTCCTTTACGATCAGGCGCGCCACATCTCCATCGCCCAGCTCGGCGATCAGATCAAGCGGCAGACCATCGTGATCAACGGCCTGAGCAAGGCCTTCGCGATGACCGGCTGGCGCATCGGCTACGCGGCGGGCCCGCGCGAGATCATCAGCGCGATGGGCGCCTTCCAGTCCCAGGCCGCCAGCAACGCCAACGCCATGGCCCAGCACGCCTCCGCCGTGGCCCTCAACAGCGACCAGACCTGCGTGGTGGAGATGGTGCAGGAGTTTGAGAAACGCCGGGACACCATCTGCGGCCTGATCAACGCCATCCCCGGCATCTCCTGCCGGAAGCCCCAGGGCGCCTTCTACGTGATGATGAACATCCAGTATATCCTGGGCCGCCGCCATGAGCGCCGCCCGCTCACCGACTCCATGTCCTTCGCCGACGAGCTGCTGAAGTCGAAGAAGGTCGCCGTCGTGCCCGGCGTGGCCTTCGAGGCCGAGGGCTACTGCCGCCTGTCCTACGCCACCTCCATGGACAACATCGTCCGCGGCCTGGAGCGGATCGCGGAATTCGTCGGCGAGCTGCGGTGACGGCGGGCCGACTCATCCGACTGTATTCAGAAACGGAGGCACAGCCATGCGCAAGCCGGTCAAGACACGGGCCGCGGCGGCCGTCCTGATTATCCTGCTCCTGTGCGGCGTCCTGCCCGGCGCGGCGCTGACCGAGGATGTCCGGTACACGGCGGACGGCTATGCGTATACCGTCTCGTACGGATACGCGCAGGTGATCGCCTACAGCGGCGCCTTCCTGCCGCGCACCCTGCCCGACAGCATCGACGGATACACCGTGTATCTGGAATACCGGGACGACATCTTCAGTCATCTGATCCGCGAGAGCGGCATCTACCGCTACGGCCGGGTGGCGGAGAACGAGGTCTATATCGTCGGCTGGTGCGGCTATGAGCCGGTGGCGATGATCCCGGCCGACATCGGCGGCATCCCGGTCACGGGCATCGGCGACAAAGCCTTCTGGCTCAGCGGCTGCGAGCGGGAAACCTTCGCGGACACGGTGGTGGTCCCGGACAGCGTCCGCTATATCGGCCGGGAAGCCTTCTCCTGCACGGGGATCGTCTCCGTTTATCTGGGGAGCGGTGTCCGGGAGATCGGCGATCTGGCTTTTCAAGGCCTCAGCCAGTCGAACTTCGTCCTGCCCGCCGGCGTGGAAAAGCTGGGGATCAATCCCTTCGCCGACCATGTGGACCTGGGCTATGTCAACGGCTACCTGTTCCCCTGGCCGGAGAGCACGGCACACTTCCGCGTTGCCGAATCCAACGGCAGCATGCTCTACGGGACGGAGGACATGCGGCTCATCACATACCGCGCGAACCTGAGCCCGCAGTGGCGCAGAGGCACCGTCGTCACCGTGCCGGACGGTATCCGGGTCATCGGCAGCCATGCCTTTTACGCCGCGCAGGGCATCACGGAGGTCGTGCTGCCGGACACGGTGGAGATCATCGAGCCCTACGCCTTCATCTGGAGCGGCGAGCTGACCCGCGTGCGGATCCCGGAGAGCGTCACCGTCCTGGGCAAGGGAGCCTTCGAGTCCACGGCGATCACCGAGCTGGAGATCCCCTCCGGCGTGACGGTCATCGGCGACATCCTCTTCCACTCCTGGGCGCCGGAAGAGGCGACCATTGTCTGCGATCCCGGCTCCGCCGCGGAGGCCTACGCAAAGGCCAACGGCTACCGGATCCGTTTCAGATGATCATCCTGTTCCCCTGAACCGAATACACGGAAGGAGTACACCATGTCCGAGTTCAAGAGAGTCAACAACATCCTGATGCAGCACAAGTACCACTACAGCCTTCAGGATGTGCAGGAGCCGAACCTGTACCGCGAGATCTTCACCTATGACGCCGTGCCGAAGATCACCTTCAACATGCGCCATGTGCCCGAGGACATGCCGGACGAGATCTGGATGACCGACACCACCTTCCGCGACGGGCAGCAGTCCGTCAGCCCCTTCACGCCGGAGCAGATCGTCCACCTGTTCAAGCTCCTGGCCCGGCTCGGCGGCCCCAACGGCCTGGTGCGCCAGAGCGAGTTCTTCCTGTACACGGACAAGGACAAGGAGGCCCTGCACAAGTGCCAGGACCTCGGCCTGCCCTTCCCGGAGATCACGACCTGGATCCGCGCCAACAAGAAGGACTTTGAGCTGGTGAAGCAGGCCGGCGTGGCAGAGACCGGCATCCTCGTCTCCTGCTCCGACTATCACATCTTCAACAAGATGCACCTGACCCGCAGCCAGGCGATGGACAAGTATCTCGGCATCGTCAAGGACGCCCTCGCGATGGGCATCCGTCCCCGCTGCCACTTCGAGGACATCACCCGCGCCGACTTCTACGGCTTCGTCGTCCCCTTCGCCACCGAGCTGATGGAACTGTCCAGGGAGAGCGGCATCCCGATCAAGATCCGCGCCTGCGACACGATGGGCTACGGCGTCACCTACTACGGCGCGGCCCTCCCGCGCTCGGTCGCCGGCATCATCTACGGCCTGCGGCACTACGCCGAGGTCCCCAGCGCCCAGCTGGAGTGGCACGGCCACAACGACTTCTACAAGGTGGTCAGCAACGCGGGCGCGGCCTGGATGTACGGCTGCTCCTCGATCAACTGCTCCCTCCTGGGCATCGGCGAGCGCACCGGCAACTGCCCGCTGGAGGCCATGGCGGTGGAGTACATGGGCCTGCGCGGCGAGACCGGCGGCATGGACCTGACCGCGGTGACCGAGATCGCCTCCTACATGGAGCGCGAGATCGGCCTGGAGATCAGCCCCCGCCAGCCCTTCGTCGGCCGCCACTTCAACGTCACCCGCGCCGGCATCCACGCCGACGGTATGCTCAAGGATGAGGAGATCTACAACATCTTCGACACCGCGAAGCTCCTCAACCGCCCCGCGATGGTGGCGGTGGACGCCCACGGCGGCCTGGCCGCGGTGGCGCACTGGATGAACAGCTACTTCAGCCTGACCGGCGAGGACGCCATCGACAAGAACGATCCCCTGGTGACCGCCGTCCGCGAGCGCATCGACCGGCTCTACGCCGAGGGCCGCACCACGGTCATGGGCGACGAGGAACTGGAGATCATGGTCCGCGACGCCGACTGGAAGCGCTATGAGCGCATCCTCTTCCACCACGGAAAGTAAGGCCCCGGCGGGCCGCAGAGGCACTCCCTGCATCAACGGGGAGTGCTTTTGAAATAAAAGGTTCTTCACGGAAAGCTAGGGAAAGCATATGGGGGGTTCGCGCTCTGCGGAGCGCGCCAGGGGCTTTCCGATCGCCCCTGGACCCTTCGGGGCCGTCTCTTTCTTGTCAGTTGTCGGGTAAAGCTGAGAGCATAGCCTGGCATTCCATCAAAAACCTGACAATTCCCCAAGAATTATTTATCGGGACGGCCCCGAAGGAGTCCAGAGGGCGATCGGAAAGCCCTCTGGTGCGCCCGCAGGCGCAT
>JAFRPH010000103.1 GCA_017429205.1 Bacteroidales bacterium
CCTGACAATTCCCCAAGAATTATTTAACGGGACGGCCCCGAAGGAGTCCAGAGGGCGATCGGAAAGCCCTCTGGTGCGCCCGCAGGCGCATTCCCTCACCAACGGAATTTCCCTAACTAAACGGGAAGAACTGTTTTCCTATGGCTTTTTTCCGGCCGGTAGGGTATAATGGAGGCAGAAGAACCGGCAAGGGTGATTTTGCCGTCCCCTGAAATGAAGACAGGAGAAAGCGAGGCATGGGTATGTGGAAGGAAAAGAGCACGCCGTACAACTACACCCTGGTGGAGAACGAGGGTGGAAAGACGCTGGCGTACAGTCCCGCGTCCGGGGTCCGCATCATCGAGAAGGACGGGTTTGCCTTCAAGGACCTGGCCCGGACGGGCGAGCTCCTGCCCTATGAGGACTGGCGGCTGCCGCCCGAAGAGCGGGCGGAGGACCTGGCGAAGCGGCTGTCCGTGCGGCAGATCGCCGGGCTGATGTGCTTCAGCGCCCACCAGCGCACGGTGGGCGAGGAGGTGAACGAGGAGCAGAAGAGTTTCCTGAACCAGCATCTGCGCAGCGTCCTGAATTTTGCCTTCGACCGCGAGACCCCCGGCGCCCACACCGACAACCGCCTGCAGATCGCGTGGGCGAACGCGATGCAGCGTTACGTCGAGGGCAGGGACTTCGGCATCCCGTGCTACTTTGCCTCCGACCCGCGCAACGGGCACGGCACCGCCGACTGGCCCGGCAACCTCGGCCTCGCCGCGACCTTTGACCCGGCCCTCGCCGGAGAGGCCGCGCGGTGCATCTCCCGCGAACTGCGCGACCTGGGCATCACCTGCTTCCTGGCTCCGCAGGTGGATGTCGCCTGCGACCCGCGCTGGTGGCGCGACAGCGGGACCTTCGGCGAGGATCCCGCCCTCTCGCGCGACATGACGCGGGCCTTCTGCGACGGGCTGCAGAGCACCTACGGCGCGGGCGGGGAGGACCTGGGCTGGGGCGCGGACAGCGTGACCGCGATGGTCAAGCACTGGACCGGCGAGGGCGCCGGCGAGGGCGGCCGCGAGGCCCACACCGAGGGCGGCAAGTACGCGGTCTATCCCGGCGGCAATTTCGAGGCCCTGATGATCCCCTTCGTGGACGGCGCGTTCCGCCTTGAGGGGAAGACCGGCTGCGCGGCCTCCGTGATGTCGAGCTACACCGCGGCCTGGTCGGACGACGGCTCCCTCGGCGAGGTCGTCGGCTCGGGCTTCTCCGACTACAAGCTGAATCAGCTCCTCCGGAAGCGCTTCGGCTTCACGGGCCCGGTCTGCACCGACTGGATGGTGCTCAACGAGGGCCCGCGCAAGTGCGGCTGGGGCAAGAAGATCGAGGACGACAACGCCACGCCCGGCATGCGCGCCTTCTGGGCGATCATGGCCGGCGCGGACCAGATGGGCGGCTGCTCCAATCCGCAGGTCCTGCTGGACGCCTACGACTACGGTTGCGCTCAGGTCGGCAAGGACGTGATGGATCAGGCCTTTGCGCGCTCCGCGAGACGCCTGCTGACGAACTACTTCCTCACCGGCCTGTTCGAGAACCCCTACATCGACGAGAAGCAGGCCGCCGCCGACATCAACAGCGGGGACAAGCAGGCCGCGGCCCTGCGCGCGCAGGTGAAGAGCGTGGTGATGCTGAAGAACCGCGGCGGCGTCCTCCGTCCGCGCGACAGGCGTCTCCGCGTCTATATCCCCGCGACCTATAAGCAGGCCCACTGGACCACGGTCTTCATGGGCGGCATCGTGGACTTTCCGGAGACGGCGGAATACCTGATCGACCCGGAGATCGCCCGCCGGTACTTCGACGTGGTCACCGACACGGTCGAGGGCGCGAAGATCACCCGCGCGCCGCGGGAGGAGGTCGCGAAGTGCGATCTCGTGCTGATCATGGCGGAGGAGCCGCAGAACGGCGCGCCGCAGGACGCGATCAACAAGGAGGGCCGCTTCATCCCGCTGACCCGCCAGTACCGCCCGTACACCGCCGACGGCCCGAACGTCCGCCGGGTCTCCATCGCGGGCGATATCCTGGAGGACGGGACGAAGCAGAACCGCAGCTATTTCGGGCAGAGCGCCTACTGCTCCAACGAGGCCCAGCTGGACCAGATCCTGGAGGCGGCTGCGCTGGCCAGGGAGCTCGGCATCCCGTCCGCCGTGGCCATGATCACCGGCAAGCCCCTGTGCTTCCATGAGTTCGAGGCCGAGGTGGACGCGATCCTGGTGAACTTCTCCGGCTCCGCGGAGGCCCTGTGCCGCATCGCCGCCGGCCTGGACGAGCCTTCCGGCCTGCTGCCGATGCAGATGCCGAAGGACATGGACGCGGTGGAGAAGCACCTGGAGGACGTCCCGCGCGACCTGGCCTGCTACACCGACACCGAGGGCCACCGCTACGATTTCGCCTACGGCATGAACTATGCCGGCGTGATCGACGACGACCGCGTGCGGAAGTACAGTGCCCCGCCGCTGACGAAGGTGGGGAGCAGATAAGGGACTTTCCGGGAAGACTCGCGGATGTCATGACATTCGGAGAGGCCCCGGCAATGCCGGGAGAGTGACGGATCCCGGCGCAAAAACGAAAAAAAGCGGTTCTTCACGTTTAGTTAGGGAAATTCCGTTGGTGAGGGAATGCGCCTGCGGGCGCACCAGAGGGCTTTCCGATCGCCCTCTGGACTCCTTCGGGGCCGTTCCGTTAAACCATTCTTGGGGAATTGTCAGGTCTTTGATGGAATGGCAGGCTATGCTCTCAGCCTTACCCGATAACTACCAAGAAAGAGACGGCCCCGAAGGGTCCAGGGGCGATCGGAAAGCCTCTGGCGCGCTCCGCAGAGCGCGAACCTCCCATATGCTTTCCCTGACTTTCCGTGAAGAACCGAAAAAGCGGGGGGCCTCCGCCTGTGCGGCGGAAAGGCTCCCCGCTTGATCATTCTTCCTCCGAAACCCCGTCAGACCTGTCTTCTTCCGAACCCCCGGGATCCGCGCCGCATGCTTCCAGGAGCTGATTGAGCAGATCTTCGATCCTCCGGATATTGTTGCTCCACGCATCCTCGTCCGACTCGTCTTCGTCCGGGCCGTCTTCTTCAGGCTCGTCTTGTTCCGGCCCGTCCTCGTCCGGGTCATCCTCCGGATACAGCCAGGACATCATCCGGGCCATCCGCTCCCGCAGTTCCGGGCTGAAGCCCTCGAGGTCGTCGAGCGTGATGACTTTTTCCCTGAGCAGGCTTATGATGTTCGTCTCCATCACGGAGCGCCGCATCTCGGCCACGACGCCCGTGTTCCGCCGGTCCTGCCGGATCCGCTTTTCAAGCCACCAGAACTTTTCCGACGCTTTTCCGGGGCCGGTGAGTTTCGCGATGTATGCTCTGACCAGCCGCTCCATGTACGCCTCCTGCCAGTCCGGCAGGCGCTTGCGGAACAGTCTCCAGTCGGCTTCGATGAAGGGAAGACTCATGCAAGGCCGCATCCTTTCGCCCGATTGTCCCGCGGCTCACTCCGCCGTGAGGTGATACACCGCGTTGAGCTGCGTCCCGAGGTCGGTGATCTCGGTGATGATGCCGGAGAAATCCCATGAATAGGTGACGCCCGAATACTTCCGGAACGGGCTGGTAGCGACCGCCTCGCTCTTCCCAAACAGGCCGCGGTACAGGATCACGTGATCGAGGTAGCCCGCGTTGATGTAATAGGGCGCCGAGTTGTAGAAATCGGTCAGGAGCGTGAACTCCACCACGTAGCCCATCCCGTCGAACATGGAAGCCCGCTCGATCGGGGTGCCGTCGGAGTGAAAAGCCTCCGGATGCTCCGCGATCGTGAAGACCCGTGTGCTGCGGATCTCCAGATAGCCGTCGCTTTCGACCGCGAGGGTGGCATACACATCCTTCCAGGCCTCCAGCAGCTGATCCCGGGCAGCCGCGGCGGCCTCCTCGGGCGTGCCCCAGGGGAAAACGGTTTCGGCCCCGGCCGGAATGCAGGCCAGGACGAGTACCAGAATCAGGAGAAGGGGGAGCAGTCTGCGCATGGGGGACCTCCTTTGCTGTCGGTTCACTCCGCCTCCTCGGCGGCCTTCATCATGATGGCGCATTCGATGCGCTTTTTGAACAGCTCGCAGCCGGGGGCGTAGACGCCGCGGATGCTGCCCGTGGCGTGCATGGCGTTGGCCGCGCAGCCGCCGGAGCACCACAGGCGCGCCCAGCAGTCGGCGCACTCGGGGCGGGCGTAGGCGTTGCAGGCGCGGAATTCCTCCCGCAGGGCCGTGTTCGTGACCCCCTGCCAGATGTCGCCGAGCTTCCACTTCTCCTCGCCGACAAACTGATGGCAGGGATAGAGGTCGCCCCAGGGCGTGACGGCCATGTACTCGGTGCCGGAGCCGCAGCCCGAGATCCGCTTGTAGATGCAGGGGCCTCCGCTCAGGTCGAGCATGTAGTGGTAAAAGGTGATCGGATGTCCCTCCCGGCGGCGGCGGAGCATGTCGCGCGCGAGGAGCTCATACTGCGCCTTGACGGTCTCGATGTCCTCGGGGGTGAGGGCGGCGGGGTCGTCCGGGGCGCAGACCACGGGTTCCATCGAAAGCTCGGTGAAGCCGAGGTCCGCCATGTGGAAGAGGTCCTCGGTGAAATCGGGGTTGGCGTGGGTGAAGGTGCCGCGCATGTAGTAGTTCTTTCCGCCGCGGGCCGCGACCAGCTTTTGAAACAGCGGCACGATGCGGTCATAGCTGCCGTTCCCGGCGTAATCCACGCGCAGGCGGTCGTGAGTCTCCTTCCGCCCGTCGAGGGAGAGGACCACGTTGCTCATCTCGCGGTTGCAGAAGTCGATGACCTCGTCGTTGATCAGCATGCCGTTGGTGGTGAGGGTGAAGCGGAAGTTCTTCCTCTTCTCCCGCTCGATGGAGCGGGCGTAGGCCACCAGCTGCTTGACGACCTCCCAGTTCATCAGCGGCTCGCCGCCGAAGAAGTCCACCTCGAGGTTCCTCCGCGCGCCGGAGTGCTCCACCAGAAAGTCCAGCGCCCGCTTGCCAGTCTCGAAGGACATCAGCGCGCGCTCGCCGTGGAAGCGGCCCTGGCTGGCGAAGCAGTAGCTGCAGTTGAGGTTGCAGGTGTGGGCCACGTGGAGGCAGAGGGCCTTCACGATGTCGCCGGAGCGCTCCTTGAGCACGCCCGCCATCGGCGCGAAGACGTCCTCCGCCCAGAGCTTGCCGGCCTGCTCGAGGGACTTCACGTCCGCGATGCAGGCGCGGATCTCCTCCTCCGTCACGTCCGGGCGGCTGCCGTAGCGCTGCATGACGGCGGCGACGATCTCCTCCTCCGTGGAGGTCTTGTACATGGCGACGATGTCATAGGCGACGTCGTCGAGAACGTGGATCGCTCCGGAGGCGCTGTCCACCGCGATGCAATACCCGTTGAGCTTGAACTGATGCACCATTTGCTGTCTCTTCCCCTTTGCGCCGGCGCTTCCGGCCGCGCGGGTCTATTGTACGGCAAGACGCGCGCCTTGTAAAGGGGAGGCGGGATCCGGGGGCTTTCCGGCCGATCGGCTGCCTCTTCCCTCCGGCAGGGAAGCGTGGTATAATCCCATCGAAGAAAGGCGGAAAAGCGACAGGAGGGATGCGGATGTATCGGTTCAAGGTGTGGCTGACGTGGCTGGCCGTGCTGTGGAAGCGCATCCTCGGCCGAACCGCGGCGGTGATCCTCGCGGCGGCGGCGTTGGTGTTTCTTTTCCGGGTGGTCATCCCGGACTTCCGGTACCGGGCGGCGGCGGGCCTGCGGGACGGCGGGCACTACACGGAGGCCGAGGAGGCCTTTGCCGCGCTGGGCGATTACCGCGATGCCGCGACGCAGGCGAAGGAGGCCAGGTACCGCAAGGCCATGGCGCTGATCGCCGGGGGCGACAGCCGCGGAGCAGTCGGTGCCCTCAGCGGCATTCAGGGCTACCGGGACACGGACAGCCTGCTGAAGGAGCAAACCCGTCTCGCGGAGGCCGCTGCGGCCCGGGAGGCCCGCGTCGCGCCCTTCCGGCGGGTCGGGTCCACGGTGACATTCGGCCGGTTCGAGCAGGACGGGAACGCGGAGAACGGCCCCGAGGCGATCGAGTGGACCGTGCTGGAGGCGGAGGACGGCAAAGCCCTCCTGATGGCCCTGCGCGGCCTCGACGCCCGGCCCTATCACGAGGAGCATGACTATATCACCTGGGAGCGGTGCACGCTCCGAAAGTGGCTGAACGGGGACTTCTTTCTCGGGGCCTTCACTGAGGAGGAGCGGCGGGCCGTCCTCCTCACCGAGGTGGACAACAGCCTGGCGCAGGGCTTCTTCCGCATCGAGAGCGGCGCGGACACGAAGGACAGGGTCTTCCTCCTCAGCTATGCGGAGATGATGGCCCGGTTCCCCGTGAAGAGCACCCGCGTCTGCGCGCCGACGGAGGCCGCCGTCGCGGCAGGCGCCTGGGTCAGCGCGACGAACAGCGTCAACGGCCGCCCCGCGGGCTGGTGGTGGCTGCGCTCGCCCGGCAGCATCGGGTATGACGCTGTCTATGTGGACTACCACGGCGAATGGTCCAGCCACTCCGTGGACCGCGACAACGTCACCGTCCGCCCGGTCATCCGGATCGACCTGAACGCGGAATGCCTGTGACGGGAAAACAATATGGCTATTCACGAAAGTTCGGGAAACCATAAGGGAGGGTTTTCACGCTCTGCGGAGCGTGCCAGGGGCTTTCCGATCGCCCCTGGACCCTTCGGGATCACCTCGTTGGGCAAAGTGATCGGTGCAGCTTGCACGAGGGAACCTCTCCACCGCTGCGGCGGTCCCCCGCCCCTTTCAGGGGATGTTTAGGTAATTTACTGCCCTTTTCTCCCCTGAAAGGGGAGATGCCACCGCAGTGACAGAGAGGTTTCTGCGCCTGCGCTGCCCAAAGCCTGTCTTTTACGGGCCGGCCCCGAAGGTTTCCAAAGGGCGATCGGAAAGCCCTTTGGTGCGCCCGCAGGCGCATACCATCGTCCCCCAGACAAAACGAACGGAAAGGGAGTTTCACGCTCTGCGGAGCGTGG
>JAFRPH010000104.1 GCA_017429205.1 Bacteroidales bacterium
GGGCCGTCTCTTTCCTGGTAATTATTGGGTAAGGCTGAGAGCATAGCCTGTCATTCCATCAAAACCTGACAATTCCCCAAGAATTATTTAACGGGACGGCCCCGAAGGAGTCCAGAGGGCGATCGGAAAGCCCTCTGGTGCGCCCGCAGGCGCATTCCCTCATCAGCGGAGTCTTCCCTTGCTAAACGTGCAGAACCAAAAAACCTTATCGTCCTTCCCTGAGATCAGGATCACTCCCAATGCAAAACCCCCGTCCGGACTGCCGGGCGGGGGGTCTGTGTTTCGGGGCTCAGCGGGCGAGCGCGGAGGCCATGTCGAGGAAGGTCACTTCGATGTCGTCGCCGTCACGCTCGAGGACCGCTTTCACGGTGCCGGAGGTGAAGACCAGGGCGCCGTACTCGGGGCGGCCGTCGTCGTCGACCGCGTACACGGCGTTGCCCAGTTCGGCCGGATCCAGCGGGGCGGGCTCGCCGAGGAAGCCGGTCAGGTCGGCCAGGACCTTCTCGTAGGAGGCGTCGCGGGTCTCCAGGGAGCCCTTCACGGCGACCAGGGCGTTGTCCAGGAAGAAGAACCTGAGTTCACAGGGCGTTCCGTGGTCCATCGCGTGCTCGTACTCAAGCGTCGTGAATGTGAAGGCCCGGGTGCGTTCGGTCTCCCACTCGCAGCCGCGGTTGCCCTCGACGGCGATCACTTCATCCGGGGTCATGCCGAAGGTGATGCCGTCGCGAAGGGTGAAGGGGGCGTCCGGGTTCTCCGCAAAGGCGGCGACGGCGGCGGTCAGCAGGCAAATGACGGTCAGCAGGGTGATCAGTTTCTTCATGTGGATTCTTCTCCGATACTGCCGCTGTGAGCGGCGTTTTTTTTGATGCAGGCTTGTCGTGCGCCTGACGCCTGTTGATACGCACGAAAAGGAGGGGTGGCAGCGGAAGCATGAAAGATTTTGCGTTCTTTTGCTTTTCAGGGAAGGTTCGGGTCATTATCTGAGGCTGCTCCCGGGAAAATCAAGAGGGTTCCACACTTTCGTCTTTCCATTATTATACTTGACGGGTCGGCCCCGAAGGTTTCCAAAGGGCGATCGGAAAGCCCTTTGGTGCGCCCGCAGGCGCATTCCCTGATCTGCGAGGATTTCTTTCCGAAGAAACAGAACCGAAAAAGCCGGGTTCCCCCGGCTGGGTTTCCCCGGCTGTGCAAGGAGACTGCGGGTCCCCTCATTTCTTTTTGTTTTTCTTCCCCTTCTTACCGCTCTTCTTTTCCTTTTTGCTCTTCTTATCCTTCTTTTCCTTCTCCGGCACGGCTTCCTCCGGCACCGGAAGGGCGCGGGCCGCTTCCTCCGGCTCGGAGACCGGGGCGGCGGGAAGCGCGGGCTCCGGGAGAAGCGCGCGGCGGCGGAGCTGCATCAGGAAGAGCAGGATCATCCCGGCGGTGGCCAGGACCATCGGGATCCAGCACAGGGCCATCAGATGCTCGTAGCACCAGTTCTGGGTCTCCTGCGGCAGGCCGCCGAAGAACTTGTAGGGCTTGTCGAGCATGAACTGCATCGTGATGTGCACGCCGGCGCAGACGGCGAAGAGGATCAGCGGCAGGGCCACCGCGCGGAAGCCTCCGACACCCCTCCTGCGCACGGCGATGCAGCCGCGGATCAGCAGGAAGAGCATCACGCCCGCGCAGATCACCTGCTCCGTGCGCACAAAGTACTGGCTCAGCTTGATCGGGTCGACGCGGGCCAGCTCCGGGAGCAGCTGCAGGGCGCAGAGCAGGTAGGCCGTACACTCGAAGCAGAGGCCCTTCCCCGTCCTCTGCCAGACGGGCAGCAGGCTGATGCCCAGGCAGACGAGGGCCGCGACGGCGCACAGGGCCCAGAGGGTCAGCTCCCACTCGCCCCAGCTGTTCGGCGCGGCGACGGGGAAGAAGCGCAGCCACGGGGCTTCCACCACGTCACCCACATTGAACGCCGTCAGGAAGCTCTCCGCCAGCCGGACGCCGGCGATGGCCGCGCAGAAGGGCGCCGCGAAGACGTCGAGGACCTCCGCCGCGCTCCGCCGCATGATCTTCGCCGCGGCAAAGGCCGCCAGCGCGAGGCCCACGCACGCGCCCGCGAAGGAGAAGGTGCTCAGGCTCAGGCTGATCGCGTCCGTCCACAGGGTGTCGAAGCTCCCGAAAAAGAGGCGGTCAACCTCCGAGAGCAGGAAGCCGAGCTTCGCGCAGAGGAAGCCGGCGGGCAGGCCCAAGCCGAGGGTGATCCAGGCGATCGCCCCGCGCAGGCCGCGGCGCCGCAGCAGGATCTGATACAGAAGGGCGGCGCCGGCCAGTGACAGGCACAGCGCCGCGAGAAAGCTGTTTTCGGTCATCACGGAGCCCCCTCCGCCGAGGCAAAGTAGATGATGTCCTTGAGCCGGCGCGTCGTGGTCACGTTGATGCTGTTCTGCTTGACGCCGTTGAGCATCAGGACCGTGGAGTCGCCGCCGTCGAGGTTGTAGGCCACGCGCACGCCCTGCTCCGCGACCACCTTGGAGAACTCGAGCAGGGTCATGCCCCGGGAGTCGTACCAGGGGCCGGCGCAGCAGATCACCTTGTAGTGCAGGTGATCCACCTGGGCGATGCACATGCGCTGCTTCTTCATATCATAGACCATGTCGATGTAGCGGTCGGCGCCGTTGTGCTTCTCCACCACCTTGCCGTCGTCCACGAGCACCGGGCCGAAGGTGAAGGCGTTGATGACCTTCTTGCCGCCCACCGTCTCGACCTCCGTGCCTTTCTGCGGGCGGTAGAGCACGTGGAAGTCGCCGTCCTCGTCCACCAGGAGGATGTCCATCAGGCAGGTGTTCCACTTGCTCGGCTCGTCGAGGTTGTTGAGGTAGACCTCGCCCTGGCGGATGATGACGCCGTAGCCGCGCTTGCCCCTCGCGTCGTTGTAGTCGCCGTTGATGGCGAGGACAGCGTTGGCGTGCTGGGCGAGGCGGGCCGCGTCCATCTCGCCGCCGCGGTCAAAGCCGTAGGGCGAGAGCGTCCGCAGCTGGGACGCGTCGGCGATCACGATGTCCGCCACCCAGTATTCGCAGCTGTAGGCGCGGCCGCTGGTGATCGTCACGCGGATCGTGGAGTCGCTGTAGCCGTTGACGGCGAGCTTGTCCTGCCGCACCGGCATGCCGGGCGAGAAGTCGATGGGCAGCTTCCGGGCCTCCGCGGGCGCGTCCGCCGGCAGCGGGATCTCCTCCGCCGCGTCCTCCGCCAGGCCGGTGCAGATCGCGCACAGGCACAGGCACAGCCCGATCCACAGCGCCGCAAGTCTCCTGATCATCGTGTTCACCCCTCCGGGAAGATTTCCATATCATTGTAAAGGCTGCGCCCCCATCTGTCAACCGTGGTCGCGGGTTTTTTACAGTGGCGGAGGGTGTGGCTGTATCCGGAAAACGGGGATTTTCCCGGTTCTTTGCGGAAAGTTCAGGAAAAGCATTCGGGAGAGGATTCATGCCTGCGGGCATGACCAGGGGCTTTCCGATCGCCCCTGGACCCTTCGGGGCCGCCTTTTTCTTGTATGTTGATGGGCAAAATAATCTTGATAAAGAGCCTTGCAATCTCAGAGCCTATCATCAACGGGACGGGCCCCGAAGGAGTCCAGAGGGCGATCGGAAAGCCCTCTGGTGCGCCCGCAGGCGCATTCCTTCATTTCCCTGACAAAACGTAAAGAACCGGAAAGCCCCTCCGCCCGGGAAGGGCAGAGGGGCGCATCGGGCCCGGACCGTTCCGTCATTCCGTCAGGCTTCCGGAGCGGTCGAGGAGGGTCAGGAGGTAGACGAACTCCTCCTTGTAGGGGTCGCCGGAGACACTGCAGGAGCGGGCCAGGGCGAGGGCATCAGCCCAGGAGGCCGTGCCGCTGAACTCGCTGCCGCGCAGGAGCATGCCGGTCTCGGCCACCGCGGCCGCCCAGCGCATATTCCCGCTGAGCTCCGCCGCGGGCTCGCCGGTCAGGGGCAGGGAGCGAAGCTGAGACTCATTCTCGCCGGGGTTCTTCCAGCGGATCGAGAGGGTCAGCCACTCGGCGCCTTCCCCCGCCGCGGGGGCCTGGGCATACTTGCTCTGCACACCGCCGAAGTCGAAGGCGCTGCCGACGGGCACGATCTCGTACAGGGCCGTCACGCGATGGCCGGTGCCGATCTCGCCGCCGTCCTTCGTGTCGTCGGCGAAGTCCTCCGCCGCCATCACGCGGTCCTCGTAGCCGATCAGCCGGTAGCCCGCGACCATCGCCGGGTTGAAGTCCAGCTGCAGCTTGACGTCCTTCGCCACCTCGACGAAGGTGCCGCTGGCCTCGGTGACCAGGGCGCGCCTGGCCTCGAAGACCGTGTCGAGGTAGTAGTAGTTGCCGTCGCCGTAGTCCGCGAGGGCCTCGAGCTTGTTGTCCTTGTAGTTGCCGTAGCCCACGCCGAGCATGGTCAGGGTGACGCCGCCCTGCTTCTTCTCGCTCACGAGGCGGGCCAGGTCGCCCTCGCCGGTCATGCCGACGTTGAAGTCGCCGTCGGTGGCCATCAGGATGCGGTTGATCCCGTCCACGCGGTACTTCTCCGCCAGCTGGTAGGCAGTCTGGATGCCGGCCGCGCTGTTGGTGGAGCCGCCCGCCTCAAGGGAGGAGATCGCCGCCATGATCCGCGTTTTGTCCGCCGCGGGCGCGCCCTCGAGCACGACCTCATCGCGGGAGGCGTAGGTCACGATGGAGACCGTGTCGGTGGGGTTGAGCTCGTCGAGCATCAGCAGGAAGGCCCGCTTCACCAGGTCGAGGCGGTCGGCGCCGTGCATGGAGCCGGACACGTCGATCAGGAAGACGAGGTTGTGCCGCGGGCGCTCCTCGGGGAGGAGGTCGGCCTTCGCCCGGATCCCGATCTGCAGGAGCAGGGTGTCCGGGTTCCAGGGGCAGGGCGCGAGCTCCATCGAGGCGCCGATGGGGTCGCCGTTCTCCGGCTGGGGATAGTCGTAGGCGAAGTAGTTGAGCATCTCCTCGATGCGCACGGCGTCCTTTGGGACGTCCCGGCCGCTGAGGATCAGGGAGCGGATCTTGGCGTAGGAGGCGGTATCCACGTCCGCCGCGAAGGTGGACAGGGGCGAGGTGCTCACGCTCTGGAAGCCGTTCTCGCGGATGAAGGTGTACTCCTCGGTGTTCCAGGCCATGCCCTTGGCGGCCATCATCATGTTGGGCATCGCGGTGGCGAGCGGCGCACAGGCGGCGTCGTAGTACGCCCACACGCCCTCCTCCTCAGCGACCGCCTCGGGCTCCGAAGTGCGGAAGGCGGATGCCTTGTCGGAGAAGAGCACCGACCAGGTCACGCTGTCGGCGATGCCGGTGGCGAGCAGGCCGTTCCAGCGCTGGAAGGCCACGAGGGCCGCCTCGGTGTCGGCGTCGAAGATCCCGTCGGGGGTTTTGGTCAGGTAGCCCAGCTCGCAGAGCCGGGCCTGGAGGGCGAGCACGTTGTCGCCGGTGTCGCCCGGGCGGCAGTACTCATCGGCCCGCGCGCAGGTCATCAGCCCGGTCAGTGCCAGCAGCAGCGCCAGCGCCAGGGCCAGCATCCTTCTGTTTGTTGTCATAGGGGGTTCCTCCTTCCGAATCGTTCCGCGTTTCCGCGGCTGTTTGCTGCCTTTCACTGCCTTGGACGCGCGGAAGGAGGTTTTGTTCCGGGGAAAATGAAAAAGAGTTTTCGCTTCTTTTCAGCGGTGTTCTTCCGATGATCAGGGGGTATGCGCCTGCGGGCGCACCAAAGGGCTTTCCGATCGCCCTCTGGACTCCTTCGGGCGCCGTCCCGTCAGATTGAGTGACCGGGTAAAGAAAGGCTGGGGGATGGGGGCGGG
>JAFRPH010000105.1 GCA_017429205.1 Bacteroidales bacterium
GAATGCCAGGCTATGCTCTCAGCCTTACCCGACAACTAACAAGAAAGAGACGGCCCCGAAGGGTCCAGGGGCGATCGGAAAGCCCCTGGCGCGCTCCGCAGAGCGCGAACCCCCCATATGCTGTCCCTAACTTTCCATGAAGAACCCTTTTTACTGTCGATATCATGGGATCATTCATCCGTGAGATAGGGTGCGAAGAGCGGATCCAGGCGGTCGCGGTTGTCGCGCAGGAAGACCGCCCCGTCCATCGGCTGCGGCTCGGCTTCCCCGCGTCCCAGGAGCCGGCTGTCGCAGTAGTCGAGGATCGCTTCCATGTCCGAAGGCAGGATCGCGTGGCCGTCCAGGTGGATCAGGATGTTGCTGTTCCCGCCGATGCCCAGCAGATCCCACACAGGCCGGGAGGCGCGCCAGGCCAGGCACTGACCCTCGGTGTTGTTCCAGCCCTCCGAGGTGATCCCGGTGACGAGAATCAGGTGGCGTCCGGGACCCGCGGCGAGCGCGCAGAGCATGTGCTGATCTACGGGGAGGTTCCGCACCGTGGGGACGCTCACGAAGTTCCCGCAGAACCAGTAGCCCTCCCCGCCCTTCAGGTTGGAGAACGGCTCGTTCTGCGACTCGTTGACCCAGGCCTCGGGGCCGCCGAGCCGCGTCAGATCGTAGGTCTTGCCATGGTTGTCGGTGCGGAAGACGGCGGTCCCGCCCAGGCCCGAGCACGACGGGATCGTGACCCGGATGCGCGGGTCATAGGCTCCGGCCACCGCGGCGCTCTTCCCCCAGCGGGAGACACCGCCCACCAGCGACAGGGCCGGGTCGATGTGGAGAGCCTCCCCCGCGCCGGCCTCCATCGCGTCGATGATCTTGCTCACGCCCCAGGCCCACGCCAGCAGCACACCCCGCGTCGACTGCGGATTGCCCCGCTCGCCGTAGGGATACAGGCGGAAAAACGCGCCGGTGCGGAGATTGTTGTCCGAGGAGGCGAGGGACGGGTCGTACTGGACACCCGCGTAGCCGCGCGAGGCCGCGTACCGGCAGTTCTGCGACACCGCCGTCACCCATTCCTTGGAGAACCAGTCCCGATAATGCCACGGCGCGTACTCCACGAAGAAGGGCCATCCTCCCGCCGGAGCCTCTCCGTCGGGCAGGGTGATCAGGGCCGCGATCTGCGCGCTGCGGCCGTTGGCCTCCACCGTGACCTCGAGCAGGGTGCCGTGGGTCTCCGGCTCCTCCGAGAGGGTCCAGGAGACCTTCTCCCCCGCCGGATCCGGCATATAGCCGTAGACATAGCGGCTGTACAGCTCCAGCAGTTCCTCCCGGCGGCGAGACCAGTCCTCCGGCGTCTCCACGGCGTCACCGTTCAAGAAGGTCATCAGCTCCGGCAGTCCTTCGGTCAGGGGAAGCTCCTTCGGCGCGGGCATCTCGGCACCTCCGTTCAGATTCACAAGAAGGGTCAGGATCAGCAGCAGCGCTGCCCATCGGCCTGCGTGTCTCAAGGATATCACCTCGCGGTTTTCTGTCTCTCAGGTCCCATTATAGCGGAAGCGGAGCTTTTGCACAAGGGAAATGTCCGCGCCCACATGAAACCCCCGCCGCAGTCTCCCGCGGCGGGGGTTCCGTGATCCGGTGTTCCGGAAAGATTATCCTTCGATCCGGATGACCTTCTTCTCGGGCACCTTCCGGCTGTCCTTCTTCGGCACGGTCAGGGTCAGCACGCCGTGCTCCAGATGGGCTGTGATGTCCTCCTCGGTCAGGGCATTGCCGACGTAGAAGCTGCGCTGCAGGGTGCCCGCGTAGCGCTCCTGGCGGATGACCTTGCCCTTTGTGTCCTTCTCATCCTTGTCCAGGCCTTTGGCGGCGGTGACGGTCAGGTAGCCGTTCTCCAGGCTCAGGGTGATGTCTTCTTTGCGGAAGCCCGGCAGGTCGATGGACACCTCGTAGTGGTCGTCGTGCTCATGCACGTCGGTCCGCATCTCCCTTGCGGCGTTCTTGCCGTAGAGGCGGCGGTCCACGTCACGCATGGACGGGAAGTCAAACCAGTCGTCGAACAAATTCTCAGCAATGATACTCGGCATCAACATAACTCTTACCTCCTGCGGTGTAGGGCCATTCGGGTGGCCGCGCCATGTTGATCTTGAGCAACGGGACGGTGGTTTATCGGATCGCTGTTCCTTTGTTCATCTTGTATTATAGTCATTTTGTTAGCACTGTCAAGAGGTGAGTGCTAAATTTTCCCGAACCTTTTTTCTTCGCAGGATTTCACATCCTCCCGTCGAAAAAAAAGAATAATCCGCTGCTGTCACAATACGGTGCCGTACGGCATGATACAGAGTAAAAGGAGTTGAATCCGACATGAGACGATCCCTGATCCCGGTCCTCGCTGCGCTGCTGGTTCTTCTCGCGGCGGTGAACGCAGGCGGAGAACCGGCAGACGGCAGCCCGCTGGTCGGCCTGTGGGAATTCGAGAAGACCGGCGCCGCCGTGGGCATGGACTTTATGAGCTACGCGGAATACATGGAGGACGGAACGTATATCTTTCAGCATGTGACCGGCGGCGAGGTCCGCGATGTGAGCATTTGCGGCTATACGGACCGGGACGGCTCGATCGCGTATGACAACAACTGGTACACCTTCACCTATTCGGTGGAAGGCGACACGCTGACCGTCACCCGCATAAGCGCCTCCCGGTATGAGGAGGACTCCGTCACCACGTGGCATCGCCTCACGGACCGGCCGCCAGAAATCATGACGATCCGCCGGAGCGGGGACTTCTTCTATATGCCGGACGGCGGAGACGCGATGCTGGTCAAGTACGGCGGCTCCAACGACCCCGCGGATACCCTGACCGTGCCGGAGAGCCTCGACGGCTGCCGCGTCACGTCCCTGCGGGCGTCCGTCTTCGAAGGCTGCCGGAAGGACACCGTGATCCTGCCGGACACAGTGACGGCGATCCCCGATTCCGCCTTCCGCCGGTCGGACGTGCGGCGCATCGTGATCCCCGACAGTGTGACGGAGATCGGCGCGTACGCCTTCGCGGAGAGTTCGCTGACCGGGATCGACCTCCCGAAGGGGCTCCTGCGCATCGGTCCGAACGCTTTCGAGGGCTCCGCGCTCATGCTGATCGATCTGCCGGACAGTCTCGCCGTGATCGAAGGAAACCCGTTCGGCAGCTGTGAGAACCTGGAGAGGATTCGTATCGGGGACGGGCACCCTGCCTTCTGTCTGCGTGACGGCGCCCTGTGCAGCCTGGAGGATCAGCGGCTGATCTGGTATCCGGCAGGCCGCCTCGACGAATACTTCACCGTCCCGGACGGCATCCGGACCGTCGGCGAGGACGCCTTCGCGGATAACCGGCATCTGAAAGCAGTCCTGCTTCCGGGCACCGTGACAGAGATCGGAGCGTTCGCGTTTAAAGGCTGCACGCATCTGGAGAGCGTCGAATTCCCGGACAGCGTGCAGGCCATCGGGGAGTATGCATTCAGCGGATGCTGGTGTCTGAAGAAGATCACCGTCCCGGACGGGATCACGGAACTCGCCGACGGCGTGTTTCATGGTGCGGCTGAGTTGAAATCCGTCCGCCTGCCGGATACCCTGACAAGGATCGGTTCCGGCGCCTTTTACGGATGCGACAGTCTGACCGGGATCGTGATCCCGGACGGCGTCACGGAGATCGGCTCCATGGCATTCTATTGCTGTTACGGTCTGACAGAGGTGACCCTGCCGGCCGGTCTGGAAGCGATCCAAGGCCAGGCATTCTGCCAGTGCACCAGTCTGACGGACCTTGTCATCCCGGCCGGCGTGAACCGGATCACCGCCTCGGCCTTTGACGGATGCGAGAAGCTGACCCTGACTGTCACACCCGGCACATGGGCGGAACGGTTCTGCCGTGAGCAGGGGCTCCGATACCGCTGCGCCGAGTGAGAGGAATGGAGCGGGAGGAATTCACTGAGGAAGACGAATGATCCCGTCCGGCTCTTTCACGGACAGAACCGCGCTCCTTGCGCTTGTGATTTTCACCGATGTGTGCTATAATCGGTGCAACATCCAATGCGAAAGGAGCGTTTTTCATGCTGAATGTCCCAACCCCGCACATCTCCGCCAATGCCGGCGACTTCGCCCCCACGGTGCTGATGCCCGGCGACCCGCTGCGGTCCAAGTTCATCGCCGACAACTATCTGACCGACGCGGTCCTGGTCAACAACACCCGCGGTGTCCAGGGCTACACCGGCACCTACAAGGGCAAGCGCGTGTCCGTCATGGCGTCCGGCATGGGCATGCCCTCCATCGGCATCTACTCCTATGAGCTCTTCCAGGGTTATCACGTCCAGAGCATCATCCGGATCGGCTCCGCCGGCGCCATCAACCAGCGGCTGAAGCTGCGCGACATCGTGCTGGGCATGAGCGCCTACACCAACTCCGGCTACGGCATCCAGTACGGCTTCCGCGGCGACCTGGCGCCCTGCTGCTCCTACCGCCTGCTTAACGCCGCCATGGAGGCCGGCAAGACCCTCGGCATCGAGCCCGTGCCCGGCGCCATCTTCTCCTCGGACACCTTCTATGACGAGCACAGCCCCAACGACATCCTCGAAAAGCTCGGCGTCCTGGCTGTGGAGATGGAGGCTGCCTCCCTCTACCTGAACGCCGCGCGGACCGGCAAGGAGGCCCTGTGCATCTGCACGATCTCCGACAACCCGAAGACCGGCGACAGCCTCCCCGCCCAGGACCGCCAGACGAGCTTCACCCAGATGATCGAGCTGGCCCTGGAGATCGCCTGATCCCGATTCACCGCCGGCTGCGGCACCGATGCGTGCCGCAGCCGGTCTGATGACAGAC
>JAFRPH010000106.1 GCA_017429205.1 Bacteroidales bacterium
GAAAAGCGACGGAGCGCGCGCTTCTTCGCCTTTTCCATTGAGAAGGATGAGGGTACGCGCCTGCGGGCGCGCCAGAGGGCTTTCCGATCGCCCTCTGGACTCCTTCGGGGCCGTCCCGTATAGATGAATGTCAGTATCAATGGTTGATGGTGTCCAAATCAACCCAGAAAACAGGCCGAACAGCTATTTGATCACTATTTACGTGATCATTATTACTTGCACCGCTTCTGCTCACATAGATAGCGCTGAAGAGCGAATAGCCGGGTGAACGGAGCCACCAAATCCCAACCGGTTTTTTATTTATTGTCTCGTTATAGTGAATATATGCATTCTGGCTTATTGCGTAGTTCGTTGGAGCACATCTTCGATCATCATTTTCAAAATAGTAATGCCATGCCTCTGAATAACTAAGCAAGAAGATTTTGTCTTCCGTATTATTGCCACCTGTTGTTTTGTAATCACTGCTACCTTGATTTGAACTATTGTCCACCGTCGAAAGCAAGATAGCACTCTGCTCAGATTCACTAAATGCTGTGTCGAGAAAATCATTATTCAACCAAGCCCGTAGTGTACAATCCTCCCAAGTCACCTCGACGAACTCGTCGTTGTATGGCTGACAATCCAATGCATACTTACTGATCAAAAGAGCCCGATGATTCTCCTCGTCTATGTCAAGAATTGTCCACTCAATAGGCGTATTATCTGCTCCTTCTTCAGTTTGCGGATAGTGACCAAAAAGCACAGTCTTATCAAGCAACTGCTCAGCATTTTTCTTATTGGATTCCGTCACTGTCTTTGAAGAATCGCTTCCAGAGTGCGTTGCTTCCTCGTGCACTTCAATAGGCTTGAACGCCTCAGGGCTGACATACACCTTGATGGTTGTCTTGACCCTTCCGGCGGTCACGGTGATGACATCGGTTCCGGCCTTGACTGGCGTTACACTAAACGTATCCGATGCATATCCCCCCACAACCATTGCAATCATCGACGTGATTGTTTCGGGAACGCTGACACAGCCCGATTTACTTTTGGCCTTGACGACAAACAGCCCGCTGCCGTAATGATAGACTGCCGTCTTTTTCTCCGCGCTCGTGAAGACCATATCAAAGTCATCCACCTTGATATTGATGGACGCGTTCACTCTGCTGTTATCGGCTGCGGTGGCTGTGATCTTTGCGCTGCCCTTGGCTATGCCGGTCACAACGCCATAGCGGTCGACCGTCGCCACGGCTTCATTCGAGGATGTCCAGGTGACGTTGTCCGGCGAGGCGCTGACCGGGGTCAGGGTGTATGCCAGCGCCCATCTCGTCTCGGGCGCGATGGTCACATTCCTGTCCTGAATGGCGATCCTGGTGATGCGGACGGTCGCATCCTTCTGCCGGGCATCGGACGGCTCACCGTCCTGCGAAGCGATCAGTTTGCAGCAGTCCTTCGGCAGGTAGCCGACGGATCCTCCGTCAAAGCCGATCTTATACCAGGTGCCCTGCTCCCCAAGATACTCGAAGCGTTCACCCGGCTGCGCAAGCCTGACCTTCTCACCATTGTAGCCTGCATCCGCGCGGATCGAAGCGCCCTTTGTGACTTCGACCATAGAATCCGCCAACGCACAGGGTACGGCAAGGATCAAAAGAATACCGGCCAGAATCAGGCAAACAACCCTTTTCATCAAAATCCGCCTCCCAAAGTACACATTCTATCGATATCATACGGTCATTACATGATTCGCTTTTGTGTACTTAATTCCTGCTGTCCGCCAAACTTTTCTGACGATTTCATAAATAAACAGCCGCACGGATCTTGCGATCCGTGCGGCTGCTGCCGTTTGACAGATGACCGGGAAATTACGCCTTCTTGGCCTTGATGGCGGCCTGCGCAGCGGCCAGGCGCGCGATCGGCACGCGGAAGGGGCTGCAGGAGACGTAGTTCAGGCCGATCTCGTTGCAGAACTCGATGGAGGACGGATCGCCGCCGTGCTCGCCGCAGATGCCGCAGTGCAGGGCAGCATTCACACCCTTGCCCAGGGTGACAGCCATCTTCATCAGCTTGCCAACGCCCACGGTGTCGAGGCGGGCGAAGGGATCGGACTCGTAGATCTTGTTCTGGTAGTACGCGGGCAGGAACTTGCCGGCGTCGTCACGGCTGAAGCCGAAGGTCATCTGGGTCAGGTCGTTGGTGCCGAAGCAGAAGAAGTCCGCTTCCTTGGCGATGTCGTCGGCGGTCAGCGCGGCGCGCGGGATCTCGATCATGGTGCCGACCTCATACTTGAGCTCGGAACCGGACTCGGCGATCAGCTTGTCGGCGGTCTTCACGACGATATCCTTGACGAACTTGTATTCCTTCAGCTCGCCCACCAGTGGGATCATGATCTCGGGGACAACCTTCCAGTCCGGATGACGGCCCTGCACAGCCAGCGCGGCCTTGATGATGGCGCTGGTCTGCATCACGGCGATCTCGGGATAGGTGACGGTCAGGCGGCAGCCGCGGTGACCCATCATCGGGTTGAACTCGTGGAGATCGGCGATGACCTGCTTGATGTAAGCGACGGACTTGCCCTGCGCGGCGGCCAGCGCTTCGATGTCGGCCTCCTCGGTGGGCACGAATTCATGCAGCGGGGGATCCAGGAAGCGGATGGTGACGGGATAGCCGCCCAGCGCCTCGAACAGGCCCTCGAAGTCGGACTGCTGCATGGGCTCGATCTTGTCCAGAGCGGCCTTGCGCTCCTCCTCGGTCTCGGCGCAGATCATCTCGCGGAAAGCGGGGATGCGGTCCGGGCCGAAGAACATGTGCTCGGTGCGGCACAGGCCGATGCCCTGCGCGCCGAAGGCGGCCGCCTGCTTGGCGTCCTTGGGAGTGTCGGCATTGGTGCGCACGCCCATGGTCTTGTACTTGTCGGACAGCTCCATGATGCGTCCGAAGTAGCCGCTGTTCGGGTCGGCGGGAACGGTGGGGATCAGCTCACCGTAGATGTTGCCCGTGGAGCCGTCCAGGGACAGCACGTCGCCCTCGTGATAGGTCTTGCCGGCAAGGGTGAAGCACTTGTTCTCTTCGTCCATCTTGATGTCGCCGCAGCCGGAGACGCAGCAGGTGCCCATGCCGCGGGCCACAACGGCCGCGTGGCTGGTCTGGCCGCCGCGGACGGTCAGGATGCCCTGGGAGAACTTCATGCCCTCGATGTCCTCGGGGCTGGTCTCGAGACGGACCAGAACGACCTTCTCGCCCTTCTTGCCGTGCTCGACAGCGTCCTCAGCGGTGAAGACGATGGTGCCGGCGGCGGCGCCGGGAGAGGCGGCGATGCCCTTGCCGATGGGCTGGGCCTTCTTCAGGGCCGCAGCGTCAAAGGTCGGGTGGAGCAGCATGTCGAGGGACTTGGCGTCGATCTGCATCAGCGCCTCCTCCTCGGAGATCATGCCCTCGTCGATCAGATCGCACGCGATCTTGATGGCGGCCTGCGCGGTGCGCTTGCCGGCGCGGCACTGGAGCATGTAGAGCTTGCCGTTCTCAACGGTGAACTCCATGTCCTGCATGTCGCGATAGTGGTTCTCGAGGATGGAGCAGACTTCGACGAACTGCTTGTAGGCCTCGGGGAACTTCTCTTCCATCTGGGAGATGGGCATGGGGGTGCGGACGCCGGCCACGACGTCTTCGCCCTGGGCGTTGGTCAGGAACTCGCCCATCAGGACCTTCTCGCCGGTGGCGGGGTTGCGGGTGAAGGCGACGCCCGTGCCGGAGTTCTCGTTCAGGTTGCCGAAGACCATGGGCATCACGTTGACGGCCGTGCCCCAGCTGTAGGGGATGTCATGGTCCATGCGGTAAACGTTGGCGCGCGGGTTGTCCCAGGAGCGGAACACGGCGCGGATGGCTTCGTAGAGCTGCACCTTGGGATCGGAGGGGAAGTCCTCGCCCAGCTGCTTCTTGTACTCGGCCTTGAACTGCTGCGCCAGCTCGCACAGGTCGGCGGCGGTCAGCTCGGTGTCGAACTTGACGCCCTTGCGTTCCTTCATGGCGTCGATCAGCTGCTCGAAGTACTTCTTGCCCACTTCCATGACCACGTCGGAGAACATCTGGATGAAGCGGCGATAGCAGTCATACACGAAGCGCTCGAACTTGGGGTCGGGGTTGCCCTTGATCATGGCAGCCACGACGTCGTCGTTCAGGCCCAGGTTGAGGATGGTGTCCATCATGCC
>JAFRPH010000107.1 GCA_017429205.1 Bacteroidales bacterium
TTTGTGTTGTGTGGGGAAAAGGGTTCGCGCCTGCGGGCGCGCCAGAGGGCTTTCCGGTCGCCCTCTGGACTCCTTCGGAGTCGCAGCGTTGATGAAAGGTTTTATTTGTGTGAGGCGAGGGTACGCGCCTGCGGGCGCGCCAGGGGCTTTCCGATCGCCCTTGGACCCTTCGGGGCCGCACCATTAGTGAAGGACTCTCCGATCGCCCTCTGGACTCCTTCGGAGAACGACCCGGCGTCTTTCGGAGAGCCATGGGCCTTCTCCGCTTGCGGCCAAAAGCGTGTGCGGGGGGTCTGGGGGACACACGTCGCAACGTGTCCCCCAGGACCTTTTGCTGCTTTTCAGTCATGAAAAGCAGAACATCTCCCTACCCCTTACTTTTCCTCCGCCACGCGGGCGACCAGCTTCGCCGAGCGGTTCAGGAAGGCCGTGATCTCCTCGCCTTCCAGCGGGGAAACCGCCATCCTCGCCAGATCGTACATCTGCGCGGCCAGCAGCTTTGCGGTCTCGCTCTCCGGATCCATCGCGGCCAGGCGCTGAACGGCCGCGCTGCGGCGGTTGAGCACCAGGCTCCTCTTCCCGCCCAGGCCGTCCATGCCCTTCATCGCATAAACCTCGCGGAAGCGGCGCATCTGCTCATCCTCCGTGACCACAGCCATCAGCTCCTCATCGGCCATGGCGGCGAGGCTCACTTCCAGCTCCTCCTGCCCCAGCGCCCCGCGGAACAGGGACTGCAGCTTCTCCTGATCCAGGCTCTCCTCCGGCTTCTCCTGCTCCTCCTTCTCGGTCAGGCCGCTGACATCCGCGTCCACGCGGACGAAGTGCGCGTCCTCCCCGCCGGAGTACTCCATGAAGTTGAGGAAGGCCGCGTCGAGTTTCGGATAGTCGAGGACGGCCACGCGGATGCCGCGCCCGGTGTACAGGGCCACCGAGGCCGCCTGGCGCTTCGCGTCGGAGGTGTACAGGACCTTGCCCTCCGTCTTCTGACCGCTCTCGTCGCGGTACTCCTGCAGGGTCTGGTACCCGCCGTCGGTCAGGTGATAGAGCAGGGCGGGCTTCATCTGCTCATAGAACTTCTGGTCGGTCATGCAGCCGTAGCGCACGAAGGGGGCGATGTCGTCCCAGTAGCCCTCGTACTCCTGCCGCGCCGTGTTGAACAGGCCGGTGAGCTTGTCAGCCACCTTCTTCGTGATGTGGCCGCTGATCTTCTTCACGCTGCCGTCGTTCTGGAGGAAGGAGCGGCTCACGTTCAGCGGGATGTCGGGGCAGTCGATGACGCCGCGCAGCAGCATCAGGAACTCGGGGATGATCTCCTTGATGTTGTCCGCCACGAAGACCTGGCCGGAGAAGAGCTTGATCTCCCCCTCGCGCACGCCGAAGTCCTCCGGCAGCTTGGGGAAGAAGAGGATGCCCTTGAGGTTGAAGGGATAGTCCACGTTCAGGTGCACCCAGAACAGCGGATCCTGCGGGTCGGTGAAGACCTTGTGGTAGAAGGCCTTGTACTCCTCGTCGGTGCAGTCGGCCGGCTTGCGGAGCCAGAGCGGGTTCGTGTCGTTGATCTGCTCGGGTTTCGGCTCCTCGGTGACCTTGCGGGTGACGGGCTTGCCGTCCGCGTCGGTCTCGCCCTCCACGGTCTCCTCGCGCTCGGTGGGCTTCGCGTTCGCGTCAAAGAGCTTGACCGGCACGGCCATCCAGCCGCAGTAGCGGTTCAGGACGCCGCGCACGCGCCACACGTCGAGGAACTCCTTCTCCTCCTCCGAGACGTGGAGGATGATCGTCGTGCCGTGCTGCGTCCGGCTGCCCGGGCCCATCTCGAAGTGCATGCCGTCCTCGCTGACCCAGTGGACCGGGTCCGCGCCCTCCAGGCAGGACAGGCTCTCGATCTCCACCTTCTCGGAGACCATGAACACCGAGTAGAAGCCGAGGCCGAAGTGGCCGATGATGCCGCCGCTGCCCTCCTGCTCGTCCTTCGCGACCTGCTTCATGAACTCAGCGGCGCTGGAAAAGGCCACCTGATTGATGTAGCGGCGTACCTCGTCGGCCGTCATGCCGATACCGGTGTCGTCAAAGCGGATCTCCTTCTTCTCCTTGTCCACGGTGACGAGGACTTCCATCGGCTCCTCGGTCCCGGGGTTGAGCATGCGGTACTTGGTGATCGCGTCGCAGCCGTTGGACACGGCCTCGCGGATGAAGATATCCTTGTCCGAATACAGCCAGCGCTTGATGACCGGCATGATGTTTTCCGCGTCGATGGAGACGCTGCCTTTTTCTATCCCGTTCACACGGTTCTCAATGTTTTCCGACATGGGGACTGCCTCCTTGTGATGATAGGATTCCGCCGATATTGTAGCACCGTTGCCGGGGAAATGCAATACAAAATTAGCACTCTCTTGATGAGAGTGCTAACAAAGGTCGTTTCCAAACGGAGGGAACAGCTGTGCCTTACTTCAGCATGCTCTCCTCCCAGCTGTCGAAGGGCTTGAGGCCCAGCAGCTGCGCGACGGTCGGGGCCACGTTGGCCAGGCCGAACTTGCCTTCCTTCATCTCGTGGCGCTCGTCCTTGTCGTAGATGATGAAGGGAACGGGGTTCAGGCTGTGGGCCGTGCGGACCTCGATCTTGCCCTTCTTGTTCTGCTCGAGCATCTGGTCGGAGTTGCCGTGGTCGGCGGTGACGATCAGGATGCAGCCCTCGGCGTCGCAGACCTTCTTGATCCGCGCCAGCTCCAGGTCCACGCTCTCCACCGCGATCTCCGTGGCATACAGGTTGCCGGTGTGGCCTACCATGTCGCCGTTGGGGAAGTTGCAGCGGATGAAGCCGTACTGCTTGCTCTCGATGGCCTCGATCACCTTGTCCGCGATCTCGGTGGCCTTCATCCAGGGGCACTCGTCGAAGGAGCGCACGTCGCTGGGAATCTCGCAGTAGTCTTCCAGTTCCTCGCTCACCTTGCCGGAGCGGTTGCCGTTCCAGAAGTAGGTCACATGGCCGTACTTCTGGGTCTCGGAGACGGCGTATTCCTTGATGCCGGCCGCCACGAGGAGCTCGGTGAGGGTGTCGCGGATCTGCGGCGGGTTCACGAGGTACTTGTGCGGGATGTGGAGGTCGCCGTCGTACTCGAGCATCCCGGCGTACTTCACCTGCGGGACCGTGCCGCGGTCAAACTTGTCGAAGGAGGCGTCGCCGTCGAAGGCCATGGAGATCTCCAGGGCACGGTCGCCGCGGAAGTTGAAGAGGATCACGCTGTCGCCGTCCTGCATGGCGCCGACGGGCTTGCCGTTGTCCCCGATGACGAAGGCGGGCAGGTCCTGGTCGATGGCGCCGGTCTCCCCGCGCAGGGTCTCGATGGCCTCGGCGGCGCTGCCAAAGAAGCGGCCTTCTCCGCCGATCTTGCAGTCCGGGCCGATGCCGTGGACGTGCACGTCCCAGCCGGCCTTGACCATGGCCCAGTTGGCCTGGTAGCGGTCCATGGTGATCTGCATGCGGCCGCCGCCGGAGGCGATCCTGCCGTCGAAGGAAGCGTCGTTGAGCTCTTTCAGGCAGTCCTCCAGCTTGCCCACATACTCCAGGGCGGAGGTGGCGGGCACGTCGCGGCCGTCGAGGAGGATGTGCACGCGGACCTTCTTCACGCCTTCCTTCTTGGCCTCCTTCAGCATGGCCAGCAGGTGGCTGATGTTGGAGTGGACATTGCCGTCGGACAGCAGGCCGATGAAGTGCAGGGCCGTGCCCTTCTCCGCCACGGAGCCCACCAGGTCCTTCCAGGTTTCGCTCTGGTAGATGGCGCCGGACTCGATGGACTCGTTGACGAGCTTCGCGCCCTGAGAGTAGATCTGGCCGCAGCCGAGGGCGTTGTGGCCGACCTCGCTGTTGCTCATGTCGTCGTCGCTGG
>JAFRPH010000108.1 GCA_017429205.1 Bacteroidales bacterium
TCGGAAAGCCCCTGGCGCGCTCCGCAGAGCACGGAAACCTTTCCATTCATTTTGCCTGTGGATGGGGTATGCGCCTGCGGGCGCACCAGAGGGCTTTCCGATCGCCCTTTGGAAACCTTCGGGGCTGTCCCGTTAGGTGAAGCTTTGGGAAGGCGAGAGAAGAGGAACGCGAAGAGAAGGAGCGACCGGCAATTCGTGCAGGGGCACTGCAGACCGCACCGGACGGCTTTCCTCCCGGCTCCTCCCGCCTGCCGGGACGCTCACGATTCGCCATTTCCCACCTTTCCAAATCCCGTCCCCTGTGGTAAAATACCCGCGATATCTCAAGGAGGTCGAAAGCGATGAAGATCAACCATACCGACAGCAGGATCCGCTACACCGGGCGCATCAATGACGCGGAGGACGGGGCGCGGTTCTACTGGCCCGGATCTTTTGCGCAGGTGCGCTTCACCGGGACCACCCTGCGCTGTACCGTCACCCCGTGGCTCGTGTGGGGCACCGTCTGCCTCGGGCTGATCGTCGACGGGCGGCTCTCCCGCGTGCCGCTGAACCGCGACATGGACCGCAAGCCCACCGAGTTCATCCTCGCGGACAACCTCGAGCCCGGCATGCTCCACACCGTCACCCTCTTCAAGCAGCTCGACTGCTCCTACAGCTACCGCCTCCTCGGCTTTGAGACCGACGGGGAGTTTGCCGAGTCCGCGCCGCGGGAGAGCCTGCGCCTGGAGTTCTACGGCGACTCGGTGACCGCCGGCGCCTGCGTGGAGGCCGTCGACTATGTTGGCCGGACCGACCCCTGCTCCAACGACGCGGTCTACGACAACGCCTGGTGGTCCTACGCCTGGCAGACCGCGCGGATGCTGAACGCGGAGTGCCACCTGACGGCCCAGGGCGGCATCGCCGTCCTCCCGCACACCGGCTACTTCCACTATCCCACCCAGATCGGCATGAATGAGACCTGGGACCGCCTGTGCTACTTCCCCGAGGGCGGGGAGTTCACGAAGTGGGACTTCAGCCGCTTCATCCCGCACGCCGTCGTCTTTGCCCTCGGGCAGAACGACCACCACAACGCCCTCACCGAGCAGGACGACCTGCGCTGCGAGGGTGAACACAAGGATCTGTGGAAGGCGGAGTACAAGAAGATCGCGAAGGGCGTCCTCGCCCACTATCCGGCCGGGACGCCGGCGGTGTTCATCACCACCCTGATCCGCCACGAGCGCGAGTGGGATGAGGCGATCGGGGAGATCGCGGAGGAGCTGCGCGCGGAGGGCTTCCATGCGCATCAGTATCTCTTCCGCCGCAACGGGGACGGCACGGACGGCCACCCACGCATCCCGGAGCAGACCGAGATGGCGGAGGAGCTGGCGGCCTTCCTGAAGACGGTGCTGTAAGAAGTGAAAGGGGAGCATGACATGCTCAAATCGATCCTCTCCCTGTTCGGGAGCCTCGGCGGGATGATCCTGAAGGTGATGCTGACCATCGCCTCGGTGATCATGACGGGCTTCTGCGCCTTCACGGCCTTTTCGGTGCCGTTCCGCTGGGGCGGGGCCCTGCGCATCCTGGGTGCGGTCGCCTCCGCCGCCCTCTTCGCGTATCTGGTCCGCGAGCGGCGCGACCGGGATGCGGAGGAGGACGGGGACGGCACCCGCGAGGACTACCGCTGAGGGGCAGCGTCCGCAAACGCCTGTGTTCCGCGGCTCTCCCGCAATTTCCCCCTTTTCAAGCGAAAGAAGTTGTGCTACAATAGTATGCGGATATTCGTGTCTGTGGGCCGTTTGTCCATAGGATTGAGCAAAGAATAAAGAAAAACAGGAGGAATGCAGCATGATTACTGCCGGCGATTTCAGAAAGGGCATTACGATCGAGTGGGAGGGCGGCGTCTGGACGATCGTCGACTTCCAGCACGTCAAGCCGGGCAAGGGCGCGGCCTTCGTGCGCACCAAGCTCAAGAACGTGCTGACCGGCGCGGTCGTCGAGACCAGCTTCAACCCCACCTTCAAGACCAGCAAGGCCATTATCGAGACCAAGGAGATGCAGTACTCCTACAACGACGGCGACCTGTACTACTTCATGGACATGGAGACCTATGACCAGCTGCCCCTGAACAAGGAGCAGGTCGAAGACGCCATCCAGTACGTGAAGGAAGGCACCAACGTCACGATCAAGTTCTTCAAGGGCAGCGCCTTCTCCGTGGACGCCCCGAACTTCGTGACCCTCGAGGTCACCAACACCGAGCCCGGCTTCAAGGGCGACACCGCCTCCAACACCTACAAGCCCGCCACGCTCGAGACCGGCGTGACCCTGCAGGTGCCGCTGTTCATCAACAACGGCGACATGATCCGTGTCGACACCCGCACCGGCGAGTACATGGAGCGCGCCTGACCGATAAGGAGGGCCTGTCATGAGCAACCTGAGTGAGCGCGCCAGCTATCTCAAGGGGCTGGCCGACGGCATGAACCTGAACCCCGAGAAGAACGCGAACCGCCTGCTTCTCGAGGTCATTAACCTGCTGAGCGACACCGCGGCGGCCCTCGATGAGCTCCGGATGGATCACGAGGTGCTGGAGGACCTGGTCGAGGCCATCGACGAGGACGTCACCGACCTCGAGGACGAGCTCTCCGATACCTTCGACCGCCTCGGCGAACCCGAAGACTGGGATCCCGACGAGGATGACGACGACGAGGACTTCTTCGCCGGCATGCTCGATCAGCCCGAGGAGGATGACGAGGAGGAGGAACCCGCCGCAGAGGACGACGCCGGGGAGGAAGAAGAGCCCGAGGCGGAGGAATCCTGTGAAGAGCCGGCGGAGGACGAGCCGGAGACGGACGAAGAGTCCGAGGCGGACGAGCCCGCGGAGGAAGCGGAGGAGCCCGAAGCCGAGCCTGCCGCGGAGGAGGAAGCCGAAGAGGAAGAGGCCTCTGCGGAGGAAGAGGAGGACGATGAGGACGCGGTGCTCTACACCTGTCCCCACTGCGGCCGCGAGGTGAAGCTCGACCTGGCCGACCTCGACTTCGACGAGGATATGCCCTGCCCGAAGTGCGGCAAGCCGCTCTTCCCGGAGACCCTGGATGAGCTCGAGGAAACCGAGGCCCCCGAAACCGAAAGCACCCCCGATGTGGACATCGACGACGAGGAATAATCCCGCCGGAACCGATCATCACCACAGCGCAGCGGCGTTTAATGCCCGCTGCGCTGTTCTTTTGTGGTTCTTCACGTTCAGGCAGGGAAACTCCGTTGATGAGGGTATGCGCCTGCGGGCGCACCAAAGGGCTTTCCGATCGCCCTTTGGAAACCTTCGGGGCCGTCCCGTTGATGATAGGCTCTGAGATTGCAAGGTTCTTTATCAAGATTACTTTGCCCATCAACATACAAGAACAAG
>JAFRPH010000109.1 GCA_017429205.1 Bacteroidales bacterium
GTCGGCCCCGAAGGGTCCAGGGGCGATCGGAAAGCCCCGGGCGCGCTCCGCAGAGCGCGGAATCCCTTACATTCGTTCTTTGGGGATAATCCGTTGAAAAGGATATGCGCCTGCGGGCGCACCAGAGGGCTTTCCGATCGCCCTTTGGACTCCTTCGGGGCCGTCCCGTTAAAGTTGGATTATGGGAAGACGCAACCGCAGAAACCTCTCTGTCACTGCGGTGACATCTCCCCTTTCAGGGGAAACAGGGGCAGATAGTTACCCAAACCTCCCCTGAAATGGGAGGGGGACCGCCGCAGCGGTGGAGAGGTTCCCCACGCAGGTTTTTACCCAATCATCATCCTAAACGATGCGGCCCCGAAGGGTCCAGGGATTCGGAGCGCCCGGAGAACTGTCCGGTGGACAGTTCTCAGCGGAGAATGGGCGGCAGCCCCGGATCGATCGGAAAGCCCCTGGCGCGCCCGCAGGCGCGGATCCTTCGGATATCAACGAAAAGACCGCGCCCGGTTGTGGGTGCGGTCTTTCGCGTTGTCCGATGACCGATTACAGCTTGATGTAGAGATAGGCGCCGGTGTAGATCAGGTTCTTATTCTTGATCTGGGGATTCCACTTCAGCAGGTCAGCCACCGTGCACTTGTACGCCCTCGCGAGGCGGTTCAGGGTGTCGCCCCGCTTGATCTGGATCTGGGTGAAGCCCTGCTTCGCACGCATCGGCTTGTAGCCGCCGGCGATCTCGTTCATTTCCTCTGCGCTCAGTTCAACA
Organism: Bacteroidales bacterium; assembly: GCA_017429205.1. The sequence goes on from JAFRPH010000109.1 coordinate 764, forward strand.
GCCTCAAAGTTCTCAATGTTCTCGAATTCAGTCATGGTGTTTTTTTCCTCCTCCGCGTTGCGGTTTCTTTCTTTCTTTTTCTTTGGGGGAAGCGCCTCAGTGCTTCCACACATTGATACGCCGTCCCGGACGGGGTGGCAGTTCATTTCCGAAAAAAAACCGCAAAGCATTCCATTCCCGCACGGGATGGCGTATAATACAGGCGAATCAACCGATAAAAAGCTCCGGGAGGTGAGGCCGGTGGACAGGCGGAACGCAAACCGCGCGCGGACGTCGCGGGTGACGCTCTGCGGGCTGCTGCTGGCCATCATGCTCGTCCTGGGCTGGGTGGAGCATATGCTCCCGGCGGTCTCCGCCGTCCCGGGGATCAAGCTCGGCCTCTCCAACGGCGTGCTGATCTTCGCGGTCTACATGCTCGACCTGCCGACGGCCTGGACGCTGATGGCCCTGAAGGTCACCCTCTCGGGCCTCCTCTTCTCCGGGCTCAACGCCATGCTCTACGCCTTCGCGGGCGGGGTGCTGTCCATGCTCGTCATGACCCTGCTCTCCCGCGGGATCAGGGGCGTGCGGATCCCCTGCGTCATCGTGTCCATGGCCGGCGGCGCGGCGCACAACATCGGCCAGGTCCTCCTCGCCATGCGCATCGCCCACCTGCCGGACCAGATGCTGGTCTACATGGCCATCCTCGTCGGGGCCGGTCTCGCCTGCGGCCTGCTGACCGGCGTCGCCGCCGACCGGGTGATGCTCCACCTGCGCGGCCTCACCTGGCTGAAGCGCGCACAGACCTCGACGCGCAGCCGGATCGCCTCCGCCGTCATCGTCATCCTGGCCGGCGTCCTCGCCTGGGCCCTGATGTGGAAGCCCTCGGGCACCCTCGTCATCACCTCCACCCTCGACACGCCGCCCGCGGCGACCGCGGAGACGGAGGAGGTGCGCCCGTGAACGTGAGCCTGATCGGGATGCCCGGCTGCGGCAAGACGACCAACGGCATCTTCCTCGCCCGGGCGGCGGGCCTGCGCTTCCTCGACACGGACCGGGAGATCGAGCGCCGCTGCGGGAAAAAGCTCTCCGCGCTCGCGGAGGAACTCGGGACGGAGGGCTTCCGCGACCTCGAGGGGCGGATCATCGCCTCGCTCGAGGCCGACGGCTGCGTGATCTCCACCGGCGGCAGCGCCGTCTACCGCCCGGAGGCGATGGCCCGCCTGAAGGCCCTCGGCCCGGTGGTCTACCTGCGCCTGCGCCCGGAGACCGTGGAAGAGCGGGTGCGCGATCCCCGCGCAAGGGGCGTCTCCCTCGCCCCCGGACAGACCCTGCGCGCCCTCTTCGATGAGCGCACCCCGCTCTATGAGCGCTACGCCGACGCCGTGGTGGACGTGGACGGTCTCCTCCCCAGGGAGGCCGTGCCGAAGCTGATGGCCGTCCTCGGCCTCGGGGAAAGCCCGCAGGATCCCGACACCTGACCAAAGAAAGGAAGCAGCGTATGAACATCGGCATCCGCCTGCACGACACCGCCGGGACGGCCCTCGAGGAGCGGCTCGATCACGCCCGGGCGCAGGGGTTCTCCTGCGCGCACCTCGCCATGCAGAAAGCGATCGCCGGCTTCCGCATGGACGAGGCCCCCGCCCTGCTGACCGAAGACCTCGCCGTGCGCGTGAAGACCGCCTTCGACAGCCGCGGCATGACCTGCGCCGTCCTCGGCTGCTACCTCAACCTCGCCACCCCGGACGAGGAGCAGTACCGGCGCACGCTGGAGATCTACTTCGCCCACCTGCGATTCGCCCGCCTGACCGGCGCCCTGACCGTGGGCACCGAGACCGGCGCGCCGAACACGGGCTACAGGACCGAGCCCGCCTGCCGGACGGAGGAGGCCCTCGCGCTGATCACCCGGCGCATGCTGCCCGTGGCCGAGCGCGCGAAGGAGGAGGGCGTGATCTTCGCCTTTGAACCGGTGTGCCGCCACATCATCCACACGCCGGAGCGCGCCGAGCGCCTGCTGGACGCCCTCGACCGGGTCTCCGACGGCCATGTGCGGATCATCCTCGACACCGTGAATCTCCTCACCCCCGCCAACCGGGCACAGTGCGATGCGATCATCGACGAGTGCGACCGGCGCTTCGGGGACCGCGTGGCGGTGCTGCACCTGAAGGACTACCGCTTTGCCGAGGGGGAAGCGGATCTCAGGGCCTGCGCCTGCGGCACCGGGGAGATGGACTATCACCGCCTGCTCCGCTTCGCCGCCGCCCGCCCCGGCATCCCGATGACTCTGGAGAACACCAAACCCGACAACGCCGAGGCCGCAAGGCTGTTCCTTGAGTCGTATCCGGTCTGAAAGCAATTTGCATGAGCCCGGTATGCATATGCCCGCAATGACCGCTCCGCATTTCCATACCGGTCCAGGTATGCGCCTGCGGGCGCACCAGAGGGCTTTCCGATCGCCCTCTGGACTCCTTCGGGACCATCCTGTTAAATAATTCTTGGGGAATTGTCAGGTTTTTGATGGAATGCCAGGCTATGCTCTCAACCTAGCCCGACAACTAACAAGGAAGACATGGTCCCGAAGGGTCCAGGGGCGA
>JAFRPH010000110.1 GCA_017429205.1 Bacteroidales bacterium
TTCGTGGCTAAGCGTCCCCGCGTTCCATCGCCTTCTCCAGCTCACTGTCCTTGAGGTCAAGGAAGGCCTGGGCGTTCTCCTCCTCGCTGCGTTCGGGATGGCGGGCGAGGAAGAGGGCGAACTCCTCGCCCCATTCCGAAGGATGGAAGACGACAAGCTCGGCAAGGGTGATCTCTCCGTCCTGGTACATCTGCACCAGTTCGTCCTCGGTGTAAGAACTTTTCTTTTCCATGGTCGTTATCGTTTGATGGTTCCTGCGTTGTATCTGGCCGCGTCGCCCTGCTGGGCTAGGATCTCCTCCGTGTATTCCTCCTCGGGGACGTAGGAGAGGTCGCCCCTGGCGTCCTTGATCCAGCAGCCGTAAAGGCCGAAGTTGAAGGGTTTCATGTGGGCGCCGCGCTCGACGTCCCACTTGAAGAAGCTGCCTCGCTCGATGCGGATGCCGGTCTTCTCCGTGAGGTCCAGCCCGATGGAGAGGGTCTCGTCATTCTCGGTGACGGGGATGGGAAGGCCCTGCTGGATCCTCTCGATGTCCTCCTTGTCGAGCTTGAAGTGGTCCATGAGGTTCAACAGGTTCCTCCCGATGACCGGCGTCGGGATGTACATCACCTGGTTCGTGTCCGGGTCGACCTGGACGAAGCACTTGCTGGCCTTGTCGTCCGGCGCGTGGCTGAGGATGACACGGCCCCTCCTCAGGAGGTCCTGCTCCTTGGAGGAGTAGCTCTCCAGGTCGCAGTGCATGAGGCGGGGATAGAAAAGGACGTCCACCGTACCGTCGTCCCCTCGGACGAGACGGAAACGGGTGCGAGCCTTGACGGTGTTCCCCCTGTCGTCCCTGACCGTGATGGGAAGGGCGGGGGAGAGAAGCCCCCTCAGGATGTACTGATAGGGATTCTCCGGAAGGTCCTCGACCATCTCGCGGGTGAGCCCGTACTCGCCAAGGATGGCGTACGGGACCTCGTCTTCAGTGAATTCAAATAATGCCATTTGTATGATCTGTTAAAAGGTTTTCCAGTGACAAGTTATGTATTTGAAATGCCTATTCAAAGCGACTTATCTCTTTTGGGCTGAAATAATTGGGAAAAATGCAAGTATTTACAAAATGGTACTACAGGATGGTACTCGACCTCTATTTCTTGGCGAACTGGGTGATGTCGAGACACATCTGCTCGACCTCCCTATTGACGTTCACGAAGTTCTCGTAGAGGATGTGCTCCTTCGCCTCCTTCGAGGGGAAGGTGTAGAACTTCGGGAGGTCCGTGTAGTGCTTCTTCTCCTCGTCGATCTCCTTCATGTCGAAGTCGGTCTTGCAGTAGAACTTCGATGTCTGGAACTCCTCGCTCTCCTGGATGTTCATCGAGCCGCCCTTACCGGTCTTCGTCTTCACGAAATCCCTCGCCGTCTGGCCGCAGATCCAGCCGGTAGGCAGGTCTGAGATCTTCGAGGCGGGGACCATGCTGTCCATGTTCTCATTGAGGTTGATCGACGTGCGGTCGCGGTCGATGGTGACGCCCCGCTTCAGCTGGACGACCTTGCCGAAGATGTCGTTCGAGAGCCACTCCAGCGTCTCCTTCGCACGGGCGGAGCCGCTGACGACGTTGCCCACGGTCGTGATGACCTTCTGCATGCCCACCTTGCCATAGTCGCTCTCCAGCTGCGGGAGCTCCTGGAAGCCCAGGGCCACGCTGACCTTGTTGCTGCGGGCCGTGCCGATGAGACGGTCGATCTTGTGGAAATAGAGCGTGGGCAGCTCGTCCACTATGATGCTCACGGGGACATTTTTGCCCTGGCCGGTGTTCACGCGGGTGACGAGACGGTTCAGGATCAGCGCGTTCAGCGCGCCGATGATGCTCTCCATCTCCGGGTCGTTGGCGATCAGGAGGTAGCTGGGGTTCTTCGGGTCGCTCACCTTCAGGTCGAAGTCGTCGCCGTCCTTGTGGAAGATCCAGTAGGACTCCTTCGTGGCGAGACGGGAGGTGTAGACGCGGAGCGTACCGATCATACCTTCGAGCTGCTCCATCGCCTTGTTCTTCAGGGCGGTCTGGAACGGTCCGAGCAACGGCAGGACCTCAGGGTCGGTCTGGAGGACGTCGAAGATCGTCTGGTAGTCCTGATTCAGGAACGACAGGATATGCGGCATATCCGAATACCGGCCCAGCCAGTAGGCGGGCTCGACGGGAAGCCCGTCGGCGTCCGTGACCCTGCCGGTGAGCCGCTTCTGCCCGGTCTGCCGGTCGATCGCGTACTCCGGATTGAGAGGCTTGCCTTCACGATCGTAGGGCATCTTGTTCCAGTTGCAGAAAAAGAAGATGCAGGCCGCGAGGAAGTTCACGGCCGAGGTCTGGAAGAACTGGTCCGAGCCGCCGCCCCCTTCCTTCTTGCCCTTCTGAAGGGAGTCCAGCAGGGTCTCGGCGGTCTCGCTCGCCGCCGCGAGGTTGTTGATATACTTCAGCTGGATCGGGTTGACCCTCCTGGAGTACTCGACGTCGACGAAGTTGATGACGTTGAACTGGCATCCCGGCGGGAGCTTGCCGCGCTGCCTGTTCAGCCGGTAGTGGTAGTACAGCATCCGGGCGAGGGTGGGGAACTTGTAGTCATACACCACCATCGCGAAGCCCTTGGCGCTGTGCTGCCGAATGAACGGCTCGATGATGGAGAAGGTCTTGCCGGATCCCGGCGTACCGACGACCCAGGTGCCGCGGAACGGGTTCACGATGTTCACCCAGCCGTGGCGGAACTTGCCCTTATAGTAGTAGCGCATCGGGATGTTGACGCTGTAGTCGTTCTCGATCTTCTCCTCGCACTGCACGAAGGACTCGTTCTCGAAGTTGAAACGGTCCTTCAGCAGGCCCTCCTTGAGGAACTTCGAGATATTGTCCAGGGAGATGTGGACCAGCACCGTGCCGACGACCGAGGCGGCCATGTACAGCCACAGGTTCAGCCTGACGGAGTAGAAGTGCGGTCCGATCGGACGGCCGAAGAGCCAGACGGAAAGCACGACGACTGCTATCCC
>JAFRPH010000111.1 GCA_017429205.1 Bacteroidales bacterium
AGGGGGACGGTCACGTTCACCGCGAAGCTCTCCATCGCCAGGAAGCCGAAGTATTTCCTCGGCATCAAGATCCTCCGCGCGATCGTCCAGATCGACTGGACCCTGGAGACCCAGTACTCCGACACGCACGTCGCAGCCCTCGTGAAGCTCGACCCGTCGCTGAGCGACCGGGAGAAGGCGGACCTCGTCAACGCGAAGATCGCCGAGGTGGCGCGCCAGTACCCGGACTGCACCGTCTCCACGGAGTACATCAAGAGCGATCCAGTGCCGGAGGACGACACGGAGGACTCTTACCACCTCCTCTGGTCCAGCGACCGTCTGCAAATCGCCCGGGAAGTGGAAAACAGGTTGACGAAGATCTACTCGGATCTGATAAGTCTGGAGAAGATGATGTCCTACAAATACGGCATCATGGAGGTTCTGAGGGATATCTCGCCCTACGTCAACGCGGACGCGGGGCGGAAGATGACCATCGCCGAGCAGTGCCACAAGGACTGGCTCATGAAAGCCCGGCTCCGTGACGATGATGACGAAACGACCGACGAACCCTAGAGATGAGACGACTGCTTTCCATACTGACCTTCCTCCTGCTGCTCCCCTTCCCCTCGCTGGCGCAGTGGAGCTTCGACGTGCCGTCCATCGAGGCGTACATCGCCGACCACAAGGACCAGCGGAGCCTCCTGCTGGCACGTTCCGCGCTGGAGCAGGGCAACGTCCTGCTGCACCAGTACAGCTCCGACGCGAACGCCGACTACAAGGCCATCAACGTCGAGCTGGACAAGTACACGCGCGCCTTCGACGTGATAGACCTGATGTACCAGACCCTGCGCACGTCACTGAATACCTACGACACCTACGAGACGTTCAAGCAGCGGATCGAGGACTACAAGGTGATGCTGACGGCCTACTGGGACAAGTGCCTCAGCCACGGCGACGTCGTGAGCACCGACACGCTCATCATCAGCGTGAACCGGCACCTGCTGGAGCGTCTCTCCGAGGACGGGCAGGCGCTCTACCGCTCCTTCAGCGACCTGGTGCTCTACGCCACCGGTGCTGCCGCCTGCCGGGCCACGGACCTGATGGCTGTGGTCACGGATATCAACGGCACGCTCAACCTCATCAAGAGTCATCTGAACAAGGCCTATTTCGACACCTGGCGCTACATCCAGGTGCGGATCGGTTACTGGAAGGCCGAGGTCTACATGGCCAGGACCATCCCGGAGATCATCGAAGGGGCCTACGGGCGATGGCGGGCGGCCGCAAGACTCGATTACTAAAAACGACAGATACGATGAAACGAATGATCCTTACCGTCGCAGTGCTCGCGCTCGGCATCCACCATGCCGGGGCGCAGTACGTGACGTACAACCACGACGAGACGAAGATGAACCAGGTCACGGTCATGGAGACCGGCGCGGGGTCGCTCACCCCCGCCCTGTTCTACAGTCTCATCCACAACCAGTATTACAGGACCGCCTCCGCGACCAACAAGCTGTCCTACCGTTCCACAGCGGGCGGCTTCGCCTACTCGCAGGTGGGCCTCGCGGAGAAGGTGGACACCTCGCTCACCAAGCGTGCCGAGGTCGAGGCCCTGAACATGGCCGACCGCCAGGTGGACCTGGCGTGGATGGCCGAAGGCCCGAAGATCCAGAAGGCACTCGCATCGTTCCAGGCGAACATAGGCCGGATCTACGAGGCCGGGGGCAACGCCTCCGACACCGGGGTATGGCAGGAGCGCCTCCATCTCTTCCAGACCGGTGTGAGCGCCGTCAGGGACGGCTACATGCCCAACGCCCAACGGAAGAGGCAGTATCTGAAGATCTATGAGGACATCTGCCGCGCCAACGACAGCCTCATAGGCTATATCGTGACGGTCTATGGCCGCGAGAACACCCGTGCGGCGCTCTCTGCGACGCTCGACCGTCCCGACAGGACGGCGGACATCGCCTCCGAGGCGGCGTCGCGCTGGAAGGAGACATCAACCACAACCACAAACCCCTAGGCCATGGCAGACATCGTAACCGACCTCGGCATCAACCTCATGGAGGAGGAGATAGACGAGGTCATCTTTCAGACGAACCAGTTCCTCACCGACGCGACCTTCACCGGGTCGCAGGGCCCGTTCTGGTGGATCGTGCAGATGTGCATGGCCCTGGCGGCACTTTTCTCGATCATCGTCGCGGCGGGCATCGCCTTCAAGATGATGGCCAAGCCCGGCGGGGAGGCGCTCGACGTGCTGAAGCTCTTCCGGCCGCTGGCCGTGAGCCTCGTGCTCTGCTGGTGGTATCCCCCGGCGGACACGGGCATGGGCGGCGGCAGCAGCTCGTGGTGCGTACTGGATTTCCTGGCGTACATACCTAACGCGATAGGATCCTACACCCACGACCTGTACCAGGCCGAGGCGGCGCAGATCGGCGACCGGTTCGAGGAGGTGCAGGGGCTCCTTCACGTGCGGGACACCATGTACCAGAACCTCCAGGCGCAGGCGGACGTCGCCCGCACGGGCACGTCCGACCCTAACCTCGTCGAGGCGACGATGGAGAACGCGGGCGTGGACGAGGTCACCTCGATGGAGAAGGAGGCCTCGAAGCTGTGGTTCACGTCGCTCACCGCCGGTGCCGTCGTGGGCCTCGACAAGATCATCATGCTGATAGCCCTCATCGTCTTCCGGGTCGGCTGGTGGAGCACCATCTACTGCCAGCAGATCCTCCTGGGCATGCTGACGATCTTCGGGCC
>JAFRPH010000112.1 GCA_017429205.1 Bacteroidales bacterium
ACAATTTCCCAAGAATGATTTAACGGGACGGCCCCGAAGGAGTCCAGAGGGCGATCGGAAAGCCCTCTGGTGCGCCCGCAGGCGCATTCCCTCACCAACGGAATTTCCCTAACTAAACGTGAAGAACCACGAAAAAGGGCTTGCCGCAGACTTTGATGCTTCTGCGGAAGCCCCTTTTCGCGTGGACCTTCAGTTCAGGCACAGCCCTTCAAGGGTCTCCATGTTCTTCATGAGGGTGACGGCGGGGAGGACGATGTTGTCTTCCAGGCGGAAGGCGTAGCCGTCCATGATCAGGGCCAGGGTGATGCCGGTCTCGCGCTGGTAGTAGACATTGGAGGAGAAGCCGTCGAGGCGGCCCTGGTGGCCGTACCAGATGCCGCGCGGGAACTGGCCGTGGCGGACCGTGCTCAGGCCGTATTTGCTCGCGGCCAGGCCCGGCTGGTCGGCCTCCATCATCGCCACCGTGCTCTCGTTGAGGATGCGCACGCCGTTCAGCTGGCCGCCGCCGAGCATCATCTGCGCCAGCTTCGTCAGGGAGGCGGCGTCGATGTAGAGCTTGCCGACGGTGTAGCCGTTGTTGCCCTCGGGGTCGGCTTTGTTGTTGAAGGCGCGGGTGCGGTCGCTCTGCACGGAGATCGAGACCTTGCCGTTGGCCTTGAGCAGGTCCATCGTCGGGGTGCCGGCGGGGAGGAGCTTCGGCGTGTAGGCGGCGGTGAGGTTCAGCGGCTCAAAGACCGTGCGGCTGAGGTAATTCTGCACGCTCTCGCCGGTGATCGCCTCGATCAGGCAGCCGAAGAGGGCGCCGTTGTAGTCGGCGTAGGCGTAGACCGCGCCCGGGCGGGCGGACTCGTTGAAGAGCGGGTCATAGCCGCCGACGCCGATCCGCTTCCAGTTCGGGTGGTAGTTCTGTGCTTCCGGGGAGAGGGAAGAGGTGTGGTTGAGCAGCATCCGCGCCGTGATCGGGACGTCCGGGAAGGCGGGATTGCGCACCTTGAAGGGCAGGTAGGTCGAGACGTCGGCGTCGAGGTCGAGCAGGCCGCGGTCGTAGAGGGTCATCAGGCCGATCGCCGTGACCCACTTCGTCACCGAGGCGATGCGGAAGCAGGTGTGCTCGCTGACCCCGCCGAAGGACCAGGTGAGGAAGGGCTGCCCGTTCTTCGAGAGCACGACGGTGCCGCAGACGGCGCCGCTGTCCCGGGCGAGGGCGTTGAGGAAGGCGAGGGCCCCCGCGGGGAGGCCGGCGTTCTGAAGGGCGTCGTTCCACGCGGCGATGAGGGCGGAGAGGGTCTTCGGGCCCGCGATGCCGTCCCGGGTCAGGCCCTTCGAGCGCTGGAATTCGACCACCGCGCTGCGGGTCGCCGCGTCAAAGCGGCCGGTGAGCTCGCCGGTGTAGAAGCCGAGGGCGCGCAGGCCCTGCTGGAGGGCGAGGACGGCGCTGCCGCTGTTCCCCATCTGCAGGCGGGTGACGCCGGCGAGGGAGGAGGGCTGGGCCGTCTGCTCCTGCGGGGCTTCGGGCTGAGCGGGGACCGCGGGCTCGGCCGGGATCGTGACCGGCGGCTGGGCGGCGGGCGCCTGCCCCGTGAGGAGGAGCAGCTGGGTCGCGCTGTCGGCGATGCCGGTCGCGGGGAGGCCGCTGCTCCGCTGGAAGGCGAGCACCGCGGCCGCCGTTCCGCTGCCGTAGACGCCGTCGACGGCCTTCGTGTACAGGCCGAGGTTCCTCAGCGCGGCCTGGAGGGTGCGGACGGCATCGCCCCGGGAGCCGACGGTCAGCGTGGCGTAGGCCGGAACGGATCCGCCGGAGGGCTGCCCCGCGTCGGCGGGGGATGAGCCGCCGTAGAGCTTGCCGAGGGTCTTGGGCCCGGCGACACCGTCGGCCTTCAGGCCGTTCCGCGCCTGGAAGGCCCTGACCGCGGCCGCCGTCCCGCGCCCGTAGACGCCGTCGATCGTCTTCGTATACAGGCCGAGGTTCTTCAGAGCGGTCTGGAGGGCGATGACGTCGCTGCCGCGGGAACCGATGCGCAGGACCGTATCGGCGAAGGCTGACCCGATGCAGCCCAGTAGGAGCACCAGGGCGAGCAGAAAGGCTGTCCACCGCATGCGCATGCGAACACCTCCTCGTGTATTTTACAGAGTCATGACAATTATATGTTGAATGTGTGAAATTGTCAATGCGATAAAGGAATCGGGGGGAGTTCTTTCGTATTATAAGCATAAAGTGAACGACTTCCGCGGGCAGGGTTCCGCGCTCTGCGGAGCGCGCCGGGGGCTTTCCGATCGCCCCTGGGCTGCCGCCTATTCTCCGCTGAAAACTGTCCATCGGACAGTTTTCCGGGCGCTCCGAATCCCTGGACCCTTCGGGGCCGCCTCGTTGGGCATGATGATCGGCAAAGCCTGCCTGGGGAACCTCTCCACCGCTGCGGCGGTCCCCCTCTCCTTTCAGGGGAGGTTTGGGTAACTAACTATCCCTGTCTCCCCTGAAAGGGGAGATGTCACCGCAGTGACAGAGAGGTTTTCTCCTCTATGCTTTCACAGAGCCATCTTTTTACGTGTCGGCCCCGAAGGAGTCCAGAGGGCGATCGGAAAGCCCTCTGGTGCGCCCGCAGGCGCATACCCTGTCGACAGCTATTCCCATTGTGAATAAAGGGTTCCGCGCTCTGCG
>JAFRPH010000113.1 GCA_017429205.1 Bacteroidales bacterium
CGGGCGCACCAGAGGGCTTTCCGATCGCCCTCTGGACTCCTTCGGGGCCGTCCCGTTAAATAATTCTTGGGGAATTGTCAGGTTTTTGATGGAATGCCAGGCTATGCTCTCAGCCTTACCCGACAACTGACAAGAAAGAGGCGGCCCCGAAGGGTCCAGGGGCGATCGGAAAGCCCCTGGCGCGCTCCGCAGAGCGCGAACCCCCCATATGCTTTCCCTAACTTTCTGTGAAGAACCAGAGTTTGGACGGATCTCGCCCGCCGGAGCATCAGAAAACCGCCCGGCGGGTGATCATCCCGGGGGCGGTTACGCGGCTGTCATCAGGCGTTCTTGGCCAGCTCCACCAGCTTGGCGAAGGCGGCGGCGTCGTTGACGGCCAGATCGGCGAGCATCTTGCGGTTCACGGTGATGTTGGCCTTCTTCAGACCGTTCACGAACGTGGAGTAGCTCATGCCGCTCAGGCGGGCAGCGGCGTTGATACGGGTGATCCACAGGCGGCGGAAGTCACGCTTGCGCAGCTTGCGGCCCTTGTAGGCATAGCGCAGGGAGCGGCGCACCTGCTCGGTAGCGGCCCGGTACTGCTTGGATTTGGCACCCCAGTAGCCCTTGGCCAGTTTCATGACCTTGCGCTTTTTCTTCTGAGCGTTGACAGCTCTCTTGATACGAGCCATGGTTCAATTCCTCCTCTTCGGCCAAAGGGCTTATTTGTAGGGCAGCAGCTTGTGGATCGTCCGGGCCTCGGCCGCGTTGTCCACGACGCCGTCATTGCGAAGGTGACGGGTGCGCTTGGTGGTCTTCAGGCGAACCTGGTGATTCGCATTCATCTGCTTGTGCTGGACCTTGCCGCTCTTGCTGAAGAAGAAGCGCTTGGCGGCACCGCGGTGCGATTTCTGTTTCGGCATGGATGGGTCCTCCTTCCTGTTTTGGGAAGCTCGCCCTCGTCGGGCGGGATTCACGGTTTATTCCTGCGACTCCGGCTTTTCGGAGGCAGCCTTCTCCCGGGCGGCCTTCTTCTCGGCGAAGGAGGCTTTCGCGGCCTTGGGAGCCAGGATCATGATCATGTTGCGGCCGTCCATCAGGGGCCGGCGTTCCACCGCGCTGACCTCGCTGCACCGCTCGGCGAAATCCTGCATGACCTTCAGGCCGATCTCGCTGTGGGTGATCTGACGGCCGCGGAAGCGGATGGATACGCGCACCTTGTCGCCGTTCTCAAGGAACTTGATGGCCGCCTTGGCCTTGGTCTGCACATCGTTCTCCGCGATGGTGGCAGACAGCTGCACTTCCTTGATCTCCACGACCCGCTGATTCTTGCGATTGTCGCGCTCGCGTCTGGACTGCTCGTAGCGATACTTGTCGTAGTCCAGCAGCTTGCACACCGGCGGACGCGCGTTCGGCTGAATGGCCGCCAGGTCCAGACCGCGCTCCTCCGCCAGGGCCTGCGCCTTGACGGTGAGCATCACGCCAAGCTGTACGCCGTTCTCATCGATCAGGCGCACCTCCCGGTCGCGGATTTCATCGTTGATCATCAGCTCGAAAGCGATGTCCATGCACCTCCAAACTCGTCGGTGGGGAATGACTGTCTCCGTCGTCCTCTTCCCGGAAAGAAAGAGCGGCGGGTCGGAACCCGTCGCTCTGAAGCATCTTCCAGATTTCTCTGAGAATACTGCCATGGAACCCGGCGGCGCGAGCCACACAAGGTGAGAGACGGGCAAGCCTCTGCTTGAACAGATGCAGGATAGCACACTTGCCCGCCGATGTCAAGCCTTTTTTTGCGGAGGAAGACCGATGCCGTCATTCCCGCGCCGCAAATCGCAGGGTCGCGACGGTCTCCGTGAGCCTGGCGAGGGCGTCCTCCTCCGGGATCTTCTCCATGATCAGGGTCATGCAGAGGATCTTCCCGCCGTCCGCGCAGAGGAAGCAGGCCGCGGAGCCCTCCGCGCCGGAGAGGGGACAGGTGAACCAAAGCCCGGCGTGCCCGGCCAGCTCGCCGGAGACGGGCTCGCGGTCCTTCGCGCCGTACTGGCGCAGCATCTCCGCCGCGGTGAGCCGCAGGAGCTCCTCCGTCACGGCGTTTGACCCCGCGTCGGTCTCCGCCACGGCGAGATACCCGGCGAGGGCGTTGTCCGCGCTCTCCCGGTAATAGCAGTCCGCGCCGTCCTCCGTGACCCGGGTCCATCCGGCCCACACCCGGTAGACCGCGCCGCCGGTCGTGTATTCGACGGTCTCCTCCGCGGCCTCCTGCGTCGCGGCCGCGGCGAGGGGCAGGAGCATCAGCAGGCAGAGCAGCAGCGCCATCCGGCAAACGAACCCGTGTTTCATCGCAGAACCTCCTCCGAAACATGCGTTTCTCCGCCTCCATGATAGCGGATGCGGGGCGGGATGTCAACGGGGAGGCGGACCGCCGCAGCCCCGGACCGATCGGAAAGTCCCCGGTCATATCCGCAGGGATGAAACCCTCTCCCAAATGATTGGTTCTTCACGTTTAGTTAGGGAGATTCCGTTGGTGAGGGAATGCGCCTGCGGGCGCACCAGAGGGCTTTCCGATCGCCCTCTGGACTCCTTCGGGGCCGTCCCGTTAAATAATTCTTGGGGAATTGTCAGGTTTTTGATGGAATGC
>JAFRPH010000114.1 GCA_017429205.1 Bacteroidales bacterium
TCCGATCGCCCCTGGACCCTTCGGGAGCACCTCTTCCTTGTTTATTGTCGGGTAAGGCTGAGATATAGTACCTGACAATCCTTCAAAAACCTGACAATCCTCAAGAACTATCATCAATGGGACGGCGCCGAAGGTTTCCAAAGGGCGATCGGAAAGCCCTTTGGTGCGCCCGCAGGCGCATTCCCTTTCCATGGGCATAACAAGAAAAGCCGAGGGGCCGCAGGAGGGCCAAAAAGCGAGCGGTCCGGCATCCTCATCTGTGCCGGACCGCTCGCATGTCCCGATCTATACTCTCCGTTTCCGGGAAAGAAGGCTCTCAATCTATCTTTAAAAGGCGCTTGTCTGTGTGCTGCCTGACACCTGTTGATACGCCGCCAAACGCAGGGTGGCAGTGCCTGTGAGGAAAAAGTTCATCCGTCTTCCGCGAAAGCCCGGTTTGTGGTACACTGTCCCCGAGAGAGGGTGAGCGGATGAGCGGAGCGTCAAAGCCCCTGACCGACGAGGAGGCCATGCGCCTGGCGATCGCGGAGGCGGAGCAGGCCCGCGTGGAGGGCGAGGTCCCGGTGGGCGCCGTGCTGGTGAAGGACGGCGAGGTCATCGCGCGGGCGCACAACCGCCGCGAAGCCCTCTGCGACCCCACGGCCCACGCGGAGACGGCCTGCCTGCGCCTCGGCGCACAGAAACTGGGCGACTGGCGGCTGCGCGGCTGCACGCTCTACGTGACCCTCGAGCCCTGCCCGATGTGCGCGGGAGCAATGGGCATGAGCCAGCTCAGCCGCTGCGTGTTCGGCGCCGCGGATCCGGAGAAGGGCTGCTGCGGCTCGGTCTACGATCTTCCGGCCGACCCGGCGCTGAAGTTCGCGACCCGCTGGCGCGCGGGGATCCTCGGGGAGGAGTGCCGCGACCTGCTCACGGGCTTCTTCCGGGGGCTGCGGGAAGAAGACGCCTGAACCGTCCGCAGAAAAAGCGCGGGGTTTTCGCTCCGCGCTTTTCGTATCCCCGCACCGTCACCAGCTGTAGTGCATCGCGAGGGCCACGCAGTTCTGGTGCGTCGCGTCCACGCGCTTGGTGCCGTGGGTCTTGCTGCCGTAGAAGTGGATGCAGAAGTGACCGGGGAAGTTGTTGTTCGTGATCGTGGTCGTGCCGTGCGGCATGCCGTTCATCGAGGCCGCGTAGACATGGCCGTTGTACTTGACGAGGATCGGCCGCCGGTTCCAGGACCAGGAGCCGCCGTAGATCGACTTCATGATCGCGGTGTCCTGCTTCGTCAGGGGCATGGAGTCCATGTGGTTGGCGCCGCTCCAGCGCTTGCATGTGAAGGTCTTGCCGGTCCGGCAGTCCTTGACCTCGAACACCGCACCCTTCGGGATCGTCGTGTTCCCGCGGGCGAACCAGTCGAGGCGCTCGGTGACGCCGGCGTCGCTCATCCCGGAGGTGTTCTCGCCGAACATCGCCGCGATCGTGACCTTCGTCGCCACGCCGGTCTGGCTGAGATGCTTCGCGCGCTGGAGACGCTTGACCGCGTAGCTCGTCCCGTTGCCGTAGATGCCGTCGAAATCCCCGCTGTAGTACCCGCAGGCCGCGAGACACCGCTGGAGCTTCTTGACGTTTCCGCCCGTGTCGCCCGGGGCGCAGGGGCTCGGCTTGCCGATGGCGTGGAGCTTCTGCTCGAGGGTCTTGGTGGCGTCCGACTTGCCGTTGTTCCCGCCCTTGTCGTTGCTGCCGCCGCCGCTGCCGCCGGAGGAGCCGCCCGTGACCTTGACGTACTGCTTCATCACATAGCCGGAGTAGCGGCCGTAGACCACCCGGTACCAGCTGCCGCTGGAGCCCGTGATCGTGATCTTGGTTCCCCTGCTCAGCGTCTGGAGGGCCTTGCTGTCCTTGGAGGCCTTCTCGCGGAGGATCAGGGAGCTGGTGTTCACCTGACCGGTCTGCTGTGTCGCGAAGGCCTCCAGGGGGAGCAGCACGGCCAGCAGCAGCGCGAGAAAAGCGGTCAGCAGTCTTCTGCAGCCTCTGCGTTCCATGCAAACACCCCCTTGTTGCCAAGTTCTCAAGGACAATATATTACAAAACTATTTCAAAGTCAATTATTTTCGCAACATTTACGATGTTTTTTTGCAATCTTTTCATTTATGTGAACACGGACAGAGCGGAAACGGCCCTCCCCTACCGCCGGAAAACCACAAAAGAGGGCTCTTCACGTTTCGTTAAGGAAGATTCGTTGATGAGGGGATGCGCCTGCGGGCGCACCAGAGGGCTTTCCGATCGGTCCGGGGCTGCCGCCCATTCTCCGCTGAAAACTGTCCCCCGGACAGTTTTCCGAGCGCTCCGAATCCTCTGGACTCCTTCGGTGCCGTCCCGTAAAAGAAAGATCTTGAGAATTGTCAGGTATTTGAGGGATTGTCAGATTCTATTATCAGCCTTGCCCGACAAATAAGTAGGAAGGAGCGATCCCGAAGGGTCCAGGGGCGATCGGAAAGCCCCTGGCGCGCTCCGCAGAGC
>JAFRPH010000115.1 GCA_017429205.1 Bacteroidales bacterium
CGGAGCGCGCCAGGGGCTTTCCGATCGCCCCTGGACCCTTCGGGGCCGCTCCATTGAGTATGATGATCGGTACAGCCTGCACGAAGAACCTCTCCACCGCTGCGGCGGTCCCCCTCTCCTTTCAGGAGAGGTTTGGGTAACTTTCCACCCCGTCTCCCCTGAAAGGGGAGATGTCGCCGCAGCGACAGAGAGGTTTTCGCGCTCCGTTACCCAAAGCCTATCTTTAACGGGACGGCCCCGAAGGAGTCCAGAGGGCGATCGGAAAGCCCTCTGGTGCGCCCGCAGGCGCATACCCTCATCAACGGATTTTCCCAGACGAAATGCGAAAGCCCCTTTTTCCGTCTACTCCCGGTAGACACAGCGCCCTCTCCGCCGTGCTATGCTGAGGCTGTCAATCGGGACACCCGCCCGGGCAGCGAGTATTGACACTCCCAACGACCTATGGTAAGATTTTTCCAACCGAAACAACTTCACACGCAGAAAGGAGATCCCCCTCATGAAACACATGCTTTTGATGCTTTTGTGCCTGATCCTGGCCGTCGCGCCGGCCGCGGCTGCCTCCGCAGACCTCCTTCCCACACCCAAGCCCGCGGACAACGCACAGCCGGCCGCCGTCACCCTGCCCAACTTCGGCTCCCTCCTCGGCGACGAGGGCGAGCTGACCGCCGAAGACTATGCGTACAACGGGCGCACCTGGACCGTCTGGTACTTCCCGCAGAGCGCGAACTGGGGCAACGCGGTGGACAGCTTCCTCGCCGCGTGCAAAAAGGCGGGCTTTACCCACTCCTTCGACTCCTTCGACGGGAACATCGGCTACGTTCTGGATAAGGACGGCCTGCGCGCGATCCTGATCCCCGGCCTGAACGGGCAGATCATGCTGATGGCCGAGAAGGGCCTGACCGTCGCCGAATATGAGAAAAAGGACGCGAAGGCCCTGGAGATCGGCGACGTGCGCGTCACCTACAACGGCAGGGAGTACGCTTACAGCGCCGGCAGCAGCCAAAAGCTGTTCCTGAACACCTACGGCAGCTACTACGAATTCTACAGCATCGTCTCCGGCGAGCTCCACTGGCTCCAGCTGCGCATCCCTTCGCGTGTGGAGACGGGCACCCACAAGCGCTTCACTCGCACCCAGCGCGACCAGGACGGCTGGTACTTCCTCAATATCCTCGCCGGTGATCACAAACCGCTGGTCGATTTTGCCCCCTACGCGGCGGGCAGCGCCTTGACCGGTGCGAACGACTACTTCGAAGTGACGATCATCTACCGCGACCGCTACGAAATCTGCGGCGTCTATGAGGGCTGCTTCAACAACGGCAAGGACGTCATCCGGGCGGAGTTCCGCTTCGGGCTGTAAAGGGAGGAGCGTATGAGAAAAGCATGGATCGTGATCCTGACCCTTGCCCTCCTGCTGCCTGTCCTCGCGGCCGCGGCGGAGGGCACCCCGCCGGAGATCGCCCGCGAAGCCGCGCTGGCCTTCTTCCCTGAAGAATGCGTGACGCTCGAGGACATGGATGGCTACGCCTACGGGCAGGTCGTGTGCATCAAAGCGAAGGAGAACGGCAAGGATTATGTGGTCTACTACGCCTTTCAGGCGGAGGACGTGCTGCAGTGCGTGTTCTACGGGACACCGGAGACCTGCTCCGTGACCGCCGCGGACACGTCCGCCGCGATCATCTTCCTCAACGGGCTCAACGCGGAGACCCGCTATCCGGCGCTCTACCTGACCGGGATGGGTTACCCCGCAGGCTTTGCGGCGGTGAGCCTCCCGGAGGGCGGGGACGAGGTCCTGCGGCTCTTCGTCCGCGACACCCTGACCGGCATCCTCGAGGCCATGCCCAGGATCACCGCCCGCGAGGAGTTCGGCGGTCCGGTGAAGACCGAGGAGAAGGAGAACACCGAAGAGGAACGCATCGGTTACCACCCGGAGTATGTCTACGAGGACCGCACCTGCCCCTACTGTTACGGCACGGGCCTGTGCAAGCTGTGCCACGGCACCGGGACCTACCGCATGTACGGTCAGTCCGTCCCCTGTGACAGGGAGTGCTCCTACTGCGGCGGCAACAAGACCGTCAGCGTGCTGGTGGTCCGGTGGGTACCGGATGAAAAGTGATGCTCTGATAAAAAACGGCCTCATCCCCGCCCGGGAGGATCTCCCGGGGAAGAGGAAGAGGCCGTTTTTCGGTGCTGTGCGGTTTGTTCGGGAACGGAGAATGCGCCTGCGGGCGCACCAGGGGCTTTCCGATCGCCCCTGGACCCTTCGGGAGCATATCTTCCTTGTTTGATATTGGTAAAGTATAGTAGGAAAAAGAAGCATTCAACCCCAAAGCCAATCTTTAACGAGTCGGCCCCGAAGGAGTCCAGAGGGTGATCGGAAAGCCCTCTGGTGCGCCCGCAGGCGCATACCTTTTTCATCGGAATGATCTGCCAAATTGAACGGAAAGGGTTCCGCGCTCTGCGGAGCGCGCCAGGGGCTTTCCGATCGCCCCTGGACCCTTC
>JAFRPH010000116.1 GCA_017429205.1 Bacteroidales bacterium
GCGGCGTCTACGAGACCCCCGGCGGCACGATCCTCTACGCCGCGCACAAGGCGCTGGAGACCATCACCCTCGACAAGATGACCGCCCACGAGAAGGAGCGGCTGTCCGTGACCTTCGCGGAGCTGGTGTACAACGGCCAGTGGTTCACCCCCCTGCGCGAGGCCCTCTCCGCCTTCGTCAGCAAGACGCAGGAGAAGGTCAACGGCAAGGTGCGGCTCAAGCTCTACAAGGGCAACATCATCAAGGCCGGCATCTGGAGCCCCAACAGCCTCTATTCCGAGGAGATCGCCACCTTCGGCGCCAGCGACTACGACCAGTCGGACGCCAACGGCTTCATCAACCTCTTCGGCCTGCCGATCAAGGTCCAGGCCATGGTGGACGCCGCGCAGAAAAAGTGATTCCGCAGCGAACGCTGCAGGATGATAACGCATCATAATAACTGAGGAGGAGAATCCATGAAGAAACTGTTCGCCATGCTGCTGTGCGCCACGATGCTGTGCATGACCTTTGCCGCTCTGGCCGACTATCCCGAGTTCACCACCATTGAATCCGGCAAGCTGCTGGTCTCCACCAGCCCTGACTTCCCGCCCTTCGAGAGCACGGATGACGACGACAACATCGTGGGCATCGAGCCGGAGATCATGGCTCTGATCGGCGAAAAGCTGGGGCTTGAGATCGAATACATGCCCATGGACTTCACCAGCGCCCTGGCCGCCGCCCAGACCGGCAAGACCGACATCGTCATGAGCGGTGTGACCGCCTCCGGCGAGACCGGCGAAGCCCGCAAGCTGATGTTCGACTTCACCACCACGTATGTGAGCATCACCCAGGCGATCGTGTACAAAGAGGGCAAGGACATCTCCATGGACAACCTCGGCTCTCAGTCCGTCGGCGTCCAGCGCGGCACCACCGGTCAGATCTTCGTCGAGGACGCCTTCGGCGAGGACATCGTGGTCGGCTATGACACCTACTCTCTGGTCTTCCAGGCCCTGCAGAACGATCAGATCGACTGCATCGTCGTGGACGACATGGTGGCCAAGGCCTACCTGGCCCGCATCCCCGGCCTGGTCATGACCCAGACCACCTTTGAGCCTGAAGACTTTGCCTTCGGCGTGTTCAAGGGTGACAGCGGCCTGTGCGCGGCGATCAGCCAGGCGCTGCAGGAGCTCATTGACGACGGCACCGTGCAGGCGATCGTCGAGAAGTACAACCAGGAGTAAAATCCACTCCGGACAGTGAGGACGGGGCGGCGATGAACCGCCCTTTCCTTTTCCGTTTTCCCAACGAATGCGAGGTGCATGCGCTTGGAACTCTACACCGCCTGGAAAGCCATGATCGCCGCGGGTGACCCTGTCACTGCCTGGCAGCGGTTCTATGTCCTTTTCTACCAGGCCTTTATCGAAAAAGACCGCTGGCAGCAGTATCTCAACGGTGTCGGTACGACCCTATACGTCACCGCGATGGCCTTGCTGATCGGCGTGTTTCTCGGCATCATCGTGGCCGTGGTGCGCACCGCTCACGACCAGCAGCGTCCCGGCCGCAGGAATATCGTTCTCGGTTTCTTCAACGCCGTCTTCCGCATCTATGTGACCGTGATCCGCGGCACGCCGATGATGGTGCAGATGCTGATCATGGGCTTTGTCATCTTCTCCAGCAGCAAGGATTTCGCGCTGGTCGGCGCGCTGACGCTGGGCATCAACTCCGGAGCCTACACCTCGGAGATCATCCGCGGCGGCCTGATGGCCGTGGACCAGGGACAGATGGAGGCTGGCCGAAGCCTCGGCCTGAAGTACGCCGACACCATGTTCTTCATCATCGTCCCCCAGGCGATCAAGGCCATCCTGCCATCGCTCGGCAACGAGTTCATCGTCCTGCTCAAGGATACCTCGATGATCAGCGTCATCGGCGGCAAGGAGCTCGTCTACGCAGCCCGCGCCATCATCAGCCGCACCTACGAGGCCATGTTCCCCTTCTTCGGCACGGCCGTGATCTACCTGATCCTTGTCATGATCTTCACCTGGCTGCTGGGCATCTTTGAGAGGAGGCTGCGCGCAAGTGATCGACGTTAGCAAGCTCTGCAAGAAGTTCGGAGAAACCACGGTGCTGAACGGGATCTCCACCCACATCGACAAGGGCGAGTGCGTGTGCATCATCGGCCCGTCCGGCTCCGGCAAATCCACCTTCCTGCGCTGCCTCAACATGCTGGAGACGCCGACCTCCGGCGACATCATCTTCGACGGCGTCCCGATGACCGATCCGAAGACCGACATCAACCGGATGCGGCAGAAGATGGGCATGGTCTTCCAGCATTTCAACCTCTTCCCCAACATGACCATTCTCAAAAACATGACCCTCGCGCCCGTGCGGACCAGGCTGAAGACAAAGTCCGAGGCGGAGGAGCAGGCCATGTCCCTGCTCAACCGCGTGGGCCTGGCGGACAAGGCCGGGGCGTATCCGAACCAGCTCTCCGGCGGTCAGAAGCAGCGCG
>JAFRPH010000117.1 GCA_017429205.1 Bacteroidales bacterium
AGAAGGCGTATCCCGACGTGTTCAACGTCCTGCTGCAGGTGCTCGACGACGGCCGTTTGACCGACAACAAGGGCCGCACGGTCGACTTCAAGAACACGATCCTCATCATGACTTCGAACCTGAAGCCCGAACTGGTGAAGGAAAGCTTCCGGCCGGAGTTCATCAACCGGATCGACGAGATCATCGTCTTCCACGAACTGACGCCTGCCGACATCCGCAAGATCGTGGAGCTGCAGATCGGCCAGCTGAAGGAAAAGCTCGCCTCGATGGGCATCACCATCGGCTTCACCGAAGAGTTCATCGAGTACCTGAGCACCAAGGGCTACGATCCCGCCTACGGCGCCCGTCCGGTCAAGCGTGTCCTCCAGAAGGAGCTCATCGACGAGCTCGCCAAGAAGCTCCTCGACGGCTCCCTCTCCCGCGACAGCGCCATCACCGCCACCTTCCGCGACGGCCAGCTCGAACTCTCCTGACGTTCGGCTTGTGGCAGATAACTCGCTGGTTTATAGCGTTTTGCTGAAAATCGGTTGCGTCAAAATACGCAACCGATTTTTATTAATGCGCTGGCTTACAGACGATTATCTGCCACATTAGATTGGGCGACACGCTTGCTCATCGTTAGCTTGGAATTGAAATCGTTTTTGTAACTTCGCGGCGCAAAACGAAAAGCACGCTTTTTTATGACGATAGAGATCTTGTTACTGTTGGCGGGCCTGGCGCTGGTGCTGATCGGTGCGGAGGCGCTGGTCGACGGGGCGTCGGGGCTGGCACGCCGGTGGGGTATGAGTGAGTTCGTGATCGGCCTGACCATTGTGGCGCTGGGAACTTCGGCGCCGGAGATGGTGGTCAGTTTCGTATCGGCCATCGAGAAGAATTCCGACCTGGCCGTGGGCAACATCATCGGCTCGAATGTGTTCAACACCGCCCTCATCCTGGGCCTTTCGGCGATCATCGCGCCGGTGGCAATCACACGGAGCAACCTGCGGCGGGACATTCCGGTCAATATCGCCATCACGGCGCTGCTGATTCTCTGCGGCCTCAAGCATACGCTTTTCGGCATCGGCGAGGACGGCCTCAGCCGCGTGGAAGGCGGCATCTTCTTGGGCCTGTTCATCTGGTATATGATCTCGTCATTCCTGCACGACAGGGACAATCTGCAGGCGGAAGCCGAGGCCGCGGCGGCTGACGAAGCGGCCGCGAAGCCCAAGCAGGCTTCGCTGTTCCGCTGCCTGCTCTTTGTCATCTCCGGTCTGGCGGCCCTGGTTTTCGGCGGACGGCTGTTCGTCGACCACGCGCAGACCGTGGCCCACATGGCCGGCCTGAGCGACAAGTTCATCGCCATCACCGTCCTGGCCCTCGGCACCTCGCTGCCGGAGCTGGCCACCAGCTGCGTGGCGGCGGCCAAAGGCCGCGGCCAGCTGGCCCTCGGCAACATCCTGGGCTCGAATACCTCGAACATCCTGTTGATCCTGGGCGGCTCCGCCCTGATCAATCCGCTGCAGATGAGTAATATCGGACGGTATGATTACACGGCGGTCTTTGTGTGCGCGCTGAGCCTCGTCGTTTTCGCCTTCACGGGAAAGAAAAACCGGCTCGACCGCTTCGAGGGCGTCATCCTGGTGCTCATCCAGATCTGCTATTTCGCCCTGCTGTTCCTGACGAAGTAGAACCCGCATGTCTTTCTGGGAAGTCTTTCTGCTGGCGGTCGGCGTCTCGATGGACGCTTTCGCCGTGTCGATCGGCAAAGGGTTGACGGCGAAGAAAGTGTCGTGGCAGGAAGTGCTGAGCGTCGCGCTGTGGTTCGGCGGTTTCCAGGCGCTGATGCCGGTCATCGGCTATTACCTGGGTGTAAGTTTCGACGATCTCGTCGCGAAGGTCGACCATTGGATCGCCTTCGGCCTGCTGGCCCTGATCGGCGGCAATATGATCCGCGAAGCGTTGAAAGGCGAGGGCGAGTCGGTCGACAGCTCCTTCGCTTTCAAAACAATGCTGCTGCTGGCCATCGCCACGAGCATCGACGCACTGGCGGTGGGCGTTTCGTTCGCTTTCCTGCAGACGCCGCTCTGGTCGTCGGTTGCCCTGATCGGCATCACGACGGCGTTGTTCTCGGCCGTCGGTCTGCTCATCGGCAAGAAGGTGGGGATGCGTTTCCACAAAGGCGCCGAAATCCTCGGCGGCGTGATTTTGATCGCCATCGGCATCAAAATCCTCATCGAACATCTGTTCCTCTGAAAAATAAAAAAGCCCGGCAAAACTGATGTGACCCCCAAAAGTTGGACGGTTTAACATTAATTACGAGGCCTTAGATTGGAACAGAGCTCGGTATTGCACCGGGCTCTTTCCTTTTAGCCTCAGTTTGATTCTATCGTTGTTG
>JAFRPH010000118.1 GCA_017429205.1 Bacteroidales bacterium
TCGCCCCTGGACCCTTCGGAACCGCCTTTTCCTTGTATGCTGATGGGCAAAGTAATCTTGATAAAGAACTTTACAATACCATTGCTTTTCTTTACGGGTCGGCGCCCGAAGGTTTCCAAAGGGCGATCGGAAAGCCCTTTGGTGCGCCCGCAGGCGCATTCCCTTTTCAGCGGAACGATCTGCCAAAGTGAAAGGACAGGGTTCCGCGCTCTGCGGAGCGCGCCAGGGGCTTTCCGATCGATCCGGGGCTGCCGCCCATTCTTCGCTGAAAACTGTCCCCCGGACAGTTTTCCGGGCGCTCCGAATCCCTGGACCCTTCGGGGCACGCTAAGTATATTAATCGGATTAGCTTGTCAGGGAACCTCTCCACCGCTGCGGCAGTCCCCCTCTCCTTTCAGGAGATGTTTGGGTAACTAACTATCCATGTCTCCCCTGAAAGGGGAGATGTCACCGCAGTGACAGAGAGGTTTTTCATGCCTTTCCGCCCTCATCCCCGACGATATTGTGCATCCACTTGTTCCCGCGGACCATGAAGAACCCCGCCGCGCACTTGATCAGGTCCGCGGCGCTGACCAAGGCGAACATCGTCACCACCCCGACATCCGTCCCGCGGCTGAGGAACCAGGCCAGGGGGATCGACGCGATCCACACAAACCCGCAGTCGAAGAAGAAGGTGATCCAGGTCTTTCCGCCCGAGCGAAGGGTGAAATACGCCGCGTTGAGGAAGGCATGCACCGGCATGAAGCAGGCGTTGACCCGCATCAGGCGGACCGCCGTCTCACGGGCCGTGTCGCTGATGTTGTACAGCCGCGGGAAGAGCGGACAGACCAGGAACATGATCAGCCCCGTGCCCACCGAGCAGAGCACCGAGAAGGCGATCAGCTTGTTGTCCACATCCCGGGCCTCCGCCATCCGCCCCGCGCCGAGGCGCTGGCCCACGATGATCGACACCGAGCTGCCCAGGGAGATGAACACGATCATGAACAGGTTGCCGATCGTGGAGGAGACGTTGAACGCCTGCACCGCCTCCAGGCCGCGCTCGGAATAGCACTGGGTGAGGATCGCCTGACCGCCGGACCACAGCGCCTCGTTGATCAGCAGCGGGAAGCCGCGGACAAAGAACCGCTTCACCTCCGCCGCCGGGACGCGGAGCGTGCGGTAGAGCCGCTCCGCCCAGTGGCAGCGCTCGCGGTGGGTGTGTGTCCAGCCAATGACGATCGCGGCCTCGACATAGCGGGAGATCGTCGTGGCGATCGCCGCGCCGCGCACGCCCATCGGCTCAAAGCCGAAATGGCCGAAGATCAGGATCCAGTTGAGGGCGAGGTTCGTCAGCACCGCGGTGATGCCGGCCTTCATCGGGAGGACGGTCTCGGAGCACTCGCGCAGGGAGGAGGTGTAGACCTGCACCATCATGAAGGGCAGAAGGCCGGGGAGCATCAGGTGGAGATAGTCCAGGCCGTATCCCAGGGTGAGGCGGATCAGCTCCGGGTCGTCGGTCTCATTGCGCAGGTAGAGGCTGATCAGCTGCGGGCCCGCGGTGAGGAAGAGGGTAAGGGCGCCGCCGGTCAGGATCACCGCCAGCCAGAGCTTGTAGCGGAAGGTGCGGCGGATGCCCTCCCAGTCTTTGTGTCCGTAAAACTGCGCCGTAAATATGCCCGCCCCGCTCAGCCCGCCGAAGATGCACAGGCTGTACACGAAGAGCAGCTGGTTGACGATCGTGACGCCGCTCATCTGTTCCGGCGTCGTGCGGCCCACCATGATGCCGTCGAGCAGGGAGACGAAGTTGGTGATCCCGTTCTGCACCATGATCGGCACGGCGATGCCGAGGATCATCCGGTAAAAAGCGCGGTCCCCGATGAACCGCTTTTTCAGTGTGGAGATAGTCATAAGGCCTCCTCGGCGGCGGATCAGATGGACCCGGCGCCACAGGGAAAAGTATACGGACCCCCGCGGCGCGTGTCAAGGGCGCGATCCCTTGATTCCGGAAGGGTTTCCGTGGTATAATCGGGGGCAGAAAAGGAAAGGTGTCTCCCAGGTTTCGCCGAAGATTCCGTTGGGATGAAGGATCCGCGCTCTGCGGAGCGCGCCAGGGGCTTTCCGATCGCCCCTGGACCCTTCGGGGTCCCCTCTTCCTTGTGTATTGTCAGGTAAAGTGAAGTTGAAAAAGACTTTCAATCCCCAAAGACTCTCTTAACGGGACGGCGCCCCGAAGGAGTCCAGAGGGC
>JAFRPH010000119.1 GCA_017429205.1 Bacteroidales bacterium
GAAAGCCCCTGGCGCGCTCCGCAGAGCGCGGAACCCTTTCCGTTCACTGAGGCAGATCATTCCGTTGAAGAGGGTATGCGCCTGCGGGCGCACCAAAGGGCTTTCCGATCGCCCTTTGGAAACCTTCGGGGCCGACCCGTGAATGGTAGGCTTTGGGAAACGTAAACGTGAAAACCTCTCTGTCGCTGCGGCGACATCTCCCCTTTCAGGGGAGACAGGGATAGTTAGTTACCCAAACCTCTCCTGAAAGGAGAGGGGGACCGCCGCAGCGGTGGAGAGGTTCCCCGTGCAGGCTTTGTCAATCGCGATGTTTAACGGGACGGTCCCGAAGGGTCCAGGGATTCGGAGCGCCCGGAAAACTGTCCGGGGGACAGTTTTCAGCGGAGAATGGGCGGCAGCCCCGGATCGATCGGAAAGCCCCTGGCGTTCTCCGCAGAGCGCGGATCCCTCCTGGTTCACCGAGGCACAGCGACATGAAACCGCCCGGACTTCCGTGAAGAACAAACAAAAAAAGGGACGGGCGGACTCGTCCCGAAGGGTGGAGGGAAGCCTCCCGTCCCCGCATGGTCTGGATGAGTTACCCCTTCTCCGCGATCAGGGCCTCCGCCTCCTCCGGCTGGAGATAGGGGTTCAGCCGCAGGGCGGTGCGGCGGTCGATATCCCCGCGCATCGCCGCGATATCCGCGACGGTCTCGCTCTCGTTGGCGATCCGCGCGCGGCGGAAGCGGATCTCGTCGGTGTCCTCCCCGAGCAGGCGCAGCAGGCCTCGCACAAAGCGGAACGCCTCCCACTCAAAGCTGTCCGCCTTCTGGTCGAGGGCGCTTGTCGCCGCGCGGATCGCGACGTTCGTCAGGCTCCCGCCAGTCAGCTCGCCCATGTCCAGGGCCATCCAGTCCCGGTAGAGCGCTTTCTCCAGCAGCCGCAGGGCCTCCGCCCGGGCGGCGTAGGGCACGTCGATCGTGTGCGGCTCGGCGGTGGAGGAGGTCCCGGTCCCGTCGGAATAGCTGGCCACGGCCTTCAGCCGCTGGATCTCGGCGAGGGTCTCCGCCACATCCTCCGCCGTGCCGGAGAAGTTGTTCAGCACCCAGTAGACGTCGTTCGCCCGGTCGAGGTTGTCGGCGAAATCGGAGAGGATGCGGTCGTAGGCGTCGATCTTGGCGCGGATGGAGGGGGTGAACTCGCTGCGGCCGTCGGCGTTGGCGCGGAAGGGGATCAGCGGGAGGGCCGGCCAGGCGGCGCCCTCCTCCTCCGTCCCGAGGGCGCTGACCGTGCGCAGCAGGCGGTAGGGCCTGGGCGGGGCGGCGTCCGCGATCTGCCCGTCCTTCAGGAAGGGGAAGCGCAGCCCCTCCTCCGTGAAGACCCGCAGATACATCGGCCGCTGCCGGGCGAGCTGCCAGTACTGCACGCCGAGCCGGGCCTCCCCGGTGCGCTCGTCGGGCAGGACAAGGAAGCCGGAGAGCGGGTTGCGCGCCACCTCGATCGCCTCGACGTGGTCCACGTTCCAGAAGCCCCAGCACACGCCGTGGAGCAGGGCCTTCTCGCCCATCTGCGCGAGGACGCGGTCGAAGTCGGTGCCGAGGCGCTTTTTCATCTCCGGCGTCGCGAGGCTGCAGCCGTTGCCGAGGAGGTACTGGGTCTGCTGGGCGACGAAGCGGCGGAGGAAGGAGGAGCCGATGCGGTTGCCGACCACGTCCTGCATCAGCGGGCGGACCCGGCGGCAGCCGTTCTCGTCGCGGGTTTCGAGGCGGTCGGCCCGCAGGAGGGTCTTGCGGGCGACGGCGGCGTTCTCCCCGCGGTAGTAGGCGTCGGCGTCGAGTGCCTGACGGAACGCCGCGGAGCGCCGGTGCTCCTCCGCGGCCTCAAAGAGTGCGGCGTCCCTGTCCTTTTCGTCCAGGTCCAGCCAGTCCTGATAAGTGAGGATCTGATTCATCTGTTCTTTCCTTTCTGAATGGCCAATGTCGTGCCCTGAAGCCGCGGGGATATTTCCAACTCTACGGCGGTTTCCCACCTTCGTTCTCCCAAAGGCAAGATGAACGGGACGGCGCCGAAGGAGTCCAGAGGGCGATCGGAAAGCCCTCTGGTGCGCCCGCAGGCGCATACCCTTCTCAAAGGAATGATTTGCTAAAGTGAACGGAAAGAGGTTCCGCGCTCTGCGGAGCGCGCCAGG
>JAFRPH010000001.1 GCA_017429205.1 Bacteroidales bacterium
CGGCAAGTACCTCCGCCGCGAATTCTCCTACGAGAAGTTCCAGCAGACGCTCCTGCTGCCGGAGGATGCCGAGGCCGACAAGATCGAAGCCAAGGTGGAACACGGCGTGCTGAACGTCCATATCCCCAAGAAGGAAAAGGCACAGCAGCCCGATACCGTCAAGCAGATTGCCGTCCAGTAAGGTCCATTGACACATCTCCCATCGAGAAAGGGCGCCACCCGGCCGGGTGACGCCCTTTTTTCGTATGGAAGAATCATCGCTTGAACCGGTACCCCTCCCCCCAGCAGAGGATGACGGTCGGGACGGGGAGCGCCAGGGCATCCACCTTGTACTGCGAAAGCCAGAACGCCTCCCGGTGGTCGATCGTATGCCCCATCTCGTTCTCGTGGCCGGTGATGACCACCCGCGGGGAGAAGCCGAGCACCGTCTCCTTCATTTCCATCGCCCAGCAGTCGACGAGGAGGATGTCGAGGGGGCGGGTCAGTTTCTCCGAGGCGCGCCTCAGCCAGGCAAGGTCCTCCCGGAGGTACTGGTCCCCGCAGTGCGCCACGGTATACCCTCCGGGGAAAGTCACCACCCAGATATTGTTCTGGAGGCCGTCCTGATGCCCGGGGAGCGCCTGCGCGGCAAGGGAGCCCCCTCCCCTGCCTTCCAGCCGGATTTCCGAGAAGTCCTCCGTGCGGACCTTGACGACGCGGTCGTTGTCGTAGTCCTCCGGGCCATAGACGGGGATTCCCAGCTCCGAGGCCATCGCGACGACGTTCCTGTCGGCGTGGTCGGGATCCCTGTGCGAAATCAGCAGCAGGTCGCAAGACGAGACGAGTTCCCGCATCAGCGCGTCCGGGATGTATTTCTCCTTCCCCCGGGTTCCGCAGAGGTCGAACCCGACAACGGCCTCCCGGGTACGGACGACGAAGCCGTCGTTATAAAGCTTGTACACCTCGACCCCCTTCCTCGAGGACGGCCGGGACAAGTCCCCGACGACCCGCCCTATCCGCGTGTCCAGGAAGGCGTGCAGCGCCGGCGATCCGTCGTTCCGCGTATCGTGGACGAGGGCGTCGAGCGAAGCGAGGGCGAGCTGCCGCTCGGGAGAAGGATCCGCAGCGGCGGGATTCCGCTGGAGGACCCCGTCGACGAGGCCGAACAGGACCTCCGCCTGGTTGTCCAGGTAGCCTTCGGGATTTCCCCAGTACTCCCAGGGCCGTTCCTGGGCGAAAAGGGAGCCGGGCAGCGCCGTCAAAAGAAAAAGGAGGGACAGTCGAACGGAATGATGCATAGCTGGTTCAAGTTTATGGATGCATAAAAATAAGAAAGTTGCGCGGATTTTCCACGCAACTTTCCCTTTTATCGTATGTATTTTGAGGATTACATCATCCCGCCGGCGGGCATCGCCGGGGCAGCCGGAGCCGGCTCGGGGATGTCCACGATGCCGCACTCGGTGGTGAGGAACATGCCGGAGACGGACGCGGCGTTCTCCAGGGCCACGCGGGCCACCTTGGTCGGGTCGATGACACCGGCCTCGTACATATTCACGTACTCGTCGGTCCGGGCGTTGTAACCGAAGTCGCCCTTGCCCTCGCGGATCTTGTTGATGATCACGGAGGCCTCCACGCCGGCGTTCGCGGCGATCTGGCGGAGCGGCTCCTCGATGGCGCGGGCCACGATGTGGATGCCGGTGGTCTCGTCCTCGTTCTCGCCCTTGAGTCCCTTCAGGGCCTCGGCGGCGCGGATGTAGGCGACACCGCCGCCCGGCAGGTAACCTTCCTCCACCGCGGCGCGGGTGGCGTGCAGGGCATCGTCCACGCGGTCCTTCTTCTCTTTCATCTCGATCTCGGAGGAAGCGCCCACATAGATGACGGCGACCCCGCCGGCGAGCTTTCCGAGACGCTCCTGGAGCTTCTCGCGGTCATAGTCGGACTTGGTGGTCTCGATCTGCTTGCGGATCTGGTCGGCCCGTTCCTTGATGGCCTCGGCCTCGCCGGCGCCGCCCACAATCACCGTGTTCTCCTTGGTGATGGTGACCTTTTCGGCCCGGCCCAGCATCTGGACATTGGCCTTGTCCAGGGTGAAGCCGCGCTCCTCGCTGATGACGACGCCGCCCGTCAGAGTGGCGATGTCCTGAAGCATCTCCTTGCGGCGGTCGCCGAAGCCCGGCGCCTTGACGGCTGCGACTTTCAGCGTTCCGCGCAGACGGTTCACCACGAGGGTGGTCAGGGCCTGGCCCTCGACGTCCTCGGCGATGATCAGCAGGCTCTTGGCCTCCCGGGCGATGGGCTCGAGCACGGGCATCAGGTCTTCCATGTTGGCGATCTTCTTGTCGGTGAGGAGGATGTAGGCGTCGTCCAGGACGGCCTCCATCTTGTCCCCGTTGGTCATGAAGTACGGGCTGATGTAGCCGCGGTCGAACTGCATGCCCTCGACGACCTTCACCTCGGTCTCGGTGCCCTTGGCCTCCTCGACGGTGATGACGCCGTCCTTCTTCACCTTGGACATCGCGTCGGCGATGAGCTTACCGATGGTGGCGTCGTTGTTGGCCGAGACGGTGCCCACCTGCTCGATCTTGGAGTAGTCCTCGCCGACCGGCTGGCTCTGGGCCTTGAGGTTCTCGACCACGGCCGCGACGGCCTTGTCGATGCCGCGCTTGAGGTCCATCGGATTCGCACCGGCAGTGACGTTCTTCAGGCCCACGTTCATAATGGCCTGAGCCAGGACCGTGGCGGTGGTGGTGCCGTCGCCGGCCAGCTCGTTGGTCTTGGAGGCGACCTCCTTGACCATCTGGGCGCCCATGTTCTGGAAGCGGTCCTCGAGTTCGACCTCCTTGGCGACGGTCACGCCGTCCTTGGTGATCTGGGGAGCGCCGAATTTCTTGTCGATCACGACGTTGCGGCCTTTCGGGCCGAGGGTGACCTTCACGGCGTTCGCAAGCGCGTCTGCGCCTTCCTTCATCGCGGCGCGGACGTCAGTATTGAATTTGATCTCTTTTGCCATAATTCAATGAATTTAAGAATCCTTCACTACGTTCGGAATGACAACGCCGCTACAGAATGGCGAGGATGTCAGACTGTTTCACGATGAGGTACTTCTTGGTGTCCACGGTGACCTCGGTACCGGCATATTTTCCGTAGAGGACGACTTCGCCGACCTTCACTTCCATCGGCTCGTCCTTGGCGCCCGGGCCCACGGCGACGATGGTGCCCTGCTGCGGTTTCTCTTGTGCGTTGTCCGGGATGTAGAGGCCCCCGGCGGTCATCGTCTCGGCCTCCTTGGGCTCGATGACGACTCTTGTTCCTAACGGACGGATCATAGTTATTGTGTTTTGTATGTTTGCTCATTCGCCCCCGGCCACTCCGGAGACGCCGGATTATCATCAAGCGTTGTGCCAGCCGTGGAATACTGACAATTTGGCAGAGGGAATGTGACGAATTATTCCTATCTTTGCGCCGTCAAATAGAAAACCATCTATGGAATACATCAAAGACCAATACTTCGAGGGCGAGCGCCCGCTGTATGTCCGCCACGGACTCCGGCTCGAGAACGTGTCCATCGGCCCCGGCGAATCCTCCCTCAAGGAAGGCTCCGACATCGAGGCGGTGAACTGCGAGTTCAATGGAAAATACCCGTTCTGGGAGTGCCAGGATTTCACCATCCGGAACTGCGTGTTCCGCGAGGGGGCCCGCGCCGCGCTCTGGTATACAAGGGGATGCAAAATGTACGACACCCT
Organism: Bacteroidales bacterium; assembly: GCA_017429205.1. Next base: position 3,723 of record JAFRPH010000001.1, read on the forward strand.
GGTCGAAGCGCCCAAGATGTTCCGCCGCATCAAGGACGTGTACCTGGAGAACGTGAAACTTCCGAACGCCCTGGAGACCTTCTGGGACTGCGACGAGGTGGAACTCCGGAACGTGGAGGCCGCCCAGGCCAACTACATCTTCATGCACACGTCCGACATCCGGATCGACGGGTTCAAACTCCAGGGGAACTACTCCTTCCAGTACGCGAAGAACGTGGTCATCCGGAACGCGGAGATGGACACCAAGGACGCCTTCTGGGAGTCCGAGGACGTGACGGTCTATGATTCCCGCATCAACGGCGAATTCCTGGGCTGGTACGCGAAGAACCTCCACCTGGTGAACTGCAAGATCGGCGGCACCCAGCCCCTTTGCTACTGCAAGGGCCTGGTCCTGGAGAACTGCGTCTTCGAGGAGGACGCGGACCGCGCCTTCGAGTATTCGGACGTCGAGGCCAGCATCATCGGCCCGGTCACGAGCGTCAAGAACCCCCGCTCGGGCCGCATCAACGCCGACAGCTACGGCGAAATCATCCTGGACGGCAACATCAAGGCGCCCGCCGACTGCGAAATCCGCACCTGGGACGCGCCGGATGTGGATCTGGCCGCCAATCCGGACATTGTTGAATATTAGATTCCTTCGCTTCGCTCGGAATGACAATTCTCATGTCATTCTGAGGAGGTCGAAGACCGACGTGAGAATCTCGTAAACGACCATGACTACCTTCAATTTTGATGAAATCGTCCCGCGCCGGAACACGGCGAGCGTGAAGTGGGACCTGTTCGAAGAGGATACGCTGCCGCTGTGGGTGGCGGACATGGACTTCAAGGCTTCGCCGGCCATCCTGGAGGCGCTGCGGAAACGGCTGGAACACGGCGTGTTCGGCTACGAGCTGGTGCCGCAGTCTTATTATGACGCCATCGCCAACTGGTTCGACCGCCGGCACGGTTGGAAGGGCATCACCCGGGAGCAGGTCATCCCCACGACGGGGGTCATCCCCGCCTATTCCGCCTGCATCAAGGCGATGGCCCGGGTCGGGGACAACGTCATCGTCCAGACGCCGGTGTACAACGCCTTCTTCCCCGCCATCCGGAACAACGGCTGCCGGGAGCTGTGCAACACGCTGATTTACAAGGACAACACCTACACCATCGACTGGGCGGACTTGGAAGCCAAGGCGGCCGATCCCAAGACGACCGTGATGCTGGTGTGCAATCCGCACAACCCCGCCGGCCGGGTATGGACCCGGGAGGAGTTGGAACGCATCGGAGAGATCTGCCTGAAGCACGGGGTGTTCGTCATCTCCGACGAAATCCACTGCGAACTCACCTACCCCGGCCACGACTACACGCCGTGGGCCACCCTGCCCGGGGAGATGGTGCGCAACTCCGCGAGCTGCATCTCCCCCACCAAGTCCTTCAACATCGCCGGCATCCAGATCGCGAACATCTTCGCGGCGGACCCGGAGGTCCTCCGCCGCATCGACCGGGCCATCAACGACAACGAATGCTGCGACGTGAACGTGTTCGGCTGCGCGGCCCTGGAAGCGGCCTACAACGAGTCGGAGGAGTGGCTGGACGCCCTGCGCGCCTACCTGTATGAGAATGCGCAGCTGGTGTACAAGTACCTCAAGGAGGAAATCCCGCAGATCACGGCCCTCCCGCTGGAAGGCACCTACCTGATGTGGCTGGACTGCCGCGCCGCCCGCCACGCGGACGAGCCCCTCGAGGGTTTCTCCGAGCGGTTCGCGCAGCACCTCCGCTACGAGGCCAAGCTCATCCTCTCCACCGGCACCATCTACGGGGCCGACGCCGAAGGCTTCGAACGCCTCAACATCGCCTGTCCCCGAAAGACGCTGCTGGATGGCCTGGCGCGCCTCCGGCACGGATTCCTGACTTACTGAAACAAAAACGGCTGACCCGGACGGTCAGCCGTTTCGCGTTTTCTGCGATTTCCTAGAACTGATAGTTCATACCGATGCCGATCCAGGGATCCGCATTCATCGGTGTGTAGAAGCAGTGCGCGTACTCGGCGGAGACGATGAAGTTCTGGTTCATCGCGATCTTGAGGCCGATACCGCCGCTGTACACGAAGTCCTTCACCCGGGCGGCGTCGTAGATCTTGCCGTCATAGCCGGTGCCGTGGACTTTGTTGAAGCGCTCGAGGGTCGCGGCGTTCTTGGGATCGCTTTCCAGATACTTGCGATAGGCGGTGAAATCGAAGTCCTTCAGATCTTCGTCGTAGATGGCTCCCGGCAGGAATTTCGTGCGATAGGGCTTGGTGATGACACCGGCGTCGAAGAACGGATTCACGGCGATGTAGAAATACTGGTTGAAGAGTTTGAAGTTCACCAGCTTCACGCGCAGTTCCGTGTTCGCCCAGGCGAAGCCCTCGGTGAGGATCCGGTTCTCGCGCAGGCCGCGGATGGTGCCGCTGGAGCCGAAGCCCTCGGAAATCATGTTGCGCTGGACCAGCAGCGGAATGTTCTGGATCATGTAGAACGGCGTCTCGCCGGCGATGGTCTGCTGCCAGGCCAGACGGTAGGCGAACACCGGGTCTCCGGCGGGAATGTGGATGGGAATGTCGATGTAGTGACGGAAGTAGGCGCAGGCCTTCAGGTAGCGGTGCTCCAGGACGTTGCCGTTCAGGTAGGCTTCCGCCCAGATGCCGCGGTTCGGCGCCGCCTCGATGTCACGGGTGTCGAACACCAGGCCGGCGTTCAGCTCAAGGGCGTTTCCGCCGTTCTTTTCGGCCTCCGTGATGGCGCCCAGCGCAATATACGTGTCGTAGAGGGTCAGGTCGGTCTTATAGTACTCCTTGGTGTCTCCTGCACCCTTGACACCGTTGTCCTTCATGTCACCGAGCTTCCAGCGCCAGAAGTTGACGCCGGCGGCCCAGTTCAGGTTGTCGGTGATGCGGCCCTGGAAATTGGCCAGGAGGCGGAGCATGTCACGGCTCATGCCGTAGTAGTTCAGGTGGTGTCCCGCACCGGTGTGGCGGTTGGACCACAGGTCATAATCCTGCACGGCCGCAGGACCGTTGAAGCCCCAGAAGCTGTACAGCGGGTCGTTCATATAGGTCACGGAGGCGTTCACGCGCATATTCGGAATCAGGTACTTGGAGTCATAGGCCAAGTACAGGCGCATGCGGTGGCTGTGCGTGAAGTAGGAGGCTTCCCAGCTGATCTTGTGGAGCGGGTCCGGATAGGTGGAGCCGTCGCCGTAGTAATAGACGTCGCCGAAAGCGCCGGCCTGGAAGCCGTTGTCCGTGGACCAGGTGGCGGTAGGAAGGAGGCCGAAGCTCCAGCCGGTCTTCATCTCCTTCTCCTGCTCCTGGGCGGAAAGGGTGAGCATCGCGCCTGCGGCGAGCAGGGCGATGGAAGTCAGGAATAATTTCTTCATATTTATCATCATTTAAGTCGATTCTGCAGGCAAATATAACAAATCTTTCGTTATATCCATAAAATTGTAAGCCTCAGGGCTTCCGGCTGTCGATCCAGACCCAGAGCCGGTACATCAGCCAGCCCCAGCCCAGGAACAGGACGACATGGACCCAGACCGGGACCTTCGTATGATAGACATCGTCCCGGACCACCTTGTCGAAGCCGGGAATGTCGGCATAGTAGTAGGCCCCCGCGCCGAAGTCGTAATCCGGAGAGAGGCCCAGCCGGCAGGCCATGATCCAGCCGGCGCAACCGAGGACGGCCACGACCGTGAGGATCGTGACCGCCCGGAAAATGCGCTTGCGCCGCTCAGGAGCCATTATTTATACAGGTCCAGGACCGGAATGTCGAACAGGACGCCGGACAGGAGCAGCCACACCGCGAAGAAGGTCAGGGCGATGTTGAACGTCTGGCCCACGATGTACAGCCACAGCACCTTGCCGCCCTGCATCTGCTTCGCGATCTCGCGGAAATTGGTGTCCAGGCCGATGGAGGTGAACGCGAGCACGAAGCACCAGTTCTTGTACTGGTCCAGCACGCCGTTGATGGCCTTCACACTGTCGGAGCCGGCCAGCGGCTGGATCAGGAAGGAAGCCACGAGGGAGGCCACGAAGAAACCGATGATGAACTTCGGGAAACGGGTCCAGATCTCGCCGGCGCCCACTTTCTTGCCTTCGGTCTTGTCCACGCGGGTGGCGAAGAACAGGGCCACGAAGAAGGCGATGAAGCCGATGAGGATGTTCTGGATGCTCTTCACCAGGACGGCGGCCTGCTCGGCCTCCGGTCCCAAGGCGTTGCCCGCGAGGACCACCGCACCGGTGGAATCGACAGTACCGCCGATGAGCGCACCGCCCATCAGCTGGGACATGCCCGTCGCCTTGATGATCATGGGCTCGAACACCATCATCAGGATGGTGAAGATGATGGAGATGGAGATCGCGATGCCGAGGTCGTTCTTCTTGGCGCCGGCGGCCGCACCCGTGGCGATGGCCGCGGAGGTGCCGCAGACGGACGTCGCCGAGGCGAGGGTGATCACGAGCGGCTTGTTGTCCATCTTGAGGACCTTCGTGCCGAACCACCACATGAAGAGAATCACGATCGGGGTGACGATCCACGCGATGCCCAGGCCGTACAGGCCGAACTTGGCGATGTTGCTGAACAGCACGGAGAAGCCCATGATCACCAGACCGGTCTTGATGTAGAACTCGGTGCGGATGGCGGGCTTCAGCCACTGGGGCACGCCCACAGTGTTGGAGATCAGCAGGCCCACGATGAGGGCCCAGAAGGCCCACTCCAGGTAGCGGTTCAGGGTGAACTCGGCGCTGATCACGCGCACGAGAACAGACAACACGAAGAGGACGAGGAAGGCGGGGATGAATTCCTTGATCTTACCGCCCTGCAGCTTGACGCCAAGGGTGAACAGGACGCCCAGCACCAGGAAGGTGCGGAGAAGTTTCACCCAGAAAGCGCCGTTGAGCTGCGCCAGGAGGGATTTCTTCTCGGCGACATTCTCCCACAAATGCCAGGTGGAGAACTTGGCCGCGGCGAAGTCGAAGGCGCCGGTAAGCACCGCGACGCACGCGATGGCGATGACGACGAAGCCGATCCAGACGGCCAGCCAGTCTTCCTTTTTCCAGAGGTTGGAGAGGTTCGTTTTCATATGGATACAGGTTTTAGAACAATTCATTCACTTGCCGGACGACTTCCTCGGCGGGGAGGTCCGGGGAGAGCACCAGGTCGGGCTCCTTGAGGACGAAGCCCTTGGCCATCGCCCCGAGGATGCCGCCGCCGGTGCAGTTGAGCATGATGTACTCGTCCTTGCCCACGGCGCCTTCCTCCACGGCTTTCGCCAGGGCGGTCACGGCGACGCAAGGCGCCGGCAGGAGGTCGTAGCCCTCCCGGTTGCGGAACTGGAGCAACCAGTTGACGATATCGTTGTTGGTGGCGGTGTAGAAATCGCCGCCGCTCGCTTTCAGGGTGTCGAACAGGCCTCCGGCGAGGCTGTACGGGGGCTTCCGGTTGGAAAGGACGCTGGCGAGGATGACTTCGGCCTGGTGCCGTCCCTTCTCGGGGTCCAGGTCCAAAAGCGCACGGGAGCCGGCCTTCCAGGAGTCATACATCAGCGTGAACGGCTCGTTCTGGCCGACGTACACGCGCATCTTGTTCTCGCCGAAGCGCCCGTCCTCGCCCAGGCGGCAGGCGTTCTCCCAGGCAGCGATGGCGCCGGTGCCGGAGCCCACGGCCTGGAAATACGCGTCGGGAATGCGGCCCATCTTCTCCACGCAGCTCAGCAGCGTGGTGCCCATGCCGTCGCGCCGGGCCACGTTCTTCGCGCCGCCCTCCAGCATGTAGCGCGGGTCGGTCGCGAGTTTCTCGCCCAGGGCGATGGCGTCGTAATAGTCGCAGCCGCGCGGGACGGCCACGAGCTTCACGCAGGGGTGCAGCTTGCGGCGGAACCAGAGGTCGTGGAGGTTGTCCTCCGGGACGCAGATGACGATGGGGATCCGGTTGTCGGAGCACACCTGGGCGAAAGCCCGGGCGGTGTTGCCGGCGGACTGGACGACGAGGATGCGCTTCTCGGACGCGTCCATCCGCGCGAGCACGGAATACGCTTCCGTCTCCTTGAACGAGCAGGTGCGCATTCTCGCCTTGATGCGGGGATTCCAGCCGGAGAAGGTGATGTACAGGTTCTCCAGGCCCAGATACCGGGCCAGGCCCTTGGACTTGTAGGTCACCGGGGCGCAGGACTTCCGGAGCGTGCGCTTGATGGGCATCCACTCCGCATAGCGGTAGATGCCGTCCAGGTCGTCCCGCGGAGTGAACCGCTTGTTCTCATAGACGGCCCGCACGAGGGAAGGGCTCCCGCCTTCGGGGTCGCCCATCGTCCAGCCCGCGTCGTCGAAGACGCGGCCGGTGGCGACATTCATCAGTCGATAGGAGGTCGGTTTGAAGCTCATACAGGTTTCAGTTTACGGGCGAGCTTGGCGCAGAGGCCCGGGAAGAAGCGTTTGACATAGACCATCAGCAGTTCCTTGCTGCCCACGAGGACCTCGCGGCGGCCCTGGCGGATCGCCTTCACGATCTTCCGGGAGGCCTTCTCGACGGTGATGCCGCCGGCCTGGCCGGGGTCCATCTTCCCGTGGGGCTTCCCGCCCTTGTCCAGGGCGCGGAGGGAGATGTTGGTGCGGACGCGGCCCGGGCATACGATCGTCACCCGGATGCCCTGGTCATAGGATTCCGCCTGCAGGGTCTCGAAGAACCCGTACAGGGCGGCCTTGGCGGAACAGTAGCCGCAGCGGAGCCGGAAGCCGAAGCGGCCGGCGATGGAGGTCGTGACGCCGATATGGCCGCCGCCCTGCGCCACCATCCGCGGCAGGAGTTCCTTCGCGATGCCGGCCGGGGCGAAATAGTCGATTTCCATCAGCGTGCGGAGCATCTCCATGGAGGTGTCCTCCACGGAGGTGCGCTGGCTGATGCCGGCGTTCAGATAGACGGTGGTGAGGCCGCCGAAGGCCTCCCAGGCCGATTGAACCAGGGCGGGGATGCCATCAGGCTTGCTGAGGTCGTAAGGAAGGACGGCCACGTCGGGCGCGCCTTTCTCCCGGCACTTGACGGCCACCGGCTCGAGTTCCTCGGCCGTAGGGGCCGTGATGACGAGGCGCGCCCCGCCTTCGGCCCACCGATAAGCACACGCCTCCCCTATTCCGGAGGAAGCGCCTGTGATCCAGACGGTCTCCATCTACTTGTACAGGGAGATGTCCGGAATGGGTTTGTCGTATTCGCCGCGGTCAAGCCTTTCCTTGATGTCCTTGAAGGCGGCCAGGGTGTATTCGACGTCCTCCATCGAATGGGCGGCCGTCGGGATGATGCGGAAGATGACCATGCCCAGCGGGATGACCGGGTAGATGACCACCGAGCAGAAGATGCGGTAGTTCTGCCGGAGGTCCACGACGATGTTCGTCGCCTGCTCCAGGCCGGCCTCCATGTGGACCGGGGTCACGCAGGCCTCGGCCGGGCCGATGTCGTAGCCCAGCTCGCGGAAGCCTTCCTGCAGGCGGCGGGTCACCTTCCACAGGTGGGCGCGGCGCTCGTCCCCTTCGGGGCTGTCGATGATCTCGAGACGCTTGATGCAGCCCTCGACGATGGGCATCGGCAGGGACTTCGCATAGATCTGGGAGCGCATGTTGTAGCGCAGGTAGTCAATGATGTCCTTGTCGGAAGCGACGAAGCCGCCGATGGTGGCCATCGCCTTCGCATAGGCGCCGATGTACAGGTCCACCCCGTCCATCACCCCGAAATGCTCGGAGGTGCCGCGGCCGTGGGGGCCCATCACGCCGAAACCGTGGGCGTCGTCGATCATGAAGCGGAAATTGTACTTCTTCTTCAGGGCCACGATCTCGTCCAGGATGCCCAGGGCGCCGGTCATGCCGAACACGCCCTCGGTGATGACGAGGATGCCGCCGCCGCTGGCCTCGGCCACCTTCGTGGCGCGGGCGAGGACGCGGTCGCAGTCCTTCGCGTCGTTGTGGCGGAACTTGAACTTGTCGCCGATATGGAGGCGGATGCCGTCCAGCAGGCAGGCGTGGCACTCGGCGTCATAGACGATGACGTCGTGCCGGCCCACCAGGGCGTCGATCGTGGAGAAGATGCCCTGGTAGCCGAAGTTGAACAGGAAGGCGGCCTCCTTCTTCTCGAAGTCGGCGAGCATCCGCTCGAACTTTTCGTGGAGGACCGTCTGGCCGGTCATCATGCGGCTGCCCATCGGGTAGGCCATGCCCCAGCGGGCGGCGGCCTCGGCATCGACCTTGCGGATCTCGGGATGGTTCGCCAGACCCAGGTAGTTGTTCAGGCTCCAGCAAAGGACTTCCTTCCCGGCGAAGCGCATGTGGGGGCCGAGTTCGCCCTCGAGCTTGGGGAACGCGAAATAGCCGTCGGCCTTGTCGCGGTACTGGCCGATGGGACCGCCGGTGGAACGGCGTATCTTCTCAAAAATGTCTGTCTGCATGATGGTTGATTGGTTTAAATTTCAGTTTTCAGTCTATTTCACTTTTTCGCGGGAGACGAGCCCCATCGCCCGGAACAGGAACTTGGGGAGCGGCTTCCGCGGGTCGCGCTTTTTCATGTCGATGAACCAGCCCAGCTTCTTCACCACGGGGACCTTGTGCGTCTCCACGAACTCGATCAGGGTGCCGTCCGGGTCCTCGATGTAGGTGAAGTGGCCGGAGGCGTCGCCCATGTCGAAGGTGATGCCGCCGGGGCAGCTGTCCACGGTGAAGGGATGGCCCTTCTCCGCGCAGAACTTCTCCAGCTCCCGCATTCCGGTGACGTCATAGCAGATCTGGATGAAACCCGGATCGCCCCAGTAGCGGCCTTCGTAGATCTTCCGCGGGGTGCGGTCCAGCGCCTGCACCAGTTCGATGCAGTCCGGGCCCATCAGGGCGGAGAAGGCCCCCTCGCGGGGTTTCGAAGGGACCATCAGGACGCGGCGGTATCTTTCGCCGGCGCCCGGAAGGAGCGACCAGTCGGCGAAAACGCCGGTCTCGTCATATTTCACGGTATCGTAGCCGAGGATTTCCCGGTAGAAGGCGATGGACTTTTCCATGTCGGTCACGCCCACGACGGTGCCGGCCATGCCGCCGGTCAGTTTGCCTTCGTCGATGTAGATGTAGTCCGACTGGACCAGCTGGAAGCAGTTGCCGAAGAGGTCCTTGACATAGAAGCAGGGCGTTCCGTCGGGCAGGGCGCTCACGTCGGAAACGGCGTCCCATTTGGCCTTGAGAGCCTTCTGGCAGGCGGGGATGTCGCGGCAGTTGAGCTTTGCGGCGAAGACGCCGAGGTCGCCGACGGCGATGTCGAACCCGACCGGCTGCGGCGTCCGTTCCGAATACTGCCAGATCTCGAATCCGCCGCCGCCCTGCAGGTTCACGGCGATGCAGGCGTGCCGTTTCTGCGGCTGGTTGCCCGTGTAGGGCAGCATCCTTTCCGCCACGGTGTCATCCTCGAGGATTTTCACGTCCGTACCGAACATTCGGATGAACCAGTTCCACGATTCTCTGAAGTTTTTCGTTCCGACTCCCACTTGCTGGATGCCGGAGATGTTGAATCCGTAATTGGGCTGCATACGTTAAAAAGCAATTACGCAAAGATAACATTATTTTTGTTTATATTTGTATGAGAATAAAAACCTGACCTGATATGCGTCGAATTCGACTGTGGGCCTTGATGGCCCTTGCCGCCGCTTTCGCGGCGGCCTGCGCCCCCAAGGGGGCCGAAACCCTGGACCCGGCTTTCGCCAACTACGTCAAGGCCTACACGGGCGGCGTGGTGAGCGACGGCACGGCCATCCGCGTGGAACTGGCCACGCCCGTTCCGATGGAGAAGCAGATCGACGGTCTGTTCTCCTTCAAGCCCTCCCTCAAAGGCTCCGAGCGCTGGCTGAGCCCGACCGTGGTCGAGTTCGTGCCGGACGAATGGAAGAGCGGCACCGTGTATGAAGGCACCTTCCAGGTGGGCAAGGTCCTCCCCGTGAAGGAGAGCCAGTGCAAGGCGTTCCCCTTCCGCGTACAGGCGGCGCCCCGCGCGGCGGCCCTCGCCGTGGACGGAGTCACCATCCGGGACGGCGCGCGGCTGCAGGGCACCATCACCCTGAGCGTTCCCGCGCCGAAGGAGGACATCACCCTGACCGTGGATCCGTCCGTTCCCGTGGCCATCTCCGGAGACGGGACCCTGTATCATTTCGAGGCGGGTCCCATCGACCGTTCCACGGCCGACACCCCCGTCAAGGTCACCCTGAAGGTCAAGGACTTCGACCAGGAGGTCTCCCGCAAGACCTACATCCCGGCCGCGGGCGGCTTCAAGGTCATCGACACCCGCGTCCTCCGCGGGGAGAACCCCTGCGTGGAGGTCCGCTTCAGCGAGCCCCTCTCGCCCACCGCGTCCCGGGAAGGCCTGATCGAGCTCTCCGGGGTCGTGAGACAGACCATCGACATCCAGGACAACATCGCCCGGGTCTACTTCGACGCCGATCCCGGCGAGGATCTCGCGCTGACGGTCAACCAGGGCGTGCGCAGCGCCGACGGACAGGCCCTCGCCCAGGGCTTCCGGATGGACCTTCCGTCCACGGACCCCGCCCCGGCCGTGACCATTCCCATCGACGGGACCATCCTGCCGGACGACAGCAAGCTCGTCCTCCCCTTCCGCGCCGTGAACCTGAGCGCGGTGGACCTCCGCGTCATCAAGATCTATGAGGACAACGTCCTCCTGTTCCTGCAGGAGAACAGTCTCGGGGGCTCCTCGGAGCTCCGCCGGGTGGGACGCGTCGTGTACAGCCGCCAGATTCCCCTGACGGACGACGGCGTCCGCGACCCGCACGCCTGGAACGACTACAACGTGGACCTCTCCGGCCTGTTCAAGCAGGAACCGGGCGCCATCTACCGCATCACCCTTTCCTTCCGCCAGGAGTACTCCCTGTACGGCGGGAAGAAGGCTCCGTCGATGCTGCCTGTCCAGAGCGGCAAGCCCACGCCGGAAGAAGAAGCGGAATGGGACGTCCAGAACACCTATTGGTGGGACAACTATATGGACTGGGAGCAGTACGACTGGGATGAGAGGGACAACCCCGAGAGCCCGTCCTACTACATGGACGACGACCGGTTCCCGTCCATCAACCTCCTCGCCTCCAACCTGGGTCTCCTCGCGCAGTACGCCGACGGCAACTCCCTCTGGGTCGCCGCGACGGACCTGAGCGACGCCAAGCCCGCCTCCGGCGTGGACCTGGAAGCGTATGACTTCCAGCTCCAGCGCATCGGCAAGGGCCGCACCGACGGCAAGGGCCTCGCCCAGCTCGACCTTCCCCGCAAGCCCTTCATCCTCCTGGGCCGCCAGGGAAAGACCACGGGCTATCTGCGCCTCGCCGACGGCTACGAGAATTCGATGAGCCGCTTCGACGTGGGCGGCCAGACCCTGTCCAAGGGCCTCAAGGGCTTCATCTACGGGGAACGGGGCGTCTGGCGCCCGGGCGACACCCTGCACGTGACGATGATCCTCGCCGACAAGGCGGGACGTCTCCCGGAAGGCCACCCGGCCACCCTGGAGCTCTACACCCCCGAAGGCCAGTTCTACACCCGGATGGTCTCCACCGGGCAGGACGGCTTCTACACCTTCCCCGTCGTCACCTCCTCGGACGATCCCACCGGCTGGTGGAACGCCTATGTGAAAGTGGGCGGCTCCGCCTTCCACAAGAGCCTCCATATCGAGACCGTCAAGCCCAACCGCTTGAAGGTCAATCTGGAACTGCCCGGAGAAGTCCTTCAGGGCGGCGTCCGGAACACGGCCCGCGTGACTTCTTCCTGGCTCACGGGCGTCCCGGCCTCCGGCCTCCGCGCCTCCGCCACGATGACCTTGAGCAAGGGCCCCGCCTCTTTCAAGGGCTTCGAAGGCTACACCTTCCGCAACCCGGCCTCTTCCTTCGAAAGCAGCGAGTATTCCCTGTTCGAGACCACCCTTGACGGGGACGGTTTCGCCGAAACGGCCTTCGACCTGCCCGCCGCGAAGGACGCCCCCGGCCTGCTCCAGGCCTTCATCGTCACGTCCGTCCTGGAAAACGGCGGCGACGAAAGCTTCACCACCCAGACCGTCTCCTACTCTCCGTTCCCGGCCTACGTGGGCGTGAAACTGCCCGAAGGCGAACTGGAGACCGACAAGGACAACACCGTCAGCGTCGCCGTGGTGGACGCCAAGGGCGCCCGGCTTTCCGGCCGCGAACTGGAGTACCGCGTGTTCAAGACCGAATGGAGCTGGTGGTGGGACAGCAACCCGTACGAGCTGGCCGGCTATGTGAACGGCCGGAACGCGAAGCCCGTCGCCTCCGGCAAGCTCACCTCCGGCGCGCAGGACGTCACCTTCAACCTCCGCGCCGCCGAGGCCGACTGGGGCCGCTACCTGGTCGTCGTGCGCGACGTCGCGGGCGGCCACATCGCCGGCAAGACCGTCGTCATCGACTGGCCCGCCTACAAGGGCCGTTCCGGCCGCGAGGACCCCAACTCCCTGTCGATGCTCACCTTCGCCGCCGACAAGGAAAGCTACCGCGCCGGCGAGAAGGCCAAAGTCTACATCCCCGCCGCGAAGGGCGGCCAGGCCCTCGTGAGCCTGGAGAACGCCGCCGGCGTGATCGCCCGCGAATGGGTGTCCACGGACGCGTCCAACGACACGCCCTACACCTTCACCGTCACCCCGGAAATGGCGCCGAACTTCTATGTCCACATCACCTTGGTCCGGCCGTACGAGGCTTCGGAAGGCGGCCAGCCACTGCGCCTGTACGGCGTGAAGCGTCTCCTGGTCGAGAATCCCGACTCGCACCTGGAGCCGGTGGTCAAGGTGGCCGACACCGTGGCCCCCGAGGAGTCGTTCACCGTCCAGGTGTCCGAGAAGTCCGGGAAGCCGATGACCTACACCCTCGCCGTCGTGGACGAGGGCCTGCTGGACCTGACGGCCTTCAAGACCCCGTCCCCGTGGGATGCGATGTACCAGACCGAGGCCCTGGGCGTGAAGACCTGGGACCTCTACGACGAGGTGATCGGCGCGTACGCCGGCCGCTTCAGCCCGATGCTGTCCATCGGCGGCGACCAGGAGAACGTCCGCGCGGCCCGCAAGGACAACCGCTTCAACCCGGTGGTGAAGTTCCTGGGACCTTTCACCCTGAACAAGGGGACCGGGAAGCACGACATCACGCTTCCGATGTATGTGGGCAGCCTCCGCGTGATGGTGGTCGCCGGCCACGACGGGGCCTACGGCAACGCCGCGAAGACCGTGACGGTCAAGTCTCCGCTGATGGTCCTCGTCACCCTTCCGAGACAGCTTTGCGCGGGTGAGGAAGTCGTGCTGCCGGTGAACGTATTCGCCCTGGACGACAAGGTCAAGGACGTCAAGGTGACCGTCAAGGCCGAGGGCGCCCTCCAGACCGACGGCGCCGCCACCGAGACGACCCACTTCGACAAAGCGGGCGACAACGTGGTCCGCTTCGCACTCAAGACCGCCGGCGAAGGCGCCGCCCACGTCACGGTCACGGCCGAGGGCGGTTCCCGCAAGACCACCGAGACCGTCGACATCCAGGTCGTGAACCCGAACCCGGAGACGGTGACCATCCGCCAGGAGCGCATCGAGCCCGGCAAGAGCGTCGCCTTCGACGCGGGCGACGGCTCCACCCTCGAACTGGCGGGCTTCCCCGCCGTCGACGCGGCCGGCATGTTCCGGACAATGAAGAACTATCCGTACAACTGCACCGAGCAGATCTCCGCCCGGGGCCTGACGATGCTCCACCTGCTCCCGCAGCTCTCCGAGGCCGATTCCGAGCAGGCCCGCGAGCTCATTCCGGGCCTCATCCACCAGCTGTACGCCCGCCAGCGGAGCGACGGCGGCTTCTCCTACTGGAGCGGCGGCAACAACTCCGACACGTGGGCCAGCTCGATGGCCGGCCAGTTCCTCGCCGAGGCGGCCGCGGCTGGATTCGAGGTCCAGAAGGACGTCATCGGCAACTGGAAGCGCTTCCAGAACAACCTGAGCCAGGCCTACCGCCTCGCGGGCAACGCCGCGTTCAGCCAGCTGGACGAGTGCTACCGGCTGTACACCCTCGCCGTCGCGGGCGCGCCCGCCAATGCGGCGATGAACCGCCTGAAGGAATCCGGCAAGCTGGAAGGCCGCGCCGAATGGATGCTCGCCGCCGCCTATGCCGTGAGCGGCAAGGTGAAGACGGCCCAGGAGGTCGTGGACAAGGACGTCGCCTCCTCCGGTGAATACGGCGCCGGCGACTTCACCTACGGCTCCACGCTCCGCGACAAGTCCGTCCTCCTCCAGGTCCTCGCCCTCACCGACAACCTGCCGCAGGCGCTTCCCGCCGCCCTCGAGGTGGCCGAACAGATCAACAAGGGCTGGTATTCCACCCAGGAGGCCGCCTTCGCCGCCATGGCGATGGACCGTCTGTTCGCCAAGGTGGGCACCCAGGCCGTCAAGGCCAGCGTGGCCGGCAAGGACGTCGTCTCCGCGAAGTCCGTCTATTCCCAGCCGGTCTCCGGCAAGGTGGACGTGAAGAACACGGCCGACGGCCTCCTCTACGCCACGATGACCCATATCGGCAAGGCGCCGTCCGGCACGCCGGTCGCCGCCGCGTCCAACGCCCTGAAGATCGAAGTCTCCTACAAGGACGCCGAGGGCAAGGCGCTGAATCCCGCCGCCATCCCGCAGGGCAAGGAATTCACCGCCGTGGTGAAGGTTACGAACCCCACGCAGAACGCCTATACCTCCCTCGCCCTCAGCGAGCGCGTCCCGTCGGGCTGGGAGATCCTCAACGACCGGCTCCGCACGGGCGTCGATAACAGCGGGGAGCATCGCGACATCCGCGACGACCGCTGCGACTGGTTCTTCGACCTGGGCCGCGGTGCCTCCAAGACCTTCAACCTGAAGCTCCGGGCCGCCTACGAAGGCGTGTACACCCTGCCGGCCATCACGTGCTCGGCGATGTACAATCCGCACGTGGCCGCCAACACGGCTTCCGGCAAGGCGGCCGTCACCCGATGAGTCGCCGCAAGGCCATTCTTCTGATTCTTTTCGAGGTCCTTCTGGCAGGCTGGCTATGCTGCCTGCCGAAGGACCTTTTCAAAGGTACGTCCTACGCGACGGTCGTCACCGACCGGAACGGCGAACTGCTGGGCGCCCGCATCGCGGGGGACCAGCAGTGGCGGTTCCCGCCCTGCGACACCGTCCCCGAGCGGTTCGCCGCCGCGCTCGTCCAATTTGAAGACCGGCATTTCCGGTGGCATCCGGGCGTGAACCCGGTGGCGCTGGTCCGCGCCGCCACGGACAACGCGCGCGCCGGGCACGTGGTGAGCGGCGGCAGCACGCTGACGATGCAGGTGATCCGCCTGTCCCGGAACCGGGAGCGGACGCTCCGGCAGAAGCTCGTGGAGGCCATTTTGGCCACCCGGCTGGAATTCCGCTGCTCCAAGGACGAAATCCTGGCCCTGTACGCGTCCCACGCCCCGTTCGGGGGCAATGTCGTGGGGTTGGAAGCGGCGGCCTGGCGCTACTTCGGGCGCCCGGCCGGAGAACTTTCCTGGGCCGAATCCGCCACCCTCGCCGTGCTGCCCAACGCCCCGGCCTCCATCCATCCCGGCAAGGCCCGGGACCAGCTGCTGGCCAAGCGGAACCGCCTGTTGGAGCGGCTGCATCGGCGCGGATACTTCGATGCGTCGACCTTGGAGACTGCGCTTGCGGAACCGCTGCCGGACGCACCCTATCCCCTGCCGAATTTCGCCCGTCACTATGTCGAGCAACAGCCCCGCGGGGAAGAGACCCGCACAAGCCTCGACCTGTCTTTGCAGCGGCAGGTGGAGGATGCGACCACGCGCTGGTCCGACGAGCTGGCGCTCAGCGGGACGGCGGACCTCGCGGCCGTCATCCTGGACATCCGAAGCGGCGAGACCATCGCCTATGTGGGAAATGCTTCTCCCCTACGGGCCCGTCACGGATCCGAGGTGGACATCGCCGCGTCCCCGCGCAGCACGGGCAGCATCCTGAAGCCGTTCCTGTACTGCGCCGCGCTCCAGGACGGAACCATCCTGCCCCGGACGCTGCTGCGGGACACGCCGGTGAACCTGAACGGCTTCACGCCGCAGAACTTCGACTTGCAGTTCCACGGGGCGGTCCCGGCGGCCGAGGCGCTGGCCCGGTCGCTGAACGTGCCCTCCGTGCACCTGCTGCGCGCCTACGGGCCGCCGCGCTTCCTGAAAGTCCTGCGGGACGCCGGCCTCTCCACCCTGCCCCGGGACGCCTCCTACTATGGGCTTTCGCTCATCCTGGGCGGCGGCGAGGGCACCTTGGCCGACATCACCCGCGCCTATGCCGACATGGTCCGGAGCTATGACGGGCTGCCGACGGATTCCCCGTTCCGGGACCGTCTCGCCCTCTGGTATACCTTCGAGGCCTTGAAAGAGGTCAACCGGCCCGATGAAATCGATTGGAAACTGATCCGTTCCGTGCGGAAAGCCGCGTGGAAAACCGGGACGAGCTACGGATCCCGAGACGCCTGGGCCGTCGGCGTGACGCCGGACTATGCCGTGGGCGTGTGGTGCGGCAACGCCGACGGGCACGGCGTGGCGGGGATGACGGGCGCCAAGACGGCGGGGCCCGTCCTGTTCGACCTGCTGAACCTCCTACCGCCCACCGCCGATTGGTTCGAGGAGCCCCTGGACGGTGGCGTGTGGCTGGACGTGTGCAAGCAGTCGGGGATGCTGCGCAGCCAGGATTGCCCCGATTACGAGCGGGTCCTGCTTCCGGCGCAGGCGCAGGAAAGCGACGTGTGCCCCTACCACAAGGACGGCACCTTCCGGCTGCCGCCCGCGATGGAGTGGTACTACAAGGCCTATCATCCTGAATACGAGGTCCGTCCCGTCACCCGGGACGCCGCCCGGATGGAGTTCCTCTATCCCGAGCCCGGCAGCGTCCTCACCCTGCCCCGCCAGCTGGACGGCAGCGAGGGCGGCGCCGTCTTCCAGGCCGTCCACCGCGACCCGGCCGCCACCCTCTACTGGCACCTGGACGACACCTATCTCGGCGAAACCCGCATCATCCACCAGATGCGCCTCTCCCCCGCCCCCGGAAAACACACCGTCACCGTGGTGGACGGTGACGGCAATTCGGTTTCCGTGGGATTCACGGTGAAATAGATTCCCGGTCAAGCCGGGAATGACGTCGTCATGGCCGGGATAAAGTCGTCATGGCCGGGATAAAGTCGTCATGGCCGACCTGATCGGCCATCTCAAACGGGTAACGGCGATCTCTTCCTTGTTCACGGAATAGGCCACATACAGGAAATCCTCGTCGACATATGCCTTGGGATAGCTGTAGCCCAGGGTTTTGGCCTTGCCTTCGAATCTCCGCTCCGGCGGGTTGTCCCGAAGGATCCACGCTTCGTCGAAAGTCGCTGCGTCCGATGCGGTGGCGAACATCAGGAAGGAACGGTCCTTGCCGGGTCCGGGATTGCCGATGAGAAAAGGCGTTCCGTCCGGCAAATTGCCGGCGCATTGCTTGGAACGGGAGTCCGGAAAGGCCGTTTCCACGGCTTTCGACCAAGTCTCGCCCCGGTCGCGGCTGACCGCCGCCAACTTCTTGAACGAACTCTCCTGGTCGCGGAACACCATCACCAGCGCACCGTCTTTCCGCTGGAACACGCTCGGTTCCAGCTCTCTGGTCTGCACCTTGAGAGGCGACGGCTCAAAAACGGCTTTCCGCCAACCCGTTACACCGTCGGGGCGGTCCGTAAAAATGGGACAGACCTGCAGGCCGGGCTGGAAATGCGCCGCCCCGACGATCCGGCTCCCGAACAGGTGCGGATCCTGTTCCAGGACGCCCGCCAGCGGACTCCCGTCCGCCATCCGGACGGGCCGCATCGGCGACCATTCCACGCCGTCGGCGCTGGCCCGGTACCAGGCCTCTCCGCCCCGGGGCTCCAGACCTTCCGGCCAGACATTGACAAAGGCGACCAGGGAGTCCCCGACATTCCACCAGCCACCGGAAGTACATCCCGGGCCGGACAGGTCCAAAGGTGCGGACCAATGCTCCGCGTCGTCGCTCACGGCATAGACCAAATGGGTGTCCGGCGTGTCCTCGTCCCGCTCCGAGGCCTGCCACATACAATAGAAACGGCTCTGGAACTTCGTCAGCACGGCCCCATTGGCATACGAGTCCATCCCCTCCTCCGCCCGGAACACGGTGAAAGACTCAGCACCAGGATACACCTCGAAGCGTTCCGTCGACAAACTGTCGCGCCCGAACAACCCTTCCGCCACGCCAAACGGAACCTGCTGCCGCCCACAGGCCACAGCCAGGAACAGTGCCAAGGTCACAAACCCGCCATAGTGCGTCGAATGCATCCTCTTATCCTTATTCCACGGCCAGGACGCCGTGGAAGGCGTCGTTGGCGCGGTAGTGGGGGGCGTAGAGGGATTCGACGGTGAGGACCGGGGCAGTGAAGGTGCCGGCCTGGGTGACGAAGAATTCCTCGGTGAGGGTGGTGTTCTCCTCCGGGAAGGAGTCAAAGTAGTACTCGGTGCGGTCGGCCTTCACATTGCGGTAGCCCTGCGGGGTGAAGGTGAGGCGGCGGAGGCTGAACCAGCCCCAGCCCGTGTGGCCGGAGAGCTGCTGCACCGGCCGCAGGGCGGCCTCGCGGAACGCGTCGACCTTCACGAAACTGCGGTTTTCCTGGTTCCAGATGTGGTATTCGGCGATGATCTTGTCGCCCACCGCGACCGGCGTGCCGGGCGCGATTTCCTCGCGGACGGTCACCTGGTCGTTCTCGCCGGAGCGGTCGTCATAGACCTTCTCCACGGTCTTCTCGCGGAAGAACTTGCGGGCGATGGTGAAGCCGTTGCCGGCGGCATTGATGTCGGCGAAAGGCTTGTCGTACGTGGCGGAATAGGACAGGATGGAGGTGGCGAGGACCGCATCGGAACCATCGAGGATGGCGGTGATCGCGTCCACGAAGGCCGGGCTCTCGTCCCACTTCTGCGTTTCCTTCTGGAGCATCAGCCACAGGCGGATGCCGTCGGAGATCTCCGGCGCGTACGGGTTCATCAGGCCGCACAGGAGGGCGTGCGCATCGGCCTCGGTTTCGAGGAGGCCGCGCCAAGGCATCACGGCGTTGGGATAGTACCAGCCCCCGTCGCGGTGCTCCACGGCGTATTCCTTCAGGGAAGCGATGTCGGCCTTCAGGGAGGATTCCATCCGGGACTTCGCGGCGACCTTCACGCCCCAGGCCTTCGCCAGGGCGATGCCCTCGGAGGAGGCGGAGAGGTTGAGCTGGGTCTGCACGCGGCGGGCCTTGGCCATGATCTGGCCCTGCAGGCCGCGGCCGTCCTTCGCGGAAGGAACGAGGTAGCCCTTCACATACTTCTGGAACTCCTCGAACCGCTTCTTGCCTTCCTTCGTCGCCGGCTTCACCTCGAACGGGACCGTCGGGTAGAGGGAACGGACGAACAGGTACTGGGCGTCGGAAAGGTAGCCGCGCCAATACGGAAGCTCGGTCGCAAAGTGCCTGGTGTCCAGGAACTTGACAGAAGTGGTCAGGTCCGGCACCTCGAAGCCGTGGTCGCGCAGCTTCGCAAAGCGCTGCAGCAGCACGGCCGTGATGATCGGCGAGGACTCCATCCCTTCGAACCAGCCGAAGCCGCCGTCGTTGTTGCGGCAGGCGAGGACTTTTTCGAGGAGCTCCCCGGCGCCTTCGGCGAGATTCCCGGTCGAGCCGGGAATGACGGAAGAGTCAGAGCCGGGAATGGCGGAAGTCAGAAGCCGGACATACCAGGCCTCGGAGAGGGAGAGGACGTCCTTGCCTTCGGGTTCCACCTTGGCGGGGATGGCGGCGCGGACGAGGTCCAGGAGGGTGGTTTCGGTCAATGCGGCCTCGGAGGCGGGCACATTGACGAAGCGGGCGCGGAGCTCGGCAAGGAGCGTCTCGCGGCTCATGCCGGCCCGGAGGACGGCGGAATGGGCCTCGGTGAGGGTCTGGACGGGCTTCTTGACCTCGACCGGCAGTAAGACGGCGTCGGAGAACTCGTCGGCGGCGAAGACCACCTTGAAGCCGAGGGTTTCGACGGCCGGCACGCGGACCGGGAAGCGGTGGCTTTCCGTGCCGCCGGCCGGGACGGTGACGGCGACGCGCTGGACGCCCATCGGCTCCACGCCCTCATATTCCTTGGACGGATAGGTATACAGGTACAGCCAGCCGGAAACCGGCTTGTCGGTGTTGCTGGACACGCTGGCGGCCACCTCGTAGGTGTCGCCCACATAGAGGAACTGCGGCTCCACGACCGCCACCTTCACGGGCACGCTCACGACCATCTCCTCGCGGAGGAAAGTGTTCCGCATCCCCTTGTCGTGGGCATACAGCGCCACATAGTAGGTCGAGAGCTTGTCGGACGTGTTGAACGTGAACGAGAGATTGCCGGCCGCGTCGGATACAAGGTGCGGCTGGAAGGTCAATGCGTTCTCGAACTTGGAGCGCACGGTCACCTCGGGCTCGCCCGCCTCGGGCGCCGCCTCCTCGAAAGCGGCATCGACAGACTCCTTCGCCGCCATCGACGTTTCCGCCAAGACCATCCGGTCCGCCATCGCGCCATTGGCGGCGGAACGCGTCGCCTTCATCATCGGTGCGGCGCCGTAGGCCACGACCGACTCTTCCAGCGCCAGTTCATCGTCGTACGGATTGTCCCCGCTCACTCCGCCGCAGACGGACTCGATGCTCACGTACGGGACGCTGAACTCCCGCAAGGTGACCACCGGCCAGTGATTGCCGGCGATGGCGTCGATGCTCTTGTCATACACCGCCGCGAGGGCCTCCACGCCCGGATCGGTCTTGAGCGTGAACGTGTAGGAAGTGCCCGGGAAGGCCTTGTCCGTGAAGGATTCAAACTTCAGCGGCAGCGCCAGGCGGGTGCGCGTGCGGGAGTATTCCTTGTCGAAGGTAATGGCTTCGCCGCGCTTGAAATAGAACACCTGCAGGCGGACGGCATCGGGATATTCGGGCTTATAGTCAAACTCGAGGGTGGTCAGGGAACCTTCTTTCGCCCGGACGCCCTTGAGGACGACCTTCCGGGTTTCCAGCACCTTCCGGGCTTTGCCGAAGAGGGTGACGATCGCGTATTCGGCCCCGTCGGCCGTACCCATCGTCAGCCGGATCTTCTCGCCCATCGGCACATCCTCGGGGCCGGTCAGGAAGAGGCGGCGGACCGGGGCGTCCAGGACCTTCCCCTTCGGGTCCACCTTCAGGATCCAGCACTTCGACTCGTCTTTGGCATCCCGCTCGGAAGCCTTGCCGACGAGGGAATAGAGGCCGTCGGGCAGGCTCTTGAGGTCGAGTTCGACGACCTCGCCGGACGCGGCCTTCCCGGAACGGACGACCGTGCTGTCCTCGGCAAAGAGCTCATACTGGACCGGAACGTCGATCTTGTTCCCGTCGCTGTTGTCCACCTCCATCAGCACGCGGGCCACCTCGCCGGTGGCGATGTACTTGGACGCGGACGGACGCCAGCGACGGCCGATGTACCGGCCGCCCGGCTCGTCCTTCTCCTCGATCGTCACGAACTCGCCCTCGGCGCCGTTCTGCATCGTCAGGGACACGGAAATGTCGTCGCTGACGTACACGCCCGTGCCGAATTCCTGCATCTCGCCGGTGGCGTCGGTGACGGTGACCTCGGCGTTGTACCAGCCGGTTTCCTTCGCCGGGAAAGCGAAAGAGAACGTACCGTCGGAAGCGGGCTGGACGTTCGTCTCCAGGACGACGTTGCCCCAGCGCTCCACCTTCACGGCCAGGTCGGCGCCGGTCAGGCTGTGGCCGGAGAAGCTCTTGACCTTGCCGCCGATCACGACCTCGTCGCCCTTCAGGTACAGCTTGTCGTTCTTGTCGAAGGAGAGGGTGAAGGTCGGGAGGACGAACTCGTCCACGCGGAAGGAGTCGCCCTCGAGGTACTGCTTGCCGGATTTCACCTGCAGCTGGAAATAGCCGTTGCGCTCGCCCTTGGGCAGGGTGAAGGAACCGGACACGGAGCCGAACTCGTTGGTTTTCAGCTTCAAGCGGTCGATTTCCTTGTCCTCGCTGTTGAGGAGGATCACTTCGACAGCCTTGTCCGGGACGACGGAGACGCGGTCCACGAGGTTCCCCTTGTACACCACGGCCTTGAACTGCAGGACATCGCCGGGAATGTAGGCGCCGCGGTCCTTGTAGATATGGCAGTAGGTGTAGTCCTTCCGGTCTTCGCTGTCGTCATAGTAATAGTAGGCGTGCGCGCCCACCTTCCGGCTGGCCCGGAGATTCGTCCCGGAACCGGTCTCGGCCGTCAAGTAATAATACGTCTCCTTGTGGCCGTCGATGGTCTCCTGGAACTTCTTGGGGAGCACCGTAAAGCCGTCCAGCCGGACTTGCTCGGAAGCGACTTCCTTGTCCCCCTTCCAAAGGGTGAGCTTCGCCTTGTCGAGCGGCTTGCCGGAAATGTAGTCGGTCACGTACGCGGCGAAGCCGGCCGCTTCGCGGCGGACCGCCAGCGACAGGGTGTGCTGATTATAGTAGGCGATGCCGCTGAGTTTCCCGTTCACGGCTTCCAGCGAATAGGCGCCGTCGCCGAGGACCGGGAGCGCCACCCGTACGGTGTCATAGACATAGAAACTGCGCGCGGAATTCGCGAGGTTCCAGGTTTTGACCGTCTTGTCGCCTTCCCGGAGGGTGAGCGTGGCCTTGTCCAAGTTGCGGAACGTGACGCACACGTTCTTGTCCTCCAGACGGACGCCGACGCCCTTGCCGGTGAGCGTTTCGGTCAGGTTCTTGACGGCGGTGCAGCCGGCGACGATCTTGGCGTCGTCCCCCTTGAGGGCCTTGCGCGCCTTCTCGTAGGCCAGGCAGTCGGCATACAGGGCCTGGTAGGCGGCCGATCCGGCCTTTTGTTCGTTCAGCTCGCTGAACTTGATCCGGAGCAGTTCCTGACGCGGCCAGAAAGCGACGGACTGACCGGCATACTTCTTCGCGACGGCCTCCAGCGCTTCCTTCTTGGCGGGGCCATACTTGCGGTTCGCGACATAATAGGCCAAGTAGCCTTCGCCGGGATGCTTCCCCTCCACCTCGCCCTGCAAGGCCTGGTAAATCTCGTCCTTTTCCAGATTGTCATAGCGGCGGGCGCCGATCAGGTGCCACAACACATACTCGTAGTCCGACGCGACGAAATCCTTCATCGCTCCGCCCATCAGGCCGCCGATGCCGCGCCACAGCGCGGTGTTGTGCCCTTTGCGGAACGCCTCCGACCGGTCGCGGACGAAAGCCCAGCGGGCGTCGGAGGAGGACCCGGCCTGGTCGCTCATCCAAAGATAGGTGACCATCGGCTCGTCGAAGTCCTTCACTTCCTTCTCCAGGTTCTTCCGGAGCTCGTCCCGCTTCTTCCAGTCGCGGCGCTGCACCGACTCCACGTACTTGACGGCGGCGTCATAGAAGTCCGCGGCGAGGCGCTGTTTGACGGCCTCGGTCTTGATCTTCGTGAGGATTTCCGCCTCCTTCTGGGGGCGGTCGGCCTTGGAGGCCTCTTCATACTGTTTCCACAGGGCGGTCAGCACGTGGCCGTCCTTGTCGGGCGCGGGGTTGGCGTTCATAAGCGGGGCAATCAGGAAAAGGGCGGCGGCCGCGAGGGCCGCCCGGACATATCGGAACATAATCAACAATTTTCTACCGGCAGGATATCTTCAACATCCATACCAATCAGCGGAACAGGGGCAGGGCCTCGGCGACGACGAAGGCGGAGCCGCCGATGAACACCAGCGGCGGAACGGGCTTCGAGGCCGATGCGGAGCGGTTCGTCTGCTGGGACAGCGTCTGGGCCAGCTGCAGGGCCATTTGGACGGCCTGGCGGACGGAGTCGGCCGTGTAGGCGCGGCGCGGCGCGCCCGCCGGAGCGGCCGGCGCGGCCGTGAAGCGCTTCAGGATCTCCGCGGCGGGCAGGGCCCGGGCGGTCTGGGGAGCGGTGAAGATATAGGTCGCGTCCACAGGCATCAACGGGAGGATGGAATCCAGGTCCTTGTCCGCCATGATGCCGTACACGATGATCAGCGAACTGCAGCGGCCTTCCTCCACATAGCGGCGGAGCTGGGCGAAATTGTATTGCAGCGCCTGGGGGTTGTGGCCGATGTCGCAGATGACGAACGGGAGCTCGGAAAGCCGCTCCCAGCGGCCGCGGAAGCCAGTCCGGCGGGCGGCGCCGGCGATGCCGGCCAGCGCGCCCTCCGTGTCAGCCAGGGCCTTGAAGCCGGGCACTTGCTTGAGGATGTCGACGGCGGCGAGCACGGTGCGGAGGTTCTTTTCCTGGACATCGGCCTGCAGGTCCATCTTCTTGAGGATGTCCTGCCGGCGGTGCCACAGGGACGGGCGGATCTTGTCCGCATAAGTGAGCGGACACAGCATCCAGGCCTTGTCGTCGAAGACGGGGTCGGTCTCGGGATTGCTCTCGCCCACGAGGGCGGGGACGCCGGGCTTGAAAATGCCCGCCTTCTCCCCCGCGATGGCCTCCAGCGTATTCCCGAGGAGGGCGCAATGGTCCAGGCCGATGGTGGTGACGAGGGCCAGCTCCGGGGTGATGACGTTCGTAGAATCCAGCCGGCCGCCGAGGCCCGCCTCGATGACGGCGGCGTCCACGCCGGCGTCGGCGAACCACTTGAACGCGAGGCCGGTGGTGATCTCGAAAAAGGACAGGCCCTTTTCGATGAAATAGGGCTCCCAGGTAGTCAGGAAGTCGAAAACGTACTCCTTGGGGATGAGCTCGAAGGTGTCGCCTGTGACGATCCGGGCGCGTTCCCGGAAGTCCACCAGGTGCGGGGACGTGTACAGGCCCGTGCGAAGGCCGACGCCGGCGAGGGCCGACGCGAGGAGGCTCGCGACGGAGCCCTTGCCGTTGGTCCCGGCCACGTGGATGCTCTTGAACGCCCGCTCGGGATGCCCGAGCGCCTCGCAAAAGGCCTCCATCCCCGCCAGGCCCGGCTTGTAGGCCGTGGCGAAATCCGTCTTCTGCACCGAAGGGAACCGCTGGAAGATCTCCTCGAGCAGCGCCCCGTACCGAGACTGCGAAAACTCCATAAAAACGCGCTTGTTTTGATTTCAACACAAAAATACCTATTTTTGAGCACAAATAAAAACGCCCAGGATGGCCGACAAAGCACCGAACCTTTTCGACGCCTACATCATAGACGGGATTCCGCAGGCCCTGACGCCTGCCGGACTGCTGCAGGAATGCACGCTTCCGGGCGCGCTCCCCGCCCCGTCGCCGGCCGGCAGCGTCGCGGACGAGACCGTGGACATCTCCCCCACGCCCTTCGACTTCCGCGACGAGGACATCGACGCCTACGCCGATGCCGTCGCCGCCCTGCCCCGCCCCCCGTTCCCCCTGCCCTTCGCGGGCCAGGTCACGCGGGCGCGCATCGCCAAGGCCATGCTGGACGCCATCTGGATGGGCGGTCATTTCCGGCTCGGGGACCTTACCTTGAAGGGCGAATGGCGCTGGAACGACGGCACCATCGGCAACCAGGCCGCCTTCTACGCCTCCGTCGAGGCGGCGGCCGAATACATCGACCACCTGGGCATCAAGCTCAGCGAGGTGAAGGTCGCGGGCGGCGCCTGCAACGTCTCCTTCAAGGCGACGACCACCGCCGAGGAAGAGGCCCCGGACGAAGAGGAAAGCATCATCCGCGAGCTGCCGTTCCGCACGGCGAACCCGCGCATCTCCCGGCGCCGCCGCTGTCCGGCGACCATCCAGCCGGAAGCCTCCGACTGGCTAATCTACGTCCCCCTGGACACCTGCGACTACCGCCTGGGCGGGTCCCTGCTCGCCGCCGCGACGGGCGAGAAGCGGAGCACCGCGCCCGAGGTGGGCGACGCCGATTATTTCATCGACGGATACGAAGTCATCCGGGAGCTGGTGGAGGACGGCATCGTCCGCGCCGGCGCCACCGTCCTCGAAGGCGGACTGATGAACGCCCTCCGGAGCATGGCCGCCGTAAACGGGGCCGACGTCTCCGTCGGCGACGTCTGCCGCGCCTACGGCGACGAACTCCGCGTCCGCGTCCTCTTCGGCGAGATCCCGGGTGTCATCCTGCAGATCGCCGACATCGACTACGACTACGTGGACGCCGAATTCCTGCTCCAGGACATCGCCTACTTCCCGCTCGGACACCCGGCCGTCGGCACGCCCGGCGTCTCCGTCCTGTCGGGCGGCAGCGGCATCACCGGCATCCTGGAGTCCCTGATGAACTCCCTGGAGGGAGAAGACTGACAACACCGAAACCATGGCCAAGATATTTGTCCTCGACACCAACATCATCCTGCACGACCACCAGGCGATCAAGCGGTTCCAGGAGAACGACCTCGTGATCCCCATCGCCGTGATCGAGGAACTGGACAAGTTCAAGAAGGGCAACGACGCCCTCTCGTTCAACGCCCGCGCCTTCATGCGGGACATCAACAAGCTCACCGACAAGCGGGAGTTCGGCCCCGAGGGCATCTCCCTCGGCAAGCGGCTCGGAAACATCAAGATCGAGCCCAACCACCCCTTCACCCCCGAGTTCGCCGACCTGTTCAAGGACGACACCCAGGACCACCGGATCCTGTCCACGGCCCTGTGGGTGCGGGCGCAGAACCCCGGCCGGTTCGTCGCCCTGGTGACCAAGGACATCAACCTGCGCCTGAAGGCGAAGGCCGTCGGGATGCCCGCGCAGGACTACCAGGCCGGCCGCGTGGACGACGAGCACCTGTACGACCTCGAGCGCGAGGTGATGTACGTGGACGCCGACCCGCAGGTCATCCAGCAGCTCGCCTACGGGCAGGACAACAGCATCGACTGGAAGGAGGTCTCCCAGAAAGAGCCCAAGCCCAACCAGCTGTACAAGTTCGACCTGGGCGGGACCACGGTTTGCGCCCGCTACGACGACAAGCGGAACAAGATCGTCCTCGTGCGGACGAAGGAGGCCTACGGCATCCGCCCCCGCAACGACGAGCAGCGCTTCGCCCTGGACGCCTGCCTGAATCCCGCCATTCCGCTCGTGTCCCTGACCGGCGGCGCCGGCACGGGCAAGACGCTCATCGCCCTGGCCGCCGCGCTGGAGCAGGAGAAGGACTTCGACCAGATCATCCTCAGCCGTCCGACCGTGGTGCTCGGCGGCCAGGACATCGGCTTCCTGCCGGGCGACCAGCGGAGCAAGATGAGCCCGTACGTGCAGCCGCTGATGGACAACCTCGACGTCATCAAGCGCTGCTTCAAGCCGGGCTCCAAGCAGGCCCTCAAGATCGAGGCGATGCTCAAGGAGGAGAAGCTCCTCATCTCTCCCCTCGCCTACATCCGCGGCCGCTCCCTCGGCAAGGTGTATTTCATCGTGGACGAGGCGCAGAACCTCACCCCGCACGAGGTCAAGACGATCATCACCCGCGCCGGCGAAGGCACGAAGATGGTCTTCACGGGCGACATTTTCCAGATCGACCAGCCCTACCTGGACCAGTGGTCCAACGGCCTGACGCACCTCGGGGAGAAGATGAACGGACAGCCGCTGTTCCAGCACATCTTCCTTCGGAAGGGCGAACGGTCTGAGCTCTCCGACATCGCCGCCAAGCTTTTGTAAGGCTTCCCTCCCAGTTTTTTTAGCATTTCTGCGGATTTTTTCTTAAATTCGCAGGTTAAATTAATGTTTAGCGTTTTCAAGAAAGAAAATCAACTAAAATATAAGCAACCATGAAAGAGATCAAAAAGAGAGTGTACCGCTTCGGCGCCAAGAAGGCCGAAGGTGACGGCAAGATGCGTGAGCTGCTCGGCGGCAAGGGCGCGAACCTCGCCGAGATGAACCTCCTCGGGATGCCGGTTCCGGCCGGATTCACCATCACGACCGAGTGCTGCACGGAATATTACCGCCTGGGTGGCGGCTACACGCCCGAACTGCGGGCCGAAGTCCAGGCCGCCCTCGAGGCCACGGAGAAGATCATGGGCAAGAAGTTCGGCGACGAGAAGGATCCCCTCCTCGTGAGCTGCCGCTCCGGCGCCCGTTCCTCCATGCCGGGCATGATGGACACCATCCTGAACATCGGCCTGTGCTCCAAGACCATCCCGGGCCTCATCGAGAAGACCAAGAACCCGCGTTTCGTTTATGACGCTTACCGCCGCCTCATCATGATGTACTCCGACGTCGTCATGGAGAAGGCCGAGGGCATCGAGCCGGCCGACGGCCAGGGCATCCGCCAGCAGCTGGACCGCATGATGCAGGACGTCAAGGATGCGAAGGGCTACAAGAGCGACACCGACCTGACCGCCGAAGAGCTGAAGGACCTCGCCGAGGCCTTCAAGGTGCGGATCAAGGAAGTCCTGGGCGTGGAGTTCCCGGACGATGCGAAGGCCCAGCTGTGGGGTTCCATCGGCGGCGTCTTCAAGTCCTGGAACGGCAAGCGCGCCATCCGGTACCGCCAGATCGAGCACATTCCGGACGACTGGGGCACGGCTGTGAACGTCCAGTCCATGGTGTTCGGCAACATGGGCGACACCTCCGCCACCGGCGTGGCCTTCTCCCGCAACCCGGCCAACGGTGACAACAAGTTCTACGGTGAATGGCTGATCAACGCCCAGGGCGAGGACGTGGTCGCGGGCATCCGCACCCCGAACCCCCTGAACGAGGCCACCAAGAGCGAGAAGAACAAGAACCTCGCCTCCCTCGAGACCGCGATGCCGGAAGTGTACAAGGAGCTGGACGAGATCCGTCTGCACCTCGAGCAGCACTTCCAGGACATGCAGGACATCGAGTTCACCATCCAGGAAGGCAAGCTGTGGATGCTGCAGTGCCGTATCGGCAAGCGCACCGGCCTCGCCGCCCTGCAGATGGCCGTGGACATGGTCGACGAAGGCCTGATCGACGAGAAGACCGCCGTGATGCGCGTGGCTCCGGCCCAGCTCGACGAGGTCCTTCACCCGATCCTGGATCCGGCTTCCGAGAAGAAGGCCCAGGTCCTGGCCCAGGGTCTCCCGGCTTCCCCGGGCGGCGCCGTCGGCCAGATCGTCTTCACCTCCGAGGACGCCATCAAGTACTCCCTCGAGGGCAAGAAGTGCATCCTCGTCCGCGAGGAGACTTCCCCGGAAGACATCGACGGCATGCACGCCTCCGTGGGCATCCTCACCGAGCGCGGCGGCATGACCTCCCACGCGGCCCTCGTGGCCCGCGGCTGGGGCAAGTGCTGCATCGTGGGCTGCGACGCCCTCAAGATCGACTTCAAGAACAAGACCGTCTCCTTCGCCGGCATCGACCAGACCTTCAAGGAGGGTGACTTCCTGAGCCTGAACGGCGCCAAGGGTCTCGTCTACGGCTGCGCCATCGACACGATGGACGCCTCCGAGAACCCGCTCTTCGCCAAGTTCATGGGCATGTGCGACAAGTACCGCAAGCTCGGTATCCGCACCAACGCCGACACCCCGGAGGACGCCGCCCGCGCCCTCAAGTTCGGCGCCCAGGGCATCGGCCTGTTCCGCATCGAGCACATGTTCTACGGCCGCAACAGCGAACTCCCGCTGTCCAAGCTCCGCAAGATGATCCTCTGCGACACCGACGAGGAGCGCAAGTCCGCCCTGGCCGAGCTCGAGCCCTTCATGAAGGCCGCCGTCAAGGACACGCTCCGCGTGATGGACGGCAAGCCGGTCGTGTTCCGTCTGCTGGACCCGCCGCTCCACGAGTTCGTGCCGCAGGGTGAGGACAAGAAGAAGGAACTCGCCAAGGATCTCGGCATCTCCGTCAAGGAAGTCGAGAAGCGCGGCGCTTCCCTCCACGAGGTGAACCCGATGATGGGCCACCGCGGCGTCCGTCTGCACGTCAGCTTCCCGCTGATCGCCGAGACCCAGTACCGCGCCATCTTCACCGCCACCGCCGAACTCCAGAAGGAAGGCCTGCACCCGCACCCGGAGATCATGATCCCGGTCACCATCTCCGCCCGTGAGCTCAGCTTCCAGAAGGCCATCTGCGAGAAGATCAAGGCCGAAGTCCAGGCCAC
>JAFRPH010000022.1 GCA_017429205.1 Bacteroidales bacterium
CACCTCGTAGCGCTTGATGCCGCCCCGCTTGGTGTAGTTCTCGATGGAGAGCCAGATGCCGAAGCCGATATGGATGATGAATCCCAGGGCGAGGATCGGGACCATGATGTCGATGAACGGGGTGCTCATGAAGTCGCAGCCGATCTGGAACCAGCCGTCGCCGGTGGAGAAACGGACCGCATCTTCGGCCACCTTGCCGAAGTTCCCGTTCAGGGAGTCGATCACGGAGAAGAAATTGATGGTGCCGTGCAGGAGCAGGAAGATCACGAGGAAAGCGCCGGAGACGCTCTGGACGAACTTCTTGCCGATGGAGGAGGTTAAGAATCTAGCCATTATAAGTCGGTTGTTTCGTTAGTCTTGCAAGTATGCAAATATACGGTCTTTCTTGCATCTTTCATAATATTTCAATATTTTTGTTTCAAATCCAAACCGAAAGACCATGTACAAGCGAGTCCTTCTCAAACTCAGCGGCGAAAGCCTCGGCGGCCCCGCCGGAAAGGGCCTGGACACGGATAGCCTGTCCGCCTACGCAAAAGAAATCGCGGCCGCCGCGAAAGCCGGCCTCCAGATCGCCATCGTCAACGGCGGCGGCAACATCTTCCGCGGCCTGCAAGGCGTCGGGAAGGGCTTCGACCGCGTGGACGGCGACAAGATGGGCATGCTCGCCACGGTCATCAACTCCCTCGCCCTCTCGATGTTCATCAAGGAAGAAGGCGTTGACGCACAGGTCTTTACGGCCACACCCATGGAGCCCGTCGCGAAGTACTACATGCGGGACGACGCGGTGAAGGTGCTTGAGCGCGGCGGCGTCGCCCTCATCGCCGGCGGCACTG
Source organism: Bacteroidales bacterium (assembly GCA_017429205.1). The sequence continues at coordinate 834 of JAFRPH010000022.1, forward strand.
GCAACCCCTTCTTCACCACCGACTCCGGCGCCGCCCTGCGCGCCCTCGAGATCGGCGCGGACGCCCTCCTCAAGGGCACCCGCGTGGACGGCGTCTACACTGCCGACCCGGAAAAGGACCCCACCGCCGTCAAGTACGACGAACTCACCTTCGACGAAGCCATCTCCAAGCACCTCAAAGTGATGGACCAGACCGCCTACGCCCTCTGCTCCGACGGCCATATGCCCATCATCGTCTTCGACATGAACGCCACTGGCAACCTCACCAAACTCATCAAGGGCGAAAAGGTCGGCACCCTCGTGCATCCGTAGGGACCCGGATAGTTTCCCTGCGGCACGATTTGTGAGAAAAACGGCGGAAACCGTAACGGTTTTTGCCGTTTTTCATTATATTTGTACGATTAAGCAAAACACAAGAACTATGTTACCGAGAGCGAAAGAAATTGTGGACGCCGCGGGCGTCAAGATGCAGGATGCGGTGGACTTCCTGGAGGAAGACCTCAAGAACTACCGCGTAGGCAAGGCTACCCCGGCCATCTTCAACGGTGTGACGGTGGACTATTACGGGACGGCTACGCCGCTGAACCAGGTCGCTTCCATCACGACCCCGGATGCGAAGACCATCGCCATCCAGCCGTGGGAGCGCAATATGATTTCCAAGATCGAGAAGGCCATCCTGGACGCCAACGTGGGCCTCACCCCGTCCAACAACGGCGAGATCATCCGCTGCGTGGTGCCCGCCCTCACCGAGGAGCGCCGCCGCGAGCTGATCAAGAAGGCCAAGGCGCAGGGCGAGACGACGAAAGTGACGGTGCGCAACGCCCGCCGCGACGGCATCGACCTCCTGAAGAAGGCCCAGAAGAACGAAGGCCTGTCCGAGGACGGCGAAAAAGAGGGCGAGGAAGAGCTCCAGAAGGTCACCGACAAGTACATCAAGGCTGTCGATGCGGTCATCACCGAGAAGGAGAAAGAAATTCTCACCGTCTAGGCTTGGATTTTAAAATTATTTATTATACCTTTGTCCGAACGAACTTTCAGACAAATGCGATTTTACGACTACGGTTTTTATAAGCGCTATTATCAGCACCGATAATAGACCGGACGTCGTATCATCAATCATAGGTATATAAGATTTATGTTGGGCTGTCCGGAAGCGGATAGCCCTTTTTTTGTGCCGGGCCATGAAAAGAGTAGCGATTTTGGGACGTCGGAGCAGTTTCCACGAGGAAGCCGCCTTGGCATTTTATCAGGATATTCCCTTGGAACTGCACGGATTCGACAGTTTCAAGGAGATGCTGGCGGCGTATGATTCGGATGATGTCGACGCGGTGGTCATCGCGGTCGAGAACACGCTTTCCGGCGGGCTGGTCCAGAATCTGGAACTGATCCATTCGGGCGGCTACCAGGTCGTCGGCGAGGTGCATATTCCCATCCACCAGTACCTGATGGCGCTGCCCGGTGAGACCCTGGACTCCATCAAGGAAGTCCGTTCCCACGAGATGGCCCTCTACCAGACCCGTCCGTTCTTCGAGAAGAAGTGCCCCGGGGTGACCCTGACCAAGACGTCCAGCACGGTGGCCGCCGTGCAGGAAATCGTGTCGGGCCAGCTGAAAGGCGTGGCCGCCGTGGCCTCCCGCCTGGCCGCCAAGGAATATGGAATGGAAGTCCTGGCCCGGGAGATCGAGTCTTCCAAGGAGAACAGGACCCGCTTTTTCGTGCTGGACCGGTATTACCGGCCGGAGAAGGCGGACAAGGCCTCCTGGTGCTTCACCCTGCCGCACAAGGCCGGCGCCCTGGCCCAGATCCTGACCATCCTGTCCTTCTACGAGATGAACCTCACCCGCATCCAGTCGCTGCCCATCCCGGGCTGCCCGTGGGAGTATTTCTTCTACGCCGACATCCGTTTCGACGATTCCGTCCGCTATCGGCAGGCGCTGTCGGCGGTCCGGCCCCTCCTGGCCGACCTGGATATCATGGGTATCTACAAAGGAAGTTTTTGAGTTCAAGTATATTTCCAAGCTATGAGTGAATCGAGAGTGTCCAAAAGAATGACCCGGCTGTCCCCCTCCATGACCTTCGCCATGAACGCGCTGAGCAATGAATTGAAGGCCAAGGGAATCGATGTCGTGAACATGAGCCTCGGGGAGCCCGACTTCAACACCCCGGCCCATGTGAAAGCCGCCGCCAGCGAGGCGATTGATGCGGATTATACGCACTATACCCCCGTGCCCGGCAGCCTTTCCCTGAAGGAAGCCATCGTCGGCAAGCTGCAAAAGGAGAACGGCCTGACGTACACCCCGGCGGAAATCCTGGTGTCGAACGGCGCCAAGCAGAGCCTGTGCAATGCGATCATGGCCCTCATCGACGAAGGGGACGAGGTGATCATTCCGGCGCCTTACTGGGTGAGCTATCCGCAGATGGTGCTCCTCGCGGGCGGAAAACCGGTCCATGTCGACACGGGCATCGACCAGGATTACAAGATGACGCCCGAGCAGTTGGAACAGGCGATCACTCCGCGCACCCGGATGCTCGTACTCTGCTCGCCCAGCAATCCGTCGGGCGCCGTGTACTCGAAGGAGGAACTGGAGGCCCTCTCCGCCGTGATTCTCCGGCACGAAGGCCTGCTGGTCCTCTCCGACGAGATCTACGAGCACCTGAACTATGTGGGCGCCCACGCCTCCATCGCCTCCTGCCCGGGGATGTGGGAGCGTACCATCGTGGTGAACGGCGTCTCCAAGGCCTATGCGATGACCGGCTGGCGCATCGGCTTCCTGGCCGCTCCGAAGTGGATCGTCTCCGCCTGCAATATGCTGCAGGGACAATATACCAGCGGCCCTTGCTCCGTCAGCCAGAAGGCGGCGGAAGCGGCCTGGAACGGCCCGCAGGAGTGTGTCGAGGAGATGCGTCAGGCCTTCAAGCGCCGGAGAAATCTGCTGGTGGGCCTGCTCCGCGAGATTCCGGGCCTGGAAGTGGCCCTGCCCGAGGGAGCCTTCTATCTGTTCCCGAAATGCTCCTCTTACTTCGGAAAGACGGACGGCACGCGGGTCATCAACACGTCCACCGACCTGGCGATGTACCTGCTGGAAGTCGGCCACGTGGCCACCGTGGGCGGCGATGCTTTCGGCGCTCCGGACTATTTCCGGTTGTCCTACGCCACCTCGGAGGAGAACATCAAGGAAGGCGCGAAGCGGATGGCGAAAGCGTTGGCCCTTTTGAAATAATGCGATGATGGAAACGAACAGGACGATCGGAATCGTGGGCCTGGGCCTGATCGGCGGGTCCCTGGCCGTGGACCTGCGCGCCCGCGGCTATGCCTCCCGCTTCATCGGCACGGACAAGAATCCGCTGAACGCGGAAGCGGCCTGCCGGCTGGGCCTCGTGGACCGCGTGGCCTCTTTGGAGGAATGTATCGAGGAAAGCGACATCGTCGTGGTGTCCGTCCCGGTCAGTGCGGCTGGGGGCATCATCCAGACGGTGCTGGACACGTTCAAGGACAAGGATTACACGGACAAGATCGTGATGGACGTCTGTTCCACCAAGTCCCAGATCGCGGAGCGGCTCAAGTACCATCCCTTCCGCCGGCGGTATGTGGCCACCCATCCGATGGCGGGCACGGAGCACAGCGGCCCCTGGGCCGCCCTGCCGGGGCTTTTTGACGGCCGCGCGTGCATCATCGCCGACCAGGACGAGTCCGACCCCGCCGCCGTGCGCGCGGTGGAGGAGCTGTACAAGGTCCTGAACATGCGGATCGTGTACATGACGTCGGATTCCCACGACGTGCATACCGCGTTCGTCTCGCACCTTTCCCACGTCACCTCCTTCGCCCTGGCCCTGACGGTCCTGGACAAGGAGCGCGACGAGAAGCACATCTTCGACCTCGCGTCCGGCGGTTTTTCCTCCACCGTCCGCCTGGCGAAGTCCAACGCCGACATGTGGGTTCCTATCTTTATGCAGAACCGGGACAATCTCCTGCGCGTGGTGGACGCCTATGTGGAGAAGATGCAGGAATTCCGGGAGGCGATCGACCAGTATGACGAAGACAAGGTCCGCGCGCTCATCGACGAGGCGAACCGGATCAAGAAGATTATCAGATAGTATGGCAAAAGCATTGGATATCATCCCCGTCGGTGAATGGGGATTCTTCACGCTCCCGCGCCCGATGGTGATTGCGGGCCCGTGCAGCGCGGAAAGCGAAGAGCAGGTTCTGGAAACGGCCCGCGGCCTCGCGGCCTGGGGCATCCACATGTTCCGGGCGGGCATCTGGAAGCCCCGCACGCACCCGGGCTGCTTCGAAGGCGTCGGCGCGCCCGGCCTCAAATGGCTGAAGAAGGTGAAGGATGAGACCGGCATGAAGGTCTGTACCGAGGTGGCGAATGAGAAGCACGTGTACGAGTGCCTCAAGTACGGTGTCGACATGCTCTGGATCGGCGCACGCACCACCGCGAACCCCTTCCTGATGCAGGAAATCGCCGACGCGCTCCAGGACACGGATGTCCCGGTTCTGGTAAAGAATCCCGTCAATCCGGACCTGGACCTGTGGATCGGCGCGCTGGAGCGCCTGAACCGTGCCGGCGTCCGGAAACTCGGCGTCATCCACCGCGGCTTTTCCACGATCAACAGCCAGCCCTACCGCAACACGCCGGGCTGGCAGATCGCCGTCGAACTGCGCACCCGTTATCCGGAGATTCCCATTTTCGCCGATCCGTCCCACATGGGCGGAGACCGGAAATACCTGCAGGAGCTGTCCCAGCGGGCGATGGACCTAGGTTTCGAGGGGTTGATGATCGAGTCGCACTGCAACCCGGCGGTCGCCCTGTCCGATGCGAAGCAGCAGCTGGTCCCGTCGGAGCTTCAGACGCTCATCGAAAGCCTCATCATCCGCGAGAAGGATTCCGTGGACGCGGATTACCGCGAGGGAATCGGCCAGCTCCGTTCCCGGATCGACTATATCGACGAAGACCTCCTCAAGGACTTCGGCGCCCGGATGGACGTGAGCCGGATGATCGGCGCCTACAAGCGCGACCACAACGTGGCCATCGTCCAGACCACCCGCTGGGACGCGGTGATGGAGGGGATGAAAGAAAAAGCCCGTGCGTACGGGCTTTCGGACAAATTCATCGAAGACGTGTTCAACGCCATCCACGAGGAATCCATCAGGATTCAGAACGGAGTCCTCTCAGCCGGTCCAGAAGCGTAGTCTCGAAGATTTCCTTCTCCGCCGGGGACAGGAACTGGATGTTGATAGGTACCTGGAACAAGCGCTTGCGCAGGGTTTCAGGTACCTTTTTCGTATCCACGATGCGCTGGGCGTCCTTCTCCGTGGTGGCGACGCAGGCGGTCGGGAACTCCTTCACGGCGCGGGCGACCTTGGCGATGTCGCCGTTGCTGTACTTGTGGTGGTCCGGGAACGAGAACCGCTTGACTTCCTTGTATTTGTCGGAGAGGTAGGCCCTGAGGGGCATGTCCTTGGCGATGCCGGTGAACAGGATGAGGCGCTGGGCGTACATGAAGCGGCTGTCGGCCTCCTCCGGGAACACCGGGACCATCGGCTCGTAGCCGATGGAGGTGAACAGGACGGTCTGCTGCTTCTCCTTGCCCCGGCGGAGCTTCCGGGTGCCGGTGCAGGAGGCGGGGCTGTAGCCTTCCACCCCCAGCTGCTTGGCCCATTTCCCCTTCTCCCACTCGTCCAGGTAGGACGGGCACTTGGTGACGATGACGATGTCCGCCGCCTTCAGGCGGGACGGAAGGTCGCGGAGCCGGCCCCAGGGCATCAGCTTGTCCTTCTGCACGGGGCGGTTGTAATCGACCAGGACGATGTTCACGTCGGCCTTGAGCCGGCGGAACTGGAAGGCGTCGTCCAGGACGATGAGGTCCGCCGCCGGGACGGTCTTGTCCAGGCAGTTCTTCGCTTTCTTGGCGGTCTGGAGCTCCTCGGGATGGGTGAGGAAATGGCAGCCTTCCACGCGGTCCTTGTCCACGGCGACGGTCACGGCGGGGAACTTTTTCGCGATCTGCAGCGGCTCGTCGCCGTACAGGAGCGCCGTTCCGTCGCGGCCCACCTTCTGGAAGCCCTTCGACTTCCGCTTGTAGCCGCGGGAGAGGACGGCGATGTCGGAGTAGGCCCAGTCGTCGCTGCGGAGAAGCATCCGGAGGATCATCTCCGTGTGCGGGGTCTTGCCGGTGCCGCCCACGGTGATGTTGCCCACGCAAATGGTGGGAACATCCGCCCTATATGATTTCTTCCAACCTTTGTCGAACAGGAAATGCCTGATGGAGAGGATGATGCGATAGATCATAAGGGATTACATCGAAAGCACGTTGAGCACGGTGATGAGCTCCTGGTTGATGGGCTTGTTCATCTTCACGGCGCGGGAGATGGGGACATACACGATCTCGTCGTTCTTGATGCCGATCATGATGTTCCGCTGGCCCTCGAGCAGGGCCTCGATGGCGGCGTAACCCATCCGGGACGCGAGGATCCGGTCGTAGGCAGACGGGGTGCCGCCCCGCTGCAGGTGGCCGAGGATGGTCACGCGGGCGTCGAACTGGGGATATTCCTTCTTGACGCGCTCGGCATAGTAGAAAGCGCCGCCCACGCCGTCCTTCTGCGCCTCGGAGACGAGGACGATGGCGCTGTTCTTCGACTTGCGCTTGCCCCGCTCGATGAAGTCGGCGAGCTGGTCCACGTCCGTCGCGCTCTCCGGGATGATGGCGGCCTCGGCGCCGGAGGCGATGGCGCTGTTCTGCGCCAGGAAGCCCGCGTCGCGGCCCATCACTTCGATGAAGAAGATGCGGTCGTGGGAGTTCGCGGTGTCGCGGATCTTGTCCACGCACTCGACGATGGTGTTCAGCGCGGAGTCGTAGCCGATGGTGGCGTCCGTCCCGTACAGGTCGTTGTCGATGGTGCCGGGCAGGCCGATGATGGGAATGTCGAACTCGCGCGCGAACTGTTGCGCGCCAGTGAGGGACCCGTTCCCGCCGATGACGATGAGGGCGTCGATCCCTGCCTCGACCATGTTCTCGTGGGCGATCTTCCGGCCCTTCGGGGTCATGAAATCCTTGCAGCGGGCGGTCTTGAGGATGGTGCCGCCACGCTGGATGGTGTTGGACACCGAGGAGGAGGTGAACTTCAGGAACTCCTTGTCGATCAGGCCCTGATAGCCTCGCTGGATGCCGATGACATTGATGTTGTTGAAGCGGGCGGTGCGCGTGACGGCGCGGATGGCGGCGTTCATTCCGGGCGAGTCGCCTCCGGAAGTGAGGATGCCGATGGTCTTGATATGTTTTTCCATGGCGGGATCAGATTTCAATCCCACAAAGATAAGAAAAATGCATCAAATTCCGTATGCCGATTCGGCGGCCGGCGCCTCATCTCCCCATCTTTCCGCGACATAGTCCAGCGTGCGGAGGATTTCGTCGGGATCCTTGGAGGTGACGAGCTTGATGCGGGTCTCCTTGAAGCCCGGAAGCCCCTTGAAATAGCAGGAGAGATGGCGGCGCATCTCGAACACGCCGGTGACGGGACCCTTGAGGTCCAGGGACAGGCCGAAGTGCCGCTTGGCGAGCGCCACGCGGTCGCGGACGTTCATCGGCGGCAGCTCCTCGCCGGTGTCCAGCAGGTGCCGGATCTCGGTGAAGATCCAGGGATGGCCGAAGCTCGCGCGCCCCACCATGATCCCGTCTACGCCGTAGCGGTCGAACATCTCCTTCGCGCGCTGCGCGGAATTGATGTCGCCGTTGCCGATGATGGGGATGTGCATCCGGGGATTGTTCTTGACCGCGCCGATGAGGGTCCAGTCGGCCTCGCCCTTGTACATCTGGCAGCGGGTGCGGCCGTGGATGGTGAGGGCCTGGACGCCCACGTCCTGCAGCCTTTCGGCGAGGTCCACGATGATCTTGGAGCTGTCGTCCCAGCCCAGGCGGGTCTTCACGGTGACGGGCGTCTTGACGGCCTCCACGACGGCTTTCGTGATGGCGACGAGCTTGTCCGGCTCCCGCAGCATGCCGCTGCCGGCGCCCCGGCCCGCGATCTTGGACACCGGGCAGCCCCAGTTGATGTCGATCGTGTCGGCCCCGTGCCCGCCGGCGAGCTCCGCCGCGCGGTCGGCCATCCGGGCCGCATCGACCATCGACTCGGGGATGTGCCCGTAGATCTGGATCGCGACGGGGGACTCCTCCTCGAGGGTGCGCATCTTGGCGATGGCCTTTGAGGCGTCCCGGATGAGCCCGTCCGAGGGGACGAACTCGGTTGTGACCATCGCCGCCCCGGCCTCGCGGCACAGGATGCGGAAGGACGCGTCCGTCACGTCCTCCATCGGCGCCAGCACCACGGGGCGCTCGCCCAGGTCTATGTTCCCGATTCGCATGGCGGTGCAAAGATACGCAAAAAATGAGATTTCCGCCTTCTTGCGATTTGTAAGTAAAAATTGTCCAAAAAAGGTTGAATTTTGTTCAAAAAGGGATTTTTCCTTGCTTTTTATAAGATGAAAGGGTAAATTCGCGGCCGCAAAATCTGTTTTTGCGAAAGAACCTGAACGATAAACACCAACCAAACTTTATCAACATAATGTGTAACAACAGCTTAAGGAAATGCTGCCTTGTCGCTGTCTCACTGTTTGTCGCGATCCTCGGCTTCGCCCAGGAGACGCGTACCGTCACGGGTACCGTGGTGGATGCAAACGGTGAACCGCTGATCGGGGCAGGCGTAGTCGTCGAAAGCCAGCCGACCATCGGCACCATCACGGACTTCGACGGACACTACACGCTGCAAGTTCCTGCCGACGCCGCCCAGCTCCGCTATTCCTACATCGGAATGGTGGATGCGGTGATGGCCATCGCCGGACAGGATGTCATCAACGTCACCCTGCAGGAGGATTCCACCCTCCTCGAGGGCGTCGTCGTCACCGCCCTCGGCATCAAGCGCGCCGAGAAGGCCGTGACCTACAATGTCCAGAAACTGGACGAGAAGGTCTTCGTCACGCGCGAAGCCAATATGGTCAACTCCCTCGCGGGCAAGATCGCGGGCGTCCAGATCAACGAGACGGCCGCCGGCGCCGGCGGCGAGACCAAGGTGGTCATGCGTGGCGCGAAGTCCATCAAGAACTCCAACAACGCCCTCTATGTCCTGGACGGCATTCCGCTCCCGACCCTGTCGATGACCACGCCGGGCGACTCCTGGAGCATCTATTCCGGTTCCGGCCTGTCCGGTGACGGTATGTCCATGCTCAATTCCGAGGACATCGCCGACATGAGCGCCCTCGTGGGCGCCTCCGCCGCCGCCCTGTACGGCTACAAGGCCGCGAACGGTATCCTGATGCTCACCTCCCGCACCGGTGAGGAAGGTTTCCATGTGTCCTACTCCAACAACACGACCTTCTCCTCCCCGCTGATGCTTCCGGGCCGCCAGAGTGTCTATGGCGCCAAGCCCGGTTCCTACGCCTCCTGGGGCGGCAAGCTCGAGGCGGCTCCTGCCTGGAGCATCAAGGATTTCTTCCAGACCGGCTACAACACCGCCCATTCTTTCAGCGTGTCCGCCGGCCGCGAGCACTCCACGACCTATTTCTCCGCCGGGTACACCGACGCCCAGGGCATCATCCCGAACAACGATTACGACCGTTTCAACGCGACCTTCCGCCACACTGCCGACTTCCTAAATGACAAGCTCCACCTGAGCTTCCTCGGGATGTTCATCCGTGTGAACGAGCAGAACATGCTCTCCGGCGGTCTGTACCACAACCCGCTCGTGCCGCTGTACCTGATGTCCCCGTCCGACAACCTCTTCGCCTACACGGTGTTCGAGCGCTACAACGCCACCCGTAACTTCCCGACCCAGTACTGGAGCGCTTACGAGATGTCCATGCAGAATCCCTACTGGACCGTGAACCGCAACATGTTCCAGACCCAGAAGAACCGCTACATCCTGGGCGGCTCCATCAGCTACGACATCACCGACTGGCTGGACATCCAGACCCGCGTCCGGATGGACAACAACAGCACCATCGGCGAGGAGAAGCACTACGCTTCCTCCAACGGTCTGTTCGCCGGCAAGTTCGGCCGTTACTACTACAACGACCAGAAGACCACCCAGAGCTACGCCGACGTGCTCCTGAACCTGCACAAGAACTTCGGCGACGACGCGCTGTTCTCCCTGAACGCCGTCCTGGGCGCCTCCATCGAGGATTACTTCTACCGTGGAACCTCTCTCGGCGGCGACCTGCTGGGCGTTGCGAACCTGTTCACCTTTTCCAATATGGCGACGGGCAAGGCCTTCGACAAGGCCACCTTCCGCGACCAGACGCAGTCCGTTTTCGGCACCCTGAACGTCGGCTTCAAGAACTACCTCTTCCTCGAGGCGACCGCCCGCGAGGACTGGGCCTCCCAGATGGCCGGCCCGAACGGGGTGAAGCCTTTCTTCTATCCGTCCGTGGGCGCCTCCTGGCTCATCACCGAGATGTTCGACCGCAAGTCCGACTTCATCCCGTACGCCAAGCTCCGCGCTTCCTATGCCGAGGTGGGTAACCCGGTGGAGCGCTTCATCTTCAACGGTACGCACCCGGTGATGGGCGGTACCGCCCGCATCGACACCTGGGCCACCGCCCCCGACTTCCAGCCCGAGCGCACCCGCTCCTGGGAAGTGGGCGCGGACGTCCGCCTGTTCAAGAGCAAGCTCCAGCTCGCCGGCACCTACTACCAGTCTTCCACCTACAACCAGGTCTTCACCCCGACCAACGCTTCCACGAGCGGTTACAGCACCTACTACGTGAACGCCGGCCGGATCGACAACCGCGGTGTGGAACTCTCCGGGATGTTCACCCAGGACATCGGGGACTTCAACTGGACCACCAACCTCATCTGGACCAAGAACGTGAACAAGGTGGCGAAGCTGCTGGACTACACCAACGGCAACGAGCACTATGTGAGCACGCGCGAGAGCGTGGGTGGCACCTCCGGTGTCACGATGTGGCTCATCGAGGGCCGTCCCGTGGGTGAAATGTACGTCGCCGGCCTCGCGACCAACGAGGACGGCACCCCGTACGTGACTCCTTCCGACAAGGGCGGCGTGATGCACAAGGCCCCCAATGACGGTACGCCCGACACGATGTGGTACGCCGGCAACACCAATCCCGACTGGACCGGTTCCTGGCGGAACCAGTTCTCCTGGAAGGGCCTGAACCTCGCGTTCATGTTCACCATGCGCAAGGGCGGTGTGGGCGTGTCCCTCACCGAAGCCACGATGGATGCCTACGGCGTCACCAAGCGGACGCTCGAAGGCCGCGAAGAGGGCTTCAACTTCGCCCCCGCCGGCATCTTCGGCAACGCCCGCAACTACTATCAGGTGAGCGCCCAGGACTACTGGCAGACCATCTCCGGCGCCGACGGCCAGAACGCGCTCGGCGCCTACTATGTCTATGATATGACGAACATCCGGCTCGCCGAGGTCTCCCTCGGTTACGAGATTCCCCTGGCGAAGCGGATTCCCTGGATCGAGAGCCTGAACCTCGCCGTCGTGGGCCGCAACCTCGCGATGCTCCTGTGCAAGGCCCCGTTCGATCCCGAGCAGGTCTCCAACGCCGGCAACTACGGCGCCGGCATCGACCTGTTCATGGCTCCTTCCACCCGCAACCTCGGTTTCTCCGTGAAGGTGAAGTTCGGCAAGAAGGGCGTCAAGGCCGCGAAGGCCGAGGCTCCCGCCTATGTCCCCGAGACCCGCGTCGTGGAGAAGATCGTGGAGAAGGTGGTCGAGAAGAAGGTCCCCGTGGAGGTCGTCAAGGAAGTGAAGGTCCCCGTGGCCTCCAACTTCGAAGGCACCTATGAGGACGACCTGTTCTTCCTCATCAACAAGGCCGAGATCCGTCCCGAGGAGGCCTTCAAGCTGGGCCAGATCGCCCAGATCCTGAAGGACAACCCCGAGGCGACCATCACCGTGACCGGGTATGCCGACAGCGCGACCGGCAACGCCGAGATCAACCAGGATCTCTCCGAGCAGCGCGCCTCCGTCGTGGTGAATATGCTCAAGAAGGCCGGCATCGCCGCCAGCCGCATCTCCTACAAGGCCGCCGGCAGCGACCGGGACGCTTCCCAGAGCCCCGAGTCCAACCGGGTCGCCGTTTGCATCGTGAAATAATATGAGGAGGCCTGAGATTATGAAAAAGATATCGACTCTCATCCTTGCCGTCGCCGCCCTTTGCCTGGTTTCCTGTGTCAAGGACTTCACGGCGCGCAATACCAACCAGGAGCAGGCGAACGAAGAGATGATGGACCACGACAATATGCGCACGGGTTCCTACATCTCCCAGATGATCGCCAACGTGCTTCCTTCCTACCAGAATGACGGTTCCAACGAGTATGGTTCCGCTTCCTACCAGGTGGTGCAGGGCCTCACGGGCAACATCTTCGCCAACTACGAGGCCGCTTCCAACAGCGGTTTCCACCAGACCAACGAGTACAACCTCGTGGCCGACGGCTGGACCAAGGCCCTGTTCGAGGACGCTTTCGTCCGCGCCATGGCTCCTTGGGCCAAGCTGAACGCCCTCCGGGAGAACAACCCCTACGACGCCGCCCTCGGCGATGTCCTGAAGGTGGCCGTCATGCACCGCGTCACCGACGCCTACGGCCCCATCCCTTACACCCAGCTGGGCACGGGCGTGAACCACGTCGCCTACGACACCCAGGAAGAGGTGTACCGGGGCATGTTCATGGACCTGGACCGCGCCATCGAGACGCTCCAGGAACTCGTGAACGGCGGTACCTCCACCTACCTGGAGGACTATGACAACGTGTTCTACGGCAACATGGCCAAGTGGATCGCCTTCGCCAACACGCTCCGTCTGCGTCTCGCCACCCGCGTGGCCTACGCCGACGTGGCCCTGTACCAGGCCGAGGCGGAGAAGGCGCTCGCCAGCGCCGCCGGCTTCATCGAGGAGGACGTCGTCCTGCATCCCGGCGCCGGCGCGTGGGAGAACCCGATCTACGTGATCGAGTACAACTTCAACGACGGCGACGCCAAGGCCGGCGCCACCATCGTCACCTATATGAACAGCTACAACGACCCGCGTCGCGCCTCCTACTTCACCGCCGGTTCCGACGGCAAGTACTACGGAGTCCGCATGGGCGCCGCCGTGGACAGCAACTATCCCAAGTCCACCCTGTGGTCCCGCGTGAACTGCACCAACGCCGATCCGCTCAAGTGGATGTCCGGCGCCGAGGCCGACTTCCTGAAGGCCGAGTTCTTCCTCCGCCAGGGGGAGGCCGCCGCCGCGAAGGCCGCCTATGAGGCCGGCGTGAAGCGCAGCTTCGCCCTCGCCGGCGCTTCCGGCGCCGACGCCTACCTCCGCGGCACCGACGGCGTGGGTTCCTACACGGATCCCGTGACCGGCGGCAACTCCTACGGCAACAACCTCACCGACGTCGCCGTCTCCTGGGACAGCCAGAGCGAGACCGAAGGCCACCTGGAGCAGATCCTCACCCAGAAGTACATCGCCATGTTCCCCGAGGGCATGGAGGCCTGGGCCGAGTTCCGCCGCACCGGGTACCCGCGGGTGATCCCGACCGCCACGAACAACTCCGGCGGCCTGATCGACACCCAGAAGCAGATCCGCCGCCTGGTGTATCCGACCTCCGAATATACCGCCAACAACGCCAACGTCAAGGAAGGCGTCTCCCTCCTCGTGACCGAGGCCAAGGAAGCCGCTTCCGAGAAGGCGGACAACGGCGGCACCAAGGTATGGTGGGACCGCAAATAACCCTTAAAGCGAAATGGTCATGAAAAAGACACTCTATATTCTGATGGGCGCCGCCCTGGTCCTCGCCTCCTGCGAAAAGGAGCAGGAAGTGAAGTCCCTGGAGATCGAGCGCACCTCCGGCATCCACCAGGCCGAGGCCTGGTCCGAGTTCATCCAGGGCACCGGCACGGTGAACACCATCGGGGATGAGGCTTACTACCAGAACCTCCGGGACTGGAAGAAGGCCGCTTTCGATGCGGACGGCATCACCACCCGCAGCATCTCCTACATTTTCTTCGCCGACTACGGCTCGATGGCGTTCCGCTTCGCGGACATCCCGGACAGCGTGGACGTGATCAACCTTTGGGGCGGCTGCCCCAAGAAGGGCTCCCTGGACTACCAGGAGATGAAGGCCTGCCAGGAAATCAAGGGAATGAAGGTGGTCGGCTGCCGCATCACCCGCATCCTCGAGAACGCCCGCTGGGGCATGGAGGCCCAGATCCCTTCCTTCATGAAGGCGTACGAGGCCTACAAGTATGACAACATGGGCAAGATCCTCCAGGGCAAGATGACCGCCCAGGAGCTCGAGTCCGCCGCCCTGGAGGCCGGCAACGCCGCGCTGCGCGCCGACGTGCAGGCCCACCCGGGCAAGGGCGCGAACTCCCGCGATGCCGAAGGCGGTCCCGAATGGCCGGAGTGGTGCGTCTACGCCTCCCAGGTGCTCCTCGACGAGATCGAGCAGTACGGCCTGGACGGCTATGACCTCGACTACGAACCGGAAGGCGACCCGCTCAGCGGCACCGCGTTCAACACGATGGTGGCCTACCTGTCCCAGTTCATCGGTCCCAAGTCCGGCAACGAGGGCACGCTCCTCATCATCGACCGCAACTCCAGCGCCGGCGACAAGGACCTTGCGAAGCTCTGCAACTTCTGGATCTACCAGAAATACGGTTCCACCGGCGGCGCGAGCCCCGCTTCCCAGGGCGACTTCGGCAGCAACCTTGACCGTGCGAACGGCTGGGTCCCTGCGCAGATCATCGTCACCGAGAACGTGGGCGACACCTATTCCGAGGGTTGCCACAACCTTGAGCAGATGGCGCAGTTCCAGCCTTCCACCTGCGGCCAGCAGTACGGCCACAAGGGCGGCTTCGCCTCCTTCCACGGCCAGCGCGACTGGCGCCTGGAGGCCGAGGGCGCCGAGAAGGGCAAGAAGATGCGCTACCAGCACCACATCATGGGCATCCGCGCCCAGTCCCAGGTCGAATACTATAAATAAGCCATCCGTATGAAAAAGATCATCATAGCGCTCAGCGCCATCACCCTCCTGGCCGCCTGCCAGAAGAGCCTGATCGACTCCGAAGGTCTCTACGAGAACGGAATCGTCGCCTTCCAGTCCAATGAAAGCGGCGAGATGGCCGCCTTCCTGGAGACGTCCGGCCCCGTCACCTTCACCATCGCCTCCTCCGTCAAGGTGGACAAGGATGTGACCGTGAACTTCGAGCCGGTCCGCGATACCGCCGTCCTCGCGGCCTTCAACCAGTCCCAGGGCACCAACTACTGGTTCCTCCCGGAATCCAATGTCACCCTGAGCCGGAACAGCACCGTCATCAAGGCCGGCAGCGCCGTCTCCGAGCCCGTCACCGCCGACGTGAACATCGACGGCTTCAAGAACGGCGTCATCTACTGCCTGCCGCTCCGCATCACGGGCACCAGCACCTCCCAGCGACCGGTTCCGGGCGAGGAGTACGCCTTCCTCGTGATCCGCGGCTATGTCTACGCCTCCGCGGCGAACCTCCCCGGTGGTTCCTACTTCGAGATGCCGACCACGGTCTCCGACCCGGCCCTCTCCCTGGAAGTCTGCACGATGGAAATCCGCGTGAAGGCCAACAGCTGGGCCTCCGCCAACCCGTTCATCTCCTCGGTGATCGGCGTCGAGGAGAACTTCCTCCTCCGCTTCGGCGACATCTCCTGCGACCCGAACCAGCTCCAGCTGGCCGGCCAGGGCGTGTCCATCACCTCCAAGGCCCATTTCGACACCGGCAAGTGGTACCACATCGCCGTGGTCGCCGACGGTATCAAGCAGACCTGCGACCTGTACATCAACGGTGAGCTGGACAGCTCCACCCCGATGGGCGGCAAGGGCATCAACCTGGGCAAGGTCTACAACTCCAAGTTCGCCATCGGCATGTCCGAGAAGGGCCGTTACCTGAACGGCCAGGTGAGCGAGGCCCGCGTGTGGGGCCGCCTGCTGTCCCCGACCGAGCTCGTGAACGGCCAGTGCTCCATCGCCGACCCGGTGAAGGAAGCCCGCGAGAACAAGCTCCTGGGCTACTGGAAGCTGGATGCCGAGAACCGCGGCAAGGACCTCACCGGCAACGGTTATGACGGCATCGCCCACGGCAGTGTCACCTATACCGAAGCCAATATCCGCTGCCCCGAATAATGGAAAAGATCCGTACCATAGCGATCCTCGTGTGCCTCTGCCTGCCGCTGGCGGCGGGGGCGCAGGGGAGTGCGCTGCTCCGCTTCTCCGAGCCGGAGCAGGCTGTGGACACGGTACGCTTTGACAGCGGCGCCATCACCCTCCGTTACCCTTACGAAAATGTTTCCGGGAAGGCGGTCACCATCCTGGAGGTCCATTCCACCTGCGGGTGCTTCACCGGCGAGGTGGACACGCGGAGCCTCCGCCCCGGCGGGAAAGGCGTCCTCGTGGCGGTCTTCGACCCCAAGAGCCTCTATGGCGACCAGACCCGCTACCTGACCGTGGTCACCTCCGACGGCACCGACAACGTCCTGAGCTCCATCGCCGTGAAAGGCTATGTGCTCCGGGACGAGTCGGAAGGGAAGATCCGCTATGCGGAAGACCTGGGGCAGGGCCTCAGGACCGACACGTCCGTCAATGCGCTGGCGTGGGACTCCTTCGGGGACTTCGCGTTCTCGATCCCCCTGTACAACGACACGGACGAGGAAATGACCCTGGAGATCACCGCGCCCCGCCGCGTGAAGCTCTACGCGCCGGCCACGATCCCGGCCCGGAGCCGGGCGGACCTCCGCGGCGTCTACGATGCCCGGTGGAAGCGCCTCCGGACCGAGGTTCAGGAAACATTGACCATCACCGTCAACGGGGTGGCGACCGCGCCGCTCCATATCAAAGGAACTTTATAAAAGACAATGAGAATGAAAAAGATATTTTCCATTTTTGCCGCTGCGGCCCTGATGTCCGCGTTCGCCTGCACGAAGGTGGACACCTATGAGGATACGACCAATCCGCTTCCGGTCCCTGCGGCGGCCGAAGAAACCCTCCAGGGTCTCTCCATCAGCCCGAAGACCAGCTACGTGGTCATCGGCGAGCCGGTGGCCCTCACCGTCGCGCTCGTCCCCGAGGACGCGGTCGTGGACAAGCTCACCTGGAAGTCCTCCGACGCTTCCGTCGCCTCCGTGGACGCGGAAGGCAACGTGACCACCCTCGCCAAGGGCGTCGCCCTGATCACGGCGGAAGCCGGCAACCAGAGCGTCACCGCCATCGTGAACGTGTTCGCCGAGCGGGTTCCCGCCACGGAACTGCAGCTCAACAAGAGCGAAATCAACCTCCTCGTCGGCCGCGCCACCAAGGTCAAGGCCACCCTGCTGCCGGAAGAGACGACCGACAAGCAGGAATTCGAGTGGAAGTCCTCCAATGAGAATGTCGCCACCGTCAGCTACGGCTTCATCCAGGCCGTCGGCCTGGGCGAGGCGACCATCACCGCTTCCCAGAACGGCCTGACCGCCTCCTGCAAGGTGACCGTGGCCGACAAGATCAAGCTTATCGACCGCACCGGCGTGTGGACCATCACCGACACCCCGAAGTGGAAGAAGAACTGGTACGGCCAGATCACCGGCTCCAACGAGGAAGTGAAGCTCGAGGGCTTCGACGGGGAGTACGCCTACTTCGGCGTGGTTTCCGCCGACAAGTTCACGGATGTCGAGACCATCGCCAACACCGTGTACGAGCAGGTCGAAGAGCGGAAGGACGCCGGCCAGAGCCCGAAGAACCTCTTCGGCACCGGCGAGACCCAGACCAAGACCTACGAGGACAAGGGCGAGGCCGTCGCTTACGTGCTCGGCTATGACTCCGAGTTCGAGTTCACCGGCGAGTACCTCGTGTACAACTTCACCGCCCGCGAGCCCGATCCGGTCCACGCCACCGGCATCCAGTTCACCCAGGGCTGGAACAACACGCCCATCACCTCCATCGAGCTCAAGGCCGGCAAGACCCTGAACTACTTCAGCGCCAAGCTCCTGCCGGACGACTGCACCGATACGGGCGACATCACCTTCTCCTCTTCCGACGAGACCGTCGTGACCCTGCGCGTGTACTACAGCAATTACTACACGGTCGTGGCCGGCGCTCCGGGCGAAGCCGAGATCTTCGCCAAGTTCGGCGACCTCGAGGCCTCCATCCCCGTGAAGGTGACGGGCGACGAACTCGTCTGGACCGACTGCAGCAGCACCTGGAAGGGCTCCTTCGGCGGTGTCGAGCAGTGGGGCAGCACCTATTTCGGCTTCAAGCTGACCGCCTGCACCTCGCCGATGCACCTGCTCTTCATGGCGAAGGCCAGCGAAGTGGGCAGCGACCTGGTGGGCTTCATGAAGGCGCGCGCGGCCGAGAACGAGGAATGGCTGAGCTATTACGCTTCCTCCGACCTGCCGGATCCGACTGTCGACTACTACGGCGGCGACGAGGACGAGTACTATGCCTTCGCCGTGGGCGTGGATGCGGCCGGATCGGCCTTCGACGGCCGGTACGCCATCTTCCACTACATCCCGGGCCAGCCCCAGCCGGTGGAGGCCAAGGTCGTCAACATGAAGACCGCCTTCTTCGACTACACCTGGCCGTCCGACCTCGCCACCCTGGACGAGGTGACGATGGAAACCTGGGTCAACACCGCGGGCAACCCCGGCAAGAACGAGTCCATCATGGGCGTGGAGGGCGTGTTCCTCCTCCGCACCGAGGACAGCCAGTTCCAGCTCATCTGCGGCGGGGACAAGAAGTCCAACGGCGAGTACAACGAGATCAAGCTCGCGACCGCCTGGAAGACCGGCGAATGGGTCCACCTCGCCGCCGTCTACTCCCGCAGCGAAGGAAAGGCGTACCTGTATGTCAACGGCGAGCAGAAGGCCACGGCCAACCTCAAGGACCACGGCGTGGACATGAACGGCGTGGGCGCCAAGTGGCAGCTTCCGTTCTCCTTCATCATCGGCAACGCCTGCGACGGCAACCGCTATGTGCAGGGCAACATCGCCTACACCCGCGTGTGGAAGAGCGCCCGCAGCGCTTCCGACATCACGGGCAACATGTACAAGAAGGACGCCTCCGGCGCCGACCTCATCGCCTCCTGGTACTTCAACGAGGGCAGCGGCAACACCATCGCCGACCAGTCCGGCAACGGCCGCACCCTGACCGGCAAGAAGTTCGTCTCCCAGATGAACTATCCCGAGACCGACGTGGAGTGGGTCGACGGCACCCTTCCCTTCTGATCCAGTCCGGACATCGATTCCCGATGCGGTCCCCAAGTTTGGGGGCCGCTTTTTTTGTGCGCCCAACCGGGGCCTGAAGTGTCGATTTGGTATTTTTCAGTGTTGTGAAAAATACAAAAATAGGCTATATGAACAGTCGGAAAATCATTATTTTTTAATCATTTGAGCCTTTTTTTATTTTGAAGGAATAGGATTTTTTAATACCTTTAAGCCGTACACTGAAACCTCTAACCGCGAACACTTTATCATTATAACTATTAAACCTAATGTGTAACAACAACTTACGTAAATTCTGCGTGGTCGTTGCGTCGCTGTTCGCGTCCCTTCTCGTCCTGGCACAAGGAGGGCGGACCATCACGGGAACCGTGGTGGATGCGAACCAGACGCCGCTCGTCGGCGCAGGAGTAGTCGTCGAGGGACAGCCGACCATCGGTACGGTCACGGACCTCGACGGACACTACACACTTCAGGTTCCGGCCGACGCCCAGGCGCTGCGCTTCTCCTTCATCGGCATGGAGGACGTGGTGATGCCTGTCGGCGGCCGGGAGATCATCAACGTCACCCTGCAGGAGGACGCCAATCTCCTGGAGGGGGTCGTCGTGACGGCCCTCGGCATCAAGCGCGCCGAGAAAGCGGTCACCTACAATGTCCAGAAGCTGGACGACAAGGTCTTTGTCACCCGGGAGGCCAATATGGTGAACTCCCTGGCGGGCAAGTTGGCCGGCGTCCAGATCAACGAGACGTCGGCCGGCGCCGGCGCCGAGACCAAGGTGGTGATGCGCGGCGCGAAGTCCATCCAGAACTCCAACAATGCGTTGTACGTGCTGGACGGCATTCCGCTCCCGACCCTCTCGACCACCAAGCCGGGCGACTCCTGGAGCATCTACGCCGGCGCCGGCCTGTCCGGTGACGGCATGGCGATGCTCAACTCCGAGGACGTGGCCGACATGAGCGCGCTGGTGGGCCCTTCCGCCGCCGCCCTGTACGGCTACAAGGCCGCGAACGGTATCCTGATGCTCACCTCCCGCACCGGTGAGGAGGGGGTCCACGTGAGCTACTCCAACAGCACGACCTTCTCCGAGCCGTTCATGCTTCCGCGCTTGCAGAGCACCTATGGCCCGAAGCTCGGCCAGTACGCTTCCTGGGGCAGCAAGCTCAACGTCCCGCAGGACTGGAGCATCATGGACTTCTTCCAGACCGGGGTGAACCAGTCCCACACCGTGGGCCTGTCCCTGGGCGGCGAGAACTATTCCACCTACATCTCCGCCGGCCTGAACAGCGCCGACGGCATCATCCCCAACAACAAGTACGGCCGCTACAACTTCACCGCCCGCCAGACGGTGGACTTCCTGGACGGCCGGATGCACTTGAGCCTCCTGGGAATGTACATCAAGGTGAACGAGCAGAACATGCTCTCCGGCGGCCTGTACCACAACCCCCTGGTCCCGCTGTACCTGATGTCTCCCGGCGACAACCTGTACGCTTATTCCGTGTACGAACGGTTCAATCCGGACCGCAACTTCCCGACGCAGTTCTGGAGCGCCAACGAACTCTCGATGCAGAACCCGTTCTGGCTGGTGAACCGCAACCTGTACAACACGGCCAAGGACCGCTTCCTTGCGGGCGCGTCCCTGACCTTCGACATCACGGACTGGCTGGACATCCAGGGCCGGGTTCGCACCGACAGCAACGCGACCATCGCCGAGCAGAAGTTCTACGCTTCGTCGAACGGCCTGTTCGCGGGCGAGTACGGCCGCTACTACTATGATGACATGAAGACCCGGCAGACCTACGCCGACGTCCTCCTGAACCTGCACAAGACCTTCGGGGACAATCTGTTCCAGCTGAACGGCGTGCTGGGCGCCTCCATCGAGGACTACTTCTACCGCGGAACTTCCATCGGCGGCGACCTCCTGGGCGTGGCGAACCTGTTCACCTTCACGAACATGGAGACGGGGAAGGCGTTCCTCAAGGACACCTTCCGCGACCAGACCCAGTCCGTGTTCGGCACGGCCCAGTTCGGGTTCAAGAACATGGTCTTCCTGGACCTGACGGCCCGCAACGACTGGACCTCCCCGCTGTCCTGGGCGGACGGCAAGGTGAAGCCCGTCTTCTATCCTTCGGTGGGCCTTTCCGCCATCCTGACGGACATCTTCGGGATCGACTCGAACTTCCTGACGTTCGCCAAGGTGCGCGCCTCCTACGCCGAGGTGGGCAACCCCATCAGCCGGTACATCACCATCCCGACCTATCCGGTCACCGCCGGCGTTCCGGTCACGAACACCTGGGCCGCGGCCGACGACTTCCGTCCGGAGCGCACCAAGTCCTGGGAGGCGGGTATAGACCTCCGCCTGTTCCGGAGCAAGCTGCACATCAACGCCACCTATTATAACGCGAGCACCTACGACCAGGTGTTCACCCCGACCCTTCCGGGTTCCTCCACCAACTCCACCCTGTATGTCAATGCCGGCCGCATCGACAACCAGGGCATCGAGCTCGCCGGGCAGTTCACCCAGAACATCGGCGCGGTGGAGTGGCAGACCAACCTCATCTACACCCGCAACATCAACAAGATCGTCAAGCTCCTGGACACCGAGTACAACGGCATTCCGATCCGTTCCTCCGAGGTGTCCGTGGGCGGTTCCTCCGGCGCCAAGTTCTGGCTGACGGAAGGCGGCCAGGTGGGCGACCTCTATGTGAGCGGCCTCAAGACCGACGAGCACGGGTTCATCTGGACGTCCCCGACCGGCGCGGGCGTCGCCCCGGCGGTCCATGACGGAACGCCCGCGACGATGATCTACGCCGGCAACACGATGCCGGTATGGACCGGCTCCTGGCGCAACCAGCTGTCCTGGAACGGCCTCTCCGCGTCGGCCCTCGTCACCGCCCGCGTGGGCGGCATCGGCGTCTCCCTGACGGAAGCCGCCCTGGACGCCTACGGTATGTCCGTGCGTTCCGCCCAGGCCCGCGACGAAGGCGGCGTCGTGCTGAACGCCGCCGGCGCCGTGGGGGACCAGGTGAATCTCCTCCGCAACAACGCCCAGAACTACTACCAGACCATCTCCGGCGGCAATGGCCAGGACGCCCTCGGCGCCTACTACGTGTACTCGATGACGAACGTCCGCCTCGCCGAAGTCTCCCTGGGCTACCAGATTCCCATCAAGAAGGCCATCCCGTGGATCGAGGCGCTGAACCTCGCCGTCGTGGGCCGCAACCTCGCGATGATCTACTGCAAGGCCCCGTTCGATCCCGAGCAGGTTTCCTCCGCCGGCAACTACGGCGCGGGCATCGACCTGTTCATGATGCCTTCCACCCGCAACATCGGCTTCTCCGCGAAGATCACCTTCGGCGGCAACCGCAAGAAGGCGGCCCCCGCCGCCTCGGCCTACATCCCCGAACCCCAGGTCATCGTGAAGGAGGTTCCGGTGGAGGTCGTGAAGGAAGTGATCAAGGAAGTCCCCGTGGAAGTGGTCAAGGAGAAAGTGATCGTCTCCGAGGCCGTCACCGAGATCTATGTGACGGACCTGAACTTCCTCCTCGGAAAGACCGACCTGCGGCCGGACGAGTCCTTCAAGCTGGGCCGCATGTGCCAGGTCCTCAAGGAAAATCCTTCTGCGAAGGTCATCCTCAACGGTTACGCCGACACGGCGACCGGTACTCCTGAAATCAACCGCGAGCTGGCCTGGAAGCGGGCCATGACCGTGGCGAACAAGCTCAAGGCCGAAGGCGTCGCCGCCGACCGCATCTCCTACCAGGCGGTCGAGGGCGACTGGAACGCTTCCGCGTCGCCGGAAGCCAACCGCCGCGTGACCGTCCGTATCGTTAACGACTAAGGAAGCCTGAGACTATGAACAAGATATTGACTACCCTTTGTGTGGCGGTGCTGGGCGTGACTATGGTTTCCTGCCTGGGCAAGTTCCCGGACCGCAATACCAATCCCGAGCAGGCGACGGACCAGATGCTGGACCACGACGGCCTGAGGGTGGGCTCCCCGCTCGCCCAGATGATGGCCAACGTCGTCCCGTCCTACCAGAACGGCGACGACGGCGAGTACGGCAGCGCCAACTACCAGGTGGCCCAGGGCCTCAACGGGAACATATTCGCCAACTACGAGGGCGCTTCCAACAACGGTTTCGCCCAGAACAACCTCTACAACCTGAATCCGGACGGCTGGTCCAAGGCGATGTTCAACGACGCCTTCACCCGGGCCATCGGGCCGTGGGTCAAGCTGAACGCCATCCGGGAGGACAATCCCGAAATGGCCGCCCTGGCCGACATCCTGAAGGTGGCGGTCCTGCACCGGGTGACCGACGCCTACGGTCCCATCCCGTACAGCGCCCTCACCAGCGGCTCCCTGACGGTTCCCTATGATGCGCAGGCGCAGGTGTACGCGCAGATGTTCAAGGACCTGGGCGATGCGATCGACCTCCTGACCGCCGCCCCGTCCACCGTCTTCGCGCCGCTCGCGCGCTTCGACCGCGTGTTCTACGGCGACGCCGCCAAGTGGATCCAGTTCGCCAATACGCTCCGGCTGCGCCTCGCGCTCCGCGTGGCTTACGCGGACGAGGCCCTGTTCCAGGCGCAGGCCGCCGCCGCGATCGCGAACCCCAAGGGTCTCCTCACGGAGAACGCCCTGCTCCACAAGGGCTCCGGCGCCTGGGAGAACCCCATCTACGTGATCGAGTACAACTTCAACGACGGCGACGCCAAGGCCGGCGCGACGATCGTCACGTATATGAACGGGTACCAGGACCCCCGCCGTTCCGCCTACTTCACCGCGGGTTCCGACGGCAACTTCTACGGAGTCCGGATGGGTGCGTCCGTGAGCACGGACTATCCCAAGTCCACCCTCTGGTCCCGCATCAAGTGCACGAACGACGACCCGCTCCTGTGGATGTCCGGCGCCGAGAGTTTCTTCCTGCTCGCCGAGTATTACCTCCGCGGCGGGGACGAGGAGCAGGCGAAGGCCCAGTATGAGGCCGGTGTAGCCAAGTCCTTCGAACTCTGGGGCGTCTCCGGGGCCGACACCTACCTGGCTGTCACGGATCCGGTGGGCGTCTATACCGACCCGGTGACCGCCGGCAACTCCTACAACACGGCCCTGACCGACGTCTCCGTCGCCTGGGCCAGCCAGGAGAGCTTCGAAGGCCATCTGGAGCAGATCATCACGCAGAAGTATTTCGCCGTGTTCCCGGAAGGCGAGGAGGCCTGGGCCGAATTCCGCCGGACCGGATATCCGCGGGTGATTCCCACCCGTACCAACAACAGCGGCGGTACCATCAACACCAACCTGCAGGTGCGCCGCCTCCCGTATCCGCGGGAGGAATACCAGGCCAACAACACCAACGTGACGGCCGGTGTCGCCCTGCTGCGCGGGGAGTCCTCGAACGGGGGCGCCGACAACGGCGGCACCCGGCTGTGGTGGGACAAGAACACTCGATTCTAAGCGCATTGAAGATATGAAAAAAGCAATCATAGCCCTGGCCCTTGCGGCGCTTGCCATCGGCTTGTTCTCCCGCTGTACGGTGGAACCGATGCCCATGGACCTGCAACCGGCCTATCAGTACACGGATGACTACTATGCGGCCCTCCGTGCCTTCAAGGAGAGCGATCACGCCATCTCCTATATCTTCTTCGGCGACTACGGCACGCCGTACTCTCCCGCCTTCCGCTTCATGGGCATTCCCGACAGCGTGGACGTGGTGAACCTCTGGGGCGGCTTCCCCAAGCCCGGCACCCTGGACCATATGGAGATGAACCAGATGCGGAAGCTCAAGGGCACCAAGGTGGTGGCCTGCAAGATCATCCGCCTGGCGCCGAGCAACACGAACTATTTCGCGCAGTCCTGGGCGAAGCAGGCGAAGATTCCGGTCTTCATGGACGCGTACGACGCCACTTACGGCGTCCAGTATGATGCCAACTACGAAACCGTGTACGAGTCCACGTACGCCCGCCTGATCAGCGAGGGCAAGTCCGAGGCCGATGCGGCCGCCGAGGCGGCTTCGACCGCCGCGGACGCCGCGGCCCCCGCGGCCGAAAGCGCCGCGATGGCCGCCGGCATCACGGCCCTTCGCGCCGATATGAACGCCCACCCGGTCCGGACGCTGGTTTCCGGCTCAGAGGAGGACGGGACGGCCGAGTACGAGTACCCGGAATGGTGCGTCTTCGCCGCGGACCATCTGCTGATGGAAGTCTGGGAGAACGACCTGGACGGGTACGACCTGGACTGGGAGCCGGAGGGCGACGCCCTGGACGGCGACCGGTTCCTGACGTTCCTCCAGTACCTCGCCCAGTACATCGGGCCGATGTCGGAGGATCCCTCCAAGCTCCTGATCATCGACCGGAACACCCGGTTCATGAACGGCCCCCAGTATGCCAAGTACTGCAACTACTGGATCCACCAGAAGTACGGAGGCACGGGCGGCGCGTCGATGACCACCGACAATGACTACCCTCTCACCGACGACCCGTCCACCGGCTGGGTGAACTCCCAGATCATCGTGTGCGAGAATGTCGGCGACACCTGGACCACCGGCGGTCGTGTGGAGGAATTTGCGGCCTTCAACCCGTCCACGGGCGGCCGCAAGGGCGGTTTCGCCGCCTTCCACGGCCAGCGTGACTACAATACGACCGAATCCGGCGCGAACAAGGACATGCCCTACGGCCATATCCGCCGCGCCATCCAGATCCAAAATCCGGCCGTGACCGAGTAACCCCTAGACCGTGAAAGAGATGAAAAGATTGACAATTCCTGTTTTGCTGCCCGTCCTTGCGCTGGCGCTCTCCTGCGAGAAGAACCAGGATTTCCAGCGCATCATCGAGGCGCCTCCGACGCTGGTCTATGTCGCGGAAGCGGGTATCGACAACGCCCAGCAGGCCAAGATCGTCCGGCTTCCCGACAGCTTCATCACCTCGGAGAAGCGGTTCCAGGTGAACGTGAACAGCAGCCTGCACGAGGCGACGACCGCCACGCTCACCGCGAACTCCGCCGAAGTCGCCGCGTACAACGCGAAGCACGGCACTTCCTATCCCGAACTCCCCGCCGCGAATTACAGTGTAACCCCGTATGTCCGGCCGGCACCCCTCGGAGAAGGGGAGAGGGTGGCGGAAGTTCCCTTCTCGCCGTCTTCCAGCGCCACCGTGCACATCGGCAAGGACGAGCGCCTGTCCGACGAGTTCGTGCGCATCCGCCTGGGCGGCGACCTCGCTTCCCTGACGGAGGACGTCTATCTGGTCGCGCTCGCGCTGGACTGCCCCGGTCTGGACCTGTCCGCCAAGAAGAACGTCTACTACCTGCAGGTGGTGTTCACCGACGAACTCGTGAAATCCGTGACTTCCACGGGCGACATGGTGGGCGAGCAAATCGACAACGCCGTCCGCCGGACCTTCACGGCCGACGTTAGCAACTACGCCTCCCTGTTCGACAACAGCACCAGCTCGGCCGTCTCGTTCCCCCAGGGCACGGGCAATGTCGTCACCGTCGACATGCAGGAGACCTACAAGTTCTCCGGCCTGTCGCTGCGCGGCGCCAACTACATCTACCCCTACATCATGAAGCTGGAGATCAGCGCAGACGGCGAGAACTTCACCAGCATGGGCGAGGTGGGTGACGAGAACTACTTCATGAACTCCTACCAGTGCTACTCCTCCCTCATCGTGGGGGTGAGCGCCCGGTATGTCCGCGTGACGTTCGACTTCTATTCCCCGTACGCCTCGTACGGCGCGAACTATAGGGACCGGCTCGCGGAGATTTATGTCTATGCAGAACAATAATCGGCCATGACTATGAGAAAAGCAATACTGATCGCGGCCGCCCTCCTGGCCCTGGCCGCCTGCAAGAAGTCGATCGCCTTCGAGGACGTCCTGTACTTCACGGGCACCGAATCCACGGCGGAGACCTCCCTGTACGTGGATGGCCCCACCGACGCCTCCTTCACGGTGACCTCGTCGTCGGCCGTCGGGAAGGACGTGAAGGTGACCGTGGCCATCGACCCGCAGGGCGTGGACCGCTACAACACCATCAACGGCACTTCTTTCCGGATGCTCCCCGCCGGTTCCTACCAGCTGGAGGACGCCCAGGTGACCATCCGGACCAAATCCAACGTTTCCACGCCCTTCAAGCTGGCCGTGGTCTCCCAGGACGACTTCGAGGACGGCGTCACCTACTGCGTCCCGTTCATGATCCAGTCCACCGACGGCGAGGCCCAGCCCCTGCGGGGCGGCGAGTACATGTACGCCATCGTCAAGGCGGTGATCCACACCACGGGCGTGGACTTCAACCAGCGCGGCTACCTCACGGTGCCTTCCATGCTGTATAAGAGCTCCCTGAGCGACATGGGCGCCTGCACGATGGAAATCCGCGTGAAGCCGGAGGGCTGGCAGAGCCGGAACCCCTACATCTCCACCCTCATCGGCGTGGAGGAGAACTTCCTGCTCCGGTTCGGCGACATCTCCTGCGACCCCAACCAGCTGCAGCTGGCCGGCCGCGGCGTGTCCATCACCTCCCAGACGCACTTCGACCTGAACACCTGGTACCACATCGCCATCGTGGATGACGGCACCACCGCCACCCTGTATGTCGATGGCATCCAGGACACCCAGGTTTCCTCGGCCGGCAAGTCCGCCATCAACCTGGCGTGGGACTGGGCCGGCGGCTTCCACATCGGCTATTCCGCCGACGGCCGCCAGCTGGACGGCGTCCTGAGCGAGGCCCGCATCTGGAACCGCGCCCTCTCTCCCGTGGAGCTCGTGAACAACCAGTGCATCATCTCCGACCCGGTGAAGGCCGCGGCCGAGGACGCCCTCGTGGCGTACTGGAAGCTGGACGAAGCCGTCCAGGAAGGGAGCTCCACCGTTTTCAAGGACCTGTCCGGCAACGGCTATGACGCCGTGCTGTCCAGCTCCTATTCCATCGTGGAAGGCGTAAACTGCCCCATCCTTGCCAAGTAACCGTCGCATATTGTGCCTGACCCTTGCCGCGGTCCTCTCCTGGGCGTCCTTCGCCCAGGAGACGACCCCGCGCATCCTGCGGTTCGACCCGAACGTCATCGAGATCGGGACCGTCCGGTTCGACGGCGGCCCGGTCACCGTGACTTTCGTGGGCGAGAACATCGCCTCCAAGCCCGTGACCATCCTGGACGTCCGTTCGCAATGCGGCTGCGCCGTTCCGGCTTTCTCCCGCAAGGAGATCCGTCCGGGAGAGAAGACCCGGATCACGGTGACCTTCGACCCGTCCGGAACCTTCGGGGAGCAGAAACGCTACCTGACGGTCATCGCCACCAACGGCGATTACCGGAAGTTCAACACCCTCGAGGTGCACGGACAGGTGGAACGGGACCAGACCGAGGCCGAGATCCGCTTCCCCGTCCTGCTGGGCGCGGGCGTCCGGACCGAGCTGGAAACCGTGGGCCTGCGCAAGCGGAAGGCAGGGGAGACGGTCCGCCGGACCATCGTCCTGTACAATGATTCGCCGGCCGCGGTCAAGCTGTCCCGGAAGCGGAACCGCCGGATCCGGGGCGACCTGGAGAAGGACGTCCTCGCCCCTGGCGAGCGGACGACCCTGGAATTGGTCTACCGTACCCGGGGACTGAAGAAAGGGGACTTCTCCGACGCGCTCGTCCTCCGGGCGGACGGCAAGGACCTCAAGCCCATCCTGCTGCAAGGTACAATCGAATAAAACACAGAAACCATGAAGCATCTATCATTCATCATTCTTCCTATAGCGACGCTGGCCCTTTTCTCCTGCAAGGAGAAGGAGGATCCGGTGGTGGAACCCGCCGGTCCCGAAGTCGTCGTGACCCTCAATGAACACGAAGTGTCCCTGAACAAGGGGCAGACCGCCACGCTGACCTGCACGGCGGAGGGCCTCGCCCCCGGCGCCCAGGTCTTCTGGCGCTCCCAGAACTCCCGCATCATCACCGTCAAGGACGGCGTCATCACGCCGGTCAGCGGCGGCAAGACCCAGGTGATCGCCGGCTGGCACCAGTTCCGCGACACCTGCGAGGTGTCCGTCGTGGTGCCCCTGGAGAAGGTGGTCCTGAACTTCGAGGAGAAAGAGCTCAAGCTCGGAAAGACCCTCAAGCTCAAGGCGTCGGCCTTCCCGGAGGATTCCACCGATCCGTGGGAGCTCTCCTGGTCCTCCAGCGATCCCACCGTCGCCTCGGTCGACGCCAACGGCATCGTGACCGGCCTCAAGGAGGGCGACGCCAACATCACCGCCACCGTGGGCTCCGTCAAGGGCGTCTGCAAGGTGATGGTGCGCGAGCACATCAGCGCCATCGTGGACATGGCCGCCAACATCCGCGGCTGCTACTTCCAGCTGGACCGCAACTGGGTGGCCAACCAGAACGTGATCACCTTCGAGTGCCTGCTGCGGGGCGATTCCTTCAAGAATCCGAACTCCGCGGTGAACTCCCTCTTCGGCGTGGAAGGCTCCTGGCTCCTGCGCATCGGTGACGTGGCTCCGCTGGCCGACAACCAGCTCGAAGTCGCCGGCGGCGGCTGGCAGACCCCGATCATGTTCGAGCGCGGCGAGTGGTATCACGTGGCTATCGTCTGGGACTACAACAACCGGAAGGCGCAGGCGTATCTGAACGGCGTGCTGGTCGGCGAAGGCACGGCCGGCAAGCAGGCGCAGATCGCCGGCACCCGCAACCAGCAGTGCCGCATCGGCGCCTCCTACCTGGACGGCAGCACGAACAACCGCTTCTTCGACGGCTGCGTCGCGGAGATGCGCGTCTGGAACGTCGCCCGCACCGCCGAACAGATCGCCGAGTATATGTACGAGTACGACGTGGAGGAACTGGGCAACGCCGGCCTCCTGGCTTACTGGAAGTTCAACGAGGGTGAAGGCAACACCGTCGCGGACCATTCCGGCAACAATCACCCGCTGACAGCGAACGGTACTGTCACCTGGGAGGACGTCGCCCTGCCGTAGAAACTACCCCAATCCGGGATTTATTTGGTTATTTCCCGAATAATGCTTACCTTTGCGGTCCCCAAAAAGTGTGGGGATCGCATTTTTTTATTGTTAAACCATTAACTATCAAGACAGTGGACACACTTAGCTACAAGACAGTTTCCCTGAACAAGGCGACTGTGAACAAGGAGTGGCTCGTCATTGATGCAACCGACCTCATCCTGGGTCGCCTGGCTTCCCGCGTCGCCCTCGTGCTTCGCGGCAAGAACAAGCCCGGCTTCACCCCGCATGTGGACTGTGGCGACAAC
>JAFRPH010000023.1 GCA_017429205.1 Bacteroidales bacterium
AGGTCACCATCGAGGGAAATGAAATCAAGTTCGAGCGTCCCAGCGACCTTCCCCGCTTCCGTTCGATGCACGGCCTGTACCGCGCCCTCGTCCACAACATGGTGGTCGGCGTGTCCGAAGGCTTCAGCATCAAGCAGGAGTTCGTCGGTGTCGGTTACCGTGTGGCTGCCCAGGGCCAGCTTCTGACGATGTCTCTCGGTTACTCCCACGACATCCAGATCATGCTGCCGAAGGAAGTCACCGCCGAGACCCCGCAGGTCCGCAAGGGTGAGAACCCCGTCCTGATCCTCAAGAGCGCCGACAAGCAGCTCGTGGGCCAGGTCGCGGCCAAGATCCGTTCGTTCCGTCGTCCTGAGCCTTATAAGGGCAAGGGTATCAAGTTCGCCGGTGAGACCCTGCGTCGCAAGGCCGGTAAGACTGCATCCGCTAAATAATTAGGAGGAAAGAGTTATGGCATTGAACAGAATTGAAAGAAGAAGAAGGATCCACTATAGAATCCGCAAGCACGTCAATGGCACAGCCGAGCGTCCCCGGATGGTTGTCTTCCGCAGCAACAAGCAGATCTACGTCCAGGTGATCAACGACATCGAGGGCAAGACCCTCGTCGCCGCCGCTTCCAACGACAAGGCCCTCGCGGCCGAGACCAAGGGCAAGAACGGCATCGACGCCGCCGCCGTCGTCGGCAAGGCCATCGCCGAGCGCGCCCTCGCCGCCGGTATCACCAAGGTCGCTTTCGACCGCGGAGGTTACCTCTTCCACGGCAGAGTTAAAAGTTTGGCAGACGCTGCCCGTGAAGGCGGCCTCATTTTCTAATCTACAGAGACTATGGCAAATACTAACGTTAAGAGAGTCAAGACATCCGATCTTGAACTGAAGGACAGGCTCGTCGCCATCAACCGTGTGACCAAGGTCACCAAGGGCGGCCGTCACTTCCGTTTCGCCGCCATCGTCGTCGTCGGTGACGAGAATGGCGTGGTGGGCTACGGTCTCGGTAAGGCTAACGAGGTCACGGCCGCCATCGCGAAGGGCGTCGAGGACGCCAAGAAGAACCTGGTGAAGGTCCCTGTGATCAACACCACCATCCCGCACGAGCAGGTTTCCCGTTTCGGCGGCGCCGAGGTTTTCATGAAGCCCGCCGCCCCCGGTACCGGTGTGAAGGCCGGCGGTGCCATGCGCGCCGTCTTCGAGTCTGCCGGTATCCAGAACGTGCTCGCGAAGTCCAAGGGCTCGTCCAACCCGCACAACCTCGTGAAGGCCACCATCCAGGCCCTCACCGAGATGAGAGACGCCTACACCGTGGCCGGTCTCCGCGGCATTCCGATGAGCAAGGTGTTTAACGGTTAATCGGAAAGATACTATGGCAAAGCTCAGAATCACCCAGATACGCAGCAAGAACGGCGAGACCCGCCGTCAGATTGCGAACCTCCGGACTCTCGGTATCCGCCGGATGAACCAGACTGTCGAGGTCGAAGACACCCCTATCACCCGCGGTATGCTGGAGAAGGTGCACCACCTCGTGAAATTTGAAGTTATTGACTAAGGAGGAGAGAGAGATGAAACTTGAAAACATGAAGCCCGCCAAGGGCGCAACGCACAACAGCAAGAGAGTCGGTCGCGGCCAGGGTTCCGGTAAGGGCGGCACTGCCACCCGCGGTACCAAGGGCGCCCAGGCCCGTGCCGGTTACGAGCACAAGATCGGATTCGAAGGCGGCCAGATGCCTATCCAGCGCCGTCTCCCGAAGTTCGGTTTCAAGAATCCGACCCGCGTCGAGTACAAGGGCATCAACGTCGCCACGATCCAGGCGCTCTGCGAGAGCAAGGGCCTGAAGGAGTTCGACGTCGAGACCTTCATCGGCTGCGGCCTCGCTTCCAAGGGCGAACTGGTCAAGGTCCTCGGCAATGGTGAAATCACCGCCGCCGTCGAGGTCAAGGCCAACGCCTTCTCCAAGTCTGCAATCGCCAAGATCGAGGCTGCCGGTGGAAAGGCAACCGTAATCGAATAAGCGCAATGGCAAAGTTTGTAGAGACAATCAAGAACATCTACAAGATCGAAGAACTCCGCACGAGGATCGGCTATACGCTCCTCCTCGTGCTGGTGTATCGTCTGGGCTGCTACATCCTGCTCCCGGGTCTTGACCCGGAGGCGCTGAAGGGCGGCATCAGCGGCACGCAGGAAGGTCTCGTCGGACTGCTCAACATGTTCTCCGGCGGTGCCTTCGGCAATGCGTCCATCTTCGCTCTTGGCGTGATGCCGTACATCTCGGCATCCATCGTGGTCCAGCTTCTGGGCATGTTCGTTCCCGCTTTCCGCAAGATGCAGATGGAAGGCGAGAGCGGCCGCCGGAAGATGAACCAGATCACCCGCTATCTCACGATCGCGATCCTCGCCATCCAGGGCCCGGCCTATGTCACCGGTATGATTCCGCGTAACGCCATCGCCGTGGGTTGGTCCGGATTCGTGTTCAACCTCGTCTCCACCATCATCCTGATGGCCGGCACGATGTTCGTGATGTGGCTGGGTGAGCGCATCACCGACCGCGGTATCGGCAACGGTATCTCCATCATCATCATGATCGGTATCGTCGCCCGTCTCCCGTACGCCCTCGTGGCGGAATTCGGCCAGAAGTTCCAGGGCAACGGCGTGGGCGGTCCGCTCATCCTCGTCGTGGAGCTCGTCATCTGGTTCCTCGTCATCATCGCCGCCATCGCCATCGTGCAGGCCGTCCGCAAGGTCCCTGTGCAGTACGCGAAGCGTGTGATCGGCAACAAGCAGTACGGCGGTGTCCGCCAGTACCTCCCGCTCAAGATCAACGCCGCGGGTGTGATGCCGATCATCTTCGCCCAGGCCCTGATGATGTTCCCGATGCTTCTCGGCCGCTGGGATGCCACCCGTGGCATCGCCGCCGCCTTCTCGAGCTATACGAACGTCTGGTACAACATCGTGTTCGCCTTCCTGGTGATCGTGTTCACCTACTTCTATACCGCCGTTACCGTCAACCCGACGATGATGGCCGAGGATATGAAGAAGAACGGCGGCTTCATCCCGGGCGTCAAGCCGGGCAAGAAGACGGCCGAGTACATCGACACGATCATGTCCAGGATCACCCTTCCGGGTTCCATTGCCCTGGCGTTCATCGCCATCATGCCTGCTTTCGCCAACATCTTCGGCATCAACAACCAGTTCGCCAGCTTCTTTGGCGGTACCTCCCTGCTGATCACCGTGGGCGTTGTCCTGGATACCCTCCAGCAGATCGAAAGCTACCTGCTGATGCGCCACTATGACGGATTGATGAAGACCGGCCGTCTGACCGGACGGTCCGGAATGTAAGTTCTTTGAAAGGAAATCACAGCGTCGAATATGGTAAGGCCGAAAACGGAAGAGGAGATTGAACTCCTGCGGATCAACGGAGAACTGGTGTCCCGTACACTGGCGGAGGTCGGTAAGTGGGTCGCCCCTGGTGTGACAACTGCGAAGTTGAACGAGGTGGCCGAGACCTTTATCCGTGACCATGGGGCCATCCCTTCCTTCAAAGGTTTCGAAGGCTTTCCTGCCGCGCTCTGCATCTCGGTCAACGATGTGGTCGTGCACGGTTTCCCGTCCGACTACGCCCTGAAAGAGGGCGACATCGTGTCCGTGGACTGCGGAACCCTGTACAAAGGATATAACGGGGATTCAGCGTACACCTTCCCGGTCGGGGAGGTGGACGCCGAAACCCGGAAACTCCTGGATGTCACCAAGGCATCCCTGTACAAGGGCATCGAGGCGGCGGTCGCCGGAAACCGGACGGGCGATATCGGACACGCGGTGCAATCGTATGCGGAAAGTTTTGGCTTCTCCGTCGTCCGTGAGCTGGAAGGCCACGGGCTGGGCAAGGAGATGCACGAGGCTCCCGGCGTCCCGAACTACGGGCGGCAGGGCCACGGCGCACGGCTTGCCGACGGACTGGTCATCTGTATCGAGCCGATGATCTGTGCAGGCGGCAGAGGTGTGTATCTTGCAAGAAATGGTTGGGCAGTGCACACCGCCGATCACAAGAACGCGGCGCATTACGAGCTTACGGTTGTTGTCCGGAAAGGCCGGGCCGAACAGCTTTCGACCTTCGATTTCATCGAGAAAGGAACGTTATAGTACCGATGTTCAATTATAAAACGTGATTTTTATATGTCCAAACAAGTAGCTATCGAGCAGGACGGTGTAGTGATTGAAACCCTCCCCAACGCGATGTTCCGCGTGGAGCTGGAAAACGGCCACATCCTCCTCTGCAACATTTCAGGGAAGATGCGGATGCACTTCATCCATATCCTTCTCGGTGACCGGGTCAAGGTGGAAATCTCGCCTTATGATTTGACAAAGGGAAGAATTTCTTTCAGATATAAATAAAAAAAGATAAAGACTATGAAAGTCAAGACATCCATCAAGAAGCGCAGCGAAGACTGCAAGATCGTCCGGCGCAAAGGCCGCCTGTACGTGATCTGCAAGAAGAACCCCAAGTTCAAGATGCGTCAGGGATAATTGTGTAACCAATAAGCTAAGCAAAGAATATGGCAAGAATAGCCGGTGTTGATTTACCCAACAACAAACATGGTGTGATCGGCCTGACCTACATCTACGGTATCGGCCGCAGTTCCGCCAGCAAGATCCTGGCCACCTGCGGGATCGATCCCACCATCAAGGTCGGCGACTGGAATGACGAACAGATCGCGGCCATCCGTGCCCTCATCAACGACGAGTATAAGATCGAGGGTGAACTCCGCTCCTCCGTCCAGATGGACATCAAGCGCCTGATGGACATCGGTTGCTACCGTGGAATCCGCCACCGCAGCGGACTTCCCGTGCGCGGCCAGAGCACCAAGAACAATGCCCGTACCCGCAAGGGCAAGAAGAAGACCGTCGCCAACAAGAAGAAGGCCACCAAGTAAAGACTGACAGTTATGGCAAAGAAAACTCAAACCACCAAGAAAAGGGTTGTCAAGGTTGAGGCTCTCGGCGAAGCCCACATCTCCTCCACCTTCAACAACGTGATCGTCGCCCTGACCAACGCCCAGGGCCAGGTCATCAGCTGGTCTTCCGCCGGTAAGTGCGGTTTCCGCGGTTCCAAGAAGAACACCCCGTATGCCGCCCAGATGGCCGCCGAGGACGCTTCCAAGACCGCTTTCGATGCGGGTCTCCGCAAGGTGAAATGCTACGTCAAGGGCCCGGGTGCCGGTCGTGAGTCCGCCATCCGCACCATCAACAACGCGGGCATCGTCGTCACCGAGATCATCGACGTCACCCCGATGCCGCATAACGGTTGCCGTCCGAAGGGCCGCCGCAAAGTCTAATTGAACGCTGTAAAGAACAAGAACTATGGCAAGATATACTGGTCCTACCACTCGCATCGCCCGTAAGTTCGGCGAGCCCATCTACGGCCCTGACAAGACCTTTGAAAAGAGAAACACCCCTCCGGGACAGCACGGTCTCGCCTCCAAGCGCAAGAAAGCCAAGGAGTACGGCACCCAGCTCAAGGAGAAGCAGAAAGTGAAGTACATGTACGGTGTCCTGGAGCGTCAGTTCCGCAACACCTACGCCCGTGCCGCCCGCATGAAGGGCCAGACCGGTGAGAACCTCCTCTTCCTGCTCGAGTCCCGCCTGGACAACCTGGTGTACCGTCTGGGCATCGCCCCGACCCGCGCCGCCGCCCGCCAGCTGGTCCTCCACCGCCACATCACCCTCGACGGCGTCGTCTGCAACGTCCCGTCCTGCCTGGTGAAGCCCGGTCAGACCATCGCCGTCCGCGAGCGTTCCAAGAGCCTCGAGGTCATCCAGGCCAGCGTCGCTTCCGCCACGAAGTATTCCTGGCTGGAGTTCGACCCCAAGACCCTCGTCGGCAAGTACCTCAACATCCCGGCCCGCACCGAGATTCCGGAGAACATCAACGAGCAGCTGATCGTCGACATCTACTCCAAGCAGTAATCGTACTTAACACCAAGAAACAACAATTATGGCAATCTTAGCATTTCAGAAACCCGACAAGGTGATCATGCTCGAAGGCACCGAGACCGTGGGTCGTTTCGAGTTCAGGCCGCTTGAGCCCGGCTACGGACAGACCATCGGCAACGCCCTCCGCCGCATCCTCCTCGCCTCTCTGGAAGGTTTCGCCATCTCGCAGATCAAGGTCGGCGGTGTGGACGAAGAGTTCCAGACCATTCCCGGCGTGATCGAGGGAATGCAGGACATCATCCTGAACCTCAAGCAGGTCCGCTTCCGCCGCATGGTGGAGTCCGTGGACAGCGAGACGGCAAACATCACGATCAGCGGAAAGCAGGAGTTTACCGCTGAGGACATCTCCAAAGGATTGTCTTCTTTCAAGGTGTTGAATCCCGAGCTTCACATCTGCTCCCTCGAGCCTTCCGTCCGTCTGGAAATCACCATCACGATCACCAAGGGCCGCGGCTTCGTCCCGGCCGAGGAGATGCGCGACGAGAATACGCCCATCGGCACCATTCCCGTGGACGCCATCTACACCCCGATCAAGAAGGTGAACTGGACCGTGGAGAACTTCCGCGTCGAACAGAAAACCGACTACGAGAAACTCCTCCTGGAGATCGTCACCGACGGTTCCATCTCCCCGGAGGCAGCCCTGCAGGATGCCGCCAACATCCTCATCTACCACTTCAAGCTGTTCACGGACGACAAGAAGATCTCCCTGGAGAACGCCGTGGAGTCCGACAGCAAGGAGCTGGACGAGGAATCCCTGAGGATGCGTCACCTGCTGCTGACCAAGCTCTCGGACATGGGCCTGAGCGTCCGCGCCTTCAACTGCCTGAAGGCCGCCGACATCGACACCTTCGCCGACCTCGTGTCCTACAGCCGCGCCGAACTGATGAAGTTCCGCAACTTCGGCCGCAAGTCCCTGAACGAAATCGACCTGCTCGTCGAGAAGATGAAGCTCTCGTTCGGAATGGATGTCACCAAGTACAATATCGAACCTAAGAAAAAGATCGTTTAACCATGAGACACAATAGAAAAGTCAATCATCTGGGTCGTAAGAGCGGTCACCGCAAAGCGATGCTCTCCAACATGGCATCCTCCCTTATCCTGAACAAGCGGATCGAGACCACCGAGGCCAAGGCGAAAGCCCTGAAGCCCTACGTGGAGCCCCTCATCACCAAGTCCAAGGAGGACACCACCCACAACCGCCGCGTGGTCTTCAGCTACCTGAAGGACAAGAACGCCACCGCCGAGCTCTTCCGCACGATCGCTCCGAAGATCGCCGACCGTCCGGGCGGATACCTCCGTATCCTCCACACCGGTTTCCGCAGCGGCGACGCTTCCGAGATGGTGCTTCTCGAGCTGGTGGACTTCAACGAGGCCGCCCTCGCCGCCCCCAAGGCGGAGAAGAAGAGCACCCGCCGCAGCCGCTCCAAGAAGGCTGCCGAAGAGGCTGCTCCCGCCGCCGAGGCCGAGGCCCCTGCCGCCGAGTAATCCACAGCGCGTACACGAAAAGCACTTCCCTCGCAAGGGAAGTGTTTTTTTGTTATTTTTGCCGTATGAAACGAGCCCGATGGATTCTTGGCCTCCTGGTCCTGTCGATGCTGGGAGGCGGCTGCGGGAAGCAGATGCCGGACGAGTACGACCGGCTGGACGACGAGACCAGGCGGCAGCGGAAGTATGTCAATACCTTCGCGTGGAACGTCATGGACGAGTACTACCTGTGGCGGGACGAGATCGCCCCTGCGCTGGAGCGCTGGGAGAACTGGGAGGAGCCCATCCGGAAGGTGGCGGATATCCGCTACAAGGACGCCGCCGGGAAGGACATCGACCGCTGGACGATGCTGACGGACGACTTCGCCTCGCTCGTCGGCGGCGTTTCCGGGCATGCCCGGACCTTCGGGATGGATTTCCAGCTGTATTATTACGACAGCACCCATAAGCGCGTCTGCGCGGTGTTGACCTATGTTTACGCCGATTCGCCGGCGGCCGCGGCGGGCCTCAAGCGCGGAGATACCATCCTCACCGTGAACGGCCTGGAAATGACCCCCGGCAACTACCAGGCGATCGTCCGCGACCACCTGTTCGGCGGCGGGACGGTGAAGCTGGGTCTCACCGACGGCCGGTCCGCGACCGTCACGGCGGTGGAGATGTACGAGAACCCGGTCCATACCGTCCGCATTCTGGAGCGGCCGGACGGGCGGAAGGTGGGCTACCTGCATTACACGTCCTTCACGCTGGACTCCTGCCAGGACCTGGTCGAGGTGTTCCACCGGTTCGTGCAGGCGGGCATCGACGACCTGGTCCTGGACCTCCGGTACAACGGTGGCGGCTACCTGATCACCGAGGAAGTGCTGGCGTCGATGCTGGCGCCCGTCTCGGTGGTCGAGGCGGGCAGCGTCCTTTCCCAGGAGATCTACAATGCGAAAATGGCCGCCGAGCAAAAGGAGGAACCGACCCGTTTCGAGACCGGTTTCATGTTCCGCAACAACGGCGCCTTGCAAGTCATTTCGACGGTCGGGGCCAATCCGGACCTCCCGCGCCTGTATGTCCTGGCGACGGAGTCCAGCGCATCGGCCTCGGAAAGCCTGGTCTGCTGCCTGCGCCCGTATATGGACGTCATCCTCGTCGGCGGGCGGACGAGCGGCAAGTACTGCGCGGGCTATCTGATGCAGGCGAAGGACTGGTATGACTCGGTCAAGAAAAGCCTGGGCGACAGCGAGTACGAACGGGCGCTTCCCTATGTGGACAACTGGGGCATCTACGTGATGTACTCCCGCTATGCCGACTGCAACGGCGTCACCCTCTCGATGCCCGACGGCATCGCCCCCGACGTCGAGGCGGAGGACGACCCGCTGGACGGATTCGCCCTCGGCGACCCCGAGGAAACGATGCTCGCGGTCGCCTTGCGTCTCATCGAGGGCCGCACCCGGAGCGCGGAAGCGGCCACAGGGCCGCTCCTGACGCCCGTCCCGGCGGGCTTCCACCCTCGCACGCAGGGCCTTCTCGTGGGTCGTTATTGACCTGCCTGTTTTTTTTGCGTATATTTGCAGGATATGCGCAAAGAAACAGCGATGACAGAAAAAACCAGACTTTTATACGAAAAACCGACGGTCCGCATGGTCGATCTGCGGACGGAATGGAATTTCCTCCTGTCGGGAGGAAATGGGGATATCGACCCGGGCACGGACGATCCGTGGGGAGATTATTAGTAGCACCGATGAAGAAAATTCTCAAGACTTCCTTCGGGGCGCTGATCGCCCTCGCCGCATTCGCCGGCTGCCGCCAGGCCGAGCAGGAATTGCCGGAACCTGGATCCCTGAAGACGGTCCGTTTCCAGGCCGGCGCGGCGGATACCCGCACCGCCTTCGCGGCCCCCGAGAACGGGGTTTATCGGACCTTGTGGACCCGGAACGACAGTGACATCCTCCTGTCCATGAATTACGGAAAGGCCGTGAATTCCGCCGTCACGCCCGCCGAAGACGGCGCGACGGCCTGGTTCGAGGCCTCCTTCGACGCGTCCGACGCGACGTCTCCGTATACCTTCTACGCAGTTTCTCCGGCTTCCGCCGCCCGGGCCATCAGCCCGAGCCGCAGCGCCTGGAGCGTGTACGTGGCCGCGGACCAGAAGCCGCTGGAGAATTCCGTGGACGAAGCCGCCCAGCTCCTGGTCGCGAAATCCGCCGCTTCCACGGCATTTCCGGAGAAGGTGCAGCTCCATTTCGCGCACCTGACGGCGTATGGCCGCCTTTCCCTCAAGAACCTGGAACTGGAAGACGCCACCGTGACCAAGGTGGAATTGACCTTCAGCACCCCGGTCGTGGGTGAGTGGTATTGGGCCGAGGACGGCACCCTGACCTCGAACGGGGCGTCGCACACCATCGCGCTGGACACCGACGCGTCGGGCGACCTCTGGTTCGCCTGCGCCCCGGTGGACGTCTCCGGTCAGACGCTCGCCCTGTCCGTCTACACCACCCACGGCATCCTGACCAAGGAGATCACCTTCCCCGAAGGGCGGAAGTTCACCTCCGGCAAGGTGGCGAGCTTCTCCGTGGATATGGCGGGCATCACGTTCGCCGGCGGCTCCGACCAGTACGTCCGCGTGACGGATGTCTCCGAGATCCATATCGGGGACGAGGTCCTGATTGTCAACAAGGAGGGATCCTATGCCCTGGGCGGACAGGTCTCCACCGGCACCGCGCACCGGAGCCGCGTGGCCGTCACCACGGAAAACGGCGTGGTGACCGATCCGGGCAAGGCCACGCCCCTGACGCTCGAAGCCGGCGCCTCCGCCGGCACGTGGGCCTTCTACACCGGCAGCGGCTACCTGAGCTCGGCGAGCTCCAAGAACGTCCTGAGGGAGTCGAAGGACAAGAATGGCAATTCCAGCTGGACCGTGACGGTCAGCGGCGGCGTGGCCAACATCGTGGCGCAGGCCGGCGAGTCCCGGTACATCCGGGAGAACACGCAGTCGCCCCGGTTCTCCTGCTACAAGCAGGGGTCCCAGAACGATGTCGTCCTGTACAAGAAATCGTCCGTTTCCGGCGCTGTGGCGGAGGATCCGCTCGTCGCCTCGTCCGAGTACGGCAGCTACTATGCCGGCGCGGCGTGGACGTATGAGCGGGGCGTGGACCAGCTGTTCCGTTCCTATCCCGACGGCAAGCTCGAGTTCGTCCTCCTGAAGGCGTCCACGAAGGAGCAGCTGGTGGTTTCCGGCTATGACCCGTCCCTGACCAAGGGCGACGCGGTGACGGTCTCCCTGCTGTACCGGAAAGGCCGCAAGGTCCTGTTGGAGCGCACCTGCGACCTCAAGGTCGTCCGCGAAGACGGTCCGAAAGTGTGGCTTGGAGACGGTTCCGGCCAAGGTATCATCCTCAAAAAGTAAGAAGCCATGAGAAAACACATCCTTTTTGCGCTGCTTGCGCTGCTCGCCGGCTTCCAGTTCCTGAACGCCATTCCCGCCTACCCGGGCAAGATCGAATATGTCCAGCCGGACGGGACGAAGATCGTCCTCCGGCAGCACGGTGACGAGTTCGCTCACTGGACGACCGATGCCGCCGGCCGCCTGGTCACCCTGTCGGCGGACGGTTACTACCGTCCCGCCCAGGGAATCACGGTGGCCGAAATCGTCCGCCAGGGTCTCGAGCGGCGGTCTGCCGCCCGGCAGCACCGCGCCGCCCGGCGCGCCTCGAGCTCGCCGATCGCCATCGGAAAGAAGCATTTCCTCGTCATCCTGGTCGAGTTCTCGAACAAGCAGTTCTCGACGAGCCAAGATCCCAACGCCGCTTTCACCGCCCT
Organism: Bacteroidales bacterium; assembly: GCA_017429205.1. Next base: position 11,270 of record JAFRPH010000023.1, read on the forward strand.
CCTGAACGAGCCGGGATATTCCGTCAATGGCGGTACCGGTTCCGCGCGGGATTACTACTTTGACAATTCCCACGGGGTTTTCGAGCCGATTTTCGACGTATACGGCCCTGTCCAGCTGGACAAACCCTACAGCTATTACGGGGAGAACTCTTGGAGCGGGGACGACAAGCGGCCCGAGGAAGCCATCATCGACGGCTGCAAGAAGCTGGACGAGGACATCGATTTCACCCGGTACGACAATGACGGCGACGGGAAAGTGGACCTGGTGTTCATGTACTACGCCGGCAAGGGCGAGGCCGACGGCGGCGCCTCCAACACCATCTGGCCGCATCAGTGGTCGCTCAGCGAGGCCGGGAAGAGCCTGGAGCTGGACGGCATGGCCATCGATTCCTATGCCTGCACCAACGAAGTGAATGGCCAGGACGGGAAGATGTGCGGCATCGGAACGGCGTGCCACGAGTTCGCCCATGCGATGGGCGTTCCGGACTTCTACGATACGGACTATGAGACCAACGGGCAGGCGGGTGGCCTGTTCTTCTTCTCCCCGATGGACGGCGGTTCGTACAACAACAACGGGCGGACGCCTCCGTTTTTCAACTTCGAGGAACGCATGATGCTGGGCTGGCTGAAAGAGACCGACTACCGGGAATTCTCGACGGCCGGCACGTATACCATCCCGTCCGTGGACGAGAATGTGGTCTACCGGACGCCTACCGACATGAACGGCGAGTATTTCGTGTACGAGTGCCGCGGCTCCAACGGCTGGGACGCCGGGTTAGCCGCCCACGGACTGGTCGTCTACCACGTGGACAAGTCCAACCGGACGATCAATCTGGCCGATGGCTCTTCAACCGCCGCCGATCTCTGGGCAAACTGGGCAATAAACAATTCCATCAACGAAAACGGTTCGCATCCCTGCTTCTACGTCGTTCCGGCCGCGGATCCAAGCAATCTGATGTACGGCTTTTACAGCTATGCGGGCGCCTATTATTTCGACGACGAATACAGCCCCGACCTTCCTTTCCCGGGATCCAAGCACGTGACGGGATACACCCCGGTCAGCTGGAGCGGCCTCGAAGGAGCCATTTCTTTCAGCCATATCGCCTATGCCAACAACCAGGTGACGCTGACGGCGACCATTCCGTACGACGGCGTGGACTACCCGACCATCGCCGACACCGGCGCATATCGGGCCGGCGACCGCTTCACCTTCGAACTCGTCCGTGCCGATGCGCTGGAAGCCCCCGCTTCCGTCGTCTGGTACTATGACGACGAGCCCGCCGGGGCCGATTCCGTCACCCTGACCGCCGGCCCCCATACGGTCGACGCCCGGCTGACCTACGCCGACGGCCGTCAGGCGGTCGTTTCCCTCGAAATTACCGTCCAGTAGCCTTATGAAAGCGAGGCAGGTCCTGTTCTTCATCCTCGGGGTGTTCCTGATGCTGGGCGCGGCGTGGGCCGTGTTCCCGGCGGAGGGGGTGCGCTTCGGGACGAAGCGCCTGCGCTTCGCTTCGTATGCCGGACACGTGCGGGACGCCAAGGAGAAAAAGGTCGATGTGGACTCGGTCCTGAACGCCCTGGACGGGCGGTTCGCGATGTTGGGGGACACGTTCGACTTCTACCGCCAGTTCTTCTATGAGAATCCCGACCGGATCTACCTGCCGAACGACGACTATACGTTCTTCGACCCGGTGTTCCGGGCGTTCGAACGGGCCGGGAGGGGAGGCAAGACCGTACGCGTGGCGCACTACGGCGATTCGCAGATCGAGCTGGACCGCATCTCTTCCAACCTGCGGGAAGCGCTGCAGACGCGCTTCGGCGGGCGCGGCACGGGGATGTTCCCCGCACTGACCAACACGCCGATGGCGTCCATCTCGCGCTCCTCCTCGGGCGGTTTCATCTCCTACACGATGTTCGGAGATTCCACCACCCGCCGCGCCGGGCACCGGCGCTACGGCCCCCTGGCGCAGGTGACCGGATTCTCCGGCACCGGCACCGTGAGCATCCGCGCGCAGAAGCAGAAATCCACCCAGATGCACGCACGGACCTTCCAGTCCGTGTCCGTCCTGTACGGGCGCGCGTCGGACGATTTCACCGTGACTGCGCAGTCCGACACGCTGAAGCCCACGCCCGCCTTCCGGAGGAAGGACGGGGTGACCTGGGTCACCTGGACCTTCTCCCGGCCCGTCGAGAAGGCGACGCTCAAGCTCGCGGGCGACGCGGAAATCTACGGCGTCTCCACCGACGGAACGGCCGGTGTCACCGTGGACAACATCCCGATGCGCGGCAGCACGGGGCATATCCTCACCCGCATCGACACGGCCCTGATGAAAGCGGCTTTCGAGCTGGACGACACCCGGCTCGTGATCCTGCAGTTCGGCGGGAACTTCGTTCCGGCGGCCGGCTCGACCAAGGCCATCTCCGGCTATATGGACAAGGTCCGGGAGCAGATCGCCTACTACCACGATGTGGCCCCGGACGCGAAGATCCTCTTCATCGGCCCGTCCGACATGGCGGCCTCCACCGAGGACGGCCGCATCGTCTCCTACCGCCGCCTGCCCGAGCTGGTGGACTCCCTGAAGGCCGTTTCGCTCGCGTGCGACGCCGCCTACTGGGACTTGTACCGGATGATGGGCGGGCAGAACTCGATGGCCCAGTGGGTCCGGCACAGTCCGGCCTACGCAGGACCGGACTATGTCCATTTCACCCCGGCCGGCGCCAAGGTCGTGGGCGAGACGCTGTCCCGGTCCTTCCTTACGTATTATGCCTTCTACGACCTGCGGAAGACCCTCCCGGCCGCCGCGGTCCAGCAAAGAATGGGAAGATGAAACGACTGATTCTCCTCGCGGCCCTTGCCGCCACCCTCCTCCCCGCGGGCGCCCAGAACCGCTTCCGCCGCCGGATTCCGCCGATGTCGTATGCCCGCATCGAACGGAACGCCCTCCAGTTCCCGGGCGGCTCCTCGGCCGATTTCGACGCCTTCCTGCGGAAGCTGGACACCCTCGTCCTCACCGGACGCGGGGACGTCCGCATCCTGCACATCGGCGGCTCGCACGTGCAGGGCGGCACCTGGACGAACACCCTCCGCAAGAACCTGATGGCCCTGCGCTACGGCATGGACGGCGGCCGCGGCCTCGTGTTCCCTTACGCCGCGGCGGGCACGAACACCCCGATGGGCTACCAGTCCTCCTACACGGGGACCTGGACCTCCAGCCGCTGCTTGAACCCGGAGACGGTGATGGGCGTCAGCGGCATGACCGTGACCACGGCCGACACAGCTGCGACGGTGGCCCTGGACCTGGTTCCGGAGGAGCGCAAGATGTGGGACCTCCGCTTCACGTTCCGCAGCATCGACGTGCTGGGATACGGCGACCTGGAGCCCGTCATCCTGTCCGGGCGGGACACCCTCCGCGGCCGGCAGATGGACGAGCGCTGGCACTTCGACCTGCCGCGCTACATCGACTATTTCCGCGTCGGCTTCCTGGGCTTCCCGGGCCGGTTCACCCTCAAGGGCCTGTACCTGGACAATCCCGCGAACGGCCTGACCGTGAGCGAGGTGGGTGTCAACGGCGCCGCAACGTCCTCGTTCCTCAAGTGCGAGGATTTCACGCGCGACCTCAAGCTCGTGAAGCCGGACCTCGTGATCTTCTCCATCGGCATCAACGACCTCCAGGGGGCGGATTTCGACGCCCGCCGCTTCATCTCCAACTACGGCAAGCTTGTCCAGCAGGTGCGGCGTGCGAACCCGCACTGCGCCTTCCTGTTCACCTCCTGCAACGACAGCTGGAAGAACGGCCGGTCGAATCCTCACGGCGCCCGGGCCGAGCGCGCGTTCGAAGAGATCGCCGCCGGCTGTGACGGCGCCTTTTGGGACCTGTTCGACATTATGGGCGGGTCCGGGTCGATGGATGCGTGGGTGACCGCGGGGTACGCCCGTCCGGACCACATCCACTTCACGCCGGAAGGCTACACGATTCTCGGGAACCTCCTTTTCAATGCCCTGATGGACGCGTACGCCACCCAGGCCCGATGACCCTCACGGACATCATACGGGATTTCCTCGGTGCGCTGTTCTCCTTCGACAGCGCGCACCCGCTGCTGTTCACCCAGTTCTACTTCTGGGCGTTCTTCGCGCTGGTGTTCGCGGGCTTCTCGTTGATTCACTCGAAGCCGCTCCTGAGGAACGCGTATCTGTTCTTCGTCAGCCTTTTCTTCTACTACAAGACCAGCGGCGTGTTCCTCCTGCTGCTGCTCTTTGTCGTGACGTACAACTACTTCGCGGCCCGCGCGCTGCGCCGCGCCCGGCCCGCCTGGCAGACCTTCTGGGTCGCGCTATCGGTGGTGGTGGACCTGGGCATCCTGGCCTATTTCAAGTACGCGTACTTCATCGCGGACTTCCTGAACGACCTGTTCGGCCTGTCCATCCAGGTGCGGGACGTGTTGGGCGAGCTCATGAACGGCCTCACGGGTACGACGGCTTTCCGCGTGGACGCCATCATCCTGCCCGTGGGCATCTCCTTCTTCACGTTCCAGGCCGTGAGCTACATCATGGACGTGAAGCGGGGGAAGATCGAACCGCTCCGCAAGTTCCTGGATTTCGGCTTCTTCCTGACCTTTTTCCCGCAGCTCGTGGCGGGTCCGATCGTCCGCGCGCCGGAGTTCTTCCCGCAGCTGTACAAGCCTTACAACCTGAGCCGCCGCTGGTTCGGCATCGCCGTGTTCTGGATCCTGAACGGCCTCGTCAAGAAGCTGGTCCTGGCCGATTACCTCGCGGTGAACCTCAGCGACCGGGTGTTCGCGAGCCCGCTCCTGTACACGGGCTTCGAGAACCTCGCCGCCCTGTTCTGCTACTCCCTGCAGGTCTATGCCGATTTCTCCGGCTACACGGACATCGCCACCGGCGTCGCGATGCTGATGGGCTTCTACCTGCCCCAGAACTTCAACTCGCCCTACAAGGCGGAGAACGCGCAGCAGTTCTGGCGCCGCTGGCACATGACCTTGTCGCGCTGGCTTCGGGACTACCTGTACATCCCCCTCGGCGGCAACCGGAACGCCACCTGGGGCTCGTACATCATCATTTTCGCCGTCGCGGTCATCGGCTCGTTCTTGTCCGGGTCGTGGTGGGTGGCTTTCGCGGTGGCGCTCGTGACGGTGTCGGTGGTCCTGTACGGCTGGCTGAAGCCGGACAGCCGGAAGATGCTCCGCACCCACGTGAACTCGATGGACACGATGCTTCTCGGCGGCCTCTGGCACGGCGCGAGCTGGAATTTCATGATCTGGGGCGGCCTGAACGGCATCGGCCAGATCGTCTATAAGATCTGGACGAAATGGTCCCGTCCCGTGCAGGCGGCCTTCATCTGCGCCCTTTGCGCCCTGATGTTTGGCCTCTCCCGCTGGACCCCCGCCCCCGTCTGGAACCTGTTCTTTGTCTGGACGCTCGTCCTTGCGCTCGGCACATTGGTAAGGCTGGTGTACTACTTCTGTCATTCCGGGCGGTCCCTGAGCCTGTCGAAGGGCGACCGGGAATCTCCCGCCGTGAAATGGATCTCCAACGCCTGGGCCGTGTTCCAGACCTTCGTCTTCATCACCTTCACCCGCCTGTTCTTCCGCAGCGGGTCCAACCTGGATCCCGCCCTGGCGAACGAGGAGGCGTGGAACACCGCGAAGAATATGGTGACCCAGATTGGGTCGGCCTGGAACCTGTCCATCGTGCCACACGTCGCCTGGCAGCACCGGTACGTGCTCATCGTTTTCGCCGTCGGGATGCTCATCCACTGGATCCCTGAAAAATGGAAGCGCCGCTACCGCATCCGGTTTGCGTCGCTCCCGTTGTCCTTGATGGCTCTGGTGGTGTTCCTGGTCGTGGTCTTCGTCTACCAGTTCATCACCGCCGACCTCCAGAGCTTCATCTATTTCCAGTTCTAGGCCTTACACCAGCCCCAGGTCCTTCGCCTTGGAAACGAGGGCGGCGGAGGTGGGGACGTCGAATTTCACCAGCAATTTTTTCCGGTACCATTTGATGGTTTCGGGGCTCAAGAAGAGGGCCTCGGCCATCTGCGGATTCGTCTTTCCCTCGGCGACGAGGGCGAGGATCTGCTGCTCGCGGTCGGAAAGATTCGGGGCGGCGGCTTTTTCGGAGGCCGTTTCCGCCGGGGCGGGCCGCAGTTCCTCCAGGGTTTCGTCGATGACTTCCGCCGCTTCGGCCTGTTCCCGGCGGAGGCGGCGCAGCCGCCGCAGGACCAGCGTCAGGCCGACCAGCAGGACCACCAGCAGCGCCAGGGCCGCCAGCCACCACGCCAGGGCCTTCTTCTGCGCCTGGAGCACCTGGCTCATAAAGTCCAGATTCTCCATCCGGAAGCGGAATTCCTGGTCGTCGTGCAGGGAATAATACTTGTCCGCCTCCTGCAGGCAGCGGAGCGCCTTCCAGGTCTTGCCCGTGTCCAGATATAGGCCGCCGAGGCCCTTCAGGGCATTGGCCACCAGCAGCGAATCGCCCGCGGTCCGGGCATAGTTCAGGGACTTTTCGTAGGCCGGAAGCGCCTGGGCATAGTCCTTTTCATCGACCCAGGTCTCGCCGATGTTGTAGTACAGGACGGAATTGCTCTCGTTCCAGCCGTGCTTGTCGAAGATTTCGCCCGCCTTCCCATAGTAATCCATCGCCGTCGGGATGTCGCCCATCACGTTGTACAGGTTGCCGATGGCCCCGTACAGCGAGGAGCGGCTGTCGTCGATGTCGATCTCCGCGTATCCTTCCGGATGGCTCGGGGAGGTGGCTCCGGCGGCCATCTTTTCCACGCAGGCGAGGGACTCCTGGAACCACACCATCGCGCTGTCGAACTGCTCCCGGGCGTAGAAATACTGACCGATGTGCCGGGCGGCGTCGCCCGTGGCCTCGGTCCATCCCTTCCGGCGGCTGATCGCGATCGCCTTCCGGGCGTAGAACACCGCCTTTTCCCCGTTGATCACCTCATACCCCAGCATCAGGTCTCGGTAGGCCCGATTCAGGTCGATGAGTTCCTCCTCCGAGGCCTTGTCAACGGCTTCGGGGGTCCAGCGGGCGACGACCCGCTCCAGCGAGTCCACATTGTGGCCGCGGTGGTCCGTGTAGGCGCCGGCGGGGAGCAAGGCCCCCGCGAGCAGCGCGAGCGTGATGGCGAGATGTCTCATGGACACAAAGTTAGGAAAAAAGCGAAGAAGGGAGGGTAAATTCGGAGAACCACCCCTGATTTCCACCCTTTGGGGTGGTGTTTTTGCCCTTTTTAAAAGTGAAATTTGTAAGTGGTAAGAGACGCGTTATGGACCAGACCCCTCAATTGACCGGACGGGAACGCCAGATCGTCCGTTTCATCGCCCAGGGAATGACCACCCCGCAGATTGCGGAGGCCCTTTCCCTGAGCCCCGAGACGGTGAAGTGGCACCGGAAGAAGATTCTCGCCAAGTTCTCCGCCTCCACCTCGGCGGAGATGGTCCGGATGAGCATCGAGCAAGGCATCCTTTAGAAACTAATAATCACACTGTTATGAAAAAGTACATCCTCACCGCAGCGCTCCTTGCGCTGATTTGCGGCACCGCCTCCGCCCAGGGCATCCTCGGGCGCCTCGGCGAGCGCGCCAAGCAGGCCGTGGAGAACAACCTCGGCAACAAGGTCGAGAAGGGCGTGAACGACCTCCTCGACGGCAAGAAAAAGGATAAGAAAGACAAGAAGTCTGGCGAAGACCAGGAATCGGAAGAAGCCGCCGTGGAGGCCAAGGAAACGGTGGATTTCGCCGAGATCCAGGCCAAGAGCGACTTCAAGCGCGGTGCGAACGTGTTCTTCGAGGACAACCTGAACGGCGAGCGAATGGGCGAATTCCCCTCCAAGTGGGACCTGCTGGAAGGCAGTGAAGTGGAGGTGGTGAACATCAAGGGCGCGAAAGCCATCCGGATGGAAGCGTCCCGGATCCAGCCCCTCATGGAAGAGAAAGAATACCTGCCTGAGGAGTTCACGATCGAATTCGATGTCCTGGCGCAGCCGGCGGAAGAAGGGTCCGGATGGGACGGAACGTTGGACCTGATCATGGATGGAGCCGACGGCAAGAGAGTCTTCGACATCCGTATGAGTCCGGAATACCATCCCTACTATGGCGGTGAATACAGCGGCATCGGCTGGGGCTGGGGCGCGGAGAATCCCAACGGCAATAAGATGGAGGGCGAACCCGGCAGGCAGACCATCAACCGGTATCTGAAAAAGAACGAATGGAACCATATCGCCATTTCCTTCAACAAGCGTGCGTTCAAGATGTATCTGAACTATCAGCGCATCGTCAACATTCCCAACATGATCCAGCCCCGTTCCTGGTGGATGGACGGCAGCTCCGACAGCGACAAGGGCATCTTCGTCACCAATATCGTGATGGCCAAGGGCGCCGTCGACCTGTATGAGCGCAATGCGACCGACTATTCTTCCGCCGTCGAAAAGGCCATCGCCGAAACGGGCAAGTTCGTCACGAACAATATCCTCTTCGAGACCGGCAAGGCCACGCTGAAGCCCGAGTCGATGGAGGAGATCGAGAAGGTCGCCGATTACATGAAGAAGAACCCGAACGCCCGCTTCGAGGTGCAGGGCCATACCGACAACCAGGGCTCCGACAAGATTAACGACCCGCTCTCCCAGCAGCGCGCCGAGGCCGTCGTCAAGGCTCTCGAAGAGAAGGGCGTGGACCCGTTCAACCTCCGCGCCGTGGGCAAGGGCGCGCATGAGCCCGTCGCCGACAACAAGACCGACGAAGGCCGCGCCAAGAACCGCCGCGTCGAATTCATCAAGAAGTAGGCGGCTATGGGACTGTTGGACAACCTGATGAACACCGTCAACCAGGGCATCGGCAAGGCCATGGAAAAGGTCAATGCCGCCGCCCAGGAGGCCAATGCCAAGGCTGAGGCCGAAGGCAAGCCGCTGACGGAGGAAGAAAAGGAGAAACAGGCACAGGCCCTCGACGCCCTCAAGGGGCTCGGCGGCATGTTCTCCGGCGCCGTCGAGATGGCGAAGAAGGAGATGCAGGCCGAGGTTGAAGCCAAGGCGGCGGCCGAGGCGGCCATCTTCGACGGGTGGGAAGAGCGCTTCCCGTACTACCCTAAGTGGGACGTGGGCGGTGATCGCTTCGAGCTCGAGGAGATGGACCCGATGAACGGTCACCCGTTCTGGCGCTTCTGCCTTAGGGGCCGTCCCTTCCTGTTGGAGCTCTACGCGCAGAAACTCCGCGCCGCCGGCTTCGTCGCCAAGGGCAACGACCCGATGGACCTGAATGCCGATACCTACTACAAGCTCGTGGACGGCGTCTGCTACGCCTGGAACCGCACCGACGCCTGCGGCGACGGCTACATCAACGTCAACTACTACGTGGACAAGTACGTGGCGCCCAAACCCAAGCAGCAGGCGGCCACCACCCAATCCGCCGCTGCCGAGATCGCCAAAGGCCTCGCGAAGAGCCTCTTCAAGAAACTCTTCTAACTCCCTTCCTCTCTCATCTCTTTTCTCTTCTGGTGTCGATGGTGGTCCATCGAGTGGGACACCGTCGGCAGAAAAGGGGGGAAAATGAAGATGGTGGTCCATTATCTGGACCACCATCAGCATTGATCAGAGTCGGGAGGATCAGAAGCCGCCGAAGCCGCCGCCACCGGGGAAGCCGCCGGGGCCCATGCCACCGCCCGGGAAGCCGCCGGGGCCGCCAGGGCCCATGCCGCCGGGACGGCCGCCGCCCTGCATGCGGCGCTGCATCTCAGCTTCCTGACGACGGCGATCCTTGCGGTACGCCTTCAGCTGGTCCTTGTCCAGGAAGCTCTCGAGCTCTTTCTCATACTCTTTGCGGGCCTCCTGCATCGCCTGCATCTTTTCCTGCATTTCGCCCATCTGGGCCTGCATCTTCTGCATGAACTCCTGACGCTGCTCGTCGGTCATGGAGCGGAAGTCGGGACGTTCGCCGTTCTCGCCGTCAAAACCCATACGCTGCGGGGTGAAGTTCATCTGCGGGGCATACTTGACGTTGAGTTCGCGCACCTGGGCCTCCTGCTCGGGGGTGAGGGTGTACTTCTCGACCATTTCCTGGGTACGCTGGATCACCCAGACACTGTCCGTAACGGGTTCGGGGAAACCGCCGCGACCGCCGCGGCCGCCACGGCCGCCGCGCTCCGGACGTCCTTCCTGCGCAAACAGGGTTACAGCGCACAGCACTCCCGCTGCCGCTGCAAGGATTCGTAAAGCTTTCATATCAGATATAACATCAAAAAACTGTCTCCTTAATCAATCGGACAGTTCTTTTGACACGAAGCGGTCGTCAAGGTTTAATCACGGAGACGGAAGCCCACACTTCGCAGCCTTCGCCCCGGCCCACGAAGCCCAGGCGCTCGGTGGTGGTGGCCTTCACGGAGACCGCGTCGACGGGAACGCCCATCACGCGGGCGAGGGTTTCCCGCATCGTCAGGATGTACGGGGCGAGCTTGGGAAGCTGCAGGGCGATGGTGATGTCGGCGTTGCCCACGCGCCAGCCGCGTTCGCCGATGAGGGCGACGACTTTCGCCAGCAGAATCTTGCTGTCGATGCCTCTCCATTCGTCGGACGTGTCGGGGAAGAGATGGCCGATGTCGCCGAGGGCCAAGGCCCCGAGAATGGCGTCGCAGAGCGCGTGGATGGCCACATCGCCGTCCGAGTGCGCCACGAAACCGATCGCCGAGGGGATGTTCACCCCGCCCAGCCACATGGGCAGCCCTTCCTCGAGGGCGTGCACGTCGTATCCGTTTCCGATTCTGAGTTCCATAGCCACAAAGGTAACGAAAAAAATGCTACATTTGTAAGTTAAGACTAAAACGAAGCGGCTATGGCAGGTTTCAATTTCGGTTTCTTCGGAAACCCCGAACACCGGGTGTTCAACTACAAGCCCCGTTACTACGATCCCGAGGAGGAGGAGCGCCGCCGCATGTTCGGTGACGTGGACGGTTCCAACGAGAAAGCGAAGGAAGAAGGCACGTACGTGCCCGGCAGCAGCATCCGCGGCGCCTGGCGCGACGGCAACTACAAGCGCACCCGCACCACCGCCTCCCGCACGCAGGCCATCATCGGCATCATCACCCTGCTGCTGATCGCCCTCGTGCTGATCTATGTCACCAAGATTTACGGCTTGCTCGGCGTCTAGATGGAACTGAAGATACTCCCCAGGAACATCGCGGACATGATCGCCGCGGGAGAGGTCGTCCAGCGGCCCGCTTCCGTGGTGAAGGAACTGATGGAGAACGCCGTGGACGCGGGGGCCGACGAGGTCTCCGTGACGGTGACCGACGCCGGCCGCACCCTCATCCAGGTCATCGACAACGGCAGCGGCATGTCCCCGGACGACGCCGTGCTGTGCTTCGAGCGCCACGCCACCTCCAAGATCGCCACCGCCGAGGACCTGCAGGAGATCACCACCTTCGGCTTCCGCGGGGAAGCCCTCGCGTCCATCGCCGCCGTCGCGGATGTGGTCCTGCGGACCCGCCGCGAGGGGGACGAAGTGGGCGTGGAGGTCCATCTCTCCGGCTCCGAGCACATTTCCACGCGCGAAGTCGCCGCCCCCAAGGGCTCCAACTTCGCCGTCCGGAACCTGTTCTACAACATCCCCGCCCGCCGCAAGTTCCTCAAGTCGGACAACGTGGAGTTCCGCCACATCCTGGAGGAGTTCCAGCGCGTGGCCCTCACGCGGCCCGAAATCGCCTTCACCCTCACGCACAACGGCCGCGACATCCACGTCCTGAAGAAGGCCAAGTCCCTCAAGTTCCGCGTGACGGACCTCCTGGGCCCGCAGCTCGTGGGCGAGGTGATGGACGTCCAGGCCGATACCTCCCTGGTCCGGATCCACGGCTTCGTGGGCCGGCCCGAAGCGGCGAAAAAGACCCTGGGGAACCAGTTCCTCTTCGTCAACGGCCGCTATTTCCGCAGCCCCTACCTGCACAAGGCGGTGATGAAGGCCTACGAGGCCCTCATTCCCGAAGGCACGACGCCGTCCTACTTCATCTTCCTGGAGGTGGACCCTTCCACCATCGACGTGAACATCCATCCCACCAAGACGGAGATCAAGTTCGAGGAGGACAGCGTCATCTTCCAGACCCTGTACGCCTGCGTCCGCGAGGCCACGGCCCGCGGCGGCGCCGGCGGCGACATCGACTTCGACAATCCCGAGGCCCGGGAACTGCCCGTCATCGGCCCCCGCTTCGGCGAGTACCGCCCGGTGAGCATCCCCACGGCCGGCGTGGACCCGACCTACAACCCCTTCACGGCCGGCGACGGCAACCTGGACGTCCGGGACTTTTCGCCCGCGGGCAGCTCTACAGGCGGCTCCGGCGCCCCGATGCGCCCTTCCTACACCATCGACAAGCACGAGGACTACGGCAAGCTCTTCGAGGACCGGACGATGCCCACGGCGCAGGTCCTGGTGGTCCAGGGCAAGTACATCTTCTCCCAGTCGGCCTCCGGCGTGATGATCGTCCACGTCCGCCGCGCCCGGGAGCGCATCCTCTTCGACCGCTTCCTCAAGGTGCTGGCCCAGGAGGCCCATGTGAGCCAGAGCGCCCTGTTCCCGGTGCAGGTCAATGTGGGCGTGGAAGGGCGGCTGCTCTTCGACGCGAACGCGGACCTGCTGAAGCGCCTGGGCTTCGACATCGAGGCCTTCGGCACCGACACCGTCGTCGTGAACGGCGTCCCGGAGGGCTACAGCACCGAGGCCGGCAAGGTCCATACGATGGTGGGCGACCTCACCCTCATCCTGGCCGACGACCATGGCTCCCTGCCGGAGACGATGGTCCAGTCCCTGGCGCAGAAATTCGCCGTCCTGGGCGCGTCCGGCGGCGAAAAGCTGTCCTCCCCGACGGAGGCGCAGCGCCTGGTGGACGCCCTCCTTTCCTCTTCCAACCCTGAATTCACCTCCTCCGGCCGCCGGATCATCAGCATCCTGCCGCTGGACGAAATCGACAAACGGTTCTGATGGCCTTCCAAAGCAACTTCCTCGAAAGGATCCCGCCCGTCACCCGGAGCATCCTCATTGTCAACGTGATCATGTTCGTGGCCACGCTGATCAACGAGAACTTCATGATCGGGACCTTCGCGATGTTCTACCCCGCCTCCCCGCTCTTCCGGTGGTGGCAGCCGCTCACGCACATGTTCATGCACGGCGGCTGGTGGCACATCTTCTTCAATATGTACACCCTCGTGATGTTCGGCATGGTGGTGGAGCGGGCCCTGGGAACGAAAAAGTTCCTGATTCTGTACTTCGTCACGGGCTTCGGCGCCGCCGCCCTGCACACGGGCGTGGAGTGGCTGCAGGTCCACCAGGCCCTCGCCGCTTCCGACACGGCCCTGTCGCAGGACGTCATCGACCTGTTCCGCACCCCGATGGTGGGCGCCTCCGGCGCCATCTACGGCGTGCTCGTCGCCTTCGCGATGCTCTATCCCGAGGCGCGGATGACCCTCATCTTCCCGCCCGTCACCCTGGACGCGAAGTGGATGGTGGCCATCTTCATCGGCATCGAACTCCTCACCGGCATCACCGGCACGCAGATGGGCATCGCCCATTTCGCGCACCTGGGCGGCGCCCTGTTCGGCTTCCTCCTGATCCTTTACTGGCGTAAGCGCGGCGAATTATGGCGGAGGTAAAGAAACGGCACGGATGGTTCTCCCGGCTCACGTTCGGGACGGTCTCGCTGGCCCTCGGCGGCCTGCTGGCCCTGAGCTACGTGTCCGTGCTCGTGAACCCCGCGAAGGCCTGGTTCTTCACGATTTTCGGCCTCCTGTTCATTCCGGTGCTGGTTCTGACGGTCCTGTTCTTCATCTGGGCCCTCTTCCGGCGCTCCCGGATGACCGGGTTCCTGCTCGTGATGATTCTGCCGGCCATCTTCCTCCTCGGCAAGTATTACCAATACAAGGCCCCCGAACCGGAGCGCGAGCCCACGCTCAAGGTCGTCTCCTACAACGTGGGCCTGTTCGTACACGGGAACATGGGCGACAAGCGTCTGGTTCTGGCCGATTCCGTCGCCGCCTATCTGCGCCGCCTGGATGCGGACGTCATCTGCTTGCAGGAGTTCCATCTCCCGAACACCCTGAACATGGACGCCTGGTTCCGCGACCGCTTCCCGGGCTATCACGCCGAGTATTATGTGCTCACGGGGGAGAGCGGCCATGCGGGGAATGTCACGCTGTCCCGTCGCCCCGTCCTGTACAAGGGCAAGCTGGACTTCGATAAGTCCACGAACCTGGCCCTCCATACCGACATCCAGCTCGACTCCACGGTCCTGCGCTTCTACAACTGCCATTTCGAGAGCTACAACATCTCCCTGTCCGGCCTGGTGAAGTCCATCGGCCACCATACCGACGAGATGGTGGAGGATGCCGGTCGGAAGATGCGCCGTGGCATCACGCAGCGGCCTCGGCAGGTGGAGGAAGTGATGAAGGACGTGGACGAGTGCCCCGTCCGCTCGGTGGTCCTGGGCGATTTCAACGACAATCCGCTCTCCTATACGGTGTATCGCCTTTCCCGCGGCCGCAAGGACTCCTTCGTCCAGGCCGGCAAGGGCTTCGGCGCCACTTTCCGTTCCCTCTGGCCGCTTCTGCGGATCGACTACATCCTCTACCCGCGCGACCTCCACGCCGTCAGCTACGAGGTCCCGAAAGTCAAGTATTCCGACCATTATCCCGTCATTGCCACCTACTATGAAACGCGATGAAGCCCTTGCCGAGGCCCTGAAGACCCTTCGGGCCGGCGGCACGATCCTGTATCCCACCGACACTGTCTGGGGCCTGGGGTGCGACGCCACGAACCCCGAGGCCGTGGCCCGCATTTTTGAAATCAAGCGGCGGAGCGAGGCCAAGTCGCTGGTCCTCCTGGCCGCGAACCTGGACCAGGTCGCGAAGTACGTGCGGCAGGTCCCGTCGATGGCGGTGGAGCTCGTGGAGGTCAATGACAAGCCGATGACGATCATCTATCCCGAGGCGCTCGCCAGCGTGGAAGGGGAGCCCGGCGACCGCTGGCACCTCGCCTGGAACGCCGTCGCCGAGGACGGCTCCGTGGGGATGCGCATCCCGCTGTTCGACTTCTGCCGCGACCTGGCCTTCAAGCTCGGCCGTCCGGTGGTGTCCACCTCCGCAAACATCTCCGGCGAGCCCACCCCCGCCCGCTTCAGCGAAATCCCTCAGGAAATCAAGGACGCCGTCGACTTCGTCGTCCCGCCCTCCATCGACACCGACTCCACCGGCAAGGCCTCCCAGATCATCAAGGTCGGCATGGACGGCGAGGTGGAGATCATCCGGATGTAATGGAACTGTTCTACGCATATGAGGCCGACGGCCGCTTCTGCCGGCTGGACGCCGACGAGTCCGGCCACTGCTGCCGCGTGCTGCGGCACCGCGCCGGCGACGAGATTCACGTGATCGACGGGCTCGGGACGATGTTCCGCTGCCGACTGGTCGACGACAACCCCAAGGGGGCCGAGGCCGAGGTGCTCGAGGCCTTCCCCGGCTGGGGCGGCCATCCCTACCGGCTCACCGTCGCCTGCTGCCCCACCAAGAACAACGACCGCTTCGAATGGTTTGTGGAAAAGACCACGGAAATCGGTGTGGACCGCATCGTGCCCACGATCTGCGAGCGCTCCGAGCGCAAGGTCTACAAGACCGACCGCGCCCTCCGCATCGCCCTCTCCGCCACCAAGCAGTCCCTCAAATCCCGCATCCCCGAAATCGCGGAACCCGTTTCCGTCAAGGATTTCATACAGATTTCTCCACTCGCTTCGCTCGGTCGAAATGACAATCCTCCTTGTCATTCCGAGCCTGCGGAGCAGGCGAAGGAATCTCTCAAACTCATCGCCTACTGCTTCGAAGGCGACACCAAGCGCATCTCCATCCAGGAAGCGTTGAAAGCCTACGACGGTAACGATATCACCATTCTCATCGGCCCGGAAGGGGATTTCTCCCCGGAAGAAGCGCGCCTGGCCGTGGAGCACGGCTACATTCCCGTCCACCTCGGCGCCTCCCGTCTCCGGACGGAAACCGCCGCGGTCCTGGCGGCCGCGGCGGTGTACCTGCACTTCGAGTAGCGCTGTTCTATGTATATCGGCCTCATATCGGATACGCACGGGGTGTTCTCCCCCGAATTCAGGGAGTTCCTGCAGGATGTCGACGAGATCTGGCACGCCGGGGACTTCGGGGGCGGGTTGGACCTGGAGACGGAGATTGCCGCGTTCAAGCCGCTGAAGGGCGTCATCGGCAATTGCGACGACCGGCGGCTGCTGGACCGGTGCCCGCTGTTCCGCTGCTGGGAATGCGAGGGGGTCAAGGTGCTGATGACCCATATCGGCGGGTCGCCCGGCCATTATTATCCCGAGGCGCGGGCGCTCATCCGGCAGTATCGGCCCGATGTGTTCGTCTGCGGCCATTCCCACATCCTGAAAGTTATGGATGATAAATCCGAAAAAGTCCTGTATATCAATCCTGGAGCCTGTGGCAACCAGGGCTGGCACGCTTTCCGGACCGCCCTACGCTTTCACATTGATAGCGGAAAAGTCCATGACATGGAGGTCTTCGAGCTGAATCGGCGGTAGACTGTAATGAAATTGTAATATCCCCAAATTATAAATATTTTAAAAAATTCTTGCTTGTTTCAAGAATCGGGTGTACCTTTGCCACCCGAAAGTGTTTTGTTTAACTAGTTAGTAAAAACTTGCAACCATGAAAAAGGTATTTATGTCCGCCGCCGTCATCGCGATGATGATCTGCGCCGCCGCTTGCGGAAACAACAATTCCAAGAAGGCCGAGTCCGAGTCCGAGGCTGCCGTCGAGGCTGCCGCCGAGGAGGTCAAGGAAGCCGTCGAGGCTGTCGACACCACCGTCACCGCCGCCGCCGACTCCGTCGTTGCCACCGCCAACCAGGTCGTCGCCGAGTAAGCGAAACCCGCAATCATTGCGATGAGATATTGTCCCGAGATGGAACAATATCTTTTTTTTGTATCTTAGCGGAACGAAAGACGACGGATATGGCTGTGAAAGGAACGACGAAATCGAAGACCGTGTGGTTCTGCTCGAACTGCGGCAACGAGTACTCCAAGTGGATGGGCAAGTGCCCCGCCTGCGGGGAGTGGAATACGATGGTGGAGAAGGAAGTGGTGACGGGGAAGCGGCCGCTCGCGGTGTCCGTTCCCGGGGCCGGGCGTAAGCCGATGCCCCTGAAGGACGTTTCCACGACCGCGGAGGACCGCGTGTCCCTCGGCAGCGCCGAGGTGGACCGCCTCCTCGGCGGCGGCATCGTGAAGGGCTCCCTGGTGCTGATGGGCGGCGAGCCCGGCATCGGCAAGTCCACCCTTTCGCTCCAGATTCCCCTCAGCTGCCCGTCCCTGAAAGTCCTCTATGTCACGGGCGAGGAAAGCGTCAAGCAGGTGAAGATGCGGGCGGACCGTCTGGGCGGCGACCCCTCCAACTGCCTGATTTACAGCGAGACCCTGATGGACAACATCATCGCCGAGGCGGAGGAGACGGCTCCGGACCTCGTCATCGTGGATTCCGTCCAGACGATGTACTGCCAGAATGTGGAATCCACCGCCGGCTCCGTGACGCAGGTCAAGGAGGTCGCCGCCGCGCTGCTCCGCTTCGCGAAGGGCAGCGGCATCCCGGTCATCCTCATCGGCCATATCACCAAGGAAGGCGCCATCGCGGGCCCGAAGGTGCTGGAACACATCGTCGATGTGGTCCTGCAGTTCGAGGGCGAGAACCGCGGCCCCTACCGCGTCCTGCGGAGCATCAAGAACCGCTTCGGCTCCACGGCGGAGCTCGCCGTGTTCGAGATGACCGGCGCGGGCCTCCGCCAGGTGGCGAACCCTTCCGAACTTCTCATCCCCCAGCACGAGGAGGGGCTCAGCGGCACGGCCGTGAGCGCGATGCTGGACGGCAACCGGCCCTTCATGTTCGAGGTGCAGGCGCTGGTGTCGTCGGCCGTGTACGGCACGGCCCAGCGCAGCGCGACGGGCTTCGACGTCCGCCGCCTGAACATGCTCCTCGCTGTGCTGGAGCGCCGCGCCGGCTTCAAGCTCAGCCAGAAGGACGTGTTCCTGAACATGGCCGGCGGCCTGCGCATCACGGACCCGGCCTGCGACCTCGCGGTCGTGGTGGCCGTCCTTTCCTCCAACTTCGACTACGCCATTCCGAATGATGTGTGCTTCGCCGGCGAGGTGGGCCTGAGCGGCGAGATCCGGCCGGTCTCCCAGGCCGAGCGCCGCGCCGTGGAGGCCGCCCGCCTGGGCTTCAAGCGCATCTTCGTCTCGTCCTACACCCGCTTCGACCGCAAGCCCGAGGGCATCGAGGTCGTGAAAGTGGCCGACATTCCCGCCCTCGTCAAATCCCTGTTCCGATGAATGTTACGATGAAACAGATCAACCGGTACCTCTTCCCGTTGTTGATCCTGATCGCGGTGTTCCTGGCCTTCAACCGCCCGAAGGCGTTCACGAAGGAGGAGCGCCTGATCATCCGCCAGTCCGATTCCGTGATGTACGTGACCGTGTGGCCGGAGGACAGCACGATTCTCCGCACGCCGTGCGTGGATTTCACGAAGGCTGAACTCAAATCCAAGGATATCAAGACGTTGATGGCCAAGATGCTGGCCACCGTGCGCGCGCCGCAGCACGACGGCGTGGGCATCGCCGGGCCGCAGGTGGGCATCGGCAAGCGCATCATCTGGCTGCAGCGGCTGGACAAGGAGGGCGGCCCGTTCGAGTGCTACCTGAACGTCCGCATCGACAGTCTCTTCGGAAGCATCGGCAAGGGGCCGGAAGGCTGCCTGTCCGTCCCGCCCATGCGCGGCCTCGTCCCGCGCTACACGGACGCCATCGTCTCGTATGTCCATCCGGAAACGCTTGAACCCAAGCGCGATACGGTCCACGGCTACACCGCCGTCATCTTCCAGCACGAGTGCGACCACCTGGACGGCCGCCTGTACATCGACCGGGCCGATACGGTCTATGTCTCCACTGCCTGGGAGGCGGAGCGGCGCGCTTTCGACTATTCCAAGCCCGATTGGTGGCCGCTGCAGTAGGCCTTTCCCTGCCAGCTGTCTCTCTCTGATAAGCGCCGCTCCAGGAGCTGGTGCAGGTCAGATGCGCGTACGCCCCAGCCGGGGATGGCGAGGAAGCGGGGCGGAACGCTCGCGGCGAGCCGGCCGACGGCGATCTCCGGGCGCAGGCGCTCCAGGAGATTGGCCAGCAGGTCGATATACTCGTCCAGCGTCCAGCGGACGAAATCCTCCGGACGGGCGGCGAATTCCTCCGCCATCGGCGTTCCTTTCAAGATTTGCAGCTGATGGAACTTGATGCTGTCCAGGGGGAGGGCGTTGATGCGGGACACGTCTTCCAATATTGTCTCCCGCGTTTCACCGGGCAGGCCCAGGATGAAATGCCCGCCCACCGGAATGCCCCGCGCCTGGGTCTCCCGGACCGCCCGCTCCGCGCAGGCGAAATCGTGCCCCCGATGCACCCGCAGCAGGGTTTTGTCCCGGCACGACTCGATTCCGTACTCGATCCGTGCGCATCCGAGGGAAGCGATGTAATCCAACTTTTCCGCGTCCACGCAGTCCGGCCGCGTGCCGATGACCAGGCCCGAAACCGCCGGATGCGCCAGCGCTTCCGCATAGGCTTCCTGCAGCCGCGAAAGCGGTGCAAACGTATTGGAAAAAGATTGGAAATAAGCGAGATAAGGCCCATGCGTCCTTCCCCTGGCCGCGTGGAAGGCGATCCCTTCGTCCAGCTGCTGCGTAATGCTTTTGGACGGCGTACTGTACGAAGGATGGAACGCGGCGTTGTCACAGAACGTGCACCGGCCGTGCGGACACGAAAACCCCGCATCCACGACCAGCTTCAACCCCGGCTCCTTCGCGGCATGATATCGTTTTCCGTCCCATTCCATACGGCAAAGATAAGAATTAAAGCAATAGGCGCGTATTCCGATTTTTTCGTTATCTTTGCATCACAATTCTAAACGATTGAGAATATGAATCTGAGAGACATCAAGAAAGACATCGAGTATGTGATCGGTGCATTCGTGGACGACTGCGCGCTGTTCCTCTCCGTCCATCCGGGCAAGAACGCCGACGAGGTGGCGAACCTCATCGACGGCGCCGTGGACCTCTTCAACGAGCTCCGCGACAAGCTGGGCAAGCCGGAAGGCAACAAGAAGGCCTACTACGACGGAATCCGCAAGGAACTCCTCGAGAAGACCGACGCCCTCTACGACCAGCTCAGCGAGGCCGTGAAGAAGGGTCTCGGCGAGTAAGCCGCATCACGCTCCCATACGAAAAAGGTGTCCGGACGGCCTGTCCGGGCACCCTTTTTTGTCTGGGTTTTCTAGGGGCTGTCAGAACGACCACTTGTAGCCCACGCCGGCCGTGATCAGGTTCCCGACGTGCCAGTCGATGGCCTTCAGCACGAGGCCGTTCTTCTCCCAGCTGCTGGAACCTTCACGGTTCGTGTCGATGGACTTGTCCTTGTAGTGGTCGCCCAGGAGGTAGAACTCCAGCGCGTGGCGCTTGTTGAACTTCACCGTCGTGCCCAGTTCCACGCGGTAGCGGTTCACATAGGCATGCGTGTAGCCCAGAAACTCCTCGTTGGTGTAGATGTCCTTGTTCTTCTCCGCCGAGGCATTGTAGGAGCCCTTGTAGGCCGCGTCGTTGAGGGCGTTCCTTACCTCGAATCCGACGAAAGGAACCACCTTGCCCCAGCCTAGGTACTTGGCCGAGAGCTTGGACTTGAGGG
This sequence comes from Bacteroidales bacterium, assembly GCA_017429205.1. Next base: position 32,051 of record JAFRPH010000023.1, read on the forward strand.
CGAGGGCGTTGCGTGGCGCCTGCAGGGTGTTCATGTCGCCCGGGCGGTGCGTGAGGCGCAGGGTCTCCTTGAGGCCGAACTGCCAATCCCCGGTCTTGAGCGTGCCCGTGAGGAAGAAGTTCCCCCGGTGCCGGACGCTCCACGTGTTGGCATTCAGGTCCACGTCGAACTTGTAGCGGTTGATGAGCTCGTATTCGGCCCCCACCTTCAGGAAGGGGAGCACCTTGTATTCCAGGCCGATGCCGGTGTGGAACCGCATAATGTCCTCGGAGTCGCCGTAGTAGCGGAACTGCTCGTGGGCGCTCAGGTGCAGGCCTTTCGCCAGCTTGGCGTCGGCCTCCACCGTGGCGCGGGCGCCGAAGGACAGGCCGTCGTCGTAGGTGGTCTGCGCAAAAGCGGCCGCGGGCAGCAGCAGGGCCAGGGTCAGCAGGGTCTTTCTCATTGCTCCACGTAGTCTTTGGCGCGGGTGAGCTGGTCGATGGAACCGGTCTCCCCGTGGCCCAGGGTATAGAAAACCTTGATGAACGCGGCGTCCTTGAGGAAGTCCACGTGCCCGATCTCCACATTGTCGATCTTCAGGCCCAGGCGCTTCTCCAGGTCCGCCACGAGCTCCGCCCGGCGCTCCGGGACGATGAGCTCGATCCGGTCGTAGAGCACCAGCTTGGTGGAGGTGTGCTTGGTCACCTTGTCGCTCTCCAGGAACCAGATGAGGCCGATGACCAGCAGGTTCGAAACGACCGTCACCAGCAGCGCGCCCGCGTTCAGGGCATAGTGCGGATTGTCCGACAGGGCGCCCACGACCCGGTACAGTGGCGCGAGGCCGTTCATCGCGGCCAGGGCGATGATGACGAACAGGTAGGTCATCTCCCGGATGGGGACGGTCTCCGTCCGGTACCGGATGACGCCGAAGATGGCGAACAGGCCCAGGGTGAGGCCCACGCCCACCTCCACGTTGCCCATGATGTACAGGAGCATCAGCATCGCGGTGGAGAACACCATGAAGGTGAAGTAATAGTCGCGGCGGCGGCTCTTCCGGTAATAGAACAGGCCCACGATGACCCAGCACACGGCGAGGTTCAGGAAGAAGCGGATGGCCAGTTCCGTGAGGCTCTGGGCGGTGGTCATCATCGCGTCCGTGATGGACTGGACGTCGAGGAAGTTTTCGTCGGCGAGGTCGTACTCGCCGAGGTCTTGCAGGAATATCATACTACGTTGATTTTATGCTGGATGGTCTTTTCGATGAGCCGGACCTTCTCCTTGAACCGGCCGGCGCGGGCCGACGGGTCGGTGAGGGTGACGGCGATGCAGTATTTGCTGATCCGGGCGGGTTTCACCCGGTGGTCGCGGAGGATGCCCTTCATCGCGGAGGCGGCGTGGCCGTCCTGCTTCAGTTCGATGACGACAGCCTCCCCGAGAGAGGTCTCGAGCCCGGTCCGGAAGTTCTTGAAACACAGGTTCGTGTCGATGGTGAGCCGTTCCGTCAGGTCCGGGTTCACGAGGGTGATCCGCTGGAAGAGGGTCTCGAGCGTGGGCCGCAGCTGCCCGGCCTCGAAGTCCGAATGTCCGGCGAGGTACCGGCAGGCGGCGTCGTTGCCGCGGAAGTCCGGGAGGTCGGCCATCGGGATGCCGGTGCGCTTCTTTTTCGTCCGGCCGTGGTTGTTCTTCCGTTTGATCTCCAGGAAGGCGTCCCCGGAATTGACATAGGCGCGGGTGCGCACCTTCTGCCGGCGGAGCTTCTTGTTCCGATGGTCGGTGAACATCCGGAGGCCTTCGGTGTCGAAGTAGATGGAGTCGTAGGGGCTGATGCGGGATCCGTCGGCGACGAGGACTCGGTAGCCGGCGGCGGCCGCGTCGCGGAGCACGTCCGCGAGCGTCGCCCGGTCCGTCAGGTACTTCGTGTCCACCCGGTTCATCAGCTTGACGGCGTCCATCTCCGCAAGGGAGATGGGCGCGAACCCGTCCAGGGGTCCGGCGAGCGATAGGAACGCGGAATCAGGCATCTTCGGCGATATATTCGAAGACCTTGATCGTGAGGAGCTTGCCCTTCGCGTTGTAGTTGTACTGGGTTTTCTTGCGGCCGAACTCGTTGTACTCGTATTTCTTGACGGTTTCAAGCTTGTTGCGGTCGTTGTACACCATCTCCTTCACGCACTTGCCGTCCGCGCCGTACTCGAAGCGCTTGCGCCACTTCTGGCCCTCGGAGCCGTACTCGATCTCCTCGATCTTCTTGCCGTCGGCGTCGAAGGTGGTCACGTGGTCCAGCACCTTCTTCCCGCTCCGGGGCTCGGTGTTCCACTCCTTGATGACCAGATTCTTCTTGTTGATTTTCTGGGTGGTATTCTGGGCCAGGGCCGGCGCGGCGAGCGCAAAGGCCAAGGCGATGATTGTCAGTAACTTTTTCATAATCGTACAAAGATACGAAAAATATCAATCACCAGCCACCGGGACCGCCGTGTCCACCGCCGCCGGTGTAGGTGGACAGGTTGCATCCGCTGCCGCCGCTCACGGTGGCACCATCGGTGTAAGCGCCGTTGAACAAGGTCGTTCCGCCGCTGACGGAGACGCCGTACTTCACGGAATCCAGGGAAGGAGCGGACAGCACCAGGGTGAGATTTCCGGTCGACGGGGTCTTGAAGGCGCCGAGGACTTTCCCGTCCTTGTCGTAGAGGGCGTAGGCCGTATTGGCCTTCACGGTACCGGCCGACCAGCAGGCCTGGGAGAGGGAAGCGCCGCTTTCCAGGCCGCCCACGGCGATGACGGTGCCGCCGGAGAGATAGAGCTTCTTCTGCGCCTCGGAGTTCGCGTCCACGGCGAGTTCCGCGCCGCCGGAGCCGAGGGAAAACACGATGCCGCCCTTGATATAGAGGTTTCCGTTGGCGTCCAGGCCGTCGTTGCCGGTGGACTGGGCATAGACCGCCCCGCCGTCGATGGTGAAGTCGCCGCCGGCGTTGATGGCGTCGTCGCTGGAATAGGCGTACACTTCGCCGCCGGTGACCTGGAGGACGCCCTTGGCCTCGATGGCCTCGTGCCGGGCGCTCTTGACGGTGATCTTGCCGCCGGAGATGTACAGGTTGCCGTCGAACTTGACGCCCTTGGAGGCGACGGAGTTGTCGGAGGACGAGCTGCTGCCCTGGCCGCCGCCGGGCCCGCCGCCCCAGCCACCGTGCCCGCCGCCGGGGCCGAAGCCGCCGGAGGAACTGGTGCCGTAGTTGGCGCCGGAGACATCGACCGTGACCGTGCCGCCCTTGAAGTAGGCGACGTTGTCCCCGCTGATGCCCTTGGCGCCCGTGCCGGTGCTGGTGACGGTCAGGACGCCGTCCACCATCTCGAAGCGGAGGTCGGCCTTGATGCCGGCGACGCCGGTGAGCTCGCCGTCCACCTCGCCCGCGGAGCCGGTGGTCTTGATCGTGGTCACGCCGCCGCCGATGTACACGAGCGTATCGGAGGAGAAGCCCTTCTTGCCGGTGCCGGACACGTTCACGTCGACGGTTCCGTCACTGACGATGATGGACTCCTTGCCGCGGACGCCGTGGCCGGCGCTGGAGGTGACTTTCACCGTGGGCGCGGCCATGAAACGGACGTAGTCGTCGGAGGTGATGCCCGCCTTGCCGGTGGCGTTGACGGTCAAGGTGCCGTCGCCGCTGAACACGAGCTGACCTTCGGAGAAGAAGGCGGCCTTTTCGTCCTCATCGGAGGGCGTCAGGGTGTAGGAGGCGCCGTCAGCGAGGGTGTTCGTGCCCTTCACGACCACGAACGTGCGCTTGTGGCTCTGGTTGTTGATGGCCGCGCCTTTCTTGTTCGTGAGGGTCAGCCCGTTGAGGAGGATTTCCTGCTTCTTGGTGCTGTACAGCTTGAAATAGCCGTCGGTGGAGGTGCCGGACAGCTCGTAGATCACGGCCTCGCTGCCGTTGTTCGTGATGGTCACGCCGGCCCCGTCGGTGGTGACTGCAAAGTCGGCGGTCGCGCCGCTCACCGTGGCGCTTCCGCCGTTGAAAGTGACTTTCACGGTGCGGGCGAAGGTAGTGTTGGCGACGTTGTCGTCGTCCTTGTCGATCTCGATGCCCGCGCCGGCGGAATCGTCGGCGTTGACCGGTGTCTCGGTGTTGTCGTCGGGAAGGACTATGTCGATGGGGTCCTTCGTGCAGCCCTGCATCGACAGGGCGGCGAAGGCCAGGAGGAGAGATACTGCGGTTTTCATGACTTCTTCAGGTTTTAGTGACACTGCAAAAACTTTTCCACATCCAAGATAATCAAGAACCCGGCCTTCCGGAAAAGTTTTCAGCGAACGGGCGGATTCTTTCAGCGAACGGGATGCGGCAGTCGGAAATGTTTCGTAATTTTGCGACAGGTATGAGACGGATGGAAACAGAGAAAAAGCAGGAGGTTGTCATCTATGGCATCCTCTGGTTTCTCGTCCTCGCCCTGGTGCCCGTGGTGATGTACTTCCAGGGGCATTCCATGGGGCACGCGCTCCGGATCGGGGATGTCCTGCGCGTCTGGACGGGCATTCTTCCCTTCTTCGTGCTGTTCCTCCTGCACGACCTCCTGGCCGCCCCGCTCTGGGTGGAGAAAGGAAAGCCCTGGGCCTATCTGGCCGTGACGGTGGCGCTCCTGGCGGTGTTCGGCGGATACTTGTGGACGGCTCGGCAGGATCCCGGACCGAGACGCCCCGACGGCCCGCCGATGGAATGGATGGGCGAACCCCCGCCCCCGCGCGAGGAGATGCCCGGTCCCCGGCCGCCGATGGATGGACGGATGCCCTTGTCCCCCGATTTGATGAAGTTCCTCCTGGGGATGCTGCTCCTGGGGGTGAACCTGGGCGTGAAGTATTATCTGAAATCGGCCCGCGGGGAGCGCCGGATGCAGGAACTGCAGGCGGAGAACCTGAGCCGGCAGCTGGAAACGCTCCGCTACCAGATCAACCCGCACTTCTTCATGAACACCCTCAACAACATCCACGCGCTCGTGGACATCGACCCGGAACAGGCGAAGGCGAGCATCGAGGAGTTCTCGAAGCTGATGCGGCACGTCCTGTACGAAGGCGACCGGCCCACCATTCCCCTGGCCAAGGAGATGGAGTTCCTCCGCCATTACATCTCTTTGATGAAACTGCGGTATGCCGACACCGTCCGCATCGACCTTTCCCTGCCGGAAAAGGACGAAGGCGCCGAGATTCCGCCGCTGATGCTGGCTTCCTTCGTGGAGAATGCGTTCAAGCACGGAATCAGCTACGAGAAGCCGTCGTTCGTGCACGTGACCGTGTCGGTGGAGGACGGGAAGATCGTTTTCCGGTGCGCGAACAGCCGGCAGGACTCCACCCAGGTGGCGCAGCACGGCGTCGGCCTTGCGAATGTCCGGGGGCGGCTGGACCTGCTGTACGGCGACCGGTATACGTTGCATATCGACCAGGGCAGGGACGTGTATGACGTTCTCCTGCTGCTTCCGGCGACTGTCAGAATGGACAAGGAGGGCGTATGATCCGGGTCGTGACCATCGATGACGAGCCGCTGGCGCTCCGGCAGCTGGAAATGTACATCGGGAAGATCCCCTTCCTGGAACTCGTCGCCGCCTGCCCGTCGGCCGCCGCGGCGCGGCCCTATGTGGAGCGGGCGGACATCCTGTACGTGGACATCAACATGCCGGACTTGTCGGGGATGGATTTCGTGCGTTCGCTGGAGCATCCGCCACTCGTCGTCTTCACGACGGCCTATTCCGAATACGCCCTGGAGGGCTTCAAGGTCCATGCGGCCGACTACCTCCTGAAACCGTTCGGTTTCCAGGAGTTCGAGGCGTCGGCGGCGCACCTGCGGGACCGGATCGAGGCGGCCCGCCCCCGGGCGGAATCCCGGCCGGAGGCATTGACCTTCAAGCTGGACTACAAGACCGTCCGGGTGGATCCGGCGCGCATCCGGTACGTGGAAAGCATGAGCGAATACCTGAAAATATGGCTCCGGGACGAGCAGGCGCCGCTGGTGGTCCTGTATAGCCTGAAGCGGCTCGCGGAGCAGCTGCCGGAGGACCGCTTCCTGCGCATCCATCGCTCCTATCTCGTGAACCTTTCGGAAATCCGCGAATACACGCGCTCTTCCGTCACGCTGGACGGCGGCCCCACCTTGCCTGTGGGGGACATTTACCGTCCGGCGCTCACCGCCGTTCTTTCGGGGAAATAAAGCGTTACAGCATCGCTTCGATCAGGCCGCCCAGCGTCTCGCGCAGGGCGGCCGTTTTCGCGGTGGCCCCGTTCACCATCAGGGAGAAGATGCGGGCGGGCTTGCCCTGCTCGTCCAGGATGTAGCCGCTGTAGCAGAGGACGCCGTCCATCGACCCGCTCTTGACGCGGATGCGGGCTTTCTGGGCGGGCGAGAGCTTGGGAAGGAGCGTGTTCAGCGTGCCTTCGCCCGGCTGCGGGAGGCTGGCGAGGAAGGCGTCGAAGCCGCGGGAGCGGGTCATCGACCGCAGGAACGAGACCAGGAAGGCGGGCGAGGCGGTGTTCAGGCGTGACAGGCCGCTGCCGTCTTCGAGCCGGATGCCGGCCAGGTCGCTGTCCATCAGCCCTTCGAGCACGTCGTACACCGCCACGCGGCAGCTGTCGTACACGGCGATGCCGGAGGCCTTTTCGCCCATCTGGCGGAAGATGGCTTCCGCGTAGAAATTGTCGCTGAGGACGTTCGTCTGGCGGACGATCTTGGAGAGGACGGGCGAGGCGGACTGGCCGAGCACCTGCGGGGCGCCGGCCTTGTACGCGGGGACGAAGTCCGCGCCCCGGACGTAGCCGCCGCGGTCGATGTCGGCATACCCGCCGGAGATGTCCCAGCCCGTGTCGCGGAGGTTCTGCCAGAAGTAATAGGCGCAGGTGAGGGCGCCGTACTTGTTCGCGAAATGCTCCAGCTTGGGCTTGCGGTCGATGGAATAGGTGCCGCGCATCTCCGCGTAGGGCGCCAGGTCGGTGGTGTACAGGTACAGGCTGTTGCCGGTGCCCTTGGGCCCGGTCGACGTGCGGTTGCTGAAGTGCATCCAGGGCGTGTCGGGGAATCGCTGGGTCACCTTGACGGGCTCGTCCGCGGCTCCGGCCGAGACGAGATAGTCGATCGCGTTCTCATAGTAGCTGAGGGCGTTGCAGCCGGCGCCGTAATAGGTGCCGGTGTCGTCATAGCCCCAGGTCGTGTTCTCCAGATGGCCCTCGTAGGCCCGTCCGTCGCCGATGATGCGTCCGTCGATGCGGCTGATTCCGGCGTCCTTGAGCATCGACTTCCAGCGCCAGAATAGGGCGTCCGGCTTCACGGCGACGGTGTCCGTGACGCCGAGGGTGGGGTCGCCTCCGCCGATGACGTACACGTCCCCGTGCAGGGTGCCGTCCTCCACGGTGCCGGTGTAGCCGATGCCCGTCTCGAACCGGAAGTCCGGCCCGAGGGCGTGCAACGCCGTCCCCGTGGTGACGAGCTTGAGGTTGGACGCCGGCACCATCCGGCGTCCGGGCTCCCGGCTCGCCAGCACATGCCCGGCGGCGTCCTGCACCATCACCCCCACGACCGCCCCCTTGAGCGGCTCCTTGCCGACGGCCTGGTCCACTTTCTGCTGCAGCGTCTGCGCCTGCAGCCCGAGGCACATCGCCAGCGCCCCGACAAACATCATCTTCCGCATACTGCAAAGATAGGTTTTTTTCGTATCTTTGCTATCTGCTATTCTAAACGATATGAAAAAGACAGTGCTTGTGTCCGGCGGGGCGGGGTTCATCGGGAGCCACGTCACCGTGGAACTCATCGAGGCGGGCTACGACGTGGTGGTCGCCGACAATTTCTCCAACTGTGACCTGACTTGCTTCGAGGGCGTGAAGAAGATCACCGGCCGGGAGGATATCCCGCTGGTGGAGATGGACTTCTGCGATGCGGAGGCCGTGAAGAAGATCTTCGCCGACTATCCCATCGACGCGGTCATCCATTTCGCCGCCTTCAAGGCCGTGGGCGAGTCCGTCGCGAAGCCGCTGATGTACTATCAGAACAACCTTCTGAGCTTTATGAACGTGCTCCAGGCCGCGCAGGAGAAGGGCGGCTGCAACGTGCTGTTCTCCTCTTCCGCCACCGTGTACGGCGAGCCCGAGGTCGTTCCCGTCACGGAGAAGACGCCGCGCAAGCCGGCGATGTCGCCGTACGGCAACACCAAGACCATGTGCGAGGACATCCTCCGCGACACGGTGAAGGCCAACGGCGGCGCCGTCAAGGGCATCCTCCTGCGTTATTTCAATCCCATCGGCGCGCACCCGAGCGCCCTTATCGGCGAGCTCCCGCGCGGCGTCCCGAACAACCTGGTGCCGTACATCACCCAGACCGCCATCGGAAAGCGCGAGTGCCTCAGCATTTTCGGCAACGACTATCCCACCCCGGACGGCACCTGCCTCCGCGACTACATCGACATCGTGGACCTCGCCAAGGCCCATGTGTACGCGGTCACCCGGATGATCGAAGGGAAGATGAAGGAGGACTGCGAGGTCTTCAACATCGGCACCGGCCGGCCCGTCTCCGTGCTGGAGCTGGTCTATGCGTTCGAGAAGGTCAACGGCGTCCCGGTTCCGCACAAGTTCGCGCCGCGCCGCCCCGGCGACGTCACCGCCATCTGGGCCGATCCCACCCTCGCCAATACGGAGATGGGCTGGAAAGCCACCCGCACCGTCGAGCAGACCCTCGCCTCCGCCTGGGCCTGGGAGAAGCACCTGGCCGGGCTATAGGATTTTCGTGCACAAAACAGTCTTATGAAAAACAGATACTTAGCCTTCTTAGTCGTTCTCTTCTGTTTCATCGTCCACGCCCGGGCGGCGGAAACCGTCCGCTGCACGATGAAATACAAGGGCGAAGTCCGCACCTATTGGCTCTATGTCCCGGAAGGGGCCGGTCCGGCCACGCCGCTGGTCCTGGTCCTTCACGGCTACGGCGGCAACGCCGAGGGCTACTGCCCGTCGATGCTGGAAGTCGCCGAGCGCGAAGGCTTCGCCGTGTGCTACCCGCAGGGCGAGAAGGACGCGAAAGGAAAGACCGGCTGGAACGTCGGTTACGACGTCCAGCAGGGCCTGGAGCGCGATGACGTCGGCTTTGTCAAGGCCCTGGTCAAGCATCTCCGCAAGACGCATCACATCGGCAAGGACAATGTCTTCATGTCCGGCATGTCCAACGGGGGAGAGATGACCTATTTCATGGCCTACAAGTATCCCGACCTGTTCCGGGCCTATGCCACCATCGCCGGCCTGACGATGCAGTGGGCCTACAAGGAATGGAAGGCGAAGAGGCCCGTTCCGCTGATGGAGGTCCACGGCACTGCCGACAAGACTTCCATGTGGGAAGGCGATCCCACGGACACGGGCGGCTGGGGCGCGTATATCGCCGTGCCCGCCGCCGTGGGCTATTGGGCCGCACAGGCCCGTTGCACGCACGAGGAAACGACGACACTTCCCCAAAAGGGCGAGCATCCCGTCGTCCTGCACCGCTATCTGGGCGGAGACGACGGCATCGAGGTCCGGCTGTACGAAGTGCAGGGCGCCAAGCATAGCTGGCACCTGGCCGATATGGACACCTGTGAGGAAATGTGGGCGTTTTTCCGCCAGTATCTGAAATAAAATCGCTATATTTGTGGATTGACAAAACACGAACCGCATGGCAAACGGAACAGGAATAATCACCCAGGTCGTGGGACCGGTGGTGGATGTGCACTTCAGCGTCGAGGACGGGGACCTGCCCCGCATCCATGAAGCGCTGGAAATCAAGCGGGAAAACGGTCGGACGCTCGTCGTCGAGGTGCAGCAGCACATCGGCGAGGACACGGTCCGCTGCGTGGCGATGGACTCCACCGACGGCCTGAGCCGCGGCATGGCGGCGGTCCCCACAGGCCAGCCCATCGCGATGCCGGTCGGCGCGCAGATCCGCGGCCGCGTGATGAACGTCGTCGGCGAAACCATCGACGGCCTGGACACCCTCTCCCGCTCGGAAGCCCTCCCGATCCACCGCGAACCCCCGAAGTTCGAGGACCTCACCACTTCGCAGGAAGTCCTGTTCACGGGCATCAAGGTCATCGACCTGCTGGAGCCCTACCTCAAGGGCGGCAAGATCGGCCTGTTCGGCGGCGCCGGCGTGGGCAAGACCGTCCTCATCAAGGAACTCATCAACAACATCGCGAAGGCCCATAACGGCTTCTCCATCTTCGCCGGCGTGGGCGAGCGTACCCGCGAGGGCAACGACCTCCTCCGGGAGATGATCGAATCCAACGTCATCCGCTACGGCGAGGCCTTCAACAAGGCGATGGAGGAGGGCAAGTGGGACCTCTCCCTCGTGGACAAGGAGGAACTCAAGAAATCCCAGGTGTCGATGGTGTTCGGCCAGATGAACGAACCCCCGGGCGCCCGTTCCAGCGTGGCCCTGAGCGGCCTGACGCTCGCGGAATCCTTCCGCGACAGCGACACCGGCGACGGCCCGCGGGACATCCTCTTCTTCATCGACAACATCTTCCGTTTTACCCAGGCGGGCTCCGAGGTGTCCGCCTTGCTCGGCCGGATGCCGTCCGCCGTGGGCTACCAGCCGACGCTCGCCACGGAAATGGGCCAGATGCAGGAGCGCATCACCTCCACCAAGAACGGGTCCATCACCTCGGTGCAGGCGGTCTATGTCCCGGCCGACGACCTCACGGACCCGGCCCCGGCGACCACCTTCTCGCACCTGGATGCCACGACGGTCTTGAGCCGTAAGATCACGGCCCTCGGCATCTACCCGGCCGTGGACCCGCTGGAATCCACCTCCCGCATTCTGGACCCGAACATCGTGGGCGAGGCCCATTACAACACGGCTCAGCGCGTGAAGCAGATCCTCCAGCGCTTCCAGGAGCTGCAGGACATCATCGCCATCCTCGGCATGGACGAACTCTCGGACGAGGACAAGACCACGGTCAACCGCGCCCGCCGCGTCCAGCGCTTCCTGTCGCAGCCGTTCCACGTCGCCGGCCAGTTCACCGGCGTCCCGGGCGTGATGGTCTCCATCGAGGACACCATCAAGGGCTTCAACATGATCCTGGACGGCGAGGTGGACTACCTCCCGGAGCAGGCCTTCCTGAACGTGGGCACGATCGAGGACGCGATCGCCAAGGGTGAGAAACTGCTGGCCGCGGCGAAGGAATAGAGATTTCTCGGCAAGCTCGAAATGACAGACGTGATCAAGCTGCATATCGTATCGCCCGAGCGGACGCTCGTGGAGCAGGCGGTGTCCTCCGTGACGCTGCCGGGGACCATCGGCCCGTTCATGGTCCTGAAGAACCACGCGCCCATCATCTCCTCCCTGGAGAAGGGCGAGATCGTGTACGTTTCCGGCGGCAAGGAATCCCGGGTTCCCATCAATGAAGGATTCGTCGAGGTGCGTGACAACCAAGTGGACGTTTGCGTGGAAGTATGATCCTGACCTGGCTCATATCGCTGCTGCTGTTTTGGCAGATTCCTTCACCTGCTGCGCAGGTTCGGAATGACAGGGAGACCGTCACCCCGGTCGAAGCGTCCCCTGTCACCCCGAGCGAAGCGTCCTCTGTCATTCCGAGCGAAGCGAAAGAATCTCAGGAAGAGGAAGTGGATGTCGCCGGAATTATCTTCGAGCATATCGGCGATGAATACGAGTGGCATATCCTCACTTGGGGAGACAAGCATGTGATACTGCACCTGCCGGTCATCGTGCACAGTTCTACAGGCTGGCATGTGTTCTCTTCCAGGCATTTGGAGCACGGGGAATCCTATGAAGGCCTGGTGATCGACCCGGAAAAGGGGAAGATCGTGGAGGTGGACAGCGGGAAGCGTCCTTTCGACATCTCCATCACCAAGAACGTGCTCTCGCTGATGATGTCGAGCCTGCTGCTGCTCGTCGTCATTCTCCTCACGGCCCGGTGGTACAAGAAGCACGACGTGCTGAACGAGGCCCCGACTGGCATCGCCGCCTTGATGGAACCGCTCGTGATGATGGTCCATGACATCGCCCGCGAGAACATCGGCGAGGAGGATTACCGCCGGTATTCCCCTTACCTGTGCATGGCGTTCCTGTGGATCCTGTTTAACAACTTCCTGGGTATCATGCCGTTCTTCCCGGGCGGGGCGAACGTGACGGGGAACATCGCCATCACCCTGGTGCTCGCCCTGTGCACTTTCTTCACGGTGAACCTCACGGGCACGAAACACTATTACAAAGACATTTTCTGGCCGGATGTGCCGGGGTTCCTGAAGCCCATCATGCCCATCATCGAGGTCTTCAGCGCCTTCATGAAACCGGTCTCCCTGACTGTCCGTTTGTTCGCGAACATGCTCGCGGGCCATATCATGATCCTGTGCATGGTGTGCATCATCTTCATCATGGCCAAGTACGGGGCGGTTTTGACCGGGTCCATGACGGTGGTCTCGGTCCTGTTCGGCATCTTCCTGGATGCTCTGGAATGTCTGGTGGCTTTCATCCAGGCCTATGTGTTCACGACCCTGTCGTCGATTTATATCGGGCTCGCCAGGGCCCATGGGGAATGAGATTTCCCGGAAAACTTGCAATGACAAACATTTAAAACCATAAGATTATGTTACTTGTTACCATGATTCTCCAGGCTGCGGCCGGTGCCGCCCTCGGTAAGGCGGGTGCCGCGATCGCCGCCGCAATCGCCGCTCTCGCAGGCGCTTACGGTATCGCCAAGATCGGTAAGTCCACGATGGAATCCATCGCGCGTCAGCCTGAATCCGCCGGCAACCTCCGTACTGCGATGATCATCGCGGCCGGTATGATCGAGGGCGCCGCCCTGTTCGCCATCATCGTCTGTCTCCTGGCCCTGGTCCTGTAAACCATGAACCTGGTTACGCCCGATACTGGCCTCCTGTTCTGGATGGTCGTCATCTTCGGCCTGGTCTTTCTCCTGCTGTGGAAGTTCGGTTTCCCGATCATCACCTCGATGGTCGAGAAGCGGAACGCCACCATCGAGAAGTCGCTGAAGGACGCCAAGGAGGTGGAGGCGCAGATGTCGGCTATGATGGCGGAGCACGCCCAGATGTTGGAAGAGGCCCGCAAGGAGAAGGCGCAGATGCTCCGGGAAGCCGCCGACATCCGCAATAAGATAATCGCGGATGGGAAGGAGCAGGCCCGTCAGATCGTCGAGCAGGATCGCGCCGCCGCCCGCGCCGAAATCGAAGCCGAGAAGGAGGCCGCCCTGCGCGACGTCCGCAAGGAAGTCGCCGTGCTCTCCGTGTCCATCGCCGAGAAGATCCTCCGCAAGGAGCTCTCCGAGGACAAGGAGCAGCGGGAATACATTGACAGGATGGTCGAGGAGACCGTCCGTGAACGAGCCCAGTCGTGAACGACAGCATCATCCGGACCAGGTACGCCGACGCCCTGGTGAAATACGTCCGGGAGACCGGGAACGGCGATTCCGTCTGCAAGCAGGCGGAAAAGCTGGCCCGTGTCCTCGGCGAAGTGCCTGACCTGTCCCGGATGATGGCCGCGAAGGACGTGGTGTCCGACGCGAAGAAGCGGGAGCTGCTCCAGGCGGCCCTCGGCGAGCCGATGGCCCCGGATTTCGCTCGTTTTGTGGACCTGCTGATCGCAAACGGCCGGATCGGCGACCTCCGGATGATCCTGTTGGATTTCAAGGAACGGTACCGCCGGAGCCTCGGGTTCCGGAAAGCGCGCCTGAAGGTGGCCGTACCACCGCCAGAGGAGCTTGTGGCGCGGCTCAAGGCCCTCGTCAAGGAGCGTACGGGGGACGAGGCCGACATAGAGGTCGTGGTGGACCCGGACCTCATCGGCGGGTTCGTCTTCGACATCGACGACGCGATCATCGACAAGAGCGTCGCCCGCAAGCTGGAACTGATCAAGCTCCAGTTCATTGAGAAAAACAGAAGAATCGTGTAGCTTATGCCCAATGCGATAAAACCCAGCGAGATTTCCGAGGTGCTGCTCAGTCAGCTCCGGGATATCAAGAGCGATCTCCAGTTCGAGGAGATCGGCAAAGTCCTGCAGGTCAGCGACGGCGTCGTCCGTATCTATGGACTGGACCACGCCGAAGCCGGCGAACTGCTGGACTGCGGCAACGGCGTGATGGCCGTCGTGATGAACCTGGAGCCCGACAATGTGGGCGCCGTCCTGATGGGTCCGACAGACCTGCTGAAGGAAGGGGCCGTGGTCCGGCGCACCCGCCGCATCGCCTCCATTCCGGTGGGCGAGTCGCTGGTGGGCCGCGTCGTGGACCCGCTCGGCAATCCCCTGGACGGCATGGGCAACATCGGCGGGGAAAAGGTCGATATGCCCCTGGAGCGCAAGGCTCCGGGTGTCATCTACCGCCAGCCCGTGAACGAGCCGCTGCAGACGGGCCTCAAGGCCATCGACGCGATGATTCCGATCGGCCGCGGCCAGCGCGAACTCATCATCGGCGACCGCCAGACCGGCAAGACCGCCCTGGCGATCGACACCATCATCAACCAGCGGGACAATTTCCTCAAGGGGGATCCGGTCTACTGCATTTATGTGGCCGTTGGCCAGAAGGGCTCCACCGTCGCGAGCATCGTCAAGACGCTGCGGGACCACGGCGCGATGGACTACACCATCGTCGTCGCCGCCACCGCCGCGGACCCGGCCGCCCTGCAGTATTATGCGCCGTTCGCCGGCGCGGCCATCGGCGAGTACTACCGCGACACGGGCCGCCACGCCCTCGTCGTGTATGACGATCTTTCCAAGCAGGCCGTCGCTTATCGTGAAGTTTCCCTGATCCTCCGCCGTCCTTCCGGCCGTGAGGCGTATCCGGGCGACATCTTCTACCTGCATTCCCGCCTCCTCGAGCGCGCCGCGAAGATCATCGGCCAGCAGGAAGTCGCCGAGCAGATGAACGACCTTCCGGAAGCCCTCAAGGGCAAGGTCCGGGGCGGCGGTTCCCTGACCGCCCTCCCGATCATCGAGACCCAGGCCGGCGACGTATCGGCCTACATCCCGACCAACGTGATCTCTATCACCGACGGCCAGATCTACCTGGAGTCCGGCCTGTTCAACCAGGGCATCCGCCCGGCTATCAACGTGGGTATCAGCGTCTCCCGTGTGGGCGGCAGCGCGCAGGTGAAGTCCATGAAGAAGGTCGCCGGCACCCTGAAGATCGACCAGGCCCAGTACGCCGAGCTTGAGGCCTTCTCCAAGTTCTCGTCCGATATGGACAAGGTCACGGCGATGGCCTTGGACAAGGGCCGCAAGAACAACCAGCTCCTCATCCAGCCCCAGTACAGCCCGATGCCCGTCGGCGAGCAGATCGCCGTCCTGTACTGCGGCACGAACGCCCTGATGCGCGACATCCCCGTGGACCGCGTCCGCGAGTTCCAGGACCTGTTCCTGGACCGCATCCGCGCTCTCCACAAGGACGATGTCCTCGCGCCGCTCGCCGCCGGTCAGATGACCGACGAGATCGGCGATATCATCCGCGTCGAAGCCACCTCCATCATCGCCGGAATGTTGTAATTCCTCTGTCATTTCGAGCGAAGTCGAGAAATCTGATATATGCCGTCTTTAAAGGAAATCAAGGGCCGCATCGGCTCCGTCCAGAGTACGCTGAAGATCACTTCCGCGATGAAGCTCGTGGCCTCCGCCAAGCTCCGCAAGGCGCAGCAGACCATTGAGGGGATGCGTCCCTATGAGCAGAAGCTGCAGGGGATGCTGGACCACCTCGTGGCCTCCGGCGCGAAGGTGAGCGGCGAGTACACCCGGACGCCGGCCGAAGGCGCAGGCAAGCTGCGCGTCGCCCTCGTCGCCTTCGCCTCCAATTCCTCCCTCTGCGGCGCCTTCAATGCCAATGCGGTGCGCCTCACGCAGGAAACGATCCGTTCCTACGGCGAGGCCGACGTCACCGTCTACAGCATCGGCCGCAAGATGGCCGATTCGATGCGGAAGGCCGGGCATCCCTCGCCGGCGGATTACCAGAAGCTCGCCGACAAGCCCGCCTACGCCCCCGCCGCGGAATTGGCGGAACAGCTGATGGCCGATTTCCTGGCCGGCCGCCTGGACCGCATCGACCTGGTGTACAACCACTTCGTCTCCTCCGGCAAGCAGGTCCCCGTGCGGGAAACCCTCCTGCCGATGGGGGAGATTCCGGGTCAAGCCCGGAATGAGGACGAATCGGCCCCTTCCCTCATCCCGGGCTTGACCCGGGATCTCGATTACATCCTCGAACCCTCCGCCTCCGCCCTCCTGGCGGACCTCCTTCCAAAGTCCCTGCGCCTGAAGTTCTACACGGCCCTGCTGGACAGCAACGCGTCCGAGCACGCCGCCCGCACGGTGGCGATGCAGACGGCCACGGACAACGGCGAGGACCTCCTGCAGGAGCTCACCCTGCAGTACAACAAATCCCGCCAGCAGAAGATCACGTCGGAGATCCTGGATCTTGCGGGCGGGAGTCAGCAGCAATAGGGGACGGAGAATCAGTCTTTCTCCCGGTTTCTGAAATATTGTTCGATGGAACTCACGACCCGGACCAGGTCGCGGGAGAGGCCTTCAACCTCCCAGCCGCCCAGGACGGGCGTGAGGGTGATGGTATCCTCCCAGAACCGGAAGGCCCGGTTCACGGGGGAGGAAAGGTGGAACTTCAAGATGCCGTCCGCCTCGCTTTCTGGCACATAGCCCCGGATTTTCAGCGCTTCTACGATGCCGTCCCGCGCCAGGGCCGGGTCGCCTTTGACGTGGATCAACCGCTTCTGGTAGCCGAAGAAAGGATAGACGAGCGCCATCACGGCGAAGATGGCGAGGATCCACCAGACGGATTTCCAGCCGTGGGTGAAGGCGACGGAAATGTCCTTGGACACCATCCCGGAAAGCATCAGGATGCCGATGATGATGGCGAGCAGGAGGCAGGTCTGGATGAAATACTTGATTGCGCGGCGGATGTAGGTCATTTTTCGAGGAGTTTTCGGAGGGAACGGACGGCATTGATGCCGATGGTGTACAGATGGTGGTTCAAGGCGAATCTCCGCACGCCGTTGAGCGCGAGGTTTTGCGGGGTGTAGAAGTCCTGGATGTGCGTCAGGCCGGTCTGGACCGATTCGCCCTTCGCTTCGATCCGCGCGCGGTTGCCGTGGATGGCGGCGCTGAGTTCGTCCAGCGTCTTGATGTCCTGGTAGCTATTCTTCTGCTTGCTCATCGTCGTCACCGTTGAAGAAGAGATTGATGAACAGGGGAACGAAGGTGTCCTTGAACAGGCGGTCGCGCCGGCGGATGAGGATCCACAGGCCGATGGCCAGCAGGACGGACACGCCGAAGGCCGACCAGGCGTAGCTGCCGATGATCTCGCCGATCAGCAGGATCAGGCCGAAGGACAACGCCAGGATCAGGCTCGTCCCCACGCTGATGATGATGAAGAACGCCACCAGCTTGGACGCGGTGATGGACAGGCCTTTCGCCGCCCGGAGCTTGATGTCGTCCAGGCGGAGGTCGATGTATTCCTTGGCCCTCCGGGAGAGGTCCTCGGCCGGCTCGGTGAATTGGCTCATGCCTCGGGGGACTGCTCGTCGGGCTGCTCGCCGACCGCTTCCTCGGCGGTGGCTTCGGCCTGCTTCAGGGCGTTCTCCAGGCGCTCCAACTGCTTGACGAGCAGCTCGCGGGTGTCTTCCTTGATTTCGGCGCCTTTCGTGCGGAGGGTTTCGCGGAGGTCCTTGATGGAGGCCTTCGCTTCGGCGGTCTTCTGATCGACCTTGGCGCCCAGGTCACCGAGGTTTTCCTTGAGGTCCTCGTAGCCGTTCTCCGCGGCTTTCTTCACGCGGGCGCGGGTTTTCCAACCCTTGTCCGGGGCGTAGAGGATACCGAAAGCGGCGCCTGCGGCGAGGCCCGCGAGGAGGGTGAAGAAAGATTTTGTGCTTGCCATAACGATGTGGTTTTAAATCAGTTCGCGGATAATCTCGTCGGAGACGAAGAAGCGGTCCTCGGGGATCCGGTACCGGTCGCCCGTGCGGACCAGGGCTCCGCTCTCGAGGAGTCGTCCGATGTCCTCCTTACTGCAATTACCGTGCAGGAAGGCAGCGTCGACGCCTTTGTCAGTCCGGAGGGACAGCATGATGGTTTCGATGAGGGAATCCTCGGGGGTGAGGGTCTCCGTCGTGGGCTTCCAGCCGCGGAGGGCTTTGCTGTTCCAGGAGCGGGTGTTTCCTTGGAAAGAATGCGCTCCGGGGCCGATTCCGACGTAAGGACGACGCGCCCAGTAGCCACCGTTATGGACCGCCTCGAAGCCTTCCTTGGCGAAATTGGAGATCTCGTAGTGGTGGTACCCGGCCGCGGCGAGCTTCTGACAAAGCATGTCATATTGTCTGCGGCACAGGGCGTCGTCGGCCTCGGTGTAGCGGCCTTCGGCGACCAGGTCCGCGAGGGCGCTCTCGCCTTCGACGGTGAGCTGGTAGCAGGAGATGTGCTCCGGCCCCAGGGCGACGGCCTGGTCGATGGTGTTGGCCCAGACGGCGTCCTCCAGGTGCGTGATGCCGAAGATGAGGTCCAGGCTGATGTTCCCGGCGCCGGCTTCCCGCGCGAGGCGGAAGGCTTCCTTCGCCCGGGCGGCGTCGTGCCGGCGGTTCATCCACCGCAGCATCCCGTCGTCGAAGGACTGCACGCCGATGCTCAGGCGGTTCACGCCGAGGGAGAGGAGGCTTTCGACATAGCCCGCCCCCCTTTCGACGAGGTCCTCCGGGTTCACTTCCATCGTGAATTCCCGGTAGGGGCCGCCGTGCCCGACCTCATCCAGGGTGATGAGGATGCGGGTCAGGACGGAAAGCGGCAGCACCGAAGGGGTGCCGCCACCGAAATAAAGGGTCTTGGGATCGTCGTCCATCTCCTTCGCCCGCTGGCGGATTTCCGCACAGACGCCGTCGGCATAGGCCTTGAAGCATCCTTCCCCGGCGATTTCCGAGTAGAAGTCGCAGTACGTGCAGAACTGCTTGCAGAAGGGGACGTGGACGTAGATCATCGGATTAGCGCAGCATCAGGTCGGCGCGGCCGAGGAGAGATTGCGTCGTGTAGGCCTCCACGGTGTAGATGCCCTTGCCGAGTTCGCTCATGTCCTTCACGTACACGCCCACCGTCAGGTCTTCGCCTTCGTAATCCACCTCGCGGGAGGCGGAGGCGGTCATCGTCTCGCCGTTGTAGGTGAAGTCCGTGGAACTGTTGTTCAGGAGGATGACGCCGTTCGGATCCTTGACGCGGACATATACACGGATGGGACCGCGCTCGGCGATTTCGTTCGCTGCGAGGGTGACCGTGGCCAAGAAGTAGGTGACGCGGCTGGAGCGGTCGGTTTCCCGGTCGGAGCCGTTGTAGGCGACGAGGGTCAGGCCCCGGCCCTTGACGACGGACCCGGCGGCCACCTGGCCGGAGAGGTTCTCCACCTGGCGGGTCAGGTTCTCATTGGCCTGACGGCTTTCGGCGGCTTCCCGGCGGGCGGCGGCGGCATCGGCCGTGAGCTGCTTGTTCAGGGTGTTCAGGGAGTCGATCTGGACGATGTAGCCGCGCATGATGGAGCGCAGGGTGCCGAGCTCCTTCTCGTACTGGCGGATCTTCGCGCGGTTCGTGGCCTCGGTCTTCGAGAGCTTCTCGATGAGGAGGGCCACCTGCTCGCGGGAGGTGTCCAGCTGGCTGTTGATGCTTTCGTAGTCGGAGTTCAGGGTTTCGAAGTCGGTCTGCAGGTTGAGGAGCTGTTGGGTCAGTTCGGCCTTTTCGCCTTCGAGTTCGTTCACGAGGCTGCTCTTCTGGCTCCAGATCCAGGCCAGGGCGCCACCGAGGGCGAGGGCGGCGACGGCGAGGATGATGGTCGCGGTCTTCAGGGATCCATTGCGGTTTTTCTTCTCACGCTCTTCGCGTTCGATTCTCTCGAGGGGATCTTCAGTCATGATGCTTTTCGTTTTAAATATCTGCAAATATATCTATATTTGTGAAAACAGTCAAGAATCATACCATGGAAAACGTCTTTGCACAGCGCGTGGAGGCCCTTCGCGACCTGATGCGCGAGAACGGCTGGGACGCCGTCGTCCTGACGGGCAGCGATCCGCACGCGAGCGAGTATCCGGCCCGTCGCTGGAAGCAGGTCGAGTGGGTGTCCGGCTTCACGGGCGAGGCGGGGGACTTGTGCATCACCCTGGACCACGCCGGCCTGTGGACCGACACGCGGTATTTCATCCAGGCGGTGAAGCAGCTCGCCGGGACGGGGATCGAACTGCACAAGATGCGTGTGCCCGAGCAGGTGCCCATCCCGCAGTGGCTCGCCTCCCGCGGCTTCGAGGAGCCGGTCGTGGCGGTGGACGGACTGTGCCAGACGGTGGCGGCCGTCGCGGGCCTGAAGGCCGCGTTCGGCGGCGCCGTTCGCGTCGTCTCGGCCCCCGACCTCCTCTCGTCGCTGTGGACAGACCGCCCCGCGATTCCGTCGACCCCGATCATCACCCTGGGCGACGACCTGACGGGGGAGTCCCGCGAGGCGAAGATCCACTGGCTCCGCAAATGGATGATGCGGCAGGAGGTGGACGCCATCTTCCTGACCGCCCTGGACGAGATCGCCTGGCTGTTGAACGTCCGCGGGTCCGACGTGGACTACAATCCGGTCGTGATCTCCTACCTGCTCGTCACGATGGAGCAGGTGTATTGGTTCGTCCGGAAGGATGCCTTCGCGGAGGCGGACGAGGAGACGCTGGCGAGCTTCGACGAGCTCGCGGCCGACGAAGTCACCCTCTGCGACTACGGGGAGGCCGCCGTCGCGCTGGCCACCTTCGTGGACCAGGACGTGGACCGGATCTATGTGGACCCGTCCACCTTGAACATCCATTTGCGCGAATGCCTGGACGAAAACGGCTACGACGTGGTGGAAGGCCTGTCGCCCGTGCCGCTCCGCAAATCGGTGAAGAACCGCGTGGAGATCGATGGGATGCGGGAGGCGCACCTGGAGGACGGCCTTGCGATGGAGCAGTTCCTCTATTGGCTGGAAGGCCAGGTGGGACAGGTCGACGAATGGGAGGCCGCCTGCAAGCTGCAGTCCTTCCGGGCGCAGATTCCGGGCTACCGGGGCGACAGCTTCGAGACCATATCGGCCTACGGGCCCGGCGCCGCGCTGCCGCACTACGTGACGCCGCGCACCGGCGCGCCGGTCCTGGAGCCGCGCGGACTTTACCTCGTGGACTCCGGAGGCCAGTATCTCTTCGGCACGACGGACATCACGCGCACCGTTCCCCTCGGCCCTTGCACGGCTCTGGAGAAGGAGGACTATACGCTCGTGATGAAAGGGCACATCGACCTGTCGATGGCCGTGTTCCCGGTGGGCACCTGCGGCTGCCACCTGGACATCCTGGCCCGCAACCCCCTCTGGCAGACCAAGCGCAACTTCGGCCACGGCACTGGCCACGGCATCGGCTTCTTCCTCAATGTCCACGAGGGCCCGCAGGAATTCCGCCAGAACTTCAACGCCTACCCCTATGTCCCGGGCATCATCAACACCATCGAACCGGGCCTCTACCGCGAAGGTATGCACGGCGTCCGGCACGAGAATGTGGTCCTCGTGCGTGAGGACGGAACCAACGACTTCGGCACCTGGTACTCCTTTGAGACCCTGACCCTCTGCCACTACGATACCTCGGTCCTGGTCCGTGACCTCCTGACTCCGGACGAAATCGCCTGGCTCAACGCCTACAACGAGCGCGTCTACCGCACCCTCTCGCCCCGCCTCCCTTCGGACATCGCCGCCTGGCTCCGCGACAAGACCCGGGCGATCTAAAGGGCGGGTGCCTGTTTAATGGAAGTACCTGCTGTTCAGCCAATAAAGAAAAGTGCTTTAGGCCAACTTGCCTAAAGCACTTTTGGTAAAACTTTGTAAATCAATCGTTTCTATTCAACGGCCGTCTTACTTGTTCAGCGCATCGGCGCTGCCGATGAACTTCGCGAGGTCTTCCTCGGAGACGTGGTAGTTCTGCATCTCGCCGGAGAAGTACTGGTCGTAGGCGGCCATGTCCACGAAGCCGTGGCCGGAGAGGTTGAAGAGGATGGTCTTCTGCTCGCCGGTCTCCTTGCACTTGAGGGCCTCCTGGATGGTGGCGGCGATGGCGTGGCAGGACTCCGGAGCGGGGATGATGCCCTCGGTGCGGGCGAACAGGACGCCGGCGCGGAAGGAGTCGAGCTGCTCGATGTCGACCGCCTCCATGTAGCCGTCCTTCATCAGCTGGGAGAGGATGACGCCGGCGCCATGGTAGCGCAGGCCGCCGGCGTGGATGGACGCGGGCTTGAAGGTGTGGCCGAGGGTGAACATCGGCAGGAGCGGGGTCATGCCGGCCACGTCGCCGAAGTCATACTCGAACTTGCCCTTGGTGAGCTTCGGGCAGGAATAGGGCTCCGCGGCGATGAAGCGGGTCTTCTTGCCCTCCAGGATGTTGTGGCGCATGAACGGGAGGGCCAGGCCGCAGAAGTTGGAGCCGCCGCCGAAGCAGGCGATCACGATGTCGGGATACTCGCCGGTCATCGCCATCTGCTTCTCGGCCTCCTGGCCGATGATGGTCTGGTGCAGGCACACATGGTTCAGCACGGAACCCAGGGCGTACTTGCAGTTCGGGGTGCTCATCGCCAGCTCGATGGCCTCGGAGATGGCGCAGCCCAGGGAGCCGCGGTCGTTCGGATTGACGGTCAGGATGTCCTTGCCGGCGCGGGTGGACATGGACGGGGACGGGGTGACGGCCGCGCCGAAGGTCTGCATGATCGAGCGGCGGAAGGGCTTCTGCTCATAGCTCACCTTGACCATATAGACGGCGCAGTCGATGCCGAACTTCTTGGTCGCGTAGGAGAGCGCGCCGCCCCACTGGCCGGCGCCGGTCTCGGTGGTCAGGTTCGTGACGCCTTGCTCCTTGGCATAGTATGCCTGGGCTA
>JAFRPH010000069.1 GCA_017429205.1 Bacteroidales bacterium
CAGGATGGTTTCCGCCAGCCCGGGAGCGAACTTCTCCGCGGGGGTGTCGTCATACAGGGACAGCACGACCTTGGCGCCGGAGAAGACGGGGTCGTCCTTGTAGGCTTTCTTCAGGTACAGGGGAAGGACGTGGGAGATCCAGCCGTGGCAGTGGATGATGTCCGGGGCCCAGCGGAGCTTCTTCACGGTTTCCAGGACGCCGCGGGCATAGAAGATGGCGCGCTCGCCGTTGTCGGCGAAGAAGCGGCCCTCGCTGTCGCGGAAAATCTCCTTCCGGCGGAAGTAGTCCTCGTTGTCGATGAAATAGACCTGGATGCGGGCGGACGAGATGGACGCCACCTTGATGACCAGGGGACGGTCCACGTCACTGATGATGATGTTCATGCCCGACAGGCGGATGACCTCGTGCAACTGGTTCTTGCGCTCGTTGATACAGCCGTACTTGGGCATGAAGGCGCGAATCTCCTTCTTGCGTTCCTGGATGCCCTGCGGGAGCTGCCGGCAGAGGTTGCCGACAGGGCTCTCCGGGAGGTAGGGAACCATCTCGGAATTGACGAACAGGACTTTCTTGACGGAATCAGCCATAACATTATATTTTAACATACAAAGTTAAGAAATTTTTTTGAGATTTGTCCCGAATTGCTAACTTTGGACGAAATTAGGGGTGCTATGCAGAATCTCAGCAACAGACTCGTCCGGCGCAGGCTCTTCGGGGCCTGGGTGTCCACGGTGATCAGCATCAGCCTGGTGCTGCTGCTGGTGGGCGTCGCGTCGATCCTGCTGCTCAACGCGCGGAGCGTCTCCGACTATTTCAAGGAGAACCTCCAGGTCTCCGTCCTGATGAAGCAGGACGTGACCGAGGAGCAGGCGCTCGCCTACCAGTCCTCCCTGTCCGGGATGCCGGGCGTGAAGGCCACGACCTTCATCTCCCGGGAACAGGGCGTCGAGGAGATGGCCCAGATGCTGGGCCGCGACTTCCTGGACGTCTTCTCCACGGCGCCGGTCCCCGTCTCCATCGACGTGAACCTCGAGGCGGCCTACGTGTCCCCGGACAGCCTGGAAGTGGTCAAGACGGCCCTGTCGGCCTCGCCGCTCGTGGACGAAGTCGTGTACCAGACCTCCCTCGTGGAGGCCCTGAACGCGAACCTCCAGAAGATCGGCCTCGTGCTGGGCGTGCTCATCCTCCTGCTCCTGTTCATCTCCTTCGTGCTCATCGGCAATATGGTGCGGCTGAACGTGTTCTCGCGGCGCTTCACCATCCACACGATGCAGCTGGTGGGGGCCACGCGCGGATTCATTCGCGCCCCGTTCATCGGCCAGTCGGCCCTCCAGGGCCTCTTCGCGGCCCTGGTGGCCATCCTGCTGCTGGTGGGCGGCCTATTCATCCTGCGGAAGGAGTTCGTGCAGCTGTTCGAGATCTTCCGCCTGGACACGCTCCTCGCGACGATGGGCATCGTTATCGTGAGCGGCGTCCTCATCTGCGTGGTGAGCACCTGGATCGTGGTCGGCCGGCTGGTCCGGTTCGACCGGGACCAGCTGTATGCCGTGTAGATTTCTCGGCTGCGCTCGAAATGACAAATTGAATTATGGGAAAAAACGATAGCAAAAGCGCTGGCAAGAACGCCGGCGCGAACGAAAGCAAGATGGCCATGACGGCCCGCGGGCTCAAGCTGATGATCGGCGGCCTGCTCGTGATGGCGGCGGGGTTCATCCTCCTCGCCGGCGGCGGGTCCGACGACCCGCAGGTGTTCAACTATGCGATGTTCGACTTCCGGCGGCTGGTGGCCGCTCCGATCGTCATCGTCGCGGGGATCGTCGTGGTGGTGGTTTCCATCATGCGCCGCCCCAAGGACAAGAAGGAGGAATAGGCGATGGAGTGGTGGCAAGCGATTCTCCTGGGCATCGTCCAGGGCCTGACGGAATTCCTCCCGGTGTCCAGCTCGGGACACCTGATGATCTTCAAGGATCTGCTCGGCGTGGACGCGGAAGGCTTCCTCGATTTCACGGTGACTGTCCATTTCGCCACGGTCCTCGCGACCCTCGTGGTGTTCTGGGGCGCCATCTGGCAGCTCCTGAAGGGCTTTTTCAAGTTCAAGTACAATGACGAGACGGACTATGTCTGCAAGATTCTCGTCTCGCTCATCCCCGTGATGATCGTCGGCTTCTTCTTCAAGGACCAGGTCGACGCCCTGTTCAGCGGCTCGCTGAAGCAGGTCGCCGTGGGCCTGTGCATCACGGCCGCCCTCCTGCTCCTGTCCGACCAGATCGGCAAGCGGATCCGCGCCCCCAAGGCGAAGGACACCCGGAACGGCATCTCCTACGGCCAGGCCGCCCTGGTGGGCGTGGCCCAGGCCTTCGCCGTCGTCCCGGGCGTGTCCCGGAGCGGCAGCACCATCGCTACCGGCCTCCTTTCGGGCGTGAAGCGCGACGTGATGGCGCAGTTCTCCTTCCTGATGGTCCTCATCCCCATCATCGGCGAGCAGTCGCTGGACCTGCTGAAGGTCGCGATGGGCAAGGAAGTCTTCGGGGACGGCGTGGGCGCCCTCGCCCTCGTGCTCGGTTTCGTCGCGGCTTTCTTCGCGGGCCTTTTCGCCTGCAAGGTGATGATCGCCATCGTCCGCAAGGCGAAACTCTCCTGGTTCGCCGCCTACTGCCTCCTCGTCGCGGTCCTGATTTTCGTCCTTGCCTAGAAATCTCACATACTTCGCCTCCGACGTCCACCTGGGCCTCCGGGTGGCGGACCCGGCGGGCCGCGAGGCGCGGTTCGTCTCCTTCCTCCGGAGCATTCCGGCGGCGGAGACGGAGGCGCTGTACCTGCTGGGTGACATCTGGGATTTCTGGTTCGAGTACCGGGACGTGGTCCCGAAAGGCTATGTGCGCGTGTTCGGCGCGCTCACGGACCTGATGGACGCCGGCGTGAAGGTGTACTTTTTCCCGGGGAACCACGATGTATGGGCCTATGGCTACTTTGAGGAGCTGGGAATGAAGATCCTTCAGCAGCCGTATGTGACGGAAATCGGCGGCAAGACCTTCTGCCTCGGGCACGGCGACGGCCTCGGCCCCGTGGACCGCGGCTACCGGATCCTCCGGGGCATCTTCCACAACCGCTTCCTGCAGGCGTGCTTCAGCACCCTGCACCCTTGGTTCGCCTTCAGCTTGGGCAACGGCTGGTCGCGGCGCTCCCGCCTGGGCAAGCGCGACCGCTATGTGTTCAAAGGGGCGGGGGAGCCGCTGTACAAGTTCTGCGCGTCCTTCAACGACGAGCGCGCAGCTTCCGGCGAGCCTCCGGTGGACATTTTTCTTTTCGGCCACTACCACTGTCCCGTGGACATTCCCGTCGGCCATTCCCGCCTCCTGCTGCTCAATGACTGGATCACGCAGTCGGACTGGCTGGTCTTCGACGCCGCCGCGGGCACCATCGACCGTCAGGTGGTTGGCTGGGACGGGCCGGTCTTGTAGAAGTCGGGGACCTTCACTTCCGGCGGGTCCTCCCAGAAGATGGACCAGTAGAGGGACTTGAAGGTGCCGTTCTGCCAGGCCTGGACGAGGCCTTCGAGGTCGCGGTCGGCGCCTTCGGGGTCGTATTCGGATTTGAGGTCGTTGTCGAAGAGCTTGGCGACACCCTGCCAGAAGCCGGCGGCGATGCCGTTCTTGTAGTCGTGGATGATGGAGTAGGACGACTGCCCCGTCTCCCGGTCGATGAGTTTCAGCAGGACGGCGCCCTGGGAGATGGTCATCTTCCGCAGCGCGCCCTCGAAGTCTTTGAACAGCATGCCCTGGACCTCGTTCATGTAGCGGTCCTTCTTCATCCGGCCGTAGTTGTTGGCGGTGATGGTGCTGTCCACGATCTCCTGGAGCCGGCCCGACGCCTGTGCGTAGGGATACACGCGGGCGAAATTGTAGACGAGCTTGTAGTATTTCTTCCAGTCCTTCTGCTGCTTGCGGGAGAAGATCCACACCGGGTCGATGGTGTCGAAGTACATCGTGTCCCCGTCCATCACGCGGTACGAGAGGTAGCCGCTCAGGCCGGTGCCGCCGTCGTCCATCAGGATCCGGCGCGCCATCGCCTCCTCGCGCTCCTTCGCCTTCCGCATCGCCGCCTGCACGTGCTGCCCCGCGGCGGGGAAGACCGTCGCAAGGAGGAGCGATATGACCAGCAGACGCTTCATTTCAAGGCGCAAAGATACTGCTTTGCAAAAATTTCGCCAAATGTCCCGCGCCTCTCCGGACCACCCCCGAAAAAGCTTCGGTCGAAAATGCGAGTAGAAATTTTTCAACAAAACACGTAACTGCCGATAAAATCAGATAGTTAAGTATCAAAAACCGCGGTAGAAAAGTTTGAAAAATATTCTAAAATAACTTGCAGATTCAAAAAAAATGACTAACTTTGCAATCCCTAAATCGGGACGACATGCACCCAACCAGCTGAGTATCAACGAGTTAGGGACGAGAACAGGATAATTTTAAAACATTACAGCAATGTTACAGCCTAAAAGAACTAAATTCAGAAGGGAACAGAAAAACCGCATGAAGGGCAATTCCGGTCGCGGAAACCAGCTCGCATTCGGTTCCTTCGGACTCAAGAACCTGGAGAACTGCTGGCTGACCGCCCATCAGATCGAGGCCGCCCGTCAGGCGATC
>JAFRPH010000024.1 GCA_017429205.1 Bacteroidales bacterium
GATGGAGTTGCCGGCGCCCATTTCGATACCCTTCTGGAGGTACTTCACGTTGGTCACGAAGAGGTCGTCACCCACGAGCTGGCAGCGGTCGCCGATGGCCTTGGTGAGCTTCACCCAGCCTTCCCAGTCTTCCTCGGAGAGGCCGTCCTCGATGGAGTCGATCGGGTACTTGGTGATCAGCTGCTTGAGGTAGTTGATCTGCTGGTCGGTGGTGAGCTTGCGGCCGCGCGGATCCTTCTTCTTGCCGTCCTTGAGCTGCTTGTAGTCATAGTAGAATTTGCCGTCCTCGCCCTTGAAGCAGAACTCGGAAGCAGCGCAGTCCATGGCGATCTTCACGTCCTTGCCGGGCTCGAAGCCGGCCTTCTTGATGGCCTCGATGATGCAGTCGAGCGCATCGTCGATGCCCTTGAGCTTCGGAGCGAAACCACCTTCGTCACCCACGGCGGTGCTGAGGCCACGGGCCTTCAGGACCTTCTGGAGAGCGTGGAACACCTCAGCGCCCATGCGGACAGCCTCAGCCTCGTTGGGAGCGCCGACCGGACGGATCATGAACTCCTGGAAAGCGATGGGGGCGTCGGAGTGGGCGCCACCGTTGATGATGTTCATCATCGGGACTGGGAGGACATACGCGTTGGTGCCGCCGATGTAGCGGTAGAGCGGAAGACCGAGTTCGAGGGCGGCGGCCTTCGCGACAGCGAGGGAAACACCGAGGATGGCGTTCGCGCCGAGCTTGGACTTGGTCGGGGTGCCGTCGAGATCGATCATGGTCTTGTCGATGGCGCGCTGGTCGGTGGCCATCATGCCCACGATCGCCGGGGCGATAACCTCGTTGACGTTCTTCACAGCCTGGAGAACACCCTTGCCGCAATAACGGGAACCGCCGTCACGGAGCTCGAGGGCCTCGTTCTCACCGGTGGAAGCGCCGGACGGAACGGCGGCAACGCCGACAACGCCGGAATCCAGGGTAACTTCAACTTCGATGGTAGGATTGCCACGGGAATCGAGAATCTCGCGACCGAAAACTTCAATGATCTGCATAATTTTTATGGAATTAAGTTGTTCTGCTTTCTGTGAGCGCCGCAAATTTACGAAATTTATTGCACATTATCAACGGACGCGGTATACCTCGATGCCCGTTGTCGCTTTCTTTCCCGTCACATACTCCTCCAGCGACTTTTGCTCCACGACCACCTTCATAGGCACCGTCGACGCATGGATGAACGTCACCGGCTTGCCGGGCTCCGCCAGCGCGATGCCGCAGTGGGAGATGTCCAGCCCGTCGACCCGGGTGTTGAAGAAGATGATATCGCCGCTCCGGATACCTCCGAGGGCCTTTTTCAGGGCCGATTTGGGAATGTAGGTCGATGTCCCCGCATTGATCCGGTCCTCGATGGACGCGATGGCGGCGACATCCGTCATCCGCGCATAGGCGTCCGGATGGGTGGACATATAACGCACTGGATGGTCCAGGGCGACGCCCCCGAGCGAGCCGGAGATGTTCTCCACCGTCCCGCGCTTCTCTCCTTGCCGGGCCCATTCGGTCGTGTAGTGCAGCCGGTCCTCATACCGGGAGCAGACGCCGTCGCGGTAGCGGCTCTGCAGGAGCTCCGAGGCGAGCGCCTCGAAATCCCCCTCCTGCCGCGCCGCGCGGACGAGTCCCAGGCACGTCTCCACGAACAGGATGCAGTCCGTCCGTGTGAGGTAGATGCACAGCTTTTCCTCCGGCAATTCCTCCAGCGTTCCCGCCACGTACGGCTGTCCGAGCAGGTCCTTCGCGGCCCGGACCATCTGCGCGCCCGGCTCTTCGCCGGGGTGCGCCCGCAGGTCCGCAAGCACCTGCTCCGCCAGCGCCCGGTCCTCGGGCGTCGTCACATAATCGACACGCTTTCCGGGCTGCCCTTGACAGGCCAGGAAAGGGAGCAACAAGGCAAAGAGGAGGATCAATCTCTTCATAAACTTCATTTTTGCGGACCGCTGACGGCCCGGATATTCATCCCGAACGACCGGGGGAAAGTCTTCAAGGATAAACTTTCGATACCGGAGGTCCTGGCAATCGGCGAGACGTGGAAGAAAACTCCGTTGGACGGGTTGTAGGCGTCGAGCATCAGGTGATTGGCGGTATATTCGATCTCTGCGGACCAGAAATACCCGGCCGAGTTCTGGTATCTGGGATACCGGGATTCGTCACAAAGGCCCCCGGCGGGAATCAGGATGCTGTTCCCGGTCTTCGTGCTCGTTATTTTCAGGCAGTCGTAGGAACCGACCCTTTCGACGGACTGGGTCAGGAACGTAGCGTCGATCAGTTCCTTGATCTCTTCGGGGGTCGGGACATGCCAGTTGCCGCCATACAGGACGTGGGCGATGTCATCCTCCGGCTTCAGGATGAACCGGTAGTCGGGGTCGCTCCCGTATTTGGGGTTATAGTTGTACTTGGTCAGCCTGGCGGGGTCGTTGTTGCACCAGGCATAGGATTCCCATTTGTAATAAACGTCTTTCGGGGCCGTCTCCCCCCACGCGACAAAGTATCCGACTTCGCCGGGTTTGGTGGCCCCGACATTGAAGGATGCCCATTTCACGGAAAGTCCCAGGTCGACGGCTTCCGGAATGACGACCTTCTCCGGCTCCGGCTCCTTTTCCGGCTTTTTGCAGGAAGGGAGCAGAAGCAGAAATGCGGCGGCTAGGACGGAGAGACCGGAATGGGTGCGCATGTTGTAAGTTGTTTATCCACAAAAATAACTATTTTTGCAGAAAGGTCACCCTGGTATGCGATATCCGGCCCTCATATTTTTGTTTTTTGCCTTGTTGACGGGCTGTCACAAGGCGCCGTCGCCGTCCGGGGAGAATCAGGATCCTCCCGGGAAGAGCAGCGCCATCGAATTCACCCTTTACGTCAAGTACAACCCGATTGTCCAGCAGATCCTTTCGGACGAATACCCGGTCGATGTCCCTTTTGACGAAGGGGACCAGATGGTCGTTTCGGGAGAGGGGGTCGAGGGAACCCTGACCTATGACAAGCATTACACGTATTACGGCGGTTATGTTTTCACCGGTTATCTGGACTATAAGGGAACGGGCGCTCCTCCCCAAAACCTGCCGCTGACGGTGAGGCGCATCAATCCGTTCTATTCCAATTGGGGGGAGAAGCTTCTGGAACCGAAAGGGGCCAGCTCGCTGGAGCAAGCCATCGACCGCTATGGATGCTATCAAGGGACCTGCACCTTCGGGAATCCCCACGTGGACCTGTCCCTCGCGTCATCCGTCCTCAATTTGTACCTGGGAAATGGAACGCCTTTCCCGGACACCTGGAACCGGGAGTTCCATCTGGTCGATGGCGACAAGTCCTACGGACCTTTCAGAATCGAGTTCGAAGGCGGTTATCTGTGTCCGAACGTGCTGCTGATTCCGGAAGGGATGTCCTTGGACCATCCGATGGTGGATCTGGGCGGGCTGGCCAGATTCCCGCTGGTCCTGCCGGACTGGCTGGCGTCTTCGGTTGGAGGGCATTACGCTGACGAGACTTATGTTTTGTATGACCTGACGCATTCGAGCGTCATGAGTAAGGCCGAGAAGGTCGTCATCTATCAATCAGATTCCGGAAAGCCTACCCATCATACGGTTATGGTGCACGATTCTGTCTATCCTCCGCGTGTGGATCGCAAAGTCTTTTTCAGCAATATCCATATCGAAGGCGGCCAGGAGCCGGTTTTGCTGCGCGTGAACACCACCTTGTGGGTGGATGGAAACTGCACGGTCGTGTCCAGGGACGGCAGTTCCCCGGCCATCTCCGTCCGGCCTCCCTTTTCGCTTCATATCCTGGGTGACGGGACGCTGGTCGCGGAAAACGAGGGTAGCGAGGAAGGTGGCGCAGGCATCAGTTTCGGCGGATACGAGATGGAAGAAGGCGCGGACTTGATCATCGATGGTTCCGTCAGTATCCGGGCGAAAGGTGCGCCCGGAGCCGCCGGCATTGGAACGGGGTGCATTTCGGCTGCGAATAATCCGCGCCCCTATTGCGGGGATATCCGGATCGATACCAAGGGGAAGGTGACCGCAATCGGGGGAGCCGGAGCGCCGGGCATCGGCCTGGGAAAGATTCAGCCTGTGGAAGACCCGTTCATCGTCTCTCTGGGGAGCATCCGGATTCTGGGGGGAATCGTCGATGCGACGGGCGGCGGTGACGACGTATCTGACATTGGTGTCCCCGCTTCCGTCAGTATCGCCGAGGGGGTTTTCATCGACCCCAGTGTAACCTATGATGGCACCCGGGGGTACCGGATTTCCCAAATGAAGGGAGACCTCCCGATCGGATACAAAAAGGATTGATTCCTCCTAGAAATACTTCTTCTCCTGCCGGTACAGGGCCACGAAGATGAAGATCAGGATCGTGAAGGCCCAGAGGGAGGAGCCGCCGTAGCTCAGGAGCGGCAGCGGAATGCCGATGACGGGCATCAGGCCCACGGTCATTCCGATGTTGATGAAAAGATGCATAAAGATGCACGAGGCGACACAGTAGCCGTAGATGCGGTTGAAGCTCTCCCGGCAGCGCTCGGCGTCCAGGATGAGCCGGACGATCAGGAAGACATACAGGAGGATGACGACGAAGCAGCCGAAGAAGCCCCATTCTTCGCCCACGGTGCAGAAGATGAAGTCCGTCGTCTGCTCCGGGACGAAGCCGAAGGCGGTCTGGGTTCCCTGCAGGAAGCCCTTGCCGGTGAGGCCGCCGGAGCCGATGGCGATCTTGGACTGGTTCACGTTGTAGCCCACGCCCGCCAGGTCCTCCTTCATTCCGAGGAGCACCTCGATGCGGGAGCGCTGGTGGTCCTGGAGGATGTTCTCGAAGATGTAGTCCGTGGAAAAGACGAGGGCGACGCCGATGACGAAGGCCGCCAGGGAAAGTCCCAGGAAGCCGTCCTTCCGGTTGAAGGCGCGGACACCCAGGAAAGGCAGGACCAGGAAGCTCAGGGCCAGGAGGATGTACAGCGGCTTGACCTTGAGCAGGAAGGCCCACCGGTAGGCGTCGCTTTCGCCCGCCTTCGGCACCCAGGTGACCCGCTCCATCCAGTCGATATGGGCCTGGATTCCATCCTGCAACAGGCCCCAGAGTTGGGGCAGGAAGGCCATCAGGGTGACGAACCCGAGGCCGATGCCGAGCCGCGCCCAGAGTTCCTTGCGCGGCCCCCGGAAGGCGTTGGCCACCGTCAGGATGCCTATCAGGATGAGGATGGAGGTATAGGGACTGAGGGTGAGCGTGGTGATGAACAGCAGGATGACGAGGCCGATCAGGGCGAGCCACCAGCCGGAGAATCCCTCCCGGTACAGCACGAAGATGAAGCCGGCGTACACGAGGGCGGAGCCGGTTTCGCTTTCCGCCACGATGATGAGCATCGGAACGCCGATGATGGCCGCGACCAGCAGGAAATCCTTCCACTCGCTCAGCTTGAAGTTCTGCCGGCTCATCACGGTCGCCAGCAGGAGCGAGGTGGTAATCTTCGATATTTCAGCGGGTTGGAACTTGACGGGCCCCAGCTCGAACCACGAATGGGACCCCTTCACGTCCTTGGACACGAATATGACGAGGACAAGCAAGGCGCATACCGCCAGGTACATCGGCACTGACGCGCTTTCCCAGAAACGGGGCGGGAGGACGAAGAGGATGAAGCCGGCGAGCCCGAACGAGGTGAGCATCCACACGAACTGCTTGCCGCAGCGGAAGTTCCAGTCGATGATGGAGGTCGGGTCCTCGGAATGGATGGACGCGTAGATGTTCACCCAGCCGATGAGCACCAGCAGGATGTACACTACGATCAGTTTCCAGTCGATGGACTGTCGCAGGCCGCGCTTATGGGTGTTCTCGCCGATCATCTTCCTAATCCTTCTTGACGCGGGACATCAGGTTCGCTTCCTTCATCCGTTTCTCGAGGTCCGTGCGCTTGACTTCGCCCTTGAGGTACTTCTCTACCATCAGCGACGCCATCGGGGCCGCGTAGGTGGCGCCGAAGCCGCCGTTCTCCACGTAGGCGGCGATGGCGATCTTGGGATCGTCCATCGGCGCGAAGCAGATGAACACGGAGTTGTCGGCCCCGCGCGGATTCTGCGCCGTGCCGGTCTTGCCGCACACGTCCAGCCCGTCTATGTGGGCGATCCAGGCGGTGCCGCCCATCCCCGCGCCGGAATTGACCGCCCGCCACATCCCCTTGATGACCTTCGGGAAGTGCTCCAGGGACACCTTCGTGTACTGTTTCTCATAGTACTTCGGGTCGATCTCCACGCCTTCCGAGGCCTTGACGATGTGGGGGATGTAGTAGTAGCCGCGGTTCGCCACCGTCGCGCACAGGTTCGCCAGATGCATCGGCGTGGCGAGGATCTCGCCCTGGCCGATGGACAGGGAAATGACCGTGGTGGAGTTCCAGCGGCCCTTGCCGTAGGCGCGGTTGTACGTCTTGGAGGTGGGGATGCTGCCGCTCAGCTCGTTCGGGAAGTCGGAGCCCAGCTTGGTGCCGAAGCCGAAGCTCGTCACCATGTCGTGCCAGTGGTCCATCGCCTCGCCGTAGTCCCCTTCGAACTTGCGGTTGTCCAGGATGTTCTTGAGCACGTAGCAGTAGTACGCGTTGCAGGACATCATGATGGACTCCTCCATGTTCAGGGGCGACTTGTGGCCGTGGCAGCCCAGCTTGTGCCCGGCCCCGAAATGGTAGCCGTGGCTGCAGGGATACATCATCTCCGGCCGCAGCACGCCCTCTTCCAGGCCCACAAGTCCGTTCACCAGCTTGAACACCGAGCCCGGCGGGTAGGACGCCTGGACGGCGCGGTTGTACATCGGCCGGTACGGGTCCGCCAGGATTTCCTGGTAGTATTTGCCGATGTCGGCCAGCTGGCTCACGTCGATGCCCGGGGACGACACCAGGGACAGGATCTCGCCCGTGCCCGGCTCGATGGCGACGATGGCGCCCACCTTGTTTTTCATCAGTTCCTGGCCGTACTGCTGGAGTTTCGCGTCGATGGTGGTGACGATGTCGTGGCCGGGGACGGCCTCCTTGTCGAACTCGCCGTCCTTGTAGGGCTGCTCGATCTGGTTCTTGGAGTTGCGCAGGAAGATGTGGTATCCCTTTTCGCCGCGGAGGTCCTTCTCGCGGGCCGCCTCGATGCCGGTCTTGCCGGCGTAGTCGCCGGAGCGGTACTCGCCCGGATGGCTGTCCAGGTAGCTCTGGTCCACCTCGGACACGTAGCCGAGCAGGTTGCCGCCGGCGTTGATCGGGTAGTCGCGGACACCGCGCACCTGGCCCTTGAAGCCGGGGAAGCGGTACTGGACCTCGGCGAACTTGTTGTAGGTCTCGGCCGGGATCTGCTTGATCATCGTGACGCTCTGGAAGCCGATCTTCCGGCGGTTCTTCCGGTACTCCTGCATCTTCCCGCGGATGAATTCCACCGTGGTGTCCAGGGCGGCCGCCAGGCCCACCGTGTCAAACTCCACTTTCTCCAGTTCGCGCGGGTTCACCAGGATGTCGTAGGCCACCTTGTTGCCCACCAGGATGTCGCCGTTCCGGTCGTAGATGACCCCGCGGGTGGGGTAGATGATTTCCCGGACCGTCGTGTTGTTGTCCGCGTCGATCTTGTAGTGGTCGTCCAGGACCTGGATGGAGAAGATCTTCGCCAGGAGGATGGTGGCCACCACCCCCAGGCCGATGAGGAGCCGGGCGCTGCGGGAATCGATGCTCATTTGCGGTTGTCGGGGGCCAGGATGTCAATGACCAGGAGCGAGAGGGCCCATCCCGCCGCGAGCGAGACGCCGAAGCGGATGGCGTTGAAGGCGAGGGTCCGGGTGCCCGCGCCGTCGGCCCAGATGTAGATGCCCAGGAAGAGGGCCTGCACGAGGAAGATGGCGAGGGCCACCTTCCCGAAGCCGTTCTTCCGCACGGAGAAGTCCTCCTTCCGGGCGAAGAGCTCGTCGCCGAAGATCAGGCGGATGATCTCCTTCCGCACGAAGGCGACCGGGACGAGGGCGAGCGCGTTGAGCCCGAGGAGCCCCTCGGACAGCAAGTCCACCGCGGTGCCGGTGGCGAAGGCGAGGAGGAGGGTCCAGAACGTCGGGAGCCGCAGCGGAACGCACAGGATCAGCACGGGGAGGAGCGAGAGCGTCAGGTACGGCGACAGGTTCAGGTAGTTGCAGATGAGCATCTGCACCGCGACCAGCAGCAGGAAGATGAAGTAGTAACTGCCCTTTCTCATAGCGCGAAATCCTCCACTTCGTCAAAGGCCGTGTTATGGACGACGGTCACATAGCGGATGGCCGTGAAATCCTGGAACAGGTTCACCCGGATCTCGTTGGTGGCGCCGTTGATCACGCGGGCCTCCCCGGCCACGCCGAGCGGGATGTCCGGCGGGAACATCAGGGAATGGCCGCTGGTGTAGACGGTGTCGCCCACGGCGTACTTGTACTGGAGCGGCACCTCCTGGAGGATGGCTCCGTGGGCGCTCTTCCCGTCCCAGACCAGCAGGCCCGTCGCGCCGTCTTCGCCGAAGCGGCCGCTGATGGAGATGTCGCTGTTCTGGAAGGAAAGGGCGTAGCTGTGGTGGGCGCTGACCGCGTCCACGATGCCCACGACGCCGCTGCGGGTGATGATGCCCGACTTCTCCTGGATGCCGTCCTCGAAGCCCTTGTTCAGGATCATGTAGTTGTGCTGCTTGTTGCGGCTGATCTTGATGACTTCGGCCGGGATGTAGTCGAAACCCCGGATGCGGCCCCGGGCCACGCCGAGCGAGTCCACGCGGAAGGCGTGGGCGCCGGCGCGAAGGCCCTCCAGCTCCTCGCGGAGCTGCTGGTTCTCGAGGACGAGGTCCTCGTTGGTGCGTTTGAGGCTGAAGTAGTTGGAAATGGCCTGGGTGCTGCCCCAGACGGTTCCCATCACCCCGTGCGCCGCACGCGCGACCCAGAGGCGCTGGAGCTCGGCGTTGCGGTAGAGCAGTTGCAAAGCAGCAACCTCCAGGATGATGAAGGTTGCCGCACTGATGATCCGGGGTAGGAACTTCCGCTCTTTGGGCATATTACCGCATCAAGAAAGAGTAGTTGTCCGTGTTCTTGAGGGCGATGCAAGTGCCGCGGGCCACCGCGCGAAGCGGGTCCTCGGCCACGTGGAACGGGATGTTGACCTTTTCGGTGAGACGCTTGTCCAGGCCGCGGAGCAGGGCGCCGCCGCCGCTGAGGAAGATGCCGTTCTCCACGATGTCGGAGTAGAGCTCCGGCGGAGTCTGCTCGAGGACCTGCTGGATGGAGGTCTCCAGGCGGGCGATGGACTTGTCCAGGCAGTGGGCGATTTCCTGGTAGGGGATGAGAGCCTCGACCGGGTGGCCGGTCATCAGGTTCGGACCCCGCACGAGGAACGGTTCGGGCTCGGCGTCCAGCTCGGGCAGGACGGAACCCACGGCGATCTTGATTTTCTCCGCCGTGGTCTCGCCCACGCGGATGACGTGCTGCTGGCGCAGGTAGTTCTGGATGTCGGCCGTGAAGACGTCGCCGGCCACGCGGATGGAATCCTGCTGGACGATGCCGCCCAGGGAGATGACGGCGATTTCGGTGGTGCCGCCTCCGATGTCGACGACCATGTTGCCCTTCGGCGCCTCCACGTCCAGGCCGATACCGAGGGCCGCGGCCATCGGTTCGAAGATCAGGTAGACGTCACGGCCGCCGGCGTGCTCGGAGGAGTCGCGGACGGCGCGGATCTCCACTTCCGTGGAGCCGCAGGGGATGCCCACGACCAACTTCAGGTTCGGGGCGAAGAGGCTGCGGTGCCGGGCGTTGACCTGGCGGATGAAACCGCGGATCATCATCTCGGCCGCGTTGAAGTCCGCGATCACGCCGTCGCGCAGCGGACGGACGGTGCGGATGCCGGGGTTCGTCTTCTCGTGCATCAGTTTGGCCTTCTGGCCGAGGGCGATGCATTTGTTGGATGTATTGTCGATGGCGACGATGGAGGGCTCGTCCAGCACGATCTGGTCGTTCTGGAAGATGACCGTGTTGGCCGTGCCAAGGTCCATAGCGAGCTCCTGGTTCAAGAAACGGAATGCCATATAGTAATCTTTAAATTTGACAGAATGGAATTGAGTCCAAAATTACGAAAAAAAAACTATATTCGCGTAAAGATTTTTGCGTTATGGAGAGAAAAAAATATCTGGTCGTGACGGCCGGCGGATCGGGCACTCGGATGGGGTCGGCCCTGCCCAAACAGTTCCTCCCGCTGGGGGGTAGGGCGGTGCTTCAGATGGCCATCGAGCGGTTCCTGGAAGCCTGTCCCGGCATCAAGGTCGTGACCGTTCTCCCCGAGGCGCACATGGCCTGGTGGCGCCAGTATTGCCGCGACCGGAACTTCAACTGCCCCCAGCGGCTGGTCCCCGGCGGCTTCACCCGCTTCCACTCGGTGCAAGGTGCCCTCGCCTTCGTGCCCGACGGGGCGGTGGTCGCGGTCCACGACGGCGTCCGCCCGCTCCTGAGCCCGGCCCTCATCCGGGAGATGTTCCGGCGGATGGACACGACCCGCGCCCTGATTCCCGTGGTCCCGGCCGTGGACACACTCGTGGCCCTGGACAAGGACGGGGACGGGACGCTGCGGGATGCCGGCGAACAGGTGGACCGCACCCGCATCTACGGGGCCCAGACTCCCCAGATGTTCCGCTCGGAGGACCTGAAGGCGGCCTACACCCAGGGGTTCGACCTCTCCTTTACGGACGACGCGTCCGTCGCCCGCAGATACGGCATTCCGCTCTCCTACATCGCAGGAGAGCGGAACAACATCAAACTCACGACGCCGGAGGATCTCTCCCTCGCCGAGGCTATTCTTCAGCTTTCTTGTTGAGGCCGGTATAGGTCGTCGACTTGAAATCCTTCACCCAGACCTGGCGCTCGATGGGCTCGTCCAGGGAGATCATCGTGTCGGTGGACTGGATGTACGGAATCTTCTGGATGGTGTTCAGGAGAACTTCCATCAGGTGGTCGTTGTCCAGGCAGTACACCTTCGCGAGGATGGCGAAGCGGCCGGTCACGAAATGGCATTCCACGATCTCCGGGATCTTCTTCAGGTGGGCGATCACCTCCGGGTAGCGGGTGGATTCCGACAGGGAGATGCTGATGAAGGCGCAAACGTTGAGGCCGAGGGCCTGCGGCTTGACGAGCAGGCGGGACCCGGTGATGACTCCGTTCGCTTCCAGGCGCTTGACCCGCTGGTGGATGGCCGCGCCGGAGACGCCGCATTCACGGGCGATCTCCAGGAAAGGCATCCGCGCGTTCTTGACGAGGAAGGACAGGATTTTCTGGTCGATCTGGTCGATGTGATAGGTTGCCATGGTGTATCGGGATTACTTTTTAAAACTAACCACCACAAAAGTAAAAAATTTTTTTAAAACTTGTTCATTTTCGGGCGGGAAAAATAACGATTCACAAAAAAACGGCACCCGAAGATGCCGTTTTAATATGCAACTGGACCCGCCGAGGGGCGCCCGCTTCACTTTTTAAAGTGCCGGCGGCCCTTGGACGTGGGGTCCGAAGCGGCGATAATGGCCTGACAATCAGCCTCGGTCAGGGTTGTCACATCGGTGCCCTTCGGGATTCTGTAATTGTTTTCTCCCGATTTCAGATACGGACCGTAACGGCCGTTGACGATCTGGATGGGGCCCCATTCGGCGATGACGGCGTTCGCCGCCGGCGTCTCGGGCGTCTCCCGGATGAGCCGGACACACTCTTCGAGGGTGATTTTGAGCGGGTCGGCGTTGCGGGGCAGCTTGACGTTGCGCTCGCCGTACTTGAGGTAGGGGCCGTAGCGGCCCTTGGTGGCGACGACCGGAACGCCTTCATATTCGCCCACGGTGCGGGGCAGCTCGAACAGTTTCAAAGCCTCTTCCAGGGTGATGGTCTCGATGAGCTGGCCCTTGCCCAGGGATGCGAACTGGCGGTGTTCGCCTTCGCCCTTCTGCACATAGGCGCCGAACTTGCCGAAGGCGGCGGTCACCTTGTCCCCGTCGGGGGCGGTGCCCAGCTCCCGGCTCACGCGGCTGTATTCCCGCGCGGCGAGGACCCCGTCCACCTGCTTGTGGAAGGGTTTGTAGAACGCGCCGATGGTTTCGTTCCACACCTTCTTTCCGTCGGCGATTTCGTCGAAATCCTTCTCCACGTTGGCCGTGAAGTCGTAGTCCATGATCTCGCCGAAGTTCTTCACGAGGTAGTCCGAGACGATGATGCCGATCTCCTGGGGGAGGAGCTTGCCGCGCTCCGCGCCCACGGTCTCGGTCCGGGCCTTCTCCGTGATGACGCCGTCCTTGAGGTTCAGGTCGGTCACCGGCATTTTCACGCCGTCCTTGTCGCCCTTGGTGACATAACCGCGGGCGGTGGTGAGGGTGCTGATGATGGTGGCGTAGGTGGACGGCCGGCCGATCTCCAGCTCTTCCAGCTTCTTGACGAGGGTGGCCTCGGAATAGCGCTGCGGGGGAACGGTGTACTTGCACTGGGCGGAGACGCCCTTCTCCTGCATCCGGTCGCCGACGTGGAGTTCCGGGAGAACCAGGTCGCCCTCTTCGGGCTCCTCGTCGTCCCGTCCTTCCAGGTACACTTTCATAAAGCCGTCGAACAGCATCTCGGCGGCCTGGACGGCGTAGTGCTCGCTCCGGCGGTCGGAGGCGATGCGGATGGAAGTGTTCATCACCCGGGATTCGCTCATCTGCGAGGCGACGGTGCGCTTCCAGATCAGCTCGTAGAGCTTCTTCTCCTGCGCCGTGCCGTCGATGGTGGTGTTCTCGATGTAGGTGGGACGGATGGCTTCGTGGGCTTCCTGCGCCCCCTTGGCCTTCGTCCGGTACTGGCGGGTGTGGGAATACTCCGGGCCGAAATTGTCGACGATGAACTTCTTCGCCGTGCCCAGAGCCAGGGTGGAGAGGTTCGTCGAGTCGGTACGCATATAGGTGATCAGACCTCTTTCGTAGAGGGCCTGCGCGACGCGCATCGTGGTGCCCACCGGGAAGTGGAGCTTCCGGGAGGCCTCCTGCTGGAGGGTGGAGGTGGTGAACGGCGCGGCCGGGAAGCGGGTGCCCTCCTTCTTTTCCAGGGTGTCGATCCGGTAGGAGGCGCCCACCGAGTCCTCGAGGAACTTCCGCGCTTCGGCCATCGAGTCGAAGCGGGTGTCCAGGAGCGCCTTGACCTTCACGGCGGCCGGGGCGCCCTCCGGATGGAAGACGGCCTCCACCTTATAATAAGGCGTGCTGTGGAAGTCCATGATCTCCTTCTCCCGGTCCACGACCAGGCGCAGGGCGACGCTCTGCACGCGGCCGGCGGAGAGCTTGGGCTGGATCATCCGCCACAGGACGGGGGAGAGCTCGAAGCCCACGAGCCGGTCCAGCACGCGGCGCGCCTGCTGCGCGTCCACGAGGTTCCGGTCGATGTCGCGGGGATGCTCGATGGCGTCCAGGATGGCGGGCTTGGTGATTTCGTGGAAGACGATCCGGCGGGTCTTGGCCGGGTCCAGGCCCAGGGTTTCGGACAGGTGCCAGGAGATGGCTTCCCCTTCGCGGTCCTCATCGGACGCGAGCCAGACGGTCTCGGCCGCGGCGGCGAGTTTCTTGAGGTCGGAAACGACCTTCTTCTTATCGGCCGGAACGACATATTCGGGTTGGAACCCGTGTTCCACATCCACGCTCAATTTCTTCTCCTGCAGGTCCCGGATGTGGCCGATGCTTGCTTTGACGAGATAGTCCCCGCCCAAGAACTTCTGAATGGTCTTCACCTTCCCGGGAGACTCGACGATGACTAAGTTTTTTCCCTCCATAATCTTCTGCTTTTACCTATTATTTTGCAAAGTAAGCGAGAATTCGGGCAATTTTCCAAATTTTCTGATTACTTTTGTAATTCAGTATTCCCAGCAAGACCTATGGTCTTGTACGCGAGGAAAGATTTTTATAGCTAGTTGAGATTGTAGAGATGACAGACAATACACGAAAGAAGATCGTCCGCTGGTTCTGGATCCTGCTGATCGTCCCGATCGTGATGGTCCTGGTCCTGCTCGGGATCGTCTGGGCCTTCGCCGAGATTCCGACCATCGAGGAGCTGGAGAACCCGGACAGCAAGCTGGCCACCCAGGTCATCGCCGAGGAAGGCGAGATCCTCACGACCTACCATATCGAGAACCGTACCTTCGTGTCTTATGACGAGCTGCCGCAGCACCTGGTGCAGGCGACGGTCGCCACGGAGGATGCCCGTTTCTACAGCCACTCCGGCATCGACATCCCCAGCCTGTTCCGCGTCCTGTTCAAGACGCTCCTCTCCCGCGACTCCAGCCAGGGCGGCGGTTCCACCATCACCCAGCAGCTGGCGAAGACCCTCTACCCCCGCAAGGAGCACGCCACCAAGCTCGACATGATCTGGATCAAGCTCCGCGAGTGGATCACCGCGGTCAAGCTGGAACGCAACTACACGAAGGAGGAGATCGTGGACATGTACCTGAACGCGGTCTTCTTCGGCTCCAATTCCTACGGCATCCAGTCCGCCTCCCTGCAGTTCTTCGGCAAGAACCCCATCGACCTGAAGGTGGAGGAGAGCGCCGTCCTGGTGGGCATGGTGAACAAGCCCACGCGCTACAACCCCGCCATCAACCCGGACAAGGCCCTGGAGCGCCGCAACCTGATCCTCGGCCGCATGCGGGACAAGGACTACCTGACGAAGGCGGAGTGCGACTCTCTCCGGCAGCTCCCCATCGAGCTGCACAGCCGCGGAATGGACCGCACCACCGGCGTGGGCCCGTACTTCCGGGACATGCTCCGCCGGACAATGTCCGCCGAGCGCCCCCGGCGCAGGTCCTACGCGAACGTGGACGACTTCCGCGTGGACTCCCTCCAGTGGGCCGACGACCCCCTCTACGGCTGGCTGAACAAGAACCTCAAGAGCGACGGCACGCCGTATGACCTGGACAAGGACGGCCTCCGCATCTATACCACCATCAACTACAAGATGCAGCGCTACGCCGAGGAGGCGATCGTCGAGCACCTGGGCCAGAACCTGCAGAAGGCCTTCTGGAAGGAGGTCCGCACCCGCAAGAACCCGCCGTTCTCGAACGACACGGACAAGAAGGTGATGGACATCGCGATGGACCAGGCCCGCCGCTGGAGCGACCGCAACCGGATGATGAAGGCCTCGGGCTATTCCGACGCGGAGATCGCGAAGAGCTTCTCGGAGAAAGTGCCGATGCGCCTGTTCACCTGGGAGAAGCCGGGCTATGTCGACACGCTGATGACCCCGGACGACTCCATCCGCTACTACAAGTCCTTCTTCCGGGCGGCTTTCATGGCCATCGAGCCGCGCACGGGCCACGTCCGCGCCTACGTGGGC
The DNA here is from genome assembly GCA_017429205.1 of Bacteroidales bacterium. Next base: position 15,359 of record JAFRPH010000024.1, read on the forward strand.
GGCCCCGACTACCGGTACTTCAAGTATGACAACGTCCGGCAAGGCAGGCGGCAGGTGGGCTCCACCATCAAGCCCTTCCTTTACACCCTCGCGATGGAATCCGGCATGACGCCCTGCGACAAGGTGCTCAACTCTCCGCAGGTGCTGGTGGTGAACGGCGACAAGACCTGGACGCCGCAGGACCCGCACACCAGCGGCACGATGGTGGACCTCCGCTGGGGCCTCGCCCAGAGCTCCAACTCCGTGGCCGCCTACCTGATGAAGCAGCTGGGTCCGGAGGCGATGGTGTCGATGATGCGCAAGATGGGCATCGGCGGCCCGATCGACCCGGTCGTCTCCCTGTGCGTCGGCTCGGCGGACCTCTCCGTCTTTGACATGGTCACCGCCTACAACACCTTCCCGTCCGAAGGCGAGTACACCTATCCGCTCTTCGTCACCCGGATCGAGGACAGCGACGGCAACGTGCTCGGCCAGTTCTCCGACCGCCGCCACGAGGCCATCTCCCAGAACGCCGCCTATGCGATGATCCAGATGATGCGCGGGGTGGTGGACGGCGGCACGGGCTCCCGCCTGCGCTTCCGCTACGGCCTGTCCGGCGCCATCGCCGGCAAGACCGGCACGACCAACGACAACTCCGACGGCTGGTTCATCGGCTACACCCCCACCATCACGGCGGGCGTCTGGGTGGGCGCCGAGGACCGCTACGTGCACTTCTCCTCCACGGCCCTCGGCCAGGGCGCCAACATGGCCCTCCCGATCTGGGGCATCTGGATGAAGAAGGTTCTGGCGGACGGCACCCTGGGCATCTCCTCCAACGATGCCTTCCCGGCCGGGACGAACGTCTCGTTCTGCAACGGCGAGGAGGGGGCCGACTCGGCGAAGTCCGAGCTGGAAGACTATTACTTTGAATAAAACGGTTTTGCAACCTATGTCCCGATATCAATCCATCGCCGTCATCTACGGCAGCGATTCTTCCGAGTGGGAGGTGTCTTGCCGCAGCGGCGAGTTCACCGCCTCCCGGATCGACGAGTTCAAGTACGACGTCTACGAGATTTTCGCCCGCTTCGGCGACTGGAAGCTCGTGGCGATGCGGAAGGCCAATTCGATGCGGGTCCCGTTCCCGGAGGGCGCCCAGCCCCAGGTGGACAAGACCGACTTCTCCGTCCGCGTGCTGGGCGAGAAAGTCAAGTTCGATTTCGTATACATCATGCAGCACGGCGCGCCGGGCGAGACCGGCCTCCTGCAGGGCTATTTCGAGATGCTGGGCATCCCGCACTCCTCCTGCAGCGCCTTCGTCACCACCGTGGCGTTCGACAAGTACGCCTGCAAGAACTACCTGCGCGGGCTGGACTACGTGAAACTGGCGCCGGACGCTTTCATCCGCCTGGGCCAGGACGTGGACGCCTTCTCGGAGAAGACGGTCGCGGCCCTGGGCCTGCCCCTCTTCGTCAAGCCCACGAACGGCGGCTCCAGCTTCGGCATCACCAAGGTGACCCGGGCGGAGGACCTTCCCTCGGCCATCAAGTACGCGTTCAAGGAAGGCGAGACGGTCCTCGTGGAAAAGGGCATCGCCTCGGAGCACGAACTCACCTGCGCCGTCTACAACGACGGCACGGGCGTCCGGGCCCTCCCCATCATCGAGATCATCTCCGAGACGGGCTGGTTCGACTATGACGCCAAGTACAACGGACTCAGCCGCGAGGTCTGCCCGGCGGAGGTCCCCGACGCCCTGGCGCAGCTGATCCAGGACATCTCCCGCCGCATCTACCGCCACCTCGGCTGCAAGGGCCTGGTCCGGATGGACTACCTGAGCGCCCCGGACGGCATCTATTTCCTGGAAGTCAACATCATCCCGGGAATGACCAACGCCTCGCTGGTTCCGAAGATGGTGCGCGCGGCCGGGCTCAGCATCACGGACTTCCTCACCCAGATCATCGAAAACTCCTAGCCTATGCTCCTGTCCGAATTCCTGAAAGACGGCGTCGCCTCCCTGGAGAGTCTCTACCCCACGGCGGAAGCGAAGGCGGTCGTGCTCCAGCTCTGCAGCGAGATCCTGGGAACGAAGAACTACACCCACATCATCGAGCCGCAGTATCAGATCGACAAGAAGAAGGTGCAGCCCCTGGCCGAGGCGATGGTCCGGCTCCAGGCTGGCGAACCCATCCAGTACGTCGTGGGCAAGACCGAATTCTGCGGCCATATCTTCAAGGTGGACAAGAACGTGCTGGTGCCGCGCCCGGAGACGGAGCTCCTGGTGCGCGAGGCGGTGAAGCTCGCCGCCCGCATCAAGCAGCGCCGCATCCCGTACGGCCGCTCCGCGGAGCCGGTCCGCATCCTGGACCTCTGCACCGGATCGGGCAACATCGCCTGGACGGTCGCTCTGGGCGTCCCCGGCGCCCGCGTGGTGGGTGTGGACAACTCCGAAGGGGCTCTGGACGTGGCCCGGAGCCAGAATTTCTCCTCCGAGATGAAGGCGACCGGCGCCCAGGCGCCCACCTTCGTGAACGCTGACGTGCTGGAGACGGAGCAGGAATTCAATTTCGGCGAGTTCGACCTCATTCTCTCCAATCCGCCGTATGTGATGGAATCCGAACGGGGCCAGATGCGGAAGAACGTGCTGGACTACGAGCCGGCTTCCGCCCTGTTCGTGCCGGATGAGGATCCCCTCAAGTTCTACCGGGCCATCGCCCGCTGGTCGGACCGCTTCCTGGCGGCCGAGGGCAAGGGCCTGACGGAGATCAACGAAGTCCTGGGCAAGGAGACCGAGGCCGTCTTCAAGGAGGCCGGTTTCACCCAGACGGACATCGTCAAGGACTTCTACGACAAGAACCGCTTCATCTTCTATACGAAGTAACGTGCAGATTCCCCTGTCATTCCGAGCGGAGCGAAGGAATCCCCGTCCTTTGGAACTCCTCGCCCCCGCCCGGACGGCGGACATCGGCGTCGCGGCCGTCGACTGCGGGGCCGATGCCGTGTATATCGCCGGCCCAGCCTTCGGCGCGCGGCAGGCGGCGGGGAATCCCGTCGCGGACATCCGGCGGCTGTGCGACTATGCGCACCGCTTCGGCGCCCGCATCTACGTGACTTTCAATACGCTGGTGTACGAGGAGGAGATTCCGCAGGCCCGGCGGCTACTGCAGGAACTGCAGGACGCCGGCGTGGATGCGCTGATTGTGCAGGATGCGGCCGTGACGCGGCTCGCTCCGGAAGGGATGATCCTCCACGCTTCCACCCAGTGCGCCATCCGCACGCCGGAGAAGGCGCGTTTCACCGAGAGCCTCGGCTATGGCCGGCTCGTCCTGGAACGGGAGCTGTCCCTGGCGCAGATCCGCGCCATCCGGGAGGCGGTCGACGCCGAGCTGGAATGCTTCGTCCACGGCGCCCTCTGCGTGTGCTACAGCGGACAGTGCTACCTGTCTGAGCACCTGGCGGGCCGGAGCGCGAACCGCGGGGCCTGCGTCCAGGCCTGCCGGTCGCTCTACGACCTGGAAGACGCTTCCGGCAAGGTGCTCGTGAAGAACAAGGCCCTGCTTTCCCTGAAGGATTTCAACCTCATCCATCGGCTGGAAGACTTGGCCGAGGCCGGGGCCGATTCGTTCAAGATCGAAGGCCGGCTCAAGAGCGCCTCCTATGTCCGGAACGTCGTCCGGGCCTATTCCGACGCGCTGGACGCCCTCGTCCGCCGCTATCCCGACAAATACCGCCGCGCCTCGTTCGGAACGCTCCGGGGCGGCTTCAAGCCCGATTTGAAGAAGACGTTCAACCGCGACTATACGGAACTCTTCCTGGACGGGAAGCGCGGGGAATGGGCCGCGATGGACGCGCCCAAGTCGATGGGGGAGTTCATCGGCACGGTGGACCGCCTGCGGGCGGGCGTCGTGACGGTCCGGCCGGATCGCCCGGGCCTGGCCCTCCACAACGGCGACGGCTTCGCCTTCGTGGGCAGGGACGGCGGGATCGTCGGCTTCCGGGGCGATGTCTGCGAGGGCTTCACCATCCGTTGCAAGGAGGTTCCCGGCCTGAAGGAGGGCATGCGGCTGTACCGCAACATCGATGCGGAATTCGAGCGGAAGCTGGAGGCGGACCGGCCGGTCCGGGAAATCGGTGTGACGCTGCAGGCGCGGCTGGAGGCCGGCGTCCTGGCCGTCACCGCCGTGACGGAAGACGGCCGGGAAGCGTCCGTGGAGGTTCCGGCAGCTTTTGAGGCGGCCCGGGATGCGGACCGGATGCTGGAAACCGTGTGCGGCCAGTTGTCCAAACGGTCCGGCATCTACGCCTTCTCCGTGGCCGGCGTGGAGGTGGCCGGCCCGGTCCCCTTTATGAGCGCCTCCTTCCTGAACGGCATCCGTCGCGACCTGGCCGAGGCCCTGAATGCGCAGCCGGTGCGGATGCAGCCGCTCCGCCGCGGCGCCGTGCGCCCCGTCCCTGCGCCGGAAGCATTGACCTATAAAGACAACATCGCCAATTCCGTCGCCCGGGAGATCTACCGGGAGCGGGGGAGCGCCGTCATCGAGGACGCTTTCGAACTCACCCACCGGGAAGGTGCCGAGTATATGCGGACGAAGTATTGCCTGCGCCACGAGCTGGGCCTGTGCCCAAAGCAGAAACCCGGCACCCGCCCCGAGCCGCTGTTCCTGCTCAACCAGGGCCGACGCCTCCGCCTGGACTTCGACTGCGCGGCCTGCGAGATGACAGTCCGGTAGGGCGACCGCTTGACCGTTCCGCCGGAAGAGCGGCTTCGCGCAGCGCAGTCTGTCACCGCGCGATCCAGTCTTCCAGGACCAGATCCGGGATGCGGGCGAAATGCCGGCCGTTTCCCGTGACGAGGACAAGCTGGTGCTCGAGTGCCGTCGACGCGATAAAGAGGTCCATGTTGTCAAGCCTTTCTCCCCGTCTTTCCAAATCGGCCCGAAGCTGCGCATAGGTCTTGAGCGCCTCCCCGATGGGATAGATGCGGAAAAAAGTCTCGGCAAACTCCGCCTGGCCATAATCCTTTTCGATGCCGGATTTAAAAGCGCCGGTATAGAGCTCTGCGAGGGTAATCTCAGAAATCCCACAAGAGTCCAGTCCGGCAGCAAGCACTCTCTCCTGGACGCCATACTCTCCTCGGAGCATCGCGATAACGGTATCCGTATCAAGCAGGTACATAGGCTACCATTGGGGTATTTCACGGGTGTCGACCCGGGAATCATGCAATTCTTGGGCAATCTCCAGGGCGTCCCGCTTGTCATCTTCGTCTGGCGCGAATCGGGCTAAAGGGGCAAAAGGCCCGGTAAAAGGGCCGGAGAACTCCTCCTTGATGACTGTCAGTACAAGCTGGCTGTCCTGAATCTGGATCATCAGGTCGTCTTTTTCCTTCAATCCCAGTTTCTTCAGGACGGAGGAGGGAATCACGATGCCGCGGCTGTTGCCGATTTTGATGAGTTTGGTTGTCATAGTGAACGGGATTGCTATGACAAAGGTAGAGATGTTATTACACATTTCCAAATAATGTTATAACATTTCAATCCTCTCCCTCAAATCAGTTCCAGCACCAGTTCCACGTCGCCGAAGTGGCCGGTGACGCCGTTGTTTCGCTCGATGTAGGTCCGCGTGAGGGCGCCGCGCCAGATGATGTCGTCGCGCGCCCGCAGGGGGATTTCGATTTCGAAACCGTAGCTCCGGGAATTGTACTTGACCATCGCCGAGCATTTCCAGGTGGTCATCGTGCCCCCGTCGTCCTCGACCATCATGAACGCGCAATTGTCCAGCATCCCGGTCCATTCCGACACGAGGACGGCGTTGAAGTCCAGCACATCGCCCACCTGCTTCCGCCGGACCACGATGAGGAAGTCCGTGATGGACGGCGAGTAGAGGCGGAGCTCCGCCTCCGTCGTGGCCCAGAAGTCCTCGACGGCGCCCACCTTCACCCATATTTCGGATCCCCCGCAGAACCACGTGTCGAAGTTGCGGTTGGCCTTGAAGGAGCGGAGGACGAGGGTCTGGAAAGGCCGGTCGTCGGCCCGGGTGCCGGTGGCGCTCCCGGCCTGCGGCCGGACGAGAATGTCGCCGCCCTGGCCCCAGGCCGGGTCCTCCCGCCGCCGCATCTCCAGGGACTGGTACTCCGCGTCCCGGTTGCGGTTGATCACCCACACGGGCCGCTCCCGGGCCATTTCCTCGTTGACAATGATTTCTTCCAGGGTGCCGTCCTCCCGCCGGACCCAGCCGATGTTTTCCGTGTCCCGGCTGCCGGGGTCGAAGGTGATGACAGGCGTCTCGTCCCCCTCGAAGTCCTCCGAGAAGGGCCAATAGATCTGTACGTCCGAGGCGGACAGGGCGTCCAGGAAGGCCTCGGCGTCCATGGCGCGGGTGCCGTACTGTTTGCGGATTTCGGCGGCGAGCAGATCCCGGAGCGGCTCCGGGTAGGCTTCCACCCGGGTGGCCGGCTCGGCGCCGACCCCCGCTCCCGGGGTTTCGAAAACCTGCCGCATCGGATACTCCTCGTCATACCCGTTGCCGGACGAGGAGGCGACGGCGTCCCGGACCTCGGCCACTTGGGCCTGTCCGACGGGGACGGAGGCGAGGAGGCGCGCCACCTCGTCCAGGGTGAATACAAGGGGTTCCCCCGCTTCGTCGGCGGGAGGGTTTCCCCACCGGTCCAACCGCTCGCAGGCGGTGACCGCAAGGGCGCCGGCCAGGCACCCGAAAAGGATCGTTCTCTTCATCATTATCGTTCCGGATTTGCAGCCCGGCTCCACGGATACAAAGTACCGGAATACGAGCCGTGTTCGCAAAAAGGGAAACGGATAAAGTTGAAAACAGGCCTCCCAGCTTGCTGGAGGGCCTGCTTTTGAAAATCTTTTCACGCAAAAATGCCGGAATTTTGCGTGAAATGGGACTCCTATTCCCCGGGAAGGACCGGAAAATCCGGGTTGGGAACGTGCGCTTCCCGCATCAAATCTTGGAGATGATCCACGATGTCGGGCTTCGTGGCCGCCTGGTCGTTCTCTTCACCGGGATCCTCGTCCAGGTTGTAGAGTTCATACCGCGAATGCGCGCCTCGGATGTCCAGGTGGACCAGCTTCCAAGGGCCTTCCCGGACGGCCTGACGCCCACCGAGTTCCTGGAATTCGAAGTACAGATAGTCGTGCTCCCGCTGTCCTTTCTTTCCGGTCAGCAGGGGAAGGAGGCTCACGCCGTCCATCCCTTCCGCCGAAGCCGCCCCGGTCAATTCCCGGAACGTGGGCATCAAGTCCCAGAAGGAGCACGGGAAATCCGTCTCCGTGCCCGGCCGGATGTGCCCGGGCCAGGCCACGATCATCGGCACGCGGATACCACCCTCGTAGACATCGCGCTTGTAGCCCCGCCAGGGGCCGTTGCTGTCGAAGAAATCCGGGTCGGCGCCACCTTCCCGGTGCGGGCCGTTGTCGCTGCTGAAGATCAGGATCGTGTTCTCATACAGGCCCAGCTCCTTGAGCTTGTCCACCAGCTGGCCGACATAGACGTCCAGCCGGGTGACCATCGCGGCGAAGGTGGCGTGGGGCTCGTCCTGGGAGACGTAATCGCCTTTCATGAAGTACGGGCTGTCCGGCCGGGCGCCGTTGTAGGGCGTTTCGGGATACCGGCCCCGCAACCGTTGGATGATGCTGTCCTGCGGGACGATCAGTTCCGCGTGCGGGATGGTCGTGGGATACCACAGGAAGAAAGGCTTCCCGTCCTCCGCTGCGCGGTCCAGGAAGGCCAGCGCCCGCTCGTGGATGAGGTCCGGGGCGTAGGCACCGGTCCCGTAGGAGTCGTCGCACCGGTTCGCTTCCGACAGGTCGATTCGGACGTCGTTGTCCCACAGGTGGTCTGGGTAGTAGCTGTGCGCCAGCAGCTGGCAGTTGAAGCCGTAGAAAGTGTCCACGCCCTGCGCCTGCGGGTCTCCGGACGTGCCTACGAAGCCGAGGCCCCATTTGCCGAAGGCGCCCGTCGCATAGCCGGCGGCCTTGAAATCGTGGAACAGCGTCTCCGCGCCTTCCGGCAGCGGGAACTGCCCTTCGGGCTGGAGCTCCCGGTTGCCGCGGATGGCCGTATGCCCGCTGTGCGTGCCGGTAATCAGGCAGGACCGCGAAGGCGCGCTCACCGTCGTGCCGCTGTAGCACTGGGTGAACCGCATCCCCTCCGTGGCGATCCGGTCGATGTTCGGCGTCTCGAACCGCCGCTGTCCATAACAGCTCAAGTCCCCCCAGCCCAGGTCGTCCGCGAGGATGAACACCACGTTCGGGTGCTGAGCAGGGGCCTGGGCAGGATGGTTGCAGGAGCTCGCGGCCAGCGCCGCGGCGCCGGTCAGGATCAGTTTTCCGGGAATCGTCTTTCTGTCCATCATCATCTTGTCTCGTCTCGCCCCGGGGCGCTAGCCGCCCTTTCCGCCGCCAGGATGGCTTCCAGTTCCCGGACCGTGCCGGGCTGGCCTTCGGAGACATTCTGCTGCTCGCGCGGGTCGGTGGAAAGGTCGAAGAGTTGCGGGAAAGGTTTGTATCCCAGCTCGGAGCCGGGGGCCCACCGATATTCTTCCGGCCCGTCCGAGGGCTCGACATACTTCCACCGGGGCGTCCGGACCGAGAGCGTGCGGTTGTTGGCCTGCTCCACGACGTAGGGCCGACCCACGGGATCCTGCCCCAGCCATGCGTCCAGGCCGTCCCGGCTGTCCGGGGCCGCCCCGCGCGGAACGGCCGCGCCCAGCAGGCGGGCCAGCGAAGCGAACAGGTCGACTTGGGAGACCAGCGCCTCCGACCGGGTTCCGGCGGCGATATGGCCGGGCCAGCGGACGATGGCCGGCACCCGGGCGCCGGCTTCGTAGACGCCGTACTTGTTCCCCCGCAGGGGACCGGAAGGGCTGTGCCCGTTCAGCAGTTCCCGGGCCTGGTCCTGGTATCCGTCCTCCAGGACGGGACCGTTGTCGCTGGTGACGATCAGGATCGTGTTTTCCGTGAGTCCGAGCCGATCCAGCTGTTCCATGACGGCGCCTACCGTCCAGTCGAATTCCACGATGGCGTCGCCGCGCAGCCCCATTCCGGACCGTCCCCGGAACCGTTCATGCGGGAAGCGGGGGACGTGGATGTCGTTGGTTGCGAGATAGACGAAAAAGGGCTTGTCCTTGTTCCTTTCCATGAAATCGAGCGCATGGACGGTGATGGAATCGGCGATGTTCTCGTCTTTCCAGAGGGCCTTGCCGCCACCTTTCATGTATCCGATCCGTCCAATCCCGTTGACAATGGCCTGGTTGTGCCCGACTCCGGGCGTGGACGGGAGGTTGAAGAGCAGTTCCGGGTGGTCCTTGGCGAGCGGTTCTCCCTCGAAGGGCTGCCGGTAACTGACCTCGATGGGGGCCGACGGATCGTACCCGGCGACCCGGCCGTTTTCAATGAACACACAGGGAACCCGGTCGCCCGTGGCCGCCATGATATAGGATTCCTGGAACCCGATGTCGGCAAGGCCGGTCGGTAGCGGGGCGTTCCAATCCTGCTCGCCTCCCTTCTCTCCCAGGCCCAGATGCCATTTCCCGAACGCGCCGGTGGCATAGCCTTCGTTTGCGAAGACATCGGCCAGGGTATATTGTCCGGGGCGGATGATCATGCCGGCGTCGCCCACGGCGATGTCGGTATCTTTCCGGCGCCAGGCGTACTCCCCGGTAAGCAGGGAGTAGCGGGAGGGGGTGGATACCGAGGAGGTCGCGTACGCCTGGGTCAGGCGGACGCCTTGCATGGCCAGCCGGTCCACATGGGGCGTCTCCACATTCCGGGCGCCATAGCATCCCAGGTCTCCATACCCGAGATCATCGGCCAGGATGATCACTACATTCGGGGGACCTTCCGTCCTCCCTGGCTGGACGCAGGATGATGCGACAGCGGGAAGGCAGGCGGCGTACCATAATTTACCTTTCATGCAATTCTCTTTCGTGTCAATGCCAGGCTTCGGCGATGTCCTCTTTCCAATTCCAGCCGCGGTGGTCGTAGAGCTGCGTCATTTTCTCCAATCTGGGGAGGAACGCATCCAGGTCCTTCGGGGCACCCCATTGCAGTTCCGCGAGCGCGGCGATGCGGGGCAGCATTTCCCATTCCATCTTGGTGGAATCGGCGACCCATTCGGTCCAGATGCACCCTTCGGCTCCGATGACATTCTTCCGCTCCGTCTCGGAAAGCTCGGCCGGAACGACCTCCAGGCTATATACGCGGTCGATGCTTTCCCGTCCGGTCAGACGGTTCCACCGGGGATTGCTGAAATACAGATGCTGGATGGGACAGGTGACGGTCGGGTGCCCTTCGCGGGCGGAGCGGAGCGCGGCTTTCGGGGAAGTCCATGCCAGGACCGTGACATCCGGGGCCGGCGTCCCTTCCAGGATCTCATCCCACCCCATCATGTCCCGGCCGCGGGCCCGGAGCACCTCCTGCATCTGTTCCATGAACCAAGTCTGAAGACGGTTCTCCTTGCTTTTTCCCGGCAGGTCCTTCAAGCCGAGCTCACGGATCCGGGCCTGGCAGTCCGGACAGGATTCCCAGCGTTCTTTCGGACATTCGTCCCCTCCCAGGTGGATGTACTGCGACGGGAAGATGTCCATCACTTCCTCCAGGACGGCTTTTGCGAAGTCCAGAGTCGCGTCCTTTCCGGGGCAGAGCACGTCGGCAAACACGCCGAAACGCTCCGCGACGGCATAAGGACCGCCTGTACAACCCAGTTCGGGATAGGAAGCGAGCGCCGCGAGCATGTGGCCGGGCATGTCGATTTCCGGGATGACCGTGATCTGCCGGTCGGCCGCGTAGCGGACCAGGTGTTCCATCTCCTCCCGGGTGTAATGACCCTGGACGGGAATGGTGTCGAACTGGGTCGAACCCGGCTCCAGGATGCTCCGGGAACGATAGGAGCCGACCTCCGTCAGGCGCGGATAGGCCGGAACCGGGATCCGCCATCCCTGGTCCTCGGTCAGGTGCCAGTGGAAGACGTTGATCCCGTGCAGGGCCATGATATCCAGGAGTTCTTCCAGATAGCCGATGTCGAAATAGTGACGACCGACATCCACCATGAACCCGCGGTAGGAGAAAGCCGGGGTATCCTGGACCGTCGCTGCCGGGAGGGCGGGACGGCCTTGGGGATGGACAGGGAGGGCTTTGTACAGGGTCTGCGTTCCGTAGAAGACCCCTTTCCCGCTGCCTCCGGTGATGTGGATGCCGTTTTTCCGGCACTGGATCCGGTAGCCTTCTTCGGGAAGGGTCGGGTCGATGGAAAGGACGATCCGTCCCTTTTCCGACAGGGCCGGTTTCATCCCCGTGGCTTCTTCCAGTGCTTCGGAGAGCAGCCGGGCAGTCGTTTCCAGTTCCCGGGGTGCCTGGATGGCCGTCCGGGGAGAAAACACGAAGGGGGCGCCTTCCTCGACCGTGATCTCTTTCGGCAGGGGGCTGACGGCGAAATCACCCAGGACGGGATCCGGGGCGCAAGCCGCCGTTGCAAGCAGGATGGCTATGAGAGGATGGAATTTCATAAGGTTTGTTCAATCGGATCCTGATACAGCTTCTGCAGCCGGTGCAGTTCATCGAGCAGTTCCTTCGTGACGGCTTCCGTCCCGGGTTCCCCGTAGATGTTGTGAAGCTGCAACGGATCTTGTTCCAAGTCAAACAGTTCCCACTCGTCGATGTCGTTGTAGAAGTGCATCAGACTGTAGCGTTCCGTCCGGACGCCATAGTGGCGGCGGACCGAATGCTCGGCCGGATACTCGTAGAAATGGTAGTAGAGCGACCGGCGCCATCCCTTCCCTTCGGAGGTCATCACGTTCGCCGGCTTTTCTCCCCGCAGGAGAGGCAGGAAACTCTCGCCCTGGATGTCATCCGGGACAGGCAGGCCGGCCATCTCCAGGATCGTGGGAGCGTAGTCGATGTTCTGGATGAACTCGTCGATGTCGTTGGAGCGGTGTCCGAAGCCGGCTCCCAGGACCCGGGTGCGGCCCTTGGCCGCCTTCACGGGCTTCCCGCCCGGCATCCTGATCAGGAACGGTGTCCGGAAGCTCTCCTCGTACATGAACCGCTTGTCGAAATACCCGTGTTCGCCCATGTAGAACCCCTGGTCGGAGGTATAGATCACGACGGTATTCTCCAGCAGGCCATGCTTTTCGAGGTACTCATAGACCCGGCCCACATTCCGGTCCACGGATCGGATGACGCTGCAGTAGTCCCGCATGTAGCGCTGGTATTTCCACTCATACAGGGCTTTCCCGGAAAGGTTGTCCCGCTTGAACTGCGCGATGATCGGGTCGTAGTACGCATCCCAGACGGCCTGCTGCTCCGCGTCCATCCGGCCTTCCACGGTCTCGCCGGGAGCGAGGTCCTGCCGGTACAGGCTGCGGCCGTATTCCTCCAGCCACGGCTGTTCCGGAGTATGGATCTCGTTTTCCCGGTCCGCCATCTTCAGGTCGTAGATGATGTTCATGTCGGCGAGGATGCTCATTTCCTGCTTGGCGGCGGCTTCGCGGGTGGCGTAGTCGTCATAGAAGGTTTCCGGAAGCGGGAAGGTGACCTCGTCGAAACTCCCCAGGTCCTGCAGGTCCGGCATCCAGCTGCGGTGCGGGGCCTTGTAGTGGAGGAACAGGCAGAAAGGTTTGTCGGCATCCCGATGCTCCAACCATTCGAAGGCCACGTCCGTCGTGATGTCCGTGGAATAGCCGGGGCGGACGACCTTTTCCCCGTTCCGGATGAATACCGGGTTGTAGTAATCTCCCTGTCCGGTGAGGATGTCCCAGTAATCGAATCCCGTGGGATCGCTCACCAGGTGCCATTTCCCGACCATCGCCGTCTGGTATCCGCCCGCCTGCAGCAACTTCGGCAGTGTCTGCTGGCTGCCGTCGAAGATGCCGTGCTCGTTGTTCGTGAAACCGTTGGCATGACTGTGCTTGCCGGTCAGCAGGCAGGCCCGGGAGGGTCCGCTCAGGGAATTTGCGACAAAACTGTTTGTGAAGCGGGCCCCTTCCTCGGCCAGACGGTCGATGTTGGGGGTCCGCATGAACCGCTGGTCATACGCGCTTATGGTCTGGTAGGCGTGGTCGTCACACATGATGTAAACGACATTCAGCGGCTTTTCGGGCTTTTTCTTTGCTTGGGAACAGGAGACTGCGGCCGCCGTGGCCGCAGCTCCTGTCAACATCAGAAAGAGTCTGGGGGCGTCCATTACCAACCGGGATTCTGCTGCCACTTGTTCCCCGTAAGCGTCAGGAGGCGCTGCTGGAACGGAAGCAGGTAGTCTCTGTTTTCCTTGAACTGGTATCCGCCGCTCATCGTGCCCGGAGGGATGGGGATGATGTAGCGCCGGGCATCGCCGGCCACACCGGTGAGGAACAGGTTGTTCCCGGAATCCTGGTCATAGACCAGTTCGCTGAAATTGTCCCGCAGGGTCGGGAGGTTGCTGCCCGTGAAAAGGGCTCCTTCGGGCGTCCAGTTCACCAACAGGACATCGGCTGCGGCCCAACGGGCGATATCGTAGAAGCGGCGGCCTTCCAGGGCCTGTTCCACGCGGCGCTCACGACGGACTGCCTGGATGTACTTGTTCAGGCTCCGGAACGGATAATCGGCTTCGGTGTTGTACTCGCGGTCGAAATCCATCGCCGGCATGCCCACGCGGTCGCGGAGCGGCTTCAAGGCAGCGATGATCCGGGATTCGTTGCCGGCGCCGTCCAGCTCGGCCAGTGCTTCGGCGTAGTTCAGCAGGACATCGGCATAGCGAACCTGGATGGCCGGCGTAGCACCCTTGTATTCCGCTTCCAGATTTCCGGTATAGTCGATCTGGACGTGCTTGAGGATGGCATAGCCTGTCGTGTTGTGATGGTGGCCTTCGGCAAAGAGCGGAGGTGCCGGCATTCCTTCCTGCATGTCCGGACGCAGGACCTGGCCGGGCATGGCGACGGTCTGGGCGAGGCGAGGGTCACGCACCGTGGGCAGAAGCTCCTGTCCGTAAACGACCTGCGCGGCTTCCCGCTCGGCCTTGGTGTAAGGTCTTCCGTCGATGGACAGGTAGTCGTTCACCAGGGAAGAAGTGACACCGACGCCACCGCCGCCCTTGTTCAGATAGCGGTCCACGTTGTTGCCCACGAGGTCTCCGTCGTAACGCTTGTACCAGAGCACTTCCTTGTTGTTGTCCAGATTCGTGGTCTGGAACACGACCCGGTAGTCGTCGTTGGTCTTTCCCGTGTTGTGGATGGCCCATACGCCACGGTCCATGACGGCTTTGGCGGCTTCGGCCGCGGTCCGCAGATAGGACTGGATCTTGTCATCGGTGACGGTCTTGTCGTAGAAGGCGTCGTTCTTGGCCTTGTGGTATTTTTCCCACGTGCCTTCGAACAGGGCGACCTCGCTTTTCAGCGCGCGGGCGACATCGCGGTGGACGCGCATCGTGGCGGCGCTGTTCTGTTCATTGAGGAGGCTGATGGCCTCATCCAGGTCCTCCAGGATGAAGTCGGTCACGGCCGTGCGTGAGTCTTGGCCCACCTGCATGGCTTCCAGGTCCGGATTCAGCGGTTCCTTCACGATGGCGACCCCGCCATAATCCTTGAGCAGCTGATAATAGTACCAGGCGCGGAAATAGTAGGCCTCGCCGATGAGCTGGTTGTAGTTGCCCGTCTTGTCGCAGTTGTCCTTGTTGTTCAGCAGGAAATTGACATTGCGGATGCGGGTATAGGCGCTCAGGGAAACGGCGTTGCCGATGGAAAGGGCGCCGTTGATGCGGGCGACCGGTGCCGAAGCGGCCATGTTGTCGCTATAGGTGTCCGATCCAGCGATATGGTTGCCGCCGCCCATGCCGAAATCCTGTGTGCGGACGGCTGTCTCGTAAAACTGGTTGATGTAATTCTGGATTTCACCGGTGGACCGGAACGGGTTATTCGTGGAAAGCACGCCTTCCGGGTCCTTGTCCAGCTTGAAGCAGGCCGTTGCGGCCGTCATGATGGCCAGTACAGTCAGTATATTGCGTAGTTTCATGATCATGGAGCGTTTAGAAGTTGACGACGATACCTACGGAAACGGTCTTGTTCATCGGATAGCTCTTACCGGCGTCTGAAGCGCCACGGTTGGCATTACCGCCGTTATAGGAATTATAGGTGAAGATGGCTTCCGGATCGAAGATCGTGGACAGTTTGGTGAAAGTCAGGAGATTTTCTCCCGTCACGTACAACTGGGCCTTGCTCAGGCCGATTTTGCCGATCAACGACTGCGGAAGGTCATAGGACAGGGTGACGGTCTTCAGGCGGAGGTATGCGGCATTCTGCAGGTAACGGTCGCTGCACTGCTTCTGCTTGCTCTGGTAGGTGCCCACGCCGCCGGCGTTGTGGATGTACGGTTTGGGATAATAGGCGTTGGGATTGTCTTCCCGCCAGTAGTCCATGTGCTCCTTGAGCACGGTCACCTGGGCATAAGGTCCGAAGCCCCAGAAATAGAGGGAGCTCGAAGGGTCATAGTCGCGCTTGCCCACGCCCTGGAACAGGAAGTTCAGGCCGATACCCTTCCACCAGACGGATCCGTTGATCGTGTAGTTGTAGCGGGGAGTGGTGTTGCCGATAACGGTGAAGTCTCCCATGTCACCCAGGGTATTGCTGCCCTTGTTGATCTTGCCGTCCCCGTTCAGGTCGATGTATTTCACATCGCCGGGCGTCCACTTCGTCGCGCTGATGAAGGAGTGGTCCAAGGCATTGAAGGCATCCGCCTCGGCCTGGTTCTGGATGAGGCCGTCTGCCCGGTATCCCCAGATCTCGCCGACGCTCTTCCCCTCATACCAGCTGCCGGCAGGATCGGTTCCGGTCGGGTTGGAATACTTGGTGACGACGGCCGTGGCGTCCGACACGGAACCGCCGATGGAGTAGTTGAAGTCGCGTCCGGCGTGGCCCCGGTAGTTGATGGCGAATTCCCAACCCCGGTTACGCATGTTCGCGTTGTTGGTCTGGGGCGCGCTGGCACCGAAGATGTCCGGATAGTCTTCGCCCGGGCCCAGCATGTCGCGCGTGTCGCGCTGGAACAGGTCGAAGGAGCCGGTGAGGGCGTTCCCGAAGAAGCCGAAATCCAGACCGACATTCTGGTTCAACACCTTTTCCCAGGTGGTGAGAGGATTCACCACGCCGGGAGCCTGGGTGTAGGAATGGCGTCCGTCGGAGTAAATGTAACTGCCCAGACCGGAACTCATGCTCATGGTGGAGGCGAAAGTATAGGTCGCGGCTCCTGCCTGGTTGCCCAGCAGACCGTAGGAGGCCCGGAGTTTCAGGTTGGAAAGCCAGCCGGAAGCGGACTGCAGGAACGGTTCCTTGTGAATGTTCCAACCGGCGGAAACGGACGGGAAGAAGCCCCAGCGGTGGTCGGCGGCGAAACGGGAAGATCCGTCGTAACGGCCGTTCAGTTCCAGCAGATACCGGCCGTCATAGTCGTAATTGATGCGCCCGAAGTAGCCGCGGGTGGCCCACCCGTAACGGGTATCCGTAATGGTCTGGTCGCCATTGCCCATGGTGACGCTGGGCGTGGCCGTGGTGTAAAGGCCGGTGATGGCGTTCTTGATGTAGGCGTAGTGGTAGTCCTCTTCCTGATAGCCGGCCAGCAGCGCGAAGTTGCTCTTTTCGCCCAGCGTGAAGGAATAATTGGTGTAGAGGCTGATGCTCTGGTAGTTGGTGTTCGTATTGGACCGGGTATATTTTCCGTCCTTGGGAATGCCCAGCTCGGAACGTCCGCCCTTGACGGTGGTCACTCCGTCCATCATGTAGATGTCCGGCGCGATGGCCACGGCTTCGTAATTGTTGACACCCAACCGGTAGGTGTAGTCCAGATTGATGAACCAGTTCTTGACAGGCTGGATCTGCAGCCCGGGGGTAATGTCCAGACGGTCGCGCTTGGTGGTCGTGTAAGTACCGCTCTGGAGGTAGGGGATCATCGTAAATTCCACATAGTGGCCATTGTCATCCATGTAGTGTTTCGTGGAGAACTCACGGGCCAGGGTGTGGTAGAAGCCATAGCCGATGGCACCGTCCCCGAACGGACTGTCGGTCTGTCCATGGACGAATTTGGTGCTGAACATGAGCTTGAGCCAGTCGGTGACCTGGGCTTGCGTGTTGGCATTCACGTTGAAACGCTTGTAGCCCATATCGGCGAAGCGCAGCGCACCGTCTTCGTCATACATGCCGCCGCTCACATAGTACTGGACTTTCTTGCTTCCTCCGCGGATGGACAGGTTGTGGTTGTGCTTGAGTGCCCAGTCCTTGTAGTGGAGCTTGAAGTAGTCGGTGTTGCCGAGGCCTTTTTCCGAGTTCTCGAAGGACGACGGGTTGGCCGTGGGATTGTTGCGGATCTCCGCCCACGGGTCGGCGGACGGATCTCCGTCGATGAACCGTTGCAGGTCGGCGATCTTTTCGTCGGAATACTTTCGGGGTGCATTGGCATTGGCGGCGCCGTCGTTCCAGAAATGGGCGAAATCCACGGAACTGGCCATGGTCGGAAGCTTGGTCGGTGCGTTCCATCCGACATTGCCGGAATAGCTGATGACGGGCTTCCCGTCGGCTCCGCGCTTGGTCGTGACCAGGATGACACCGTAGGCGGCCCGGGCTCCGTAGATGGCGGCGGAGGCGGCGTCCTTGAGGACGGAAATGCTCTCGATATCATTGGGGTTGACATCCTGGAGGCTCATCTCGACGCCATCCACGAGGATATAGGGATTGCCGGTATCGCTCAGGTTGCCGCGTCCACGGAGGGTGATGGTCGTCGCGGCGCCCGGGGTGCCGGCCGCCGTGTTGGAGATGGTCAGGCCGGGAACCATGCCCTGAAGGGCCTGGGCGGCATCCACGACGGGACGCTGGGCGAAGTCATCTCCCTTGACCTGGGAGACGGCGCCGGTCAGGTTGACTTTCTTCTGGACGCCGTAACCGACGACGACCGTTTCTTCCAGCATCTGCGTATCGTTCTGCAGGACCACGTTCAGGGGTCCGCTGTTCCAGGTGATCTCCTGGGTGACATAGCCGATGCAGGAGAAAACGAGGACGTTGCCGGGCCGGACACCGTTCAAGACGTAGGTGCCGTCGATGTCGGTGACCGTGCCGGTCTGTGTGCCCTTGACGAACACAGAGCCGCCGACGACGGTTTCACCGGATGGATCGGTAACCGTTCCCCGGACGGTCTGTGGGCCCTGTGCCAGCACGACGATGGAAGCCATGAGTGCGGCTGTCGCCGACAGGATGGCTTTGCGGAGTGTTTTAAGCATAGTGGTTTTTTTAGTTATGGTTAGTGGATATGGGTGCGGTTATCTGCACAAAGTTGGGAAAAACCCTGCGAAACCGAATCCGATCTTGTCCGTAAATAGTCCGATTTCGTCCAAAAATGCGAATTGGACGGATTCGGACGCGGATGTTTGGCTTTTCTCCGGAAAAACGCTAATTTAGCCATTGCAACCACGGCTTTGATGAAAAACATCCTGCTTCTGCTTTTTCTCCTTCCTGCGGTTTGGGTATCGGCCGCACAGAATTCGCCGTATGCCTATATCCCGATCTCCTTGGAAAATGGCCTGTCCCAGCCGAATGTCACATCGTTGCTGCTGGACAGCCGGGGCAGTTTGTGGATCGGAACCCGGAACGGGCTGAATCGGATGGACCGGCAGGAGATAACGGTCTATACATCCCATGGACACGATGCGGCACACCTGCCGGGGAACGAGATCCGGGACCTGTCCGAAACCGCGGACGGATCGGTCTGGATCCGGACGTCGCGCGGCATCGCCCGCTATCGCCCCTCCCGGGGCGGATTCGAGACCGTCATGGTGAAACCCTTCTTCTCGTCACTGGCCGTTCCCGACGGAATCCTGTTCGGAGGTGATGGATGCCTGGCCCACGTGGCGGAAGACGGAAGTTCCGAGTACCTGTATCCTTTCGGGGAGGGCTCCTGTGTGGGAAACCGGGCTTACCGCATCGGACGGATGGTGGCCTTGGAGGGGAGTGAGTTGCTGCTTGGAACGGATGAGATGGGCCTGTTCCGCTACGAGCCCGGCCATCCGGCCGTTCCGTTTACGCAGGAAGCGTTCCGGCAGATCATCGCCTTGTACAGAAGCCAGGCGGGGGATATCTTCGTTGCATACGACGGAGATGGTGTCCGGCGTTATTCCCCGGACGGAACCGAGCGGGCCCATTATACGACCCGTAATAGCGGGCTGACCCATGACTATGTCCAGAGTTTCGCGGAATATGACGGATTCCTCTGGATCGCCACGGATGGTGGCGGCATTTCGCTCCTGGACCTCTCTTCCGGCCGCTTTCAGACACTTCGTCACAGCCCTGACGATCCGGCTTGTCTGCCGTCCAACTCGGTGACGGTGCTTTACCTCGATTCTTCCGGTGTCCTGTGGGCAGGAACCGTCAAACATGGCTTCTTCCAGGTGCGCCAGAACCATATCCGCTCTTTCAGCGGCCCGTTGTGCGGATTGACGGACAACGCGGTCATCAGCCTGTACCGGGAGGACGACGGCTCGCTCTGGGTCGGAACCGACGGCGGCGGCATCCATCGTTTCGATCCGGTTTCAGGTCGTTTTACGCCGCTGCCGGGAACCCGTGGCAAAATCCTTTCGCTGGTCGGATTCGATGCCCGGAATCTGCTGGCTTCCATCTATATGGAGGGCTTTTTCCTGGTGGACAGAGTGACCGGTGCACGGAAACCGTTTACGCTTGTCAATGAGGAAGTGAATCGGCAGGAATGTTTCTGGGGATACCTTCCCCGTGTGGCGCGCGTGGCTGGTGACAAGCTGTATTTCCTCAGTTATTCCCCCTGGCTCTACGACCTGCGCACCCGGAGCTTCTCTTTGCTCCAGGTGGATGACAGCCTGGCCGTCAGCGGTGTCAGGATGGCCTGTTCCGATGGGCGGGAGGCCTTCTTCTATCGGGACAATCAGGTATTGATCGCCGATTTGAAGGAGGACAGGATCCGACTGCTTTTCCGTGTGGGGGAGCAGGAGAAAGTGACATCCGTCGCCTATGACGGTGATCGGACCGTGTGGGTGGGGACGGACCGCGGCCTTGGAAGGTACGACCGCCGCTCGGATACGTATGAACCGGTGGAAACCGGCCTTTTCGACAGCGTGTCGGCTCTGGAATACGCCGGGAACGGACAGCTGTGGATCTGCGCCCGCAGCCGGCTGTTCACCTATCTGTGCGAAGGGAACCGCTTCGTTTCCTGGAGCGCTTCGGACGGGTTCCGCCCGAACGACATTAAAATGCTGTACCAGAACGCCACGAGTCCCGATTACCTGTACATGGGCGGTTCGGACGGGCTGGTGCAGATCAGCCGGGACATCCCGATTCCGGGGCTGGAACCGGTCGCGGTCTTTCTGGACCAGTTGACGGTGAACGGCCGTCCTGCGCTGTCCGATGTGCAGGGAAACCGGATCCGCGTCCCTTGGAACTATCAGTCCCTTGTCGCCTCTTTCCAGGTCAAGGACGGCGATGCCTTCCAGCGCAAGTATTTCCGCTACACCGTGGAAGGGACACAGACGCGGACCTTTGAAAGCGACGACGCCCGCCTGCGGCTTCCCGCCCTGTCGGACGGGACATACCGGATTCTGGTTTCCTGCCTGCAGAAGGGTGGCGATTTTACTGTGCCGGAATGCCTGCTGGAAGTCGTCGTGCTTCCTCCCTGGTACCGGACCGTATGGTTCCGACTGCTGTTGGCCGCCCTTCTGCTGGCGTCGGCCGCCTGGGGCATCCGCACCGTCACCAAGCGGCGGGAGCACGAGACCAAGAGTTCCATGGCCCATTTCCTCGAGGAAATGCTGCAAGATACGGAAGAGCGGGAAGATGATACCGCCATCACGCCCGATCCGGAATTCAAGGCCCGGCTGGATGCGGTCATCCTCCGGCATCTGTCCGATCCCGGCCTGGACGTCCAGTTCCTCACGGAGCAGCTGGCGATGAGCCGGACCCTCCTGTACGGCAAGGTAAAACAGGTGACAGGACAGGGTGTCAAGGACTATATCAACCGGATACGCATCGAACGGTCCGTGGACCTCCTTCTGCACACGGACAAGAATATCAATGAAATCGCTTACGAAGTCGGTTTCGCCTATCCGCGTTATTTCAGCACCTCCTTCAAGAACCTGAAGGGCGTGACTCCGACGCGTTTCAAGCAGGAGAACCGTTCTCCCAACCCGGATACAAAACCTTAGTATATGATGAAAAAATTCCTTTCCCTCCTTTCTCTCGCCATCGTCTGCGCCACCTCCTTTGCGGCGCAGACCAAAATGGAACCTTGGCAGGACCCGAATGTATTCGAGGAAAACCGGATGCCCATGCGGGCGACCTTTGTCACCGACCAGCAGCAGACCCTGAGCCTGAACGGCCTCTGGAAGTTCTACTTCAACCCGACCGTGGAAGGCCGTCTGAAGGGCTTCGAGGCCGTGGGGTATGACGACGCGGCCTGGGACGAGATTCCCGTGCCCGGCCTGTGGGATCTGAACGGCTACTGCGACCCGATGTATCTGAACGTGGGCTATCCCTGGCGCGGTCACTACGAGAACAATCCGCCCTATCCGGCCACGGAGCACAACTACGTGGGCCAGTACCGCCGGACCTTTACCGTGGACCCGTCCTGGATCGGCAAGCAGATCTGCCTGAACATCGGTTCCGCCACCTCCAACGTCCGCGTGTGGGTGAACGGCAAGATGGTGGGCTACAGCGAGGACAGCAAGCTCGAGGCCCGCTTCGACCTGACGAAATATGTCCGCGCCGGGGAGAACCTCATCGCCCTGGAGATCTTCCGCTGGTGCGACGGCACCTACCTGGAGGACCAGGATTTCTGGCGCTTCGCCGGCATCGCCCGCGGGGTGGAGGTCTACACCCGCGAAAAGGAGCGGATCGAGGACGTCCACGTAACCGCCGGGGCCGACGGCCGCCTGAAGGTCCAAGCCGAGGTGACCAAGGGGATCGCCTTCGTGGAGGTGGAAGTGCTGGACCCGGCTGGGAAGACCGTCCTGACCTCCGGCAAGGTCCGGCCGGTCAAGGGGACGGCCCGCTATGAGGGTACGGTCTGGTATCCCGCCCTGTGGAGCGCCGAGGCCCCGAACCTCTACACCCTCCGCGTGAAGGCCTCCACCTACAAGGACCTGGCGGAGAACACGGCCGTCCAGTTCGGTTTCCGGACCGTGGAGATCGTGGGCAACCAGCTGCTGGTGAACGGAAAGCCCATCCTCATCAAGGGCGCCGACCGGCACGAGCTGAGCCCCTCCGGCGGCTATGTCGTCACCGAGGCCGAGATGATCCGGGACATCCGGATTATGAAGGAGCTGAACATCAACGCCGTCCGCACCTGCCACTATCCCGACGACCCGCGCTGGCTCGCCCTGTGCGACCGGTACGGCCTGTATGTGGTGGACGAGGGCAACATCGAGTCCCACGGCATGGGCTACGGTCCCGCGACCCTCGGGCAGAATCCTCTCTTCGCCAAGGCCCACCTCGCCCGCGACAGCCGGATGGTGCAGCGCGACTTCAACCATCCGTCCGTCATCGTCTGGAGCATGGGCAACGAGGCCGGCGACGGCCCCAACTTCGAGGCCTGCTACGACTGGATCAAGGCCTATGACCCGTCCCGCCCAGTGCAGTACGAGCGCGCTCTCAGCCGCAATTTCGAGAGCCATCGCTATACGGACATCTTCTGCCCGATGTATTACTCCCCGGACGATGTCCTCAAGTACCTGCAGAAGGGGACGAAACCCTTCATCCAGTGCGAGTACGCGCACGCGATGGGCAACTCGATGGGCAATTTCAAGGAGTACTGGGACATCGCCCGCAGCGAGCCCGGCTGCCAGGGCGGCTTTATCTGGGACTTCATGGACCAGGCCCTCCGCTGGCCGTCCGACAAGCCCGGCACGGACCACATCTACATCTTCGGCGGCGACCTGAACGACTACGACCCGTCCGACGGCTCCTTCAACTGCAACGGCGTCATCGCCGCGGACCGCACCCTGCATCCGCACGCCTACGAGGTCCGCTACCAGTACCGCAACATCCTCACGACCGCGGGCGACCGTCCGGGCGCGCTGCAGGTCAAGAATGAGAACTTCTTCACCGACCTCACGCGCTACCGCCTGCTGTGGTCGCTGGAAGCCGACGGCGAGCCGGTCCGGACCGGTGTCGTGGAGCGGCTGGAAGTGGCTCCGCAGGAGACCCGCCCGCTGGACCTGCTGATCGGCGACCTGCCCGAGGGCGACGTCGTCACCCTGACCGTCCGGTATCAGCTCAAGGAGGCGACCCCGCTGCTGCCCGCCGGCTTCGAGGTGGCCTATGACCAGTTCGTCCTCCGCGACGAGCCCGCCCTTCCGGCTGGTTCGGCCGAGCCGGTGAAGGGAGTCGTGAAGACGAAGGAAAGCGCCTCGGCCTTCACTTTCTGCGGCACCCTCTCCCGTCCCGGCACGCTGAGCACCCGCTATGCTACCTGGGAGGTTACCATCGACAAGAGCCTCGGCGCCCTGACCTCGTACAAGCTGGACGGCCAGGAGATGATTTCCGCGCCGATGGTGCCGTGCTTCGACCGCGCCCTCACCGAGAACGACCTCGGCGCCCGCTTCCAGAACCGTTTCGCCCTGTGGCGGAACATCGATTTCAAGGTGGCGTCCGTCGCCGCGAAGGCTGTCGGGAATGCCTGCCAGGTGGATGTGGCGTTCGCGCCCATCGACGGAAAGGGGGTCGTGAAGGTGGCCTATCTCGTGGATCCGAACGGCACGGTGGCCGTTTCCGAGTCCCTGGAGGACGCCGGCGGCCTGTCCGAGGCGCAGTACCTCTTCCGCTTCGGGATGCGTTTCGCGATGCCCGGCCAGTATTCCGACCTGGATTTCTTCGGCCTGGGCCCGTGGGAGAACTATTCCGACCGTCATAGCGCCGCTCTTCTCGGCCGCTACCGCCAGCGGGTGGAGGAGCAGTACCACTACGGCTATGTGCGCGCGCAGGAGTCCGGCACGCACACCGGCATGCGCTGGCTGACCATCGCGGACGAGACCGGCACCGGCCTGAAACTCTTCTCGGCGACGCCCTTCTCCGCCTCCGCCCTTCCGTTCAGCCTTGAGGACCTGGACACGCACGTCCATTCCCTGGAACTCAAGGCCAAGGCCCACGAGAACGATCGCTCCCGCGGGACGACCTATGTCCATATGGACCTCGCCCAGATGGGCGTCGGCGGGATCACATCCTGGGGCACCTGGCCGCTGAAGGAGTACCTCCTCCCGGCGCAGCCCTACGATTTCGTCTTCACGCTGTCCCCGGTCTTCGACGCCATCCGCTAGCCCTTGAACAAGCAAAGAGGCTGACTCAAAAGTGAGTCGGCCTCTTTTTTTGTGAGGGGTGTGAGGTGTCCGGGGGACTCCGCTTCGCTCCGGCCCCTCCCAACGTCTCCTGCGTCCCCGCCAAGGCGGGAACTTGTATCCGTCGGGCCCCTCCC
>JAFRPH010000025.1 GCA_017429205.1 Bacteroidales bacterium
AAAGAAACTACTCTTTATCATCCTCCAACCAGTGAACCAGACAGACAAGCAAATCAACGTGTGGATGGTGGTCCGGTTGGACGATTCCGACCGGAGGATGCCAATCTGGTTGAACTCCTGGACTATGCGGGTTGCCGTCTTACGGTCACAGCCCCACAACCGGGCAAGTTCAACCTTGGATGCCTTGAATTGCCCGGGTTGTAGGACAGCTGAATAGTTCTTTCCGGAGACCGTGGTTTCCTCCAGGACGGCCATCCGGATGAAGGTTTTGAGGCACTTCATCCGGAGGATATCCTGCTGCTCGTCTGAGAGATAATCGAGCTGCGCATCATTGAGGGTGATGCTGTATCGGAGGTTCGTGATCTGACTCATCGCTGCTGGCTTCGCTTGGCAAGTTCACGCGCCTTGTCGACATCGAATACGATCCGTCGCCCGATACGGGAAACTATCGCATCCTTGAGGACTCCACCACCTTCGAAGGATCCATCCTCCTCACGTGGTGTGCGCATGAGCCCATAAACCGTGGAATCAGAACAGCCGAGTTCAACGGCCAAGGCATGAATTCCTAAAGCTTTCTGCCCGATTGGAGCCTGGGAAGATCCAGCGTTCGGGGTAAGGGAGAGGGCGTAATGAGTGAGCTGGCAGTATTCCTCTCCGGTCATCTGCCAAAGGGGCTTTTCAAGGAGTCCTTCAATCTTGTTTTTTGTTTCCATATACTTGAAGTTTTGTGTTAATCAACTTTGGTTTCATTCTCTTTCTGACCGGCATGTTTTTGTGTGATTCTGCCAACCTCGGAAGAAAAATCGACCGAAAACCTGGGAATTATGGGTCACTTCCCAGGCTCAAGTTATGGATTAGGTCTATCTTCTAGGCTTCTCCAAGCGCCCTTTTGCGATTTTTCCTCAAAAAATGAGGTTTCGAGTATACTTTTGCTCAAAAAATGGTACTCAGAATCTGAAGGGCATCCAAAAAGAGCAGATGCAGTTAAACAAAAATCCCTTCCGGAAGCGGAAGAGATTCTCAGTAAATCTGCCAGAAATCTGACATTATTCTTTCTTATTCTCCAAGCGGAGCTTCGCCTGTGCAATTTGCTTCTGGAGTTGGGCCTTCAGAAGGCCTTTGTCAGGCAACTCAGTGTAGTACTGGGAGACTTGGATACCTGCGTCACCTAGTTGGAGGAGCTGGATCTGCTCGTCGTTTCCTGCAGCGCAGAGGAGGAGACCGAGGGGACTTTCTTCTCCTGGTTGGCGTTCGTATTTATCCAACCAGCGGAGATAGAGTTCCATCTGGCCTTTATAGGCAGCTTTGAATTTCGTTTTCTTTAGATCTATGGCTACGAGCCGATGCAATTTCCGATGGTAGAAGAGCAAATCCAAGTAGAAATCTTCACCGTCGATAATCATGCGCTTTTGCCTGTCCACGAAAGAAAAACCGCTGCCCAATTCCATTAGAAACTGCTGCATGCCGCTGATAATCATATCCTCTAAGTCTTTTTCACTGTAATACCCCTTTAGGCCGGTGAAATCCAGGAAGTAGGGACTCTTGAATACCAATTCCGGAGAAATAGAGCCTCTCTGTCTGACGGTAGATAGTTCTGAGCGTATGGCTTCTTCTGGTTTCCGACTGATGAGGGTACGCTCATAGAGCATTCCATCCATCTGGTCTCGCAACTTACGGACGCTCCATCGTTCATTGGCTGCCATTGTCACGTAAAACTCGCGAGCCAGGGCATCTTCCAACGGCAGGACCTCTAAGAATGCTGACCACGGCAATTGTGTCGACAGTGTTGACACAATCTGGAGATCGGCAAATTCCCGGGCGAACTGCATCATGCGACGGAGATTGCGGGTATTGAAGTCCTTGCCGTAAAGATCCATCAATTGTGCGGACAGCGTTGACACTATTGCTTTGCCGTACTCGGCCCTCTTATCATGAAGGATATCGCGATTGACGCGTTCGCCGATATGCCAGTACATCAGAGTGAGTTCACTGTTCACGCTGATGGCAACCCGCTGCCGCGCCTCTTCGATTATCTGGCAGATGTCATTAAACAATCCGGAAGGGAAACTGATGCTTATGTCTGTCTGGCTCATGGGCTCTGTTTTTCAACCAAATTTACAACTATTTCTTAGTTATTACGAAAACGATTAGATTAACCCGTTGAACTTAGTCATCGAGCTGGCCTTGATGGAGTCCACGATGTCGATGTAAGGCTTCATAGCCTTATAATCGGAGTGGCCGGTCCATTTCATCACCACATTCGGCGGGATACCGAGCGAAAGGGCGTTGACAACAAAAGAGCGTCGGCCGGTATGGGTTCCCACCAGTTCCCATTTGGGGTGGATCTCGTCAATACGGACATTGCCTTTGTAGGATGTGATGCGAATCGGATCATTGATTTCGGCCAATTTGCACAGTTCCTTGAGGTCCCGATTCATCGCCTGATTGGTGTAGTTGGGTAAGGCCTTGTTGTCCTTGAAAGGGATATCTTTGTACTTATCGAGGATGGCCTTAGTAATATCGTTCAACTCAATGGAGATACTATCCGCCGTTTTGACGGTAGTAATCTCAATATGGTCTCCTTTGACATCACTCCGACGAAGGTTGTTGACATCAGAGTGCCTGAGACCAGAGAAGCAGCAAAAGAGGAAGATGTCCCGAATAGGGTCCAGATACGCCAAATCTCCGGGCAACTCCAGTTTACGGATACGTGTCATTTCCTCCTTGGTAAGGTAGATGACCTTCTTTTGAGTCATCTTCAAGGTCGGTTTGAAGGTCTTATATGTAAGGTTGGTATTGTACCCTCGTTCGGTCGCCCAGTTCAAATACCAGCGAAGGTATCTAAGTTTTTTCTCAATGGTGGCATTCTTCAAGCCGGTGATGTCATCGTGGTCATACTTTTCCCTATCGCCTTTCTTCTTACGGGGTGTCCGGAGGGTTTTGTTGTCTCGCAAATAAGCAACGAATTCTGTTAACGTCGGTTCTGTCAGATCAGAGAATTTGATACTGCTTTTGAAAGCCTGCAAGTCACGTTTCAATGAGGCCCACTTTTCAAATGTGCCTTCCGTCCATGCGTTTTTCTCACCACCCTCCTTCACGAACTTTTCAAAGGTCGCAAAGAAGTCCGGATTACTGGGTTTACGTTCCTTCTTTGGCTCAGGATCAGGACGCTTCGGGATCGTTCCCTGCAAACGGTCTTCGTAGGTTTTTTGCAGTTCACTGACCGACGGAATCTTATCAGTCGCCTCATAAAACAGGAAAGAAGACTCCATCTGGTCCTTGATATTCCGAAGCTCCGTGTTGATGGAAAGGGCTGTTTCGCCCTTAGGCCCTTTATAACCATCTTTTACCAGTTGGTTGCCTTCATCCCAAGCAGACTTGTCATTGATTTGACAACCAGTCTTGAAATCGATCCTCTGCCCGTTGAATGTAGCGCGGAGTCGGATTTGGAAAAGACTCTTGTCCTTCCCATAAGCCCGCAGTTTGAAAGCGACATTTCTCTTTATCTTCATAGCGTCTCCTTGTTAAATCGTGCCCCAATAATGCCCCAATTTTGTGCAATATCAAGTAACATCACTGGCAAAGATACGCAATAGAAAGCACTCCTGCAAGGGTTTGTAAAGGATGTTTAAGTTGATTTTCGAGCCTCGTCCGCACCGCAGAAACGGAGTTTAGGTCCTTGGACCTGGACTCCGTTTCTTGTTTTATTTACCGGAGGAAGACCCCCGGACCCCCTCCGTCGCTTCGCTTCGAAGCATGCTGCTTCGTCTAACCACACCGGAGGAAGACCCCCGGACCCCCTCCGTCGCTTCGCTCCAAGCCATATCTTGCCCTTCCCCCAGCCTATGGCCCGTTGGCTCCATCCTCGGGGCCCGTTGGGGCCGGACCCGTGACCCTCTACCTTACCGCGTTTACAAGAAAACGCCAATCTATGCATTCCACGTGTAAACGCGGAACAAAAAATGCCCCTTTTGGCCCAAAACCCTTCCGCGTTTACAACATATCGCCCCTCCACAGCCCTCCAAGTGTAAACGCGGCAAACCACCCGGCCTGCCTGGACGCCTGTACGCCTGCACGGGCCCCGCCCGAACACGCGCCCCCCGCCCCCTACCGTGGACGTAGATCCCTCACCGGAACCTACGGCCACGCCCAGTGTGAGGAGAGCATCGTTGTTTAGCATAAAATATTTTTCTTTTTTGCCAAGTTTATTTGGCATTTTGAAAAATTTGCTTACCTTTGCCACAGAACAACAAAACGAACGTTATGCAAAAGAAAAGTATCCTCATGCCACATGCCTGCCACAAGGTCGGCTGGTGGCTCCTGCTTCTGATTCCCTTGGTATGGGGGGCCTACGAGATTCTCTACCGTTTCTTCCGCGAGACGAACCTCTTCGCGGTGGTCAATAACAATAGCCGGTTCATCACGATGGTCTTTTATCTCGTGGTTATCGCGGCGGCTTTTCTGATCTGCCTATCCAAGGAAAAGGTCGAGGACGAGATGGTTTCGCAGTATCGACTCAGGGCCATCGGCATATCGGCCTATGTCAATTTCCTCCTTTTCCTGGGATTCTGGCTTTTCGGCGCGCTGGACCATGGTTTCCGCTTCGGTCACGGGGAATCCTGGTGGGGAATCGTTTACAGGACGATGCAGATGTTCTTCGGCCTGATCCCCCTCACGACGGCCGGCCTGTACTACCTCGTTTTCAAGTGGATGCTCTGGCGTTCCAGGAAGGAGGAGACCCTATGAAGAACACCGTGCGCGTAGAGAGGGCGATCCTGGACATCACCCAGCAGCAGCTGGCCGATGCCATCGGCGTCAGCCGCAACACCATCAACTCCATCGAATCGGGCAAGTACGTTCCCTCCACCGTCCTCGCCCTCAAGATCGCCCGCCACTTCAACAAGCCCGTCGACAGCATCTTCCAGCTGGACGAGAACGATTGACAGGCAATCGCTTAGTTGTTCAGGGGCGCACCGGCAAGTGCATCAAGCGAGCGTCTTGCTTTCTTCCGCGACACGGGCCTCGCAATCCCGCATGGCGTAAATCGTCTTCTGCAGGAGGTCGTCCAGTGGCCAGCCCAGCATCTCCGCCCCCTGCTCGATCACCTCACGCGAGCAGCCTGCCGCGAAGGTCTTCACCTTGTATTTCTTCTTGAGCGATTTCAGTTCCATGTCCTGGACGCTCTTGGACGGACGCATCAGGGCGGTGGCTCCGATCAGTCCGGTCAATTCGTCGGTGGCGAAAAGCACCTTCTCCATCAGATGCTCCGGCTTCACGTCCACGTGCAAGCCATACGCGTGGCTGCAGATGGCATGGATCATATCCTCCCCCACGCCCCCTTCCCGCAACAGTTCCGGCGCCTTGATGCAATGCTGTTCGGGATACTGCTCGAAATCGATATCGTGCAGCAGTCCCACCAGCCCCCAGAACTCCTCCTCATCGGCAAAGCCCAGTTCCCGGGCATACCAGCGCATCACCCCCTCCACCGTCAGCGCATGCTGCAGATGAAACGGGTCCTTGTTATACTTCCTCAGCAGCGCCACCGCCGCCTCCCTGGTAATCTTGCTTTCCATCTTCCTTTGACCTGAATGATTCAAACTCAAAGATATCCAACAATCTACAATAATCCAAGCCCCCTCCCCGGCCTTTTACCCAGCCCCACCGCCTTATCCCGCTCCCGCCAGCAGCTGCTTCGCCCCGCCAGCTATCGCTTCACCCCCCGCCTTTTGCCGCGTTTACAAATAAACGCCACTCTACGCATTCTGCGTGTAAACGCGGCACTGAAAACGGCCCAAAACGCCGAAAACCTCGCCGCGTTTACAGCAAATCGGCCCTACACTGCCCTCCAAGTGTAAACGCGGCAAGCTCGGGACGGGCCCAGGCATACAGCGCACATCAACGGGTCACGGTGCGAGGACGAGACAGCGCCGGATCTGTTTGTCCGGAAGATGAAACTCTTCCTTCAACATCCGGGCGATCCGCGTCTTCTGAGTGCCGGAAAGGCAGTAGACGGAAGTCACGCCGTAACCGGGAAGGATGTCCTTGTCGATGAGACGGCACACGTCCATGTCCTGCATACGGCCGGGGTTAAAGTTCCGTCCATATTCATTGGCAAGGAGTTGATCGATGGACTTTGGGTCAAGACCAGGTTCCACGTCCGCGATCGTAATGGGCTTCCCCGTCCCGTCCTTCTTCTGCTCTTCCTCCCAGGTCTCGTCCGTCAGGCGGTTCATCTGGTACAGGAAATTGCGGGCGGAGGAATAGAACATCTCCACCTGGCGGATCTCCATGAAACTCCGACGAAGGAACACCCCGCGTCCGTCCATTACATAGGAGTCCGGGAAATCGGCGAAACGCGGGAGGAAGGATGCGATGTCCGACCGCTTCGTGTAAACGGCCGGGGGCAGCACTTGGCCCAAGTCGGCGGCGAACATTTCTTGGATCGAACTGTAGGGATAACCGAAAGCGGTGGCAGCCGCGCAGTGGTGAAGGCCGTTCCGGAAGATATAATTGTTGAGAACCAGCTGGTGATTGAATCCATTCACCCGCAGCACATAGGTGCCCTTCTCCCCCATCCGTCCGGTCCGGCCATACTTTCCGTTGAAGTATTTGGTATACGACATCCGGGTACGGCCGGCGAATTGGGTCGGCTGCCGGGTAAAGGCATTCAGGTGGACATGGTTGGACATCTCGGCATCCGACAGGATCTCCGACTGGGTCCTGAAAGCCTCGATGGCCATGATGTTGACGAACATCCCGTGGTCCGCTTCGTCGCGGAACATCACCTCGTCGTGCGAGGTGAAACAAATGCTGTACGACTCTTTCATGTCGCAAAGCAAAGAAAAAGAACCGGGAAGCCCTAAAAACGGCCCATTGAAAATCTCGCAGGCCAATTGCCTGTCAATAAGCGCATTGCGCCTTTTTACCGCGTTTACAGAAAACCGTCCTCGTACAAAATACACGTGTAAACGCGGCACGGAAAACGGCCAAAAACGGCCAAAATGGCGCCGCGTTTACAAGAAATCGGCCCTCCACGGCCCTTCAAGTGTAAACGCGGCAGACGGGGCGGGCCCGAGAAGACAGCGCGCCGCACGCGACACGGATCCGGACATAGAGCCGAGCAAACAGCGAGAAAAAAAGTCCTATCGATC
The DNA here is from genome assembly GCA_017429205.1 of Bacteroidales bacterium. The sequence goes on from JAFRPH010000025.1 coordinate 7,152, forward strand.
ATTCCGCGGCGGGAGGAGCCGCGGGAGGGAGGGTGGCGCGGGTGGCGACGCGGGCCCATTTGCGGGCCAGGGTGAAGCTTTTGAAGCGCTGGATGCCGGGGATTTCCTCGTGGGCGAGGTCGGGGCGGTGGAGGCAGTAAGGGATGAGGCCGACGATCCGGTCCACGGCCTCGGCCGTGACGGGGATTTGGAGGAAGTACTCGCCCACGACCTGGACGGTGAGGATGTTCCGGTCAAAGACGGTTTCGAGGAGGTAAGGGATGCCTTTCTTGGCAAGCCCGTCGCCGATGCGCACCTTCAGCATCGGGAATTCGATGAGGGCGACCGTGCGCCTTTTTTTGTGGAGGAGTTCCTTATTCATCGTCATCTCGGGTTGGTTCTTATTAGCATACCCGAAAAGACGATGGTTTTTGCAGCCGGACTAGATCAGATTCAAAAAAATCGTGATGATGCCCGTGTTGATGAGGTCGGCGAACATCGCGCCGATGATGGGGACGATGATGAAGGGGTTCACCGTGTAGCGGTATTTGTAGCAGACGGCGGACATGTTGGCCATCGCATTGGGCGTGGCGCCGAGGCCGAAGCCGCAGAGGCCGCTCACGAGGACGGCGCCGTCGTAGCTCTTGCCCAGCAGCGGGAAGGCGACGAAGGAGCCGTACAGGGCCATGAAGGTCACCTGGGCCACCAGGATGAGGCAGAGCGGCAGGGCCAGGGAGGCCAGCTCCCACAGCCGCAGGCTGGCCATGGCCATCCCGAGGAACAGCTGCAGGCAGATGTCGCCGATGAAGACGAGGCGACCGAGGCACATCCGGGACGAGATCCGCGGCGACAGGCCCAGCAGGTTCCGCATCAGGCAGGCGGCGATCAGGGCGCCGAAATAGGTCGGGAAGGTGATGCCGGTCCAGGCCAGCAGCTTGCTGACGCCCGTTCCCAAAGCCATCGCGATGAAGAGTTCGCAGGCCGCGATGACCATTTCGCGGAAGGCCGACTCCTCCGAGAGGGAGGCCGTATTCCGCGCGGCGGGTGCGGCTTCCGAGGCCTCGATGCCCGTCATCACGCTGGTCGGACCTGAGGGTTCGGCGAGGTGGTGCCGGCGGATGAGGGACTCGCCGAGCGGGCCGCCCAGCAGCGAGCCGGCCACGAGGCCGAAGGTCGCGGCCGCCATCGCGATGGAGGACGCGCCCGTGAGGCCCAGCTCCTCCAGGAGCGGCGAGAAGCCGCCGGCGGTGCCGTGGCCGCCGCTCATCGGGATGGACCCGGCCGCCATGCCGAACAGCGGCGACAGCCCCAGCCCGCGGGCGATGCCCACGGAAATCAGGTTCTGCGCCACGATGAGCACGGCCACGAGGCCGATCATCACGAGCAGCGGCTTCCCGCCCTGCTTGAGCGCCTTCATATCCGACTGGAAGCCGACGGACGTGAAAAACAGCATCATGCACAGGTCCTTCACGGATCCGTCGAAGGTGCATTCCACGCCCAGGGCGTACAGGAGGAGCGTCAGGAGGGAGACAACGAGGCCGCCGGAGACCGGCGCGGGGATACAAAAACGCTTGAGGAACGGGATCTGCCGCGTAAACAGCATACCCAGGAGCAGGGCGATGACGCCCACGCCCGCGCTTTGAAACAGGTCCAGATGCAGTGCCATACCATACGAATATACGGATTTTTGTCCGAAGCGGGAAAGAATCCGCCGAAAAAACGTCCGAAAATCGTATATTTGTCCCAATGACCAAGTCATCGACCCGATGAAAAGACTTCTCCTAACCACTTTCGCCGCAGCGCTTTGCTTCGCGGCCGCCGCCCAGGACCACCTCCCTGGCTACTACAAGGACATCTTCATGGACAGCGGCATCATGCTCACGTCCCGGACCGACCTCCCCGTGACGGAGCTCCTGGGCCTGTCGATGGAAGCGTTCGTGTCCACCAAGCACAGCTACACGCTCCCCTACCAGTTCACCCCGACGGACACCCTGCGGCAGCGGGAACTCATCGCCGGCTCCCCCATCGACGAGAACGGCATCCTCCTCTATCCCGACGGGGCGCCGCGCTTCCGGATGGTCTATATGAACGGCGGGCGCGCCGGCAGCCACGGGAAGTCGCTGGAGGACGGCGGACGCCAGGCCTACCGCGACTTCGTGAAGGCCGGCGGCAGCTACCTGGGATCCTGCGCCGGCGCCTTCGTCGCCAGCCTGGGCTCCCGCAGCGCGGACGGCAAGATCAGCAACACGAAGACCTACCTCGGCCTCTGGCCCGGCCATACGATGAGCACCAAGCTGGAGAAGTCCTACACCGCCGTGGACATCGTCCCGGACGGCCCGCTCGCGAAGTGCTTCGACTTCGACGGCCGGATGCACATCGACAGCGTGCGCCACAACGGCGGCTGCTTCGCCTGGATGGACGACGCCCCGGCCGGGACGGAAATCCTCGCCAAGTACAGCACCAAGGGCCGCGAGCTGGAGCGGGACATCGACGGCCTCCCCGTCGTCTGGGCCCACAAGGAATCCCCCGCGACCGGCCGCGTCGTCCTGTGCGGCTCGCACCCGGAGGGCGCCTATGACGCGGAGAACCTCGGTCTGATGACCGCGATGGTCCGCTACGCCCTCGCGGGCAACGCCGGCCCCGTGGTCAAGGCCGCGCTCGCCCCCGGCGAGCCTCGCGAGATGGCCGACCGCAAGGATCCCGCCTTCGCCCCCATCGGCGACCGCCAGTACCACCACTTCACCATCGACGTGCCGAAGGGCGTCAAGGTGATGACCGTCGATCTCAAGGGCTTCCTGGACAAGGAAGACTTCGACCTCCACCTGCGCGCGAGCCGCACCGGCTTCGCCTTTGCGGGCGACGCCGCCTGGGCGCACGTGGGCACGAAAGTGACCAAGTCCCTGGAAATCAAGGACCCGAAGCCCGGGAAATACTACATCTCGGTCTTCTGCGCCACCACGGTCACCTCGACGATGGGCAAATACGGCGTGGAGTATTCCGGCCGCACGGACGTCCTGAACGGCGTCCCTTACACGATCCAAGTCAATTTCGAATAGCTATGAAACTCCGACTCGCATTGACGGCCGCCTGCGCCCTGCTGCTCGCGGCCTGCGGCCCCAAATGGCAGGAAACCGAGGCCGACGGCTTCAAGCTCGTCACCCAGAAGGGCGGAGCGACGCTGGGCTATACCAGCGCACCCCTCCTCACCGTGGACCGCTTCGCTTTCAAGGACCTGAACCGCAACGGCGCGCTGGACCCGTACGAGGACTGGCGGCTCCCCGCCGACACCCGCGCGAAGAACCTCGCCGCGCAGCTTTCCATCGAGGAAATCGCCGGCCTGATGCTCTACAGCGGCCACCAGGCCGTCCGCGGACCGGAAATCACCGACCCGCAGAAGAAGTTCCTGGAGGAAGACAACCTGCGGGCGGTCCTCGTGACCACCGTGGAGAGCCCTGAAACGGCGGCGCGCTGGAACAACAACGTGCAGGCCTTCGTGGAGGCGCTCGGCCACGGCATCCCGGCCAACAACTCTTCCGACCCGCGCAACGAGACCGCGGCGACGGCCGAGTTCAACCTGGGCTCCGGCGGCAAGATCTCCCTCTGGCCCACCCCGCTCGGCCTCGCCGCCACCTTTGACCCGGCTGTCGTGGAGCAGTTCGGCCAAATCGCCTCCGAGGAATACCGCGCGCTGGGCATCGCCACGGCGCTGAGCCCGCAGATCGACCTCGCGACCGAACCCCGCTGGAGCCGCTTCAACGGCACGTTCGGCGAGGATCCGGACCTGGACACCGACATGGCCCGCGCCTATGTGGACGGCTTCCAGACCACCCCGGGCGCGAAGGACGGCTGGGGCGCGAAGAGCGTCAATGCGATGGTCAAGCACTGGCCCTCCGGCGGTCCGGAGGAAGCCGGCCGCGACGCGCACTTCAACTACGGCAAATACGCCGTCTATCCGGGCGGCGCCTTCGAGACGCACCTGAGGGCTTTCGTCGACGGCGCGTTCAAGCTGAACGGCGGCACGCAGAAAGCCACCGCCGTGATGCCTTACTACACGATTTCCTACGGCATTGACCCGTCCGGAGACAACGTGGGCAACAACTTCAGCAAGTACATCATCACGGACCTGCTCCGCGAGAAATACGGCTATGACGGGGTCGTCTGCACCGACTGGGGCGTGACGAACGACAACCGCGCCATCGAATCCTTCGACGGCAAGTGCTGGGGCGTCGAGGGCCTCTCCGTGGCCGAGCGCCACTTCGAGGTCATCAAGGCCGGCGTGGACCAGTTCGGCGGCAACAACGACAAGGGTCCCGTCCTGAAGGCCTACCAGATGTGGGTCAAGCAGTTCGGCGAGGAATCGGCCCGCGCCCGCTTCGAGGCCTCGGCCGTGCGCCTGCTGCTGAACTCCTTCCGCACGGGCCTCTTCGAGAACCCGTACGTGGAGCCCGCCGTCTCCGCGGAGATCGTCGGCAATCCCGACTTCATGCAGGCCGGCTACGAGGCGCAGCTGAAGTCCGTCGTGATGGTGAAGAACCACGGGAAGGCGCTTCCCCGCAAGGAAGTGAAAGTCTTCGTCCCCGAGCGCTACTTCCCGCAGACGCCCGGGATGTTCGGACTGTCGATGGGCGCGCCCGCCCATTGGGACCTTCCCGTCGACAAGGCGCTGGTGGAGAAATACTTCGACTGGGCCGTGGAGCCCGAGGAGGCCGATTTCGCCCTCGTGGTCATCGAGGAGCCGAAGGCGGGCAGCGGCTACGACGTGAACGACCGCAAGAAGGGCGGCAACGGCTACGTGCCCATCAGCCTCCAGTATCGGCCCTACAAGGCGGAATACGCCCGCAAGGAGTCCATCGCCGGCGGCGACCCGAAGGAAGATTTCACGAACCGTTCCTACCAGGGCAAGACCGTCACGACCTATAACGAGAAGGATCTGGACCTGGTGATGCTGACGAAGAAGCAGATGGGCGACAAGCCCGTCGTCGTCGTGGTCAGAGCCACGCGCCCGGTGGTCCTCTCCGAGCTGGAGCCTTACGCCGACGCCGTCCTCATCGCCTTCGGCGTGCAGAATCAGGCTATGCTGGACATCGTGTCCGGCGCCGTCGAACCATCCGGCCTTCTGCCGATGCAACTCCCGGCCGACATGCGCGCCGTGGAAGAGCAACAGGAGGACGTCCCGCACGATATGCGTACCCTCGTGGACGCCGACGGGAATGCCTGGGACTTTGCCTACGGGCTTAACTGGTCCGGGGTCATTGACGACGCCCGGACCGCTAAATACCGTAAATAGAAGGGATTACGACCCCCACTCCGGGAGTTCTTTCTCCGGAACGCAGCGCAAGCCGGTGTTCCGGATGACTTCCCGTGCTTCCTCGGGCTTGTCGGCCCGGATGAACAGGAGCCCCTTCCCGTGGAGGAACAGGGAATACATGTACACGATGCCGATTTCGGCCTCGCTCAGGCCGCGGACCACGCCCGCGATCTGGCCGGGACGCTCGTCCAGCTCGACGGCGAAGACGTCGGAGAAGGCGACGGCGACACCGGCGCGCTCCAGTTCGACATAGGCCCGCTGGGGGTCTACGCAGATGATCCGGAGCAGTCCGTACTGGGCCGTATCGGCGATGGAGGAGGCGATGATGCGGATATGGGCCTCCTTGAAGAGGTCGAGAACCTTCGTCAGGGTTCCTGCCCGGTTCTCGAGAAAGATGGAAAGCTGATTGACGGTCATTTTGCGGTGTGTTATTATTGCAGTTTGCGTTTGTCGATGACGCGGACGCTCTTGCCCTGGCTGCGCTCGATGGCGTTCGGGGCCTTGAGCTGGACCTGGGCGTTGATGGAGAGCACGCTGCGGAGCTTGTCGCGGAGTCTCTTCTTGAGGTCGTCGATGGCGGCCGGCGTGTCGAAGGTGGCGGTGAAGTACTCCTGCCGGAGTTCGACCTGCACCTCCAGGGTGTCCAGGTTGTTGATGCGGTCCACGACGAGGAGGTAGCGCGGGGCGAACTCCTTCATGCTCAGGACGACGCTCTCCACCTGCGAAGGGAACACGTTGATACCGCGGATGATGAGCATGTCGTCGCTGCGGCCCGCGATCGGGGTCATCCGGACACTGGTGCGTCCGCAGGAGCATTCGCCCGGCATCAGGGAGCACAGGTCGCGCGTCCGGTAGCGGATAACCGGCATCCCCTCCTTGGTGAGGGTCGTGAACACCAGTTCGCCGGACTGGCCCTTCGGCAGCGGCTCCAGGGTGACCGGGTTGATGATTTCGGGATAGAAATGGTCCTCGTTGATGTGGGAGCCGTGCTGCGCCTGGCATTCATAGCTGACGCTCGGGCCCATCACCTCGCTGAGGCCGTAGATGTTGAAGCCCTTCAGGCCCAGGCGCTCCTCGATTTCCTCGCGCATCTTCTCCGTCCAGGGCTCGGCGCCGAAAGCGCCCACCCGGAGCTTGATCTGGTCCTTGGTGATGCCCATCTGCTCCATCGTCTCCGCCAGGTAAAGGGCATAGGACGGGGTGCAGGCGATGCCGGTGATGCCGAGGTCGCGGATGAGCCGCGCGTGCTTTTCCGTATTGCCGGTGGAAGCCGGGACCACGGAAGCGCCGACCATCTCCACGCCGTTATGCGCGCCCAAGCCGCCGGTGAACAGGCCGTAGCCGTAAGCGACCGAGAAGATGTCGTCGCGGCCGACGCCGAAGGAGGTCAGGCAGCGCGCCATACACTCGCTCCACACGCCGATGTCCTTGCGGGTGTAGCCCACGATGGTAGGATTGCCCGTCGTGCCGGAGGAAGCGTGGATGCGGATGATTTCGCTCTGGGGAGCGGCCTGCAGGCCGAACGGATAGTTGTCCCGGAGGTCCTTCTTGGTCGTGTAGGGGAGTTTCACGATGTCCTCGATGGTGCGGATGTCATCCGGGGTCAGGTCCAGCTCCTGCAGCTTGTGGCGGTAGAAGGGGACGTTGTGGTACACGTACTCCACAATCTTGTGCAGGCGTTTACCCTGGAGCGCGGACATTTCGTCGCGGCTCATGCATTCTTTGTTGGGGTTCCAGATCATATTTGTCGGGTTCGTTTTTCCGTCAATGGTCCTCGCGGAACGCCTTCATGCGTTCCTCCAGGACGGGATATAATTCGTCGCGCATGCGGCTCGTGCAGCCCCGGACGCCGTTCTGGAGGCTTCCGGTGGTGGACAGGGAGATGCAGCTCACACCGTAATAGAGGAGCTCGCGGAGCAGTTCCCCGCCCGTGAGGCCCTCGTAGCCGAGGGTGAAGAAGAAACCGTCGCCCACCGGGCGCGTCACGTCGCGGTCATAGACCACGTGGAAGCCGTTCCGGCAGAAGATGTCCTTCATCTTGGCCGCGCGGCGCTCGTACTCGCGCGTATCCTCCACGAAATCGATCACGCCGTCGCAGGAAAGCTCCAGCATCCGTGCATAGGCATACTGCGTGGAGGCGGTGCAGCCGCTGGTGATCATATAGAGGATGGAGGCGGTGAGCGTCTGGCCGAAGACGCCGGCGTCGTGGTAGCGCTCCGCCAAGGCGGGATAATGCCGCTTGAACAGGTTGTCGCTGATGCCGATGAGCGCCATCCGCTGCCCCGCGTAGCTGAAGATCTTGGACGAGGACAGCATCAGGATGTAATTGTCCGTGTAATGGGCGACCGTGGGGACGAAAGGCGGCACGAAGGGCTTTCCCAGTTCGCGGCGGTAGTCCATGCAGAAGTACGCCAGGTCCTCCATGACGATGGCGTCGTACTTCGTCGCGAGTTCGCCGATCACCTGCAACTCGCTTTCTTCCAAGCAGATCCAGGCGGGATTGTTGGGGTTCGAGTACACGATGGCGGCGATGTCGCCGGCCGCGAGCTCTTCCTCCAGCTTCGCGCGCAGACCTTCGCCGCGGTAGGGATAGATGTCGAATTCCTTCCAGCGGATGCCGAGCACCCGGAGCTGGGATTTCTGGATCGGGAAGCCCGGGTCGATGAACAGGACCTTGTCCTTCCCCGGAATGCGCTGGGTGCAGGCGATGAACGAGCCGAAGGAGCCGGCCACGGATCCCGTCGTCGGGATGCAGCCGAGCGGGTCGATGTCGATGTCGATGAACGCCTTGATGAACCGGGAGGCGGCCTTTTTGAGCTCCGGCACGCCGTCGGCGGGCGGATACTGGGAGCCGACGCCCCGTTCCAGGGCCTCTTTCTCGGCCTCCACGCCATAGCGGTTCGCCGGCAGGCCCGGGGAGCCCTGGTCCATGCGGATGAAAGGAATGCCCGTCTTCCGCTCCAGATACTGGGCTACGAGCAGGACTTCACCGATGGTGGCCTGCGAGAGGTCCGCGACGCGGGAAGCCACCCGCGCCTCTTCCACAAGGGCTTCACTAAAGACCTTCATAACCGGCGTCGAATGCTTTGAGGTTGTCTTCCACGACCTTCTCGCCCTTGCGGCCGAACACGGTGCGGATGGCCGCGCGGAGGTCGTCCGGCGAGAGGATGGCGAGATGTCGGGCGGCCATTCCGAGGAGCACCATATTCGCGCTCCGGGGGGCCAGGAGTTCCTTCGCGACCGCGTCGATATCCATCTTCGTCATCCGCGGCAGGGCGTCCAGCTCGGCCTGGAGGGCGGTCTCGTCCGGATAGTCGGGAATGTTCACGAACGGCTTGGAGGAGGTGACGACCGTCCCTTCCGGGCCCAGATAAGGCAGGTAGCGGAGCGCTTCCATCGGCTCCATCGAGAGGATGAGGTCGGCCCCGCCCAGGGGAATCAGGTCGCTGTGGATGGGGTCGGTGGACAGGCGGAGGTCGCTCTGCACGTCCCCGCCCCGCTGGCTCATCCCGTGGACTTCCGCCTGCTTGAGGTACAGGCCGGCGACCGTGGCGGCCTCGCCGATGACCGTGGCGATGGACAGGATCCCCTGTCCGCCCACGCCTGCGAGTTTGATATCGGTTTTCATTGCGCTGCTTTCTTTTGACGGTTCTTGCGGGCGAGGGTCTGCATGCACTCGCGCTGCGGGATGATGACGGAAACGCCCTGGTAGTCAAGCTCTTCGCGGATGATGCGGGTGATTTCCTCCATATTCTTCGGGAGCGGGACGACCACGTGCAGGTGCTCGCGTTCCACGCCCAGGGCGAGGCAGATGGCCTCGAACTTGTGCGTGCCCGCGGAGTCCTGCCCGCCGGTCATCGCGGTGGTGAGGTTGTCCGACAGGATGACAGTGATGGCGGCGTTGTCATTGACGGCGTCCAGCAGGCTGGTCATGCCGGAGTGCGTGAAGGTGGAGTCGCCGATCACCGCGACGGCGGGATGGACGCCCGCGTCCGCGGCGCCTTTGGCCATCGTGATGGAAGCGCCCATGTCCACGCAGGAGTCGATCGCCCGGAAAGGCGGCAGGGCGCCCAGGGTGTAGCAGCCGATGTCGCCGAACACGCGGGCCGTCGGATAGTCCGCCAGCACCTGGTTCAGCGCGGTGTAGACGTCGCGGTGGCCGCATCCCTGGCACAGCTGCGGGGGACGCGGGGCGAGGTTGTGCGCGGGCGCGTGGACGGCGCCGGCGGGCTCGCCGAGGGCCGTCGCGACGCTCTCGGGATTGAGCTCGCCCGTGCGGGGCAGACGGCCGTCCAGGCGGCCGGAGACCGGATACTCCGGTCCCAGCAGGCCGCGGACCTGCTCCTCGGCGAAGGGCTGACCGTCCTCCACGACGAGGATTTCCTGGGAATCGGCGGCCAGTTTGCGGACCAAGCCCTCAGGAATCGGGTACTGGGACACCTTCAGGACGGAAACCTCCTCCGGAAGGGCTTCGCGCACATAGTTATAGGCGATGCCGCAGGCGATGACGCCCAGCGGGGAGCCCTTGTCTTCATACACATTGTAGCGGGAGGCCTGCGAGCGGGCGAGCAGCTCGGGCTGCTTGGCCACGAGGGCGGCGTACTGCCGCTTGGCGTTGCCGGGCAGGAGGACCCAGCGGGTCCGTTCGGAATCTGGGGCCAGGCCGTTCTGCGGGCCGGGCTCCCCGACCTCCACGGCCGCCCGGGAGTGGGCCAGCCGCGTGACGATGCGCACGAGCACCGGGAGCCGCACTTCCTCCGACAGGCGGAAGGCATCGGCCATCATGTCGTAGCATTCCTGCTGGTTGGAGGGTTCCAGGATGGGGATGAGCGCGAACTTCCCGTAGAAGCGGGAATCCTGCTCGTTCTGGGAGGAGTGCATCGACGGATCGTCCGCCGCGACCACCACGAGACCGCCCTTCACGCCGGTGATGCCGGCGTTCACGAAGGCGTCGGCACACACGTTCATACCCACGTGCTTCATACACACAAGCGCCCGCTTGCCCGCATAGGACATGCCCAAGGCCGCCTCCATGGCCGTTTTCTCATTGGTGCACCAACGGCTCCGCACCCCGCGCTCCCGCGCAAGGGCGTCCCCCTGGATATACTCTGTGATTTCGGTGCTGGGCGTTCCGGGATAGGCGTACACGCCGGAGAGTCCGGCATGCAAGGCGCCCAAGGCAATCGCCTCGTCACCGAGCAGCAATCGTTTACCTTTCATGGTTCGAATACAATCTAAAAACTATAACCACGCAAATATAACGAATTCTCGGCTCATCTGCAAAACTCCGCCCCACAACCGACAACACGCTCCCAAAACAGGCCCTTCCGGCGTGGCATACCCACCACCCAGCAGTCATGTCTCCCACGCTGGCCGACAATCACGCCCCGCCCCCGCAGTCCGGCAGACACACCCCCCGCTACCCGGCAGTCACGTACCCCACCAACCCGATATTCGCGGAGCATCGCAAAAACCTTTGCACGGTCCCAATGGCACATCGCGATGCTTTGCCCGACGATTTGGGCTGGCGGAGCATCATAACAGGCCTTGTAGCGCACTTGGGGGCACATTGACATGCTCTGCGAATTTCGGGTTGCAAGGTTCGTCACAGAAAATGGCAAGAAAGTGACCGGGGTCGGCCCGAATGGTTTGCAAATGAATATGGTTTGGCTTATATTTGTCGGAGAGCAGCCATCAGCGGCGCCGGATACGAAGATGAAGTTGGATCAAAAACTGCTCGCGCAGATCGAAGCCGATCTCGGGCTCAACGTCCCGTTCGTCAAGGGACAGAAAATCAAGATCAAGAACTGCTGGCATTTCTCCACGGACGGGAATGCTGTCGATGCGCTGTTCGAGAACGACGAGGATTTCATCGCGGGGATGAACCGCATCTTCGTCGTCGTGAAGGGCTACAACGTGGTCATCCTGGCTTTCTCCTTGATGGACACGCATTTGCATTTCATCCTATTCGGCACTTTCGAAGAATGCAACCGATTCATGCACGAGTATGTCCGCCTGACCTCGTGGTATATTTCCATCACGCATCACGAGCGCAGCAAGTTGGACGGGGTTCCGATCAGTCACCAGCCGGTGGAAGACGACTTTTACCTGAAGACCGTCATTTGCTATACCGTGAAGAACGCCCCGGTGGGCGGCATCCTGTTCAACGCGCTCGACTACCCCTGGTCCAGCGGTCCGCTCTATTTCAAGAGGCCGGGCTACTGGAGTTCGCCCCGATGGATGGACGATAGGGAAGCAGCAGGGCCGATGGGTGTCGTCCGGCATCGGCTAGCCTTACGCACCCGGAAGGATGAAATGGCCTCCCTTGGCCCCCAAATGGTCGGTGCCCTCGTCTTCCCGGGCGAGTATGTGGCTTACGAGATCGTGGAACGGATCTTCAAGACCTGCAAGAGTTTCAATTACTTCCTATGCATTACCCGGGAGGAGGATGTGGACTCCCGCGGCGGCTCGATCTCTTTGTTGTCCATCCCCATGCAGGAGATGCGCCAGCACAAGAACGAAGTGTGCCAAGAATTGTTCGGAGCCAAAAGTGTCAAAGGGCTCGATACGGCCCAGCGGCTCCGGCTGGCCCGCACGCTCCGCAGCCGCTACAACAGTTCCCTCAAACAAATCGCCCGTCTGTGCGGCCTGGTGTATGACGAAGTGAAGGACCTGATCTAGGCCCAGCCCGAGCCTATCCACCCCATTGGCCCCAACCTGAAACTCGCATAGAGTGTCCATAGGCCGCTGTTGCCACTAAAAGGCATATCCCGCCCCTAAGCCAGCCAAAATCGTCGGGCTTAGCGTCCATATGTGCACTCGGGGTGCGCAGGGAAGGTGTGCCGTCTCTATGCGAATTTCAGGTTGAGATAAAACGGGAACGGGAAGGCGTCAGGAAGGCGGGCGGCGGCCGCTTCCACACGAAAAATCCCCGGTTGGCAAGGTATATGCAGAATTATTGTTACCTTTGCAACGGTTTAAAAACAGTAGTTATGAAATTCTTCAAAACTCTTGCGGCCTCGCTGCTGGCCTGCGCCGCGCTCCTGTTCACTTCCTGCGAGAAGGGGGTGACCAACACCGGTGACCTGACCGGCAACATCTATGGAATCTGGCAGCTCGACTCGAAGACGGTCAACCGCGAAACGGAAAAGGTGACCGACTTCACCAGCGAGCACTTCTATCTGTGCCTGAATTCGATCCGCATGGCCTTTGGCAAGACGGGTTCGCTCACCGGACTCGACCTGGACCATGTCGACGTGGACTTCTCCTGGTATTCCTACAACGACCAGAAGCATCAGATCTCCTTCGACAAATCCATCGTCCTCATGCAGGGGCTCAAGGAAGTCATGAGTTTGTCCGGGACGTATGACGTCACGGAACTCTCCAAGGACAAGCTGGTGATCACCAAGGAGGTCGGCAGCAAGATCACGACCTACGTCTTCCACAAGATCCAGCAGCAGCAACAGCAGAGCAACTAGCATGGACTGATGACTGCCTTTCAGGAACAGCTCCGGCGGGCCGTCCTCCGGTTGGACGGCGCCACCGGGACCGAGATTCAGCGATACACCCTGGCGGAAGAGGACTTCCGACGGGGTGTATTCTTGGATACGGCCGTCCCCCTGAAAGGCGACAACGAGTGTCTGAACCTGACGCGGCCGGACGTCATCACGGCCGTGCACGAGGCCTACATCGCGGCCGGGGCCGACATCATCGAGACCAACACCTTCAGCGCGAACCGGATCTCCCAGAAAGAGTACGGGCTGGAGGCCCATGCGCGGGAGATGGCCCTCACCGGGGCGCGGATCGCGCGGGCCGCGGCCGACAAAGCCCCCCGGAAGGTCTGGGTGGCGGGCAGCATCGGCCCGACGTCCAAGTCGCTGACGCTGGCGCCGGACATCGCCCGGCCCGCCGAGCGGCCGTACAGCTTCGACGAGATGGCGGCGAGCTACCGCGAGCAGGTCGAGGCCCTCATCGAGGGCGGCGTGGACCTGCTGCTCATCGAGACGGCCTTCGACGCGCTGAACGTCAAGGCGGCGCTGTATGCCGTGGAAACGAGATTTCTCGACTCCGCCTGCGGCTCCGCTCGAAATGACAAGAATAAAACCGCCCGGAACGACAGCGAGCCTTTCCCTGTCATCGTATCAGTGAGTGTGGGCGACAAGAGCGGAAGGACACTGACGGGGCAGACGCTGGAGGCGTTCTACACCGCCGTGCGGCACTATCCGCTGGCGGCCTTCGGCGTGAACTGTTCGCTCGGGGCCGACGGGCTCCTGCCGCTGGTGAAGGACATCGCGTCCTTCAGCGACGTGCCGGTGATCTGCTACCCGAACGCCGGCCTGCCGAACGAGCTGGGCGGATACGACCAGACGCCGGCCCAGATGGCCGCCGAGATGGCCCGGTTCGACGGGCTCCTGAACATCGCCGGCGGCTGCTGCGGCACCACCCCGGACCATATCCGGGCCATTCCGGCCCTCTCCCCCGCCTCGCTGAAACCTGACCGCAACGAACTGAAAGTCAGCGGCCTGGAGGCCTATCTCATCGACACGAAGAAGCGGAACTTCACCCTCATCGGCGAACGGACGAACGTCGCCGGCAGCCGGAAGTTCGCGCGCCTGGTCGCCGCCGGCGACTATGACGCCGCGCTGGAAGTGGCCGCCAACCAGATCGAAGGCGGGGCCGACATCATCGACATCAACATGGACGATGCGATGCTGGACGGGCCGGTGGCGATGGAGACCTTCGTCCGCACCCTGCAGAACGACCCGGCCGTGGCGAAAGCGGCCCTGATGATCGACTCGTCCCACTGGGAGTGCATCCTGGCGGGCCTGAAGAACGCGCAGGGCAAGTGCATCGTCAATTCCATCAGCCTCAAGGACGGCGAGGAAGGCTTCCTCGCGAAGGCCCGGGAAATCCACCGGTTGGGCGCCGCGATGGTCGTGATGGCCTTCGACGAAGAGGGCCAGGCGACCACCTACGAGAAAAAAATCGCCGTCTGCGAGCGTGCATACCGCCTCCTGACCGGCATCGGCATTCCGGCGGAAGACATCATTTTCGACGTCAATGTCCTGTCCATCGGCACGGGCCTCCCGGAGCACGACCGCTACGGGATCGACTTCATCGAGGCCGTCCGCTGGATCAAGCAGAACCTCCCCGGAGCCTACACCTCCGGCGGCATCTCCAACCTTTCCTTCGCCTTCCGGGGCAACAATCCGGTGCGCAGCGCGATGCACGCCGTGTTCCTGTACCACGCCATCCACGCGGGCCTGGATATGGCCATCGTCAATCCGGGGATGATCCTCCAGTACGACGACATCGAGCCGGAACTTCGGACGGCGGTCGAGGACCTCATCCTCTGCCGGAATCCGCACGCGACGGAAAGGCTGTCCGAACTGGCGGCCGCCAGCCTGACAGAAACTAGACCCCCGATCAAGTCGGGGGTGACGGACTCGTCATGCCCGGCCCCGACCGGGCATCTGGCTTCTCTGGAATCATTCCTCCTCACCGGCCGGGAGGAGGGCCTTGCGGAGGCCGTGAATGCCGCGAGGGAGCGGCTGGGGTCGGCCGTGCAGGTGATCGAGGGGCCGCTGATGGCGGGTATGGAGGAAGTCGGCCGGCGCTTCGGCGAAGGGAAGATGTTCCTCCCGCAGGTCGTGAAATCGGCCAAGGTGATGAAGGACGCGGTGGCGCTCCTGGAGCCGTACATGGAGGCCGGCGAGCAGGCCGCGCAGCGGCCGGTCGTCATCCACGCGACGGTGAAGGGCGACGTCCACGACATCGGCAAGAACATCGCGGGCATCGTCCTGCGGTGCAACGGCTTCGAGGTGGTGGACCTGGGCGTGATGGTCGACAAGGAAACCATCCTGGAGGCCGCGGAAAAGCACCACGCCGCCCTGATCGGCGTGAGCGGGCTCATCACCCCGTCCCTGTTCCAGATGGAGGAGCTGTGTCGCGAAATGGCGGCCCGCGGGCTGGACACGCCGCTTTTCATCGGCGGCGCCACCACGTCCGCCCTGCATACCGCGGTGAAGCTCGCCCCGCTGTACGACCACGTCTTCTACGCGCCGGATGCGTCCGCCGGCGCCGTGCTGGCGAAGAAGTGCCTGCGCGACCGCGCGGCCTTCGAAGCCGCCCAGCACGCGGAGCAGGCGCGCATCCGCGATCTGCACGAAGGGCGCAAAGCCGCGCCCGCGCCTGTGCAAACAGGCTTTGAACCAGAAAGTTATCTCCGGAGCATCCCCGCCGACATTCCGCTTACGGAAGTCCCGCTGGAGGAACTCGTTCCCCTTTTCGACTGGTCGATGTTCCGCGCCGTCTGGGGCGTGAAGGAGAACGCGGAGCTCACGGCGGAAGGACGCGCCGTGCTGGACCGGATGGTCCGCACCGGCGGCGTCTCCGTCCGCCTCGCCGCCCGCTTCTTCGCGGCCCGGCGCGACGGCGACACCATCGACCTGGGTCCCTGCCGCCTCCCGATGCTTCGGCAGGAAGAGGCCCCCGGCCACTCCCTCGCGGACTTCGTCCCCGCGGACGGCGCCGGTCCCTTCGGCCTCTTCGCCATCAGCGTCCACACCGTTCAACCGGCCCTTCGACAAGCTCAGGGACCGGTTGACCAGCAGGCTCAGGGACCGGTTGACCGTCAAGCTCAGGGACCGCAGCTGCACCCCGCCGGCTGCACCTGCGAAGCGTGCCGGAACGACTACGACTCGATGATGGAGCGCGCCGTGCGCGTCACTTTGGCCGAGGCCGCGTCCACCTGGCTGGACAAGCGCCTGGCGCAAGGCCTTCCCGAAGGCGCGAAAGTCGCCAAACCGGCCGCCGGCTATGCTTCCTGCCCGGACCACAGCCTCAAGCGCGACATCCTGGGAATGCTGCCCGAAGGACTCGACATCACCCTCACCGAGAGCTGCGCGATGATTCCCGACGCCGCCATCTGCGGCTTCGTCGTCCTCCACCCCGAGGCCGGCTATCCGGAAATCCGCCACATCGGCGAGCGACAATACGAACTGTACAAATCCGCCCGCGGCTTCTCCCCCGACGAAGCCCGGGCCTTCCTGTCCCATCTGTTATGAGAATCACCGATTTCCTGGATGCCCGCCATCCTTTCCCCTCCCTGGAAATCATCCCGCCCCAGAGCGGCATCGTCAAGGACGAGCTGCTGGACAACATCGCGCCCCTGATGGAGTTCAAGCCCCGCTACATCAACGTCACGACGCACCGGGACGAGGTCCGGTACACCCCGAAAGGCGACGGCACCTTCCTCCGCGAGGTCGTCCGCAGCCGCGTCTCCCCCGTCGCCGTCTGCGGCAGCATCCAGAGCCGATACGATGTGGAAGTGGTCCCGCACATCATCTGCGCCGGGAACACCGCCGCCGAGATCGAGTGGCTGGTGCAGGACTTCCATTTCCTGGGCATCGACAATGTGATGGCCCTCCGGGGCGATTCCCTCGCCGGCGAGAAACGCTTCACCCCCGTTCCCGGCGGGTATGCCCACGCCGACGAGCTCGTCCGCGCCATCCGCCGGATGGAAGGCGGCGCGAACCTCTGCATCGGCGTCGGCGGCTACCCCGAGAAGCATTTCGAGGCTGCGAACCTTGAAACCGACATCCAGCACCTCAAGGGCAAGGTCGATGCGGGGGCGGACTGCATCATCACCCAGATGTTCTTCGACAACGCGGTCTTCTACCGCTTCGTCGACCGCTGCCGCGCCGCCGGCATCACCGTGCCCGTCATCCCGGGCCTCAAGCCCCTCACCACCGCCCGCCAGGTGAACCTCCTGCCGGAATCCTTCTCCATCGACATCCCCGTGGAACTGACCGATGCCGTCAAGGACGCCGGCGACGACAAGGAAGCCGTCCGCCGGCTGGGCGTCGAATGGTGCACCGCCCAGTGCCGCGACCTCCTGCAGCACGGGGTTCCCGCCGTCCATTTCTACACGATGGGCAAGTCGTCAAATGTGGTGGAAGTCCTACGGAACTGCTTTTAAATCAAACGGATACTATGAAAAGAACTTGGATCGGGGCCCTGTTGGCCCTGACGGCCTGCGGAACCGTGACGGAGGAGCCGCAGGTTTTTGACATTCTGGCCTTCGGCGCCGTGGGCGACGGGGTGACGGAATGCACCGCGGCCGTGCAGGCGGCCATCGACAGTTGCACCCTTTCGGGCGGCGGAACCGTCCTCGTGCCGGAAGGGACGTTCCTGTGCCGGACCCTGTACCTCAAGGACCGGGTGGACCTGCACCTGGACAAGGGGGCGGTCCTCCGCGGGGTCGACGATCCCGAAGCCTATGCCTCCTTCATCCCGCAGCACGACCTGTCGATGTACGACAGCGGCGGCAACTCGGCCAATGCCAACAATACGGGCGACCGGCGCTGGATGAAGGCTTTCCTGCAAGGGAACGGCATCGAAGGCGCTTCCATCACCGGGGAAGGGCTCATCGACGGGCGGCACGTATTCGACTCCCTGGGCGAGGAGAACATGCGCGGCCCGCATACCATCATCGTGGGAGAGGCCAAGGATTTCCGCATCGAGGGCGTGTCCATCACGCGCGCGGCGAATTATGCCTTTCTGGGCTACGCCCTGGAAAACGCCGTGTTCAAGGGGATGCACATCACCGAGGGATGGGACGGCATCCACATCCGGGGCGGCAAGCACGTGGAGATCGCCGACTGCCTTTTCGAGACGGGGGACGACGCCATCGCCGGCGGCTACTGGGAAGGGATGCTCATCCACGACTGCGAAATCAACTCTTCCTGCAACGGCGTCCGGATGATCATGCCGTCCGACGGCGTGGAAATCCGGGACTGCCACCTCTATGGGCCCGGCGTCTATCCCCACCGGACCAGCGGCGAGGCCCGGCGCAACAACATGCTCTTCGGCATCAGCCTGGAGCCCGGCGCCTGGGGGGAAGCGACCGGCACGGCCAAAGGCATCCACCTGCACGACCTGCGGCTCGAAAACCTCTCTTCGCCGGTTTCCACCAGCGTCCGGGAGGGCTCGGTCGCCGAGGACCTCACCCTGGAGAACATCACCGCCACGGGTTTGACGGGCGCCCTCACCCCGGTCGTCTCCTGGAACGACCAGGGGTTCAAGACCATCACCCTGCGCAACGTCACCCTGTCCCGGTAGCGCTTCTTTCCGAAAAACAGTTTTCGTATTTTCGGGAATAAACCGTACCTTTGTAAATTAACAAGATTTACCAAAGGTATGCACCGGATCTTCGTTCCGATCTATCACTTTTTCCAGCGGCACAAGGGGCTGTTGTACCTGCTTCTCGCGGGCAGTTTCCTGCTGTTCCTCGCGTTCGGCGTCCGGCTGCGGTACGAGGAGGACATCGTCAAGCTCCTCCCCCGCTCCAGCACGGACAGCGAACTGGCTTTCAGCGACATCGGCCTGAAGGACAAGGTGTTCATCCAGATCACCTCCGCCGATCCGGCCCGCCCGCTGGACCCCGCCACCCTGGGCGCCTATATGGACGAATACTGCGAGTCCCTGCTGCAGCGGGACTCCGCGTCGCATCATATCACCGGCATCCTGTACCAGCTCGACATGGGCACGATGCTGGGAGCCGTGGACTACGCCTTCGAACATCTGCCCTGCTTCATCGACACCTCCCTCTACGCCGCATTTGAAGCGGCCCTGGAGCCGGAAGCCGTGGAAGCGGCGATGCAGGAGAACCTGGCCCTGCTGGAGGCCGACGAGACCGGCGAGGCCTCCCAGTTCGTCACGATGGACCCGCTGGGCCTGCGGAACATCCTCCTGGGGCAGATCATGCCCTCCGACGGCAGCTCCGTGGGCGGATACACCATCGAGGAAGGGCATTTCTTCTGCCCCGACAAGACGGTGGCCCTGGCTTTCCTGTCGCCCGGATTCAATTCGATGGATTCCGGGGCCGGCACGAAATTCTACCGGCTGATGAGCCGGACCCGCAAGGACTTCGAGGCGGCCCATCCGGACGCCCGGGTCCTCGCGCACGGCACCCCGCTGGGCAGCGTGTCCAACGCCAGCACCATCAAGGGCGACCTCCTGATGACGGTGGGCGTCTCCCTCCTCGTCATCCTCGTGATCCTGCTCCTGAGCTTCCATAGCTGGACTTTCATCTGGCAGCAGATCGTCCCCATCCTGTACGGGTCGGTCTTCGCCCTCGCCTGCATGTACTGGGTCAAGGGCTTCATGTCCCTGATGGCCCTGGGCCTCGGCGCGATCGTGCTGGGCGTCGCCATCAGCTACTGCCTGCACGTGCTCATCCACCACTACTACGTGGGGGACGTAGAGCAGATGCTGCGAGAGGAGTCCACGCCCGTCACCCTGGGCTGCATCACCACGGTGGGCGCCTTCCTGGGCCTGTTGTTCACGGAAAGCGACCTGCTGCGGGACTTCGGCCTGTTCGCGACCTTCGCCCTGGTGGGCAACACCTTCTTCGCCCTGTTCTTCCTGCCCCACTTCATGAAGCCGGAGCAGGTCAAGTTCAAGCGGTACAAGGGGTTCCACATCATCGACAAGATCAACGACATCCCCTGGGACCGCAACAAGTGGATTCTGGGCAGCCTGCTCGCGGTCATCGTCGTGGGCGTGTCGCTGAGCCACCGTGTCAAGTTCGACAGCGACCTCCGGAACCTGGACTTCGACAACCCCCTCCTGAGCGCCAGCCAGGAACTCTACAGCCAGAAGAACGCCAGCGGCCATATGGACCTGTACTTCGCCGCCTCCGACGACGACCTGGACCAGGCCCTCGAGTACAATTCCCTCCTGCAGCAACGGCTGGATTCCCTCGCGGAGCTCGGCCTCGTGAAGGGCTATTCCCCGCTCTCGTTCCTCCTGTTCCGGTCCGAAAGGGACCAGCAGGTGCGGATCGACGCCTGGAAGGCCTTCTGGACGCCGGAACGGAAGACGCAGGCGTGGCGCGAAATCGCCGCGGCGGCCCGGCACAACGGGCTGGAAGCGTCCCTGTTCAATCCCTTCGAGGCCCTGATCGACGCCGATTACGAGCCCGGAAACCTCTTTGAAGCCGAGGTCTTCCCGCCGGAGCTGGTGTCCAATTACCTCGAGCGGCAGGCCAGCGGCCGGTATATGGTGTTCACCTCCGTGGGCTTCCGCCCGGAGGACGCCGACACCGTCACCGCCGCCCTCGTGGCCGGACCCAACACCCTGGTCCTGGAGCCGTTCTACTATTGCCGCGACATGGTCGAGATCGTCCACGACGACTTCAACACCACGCAGTGGATCTCCTCCCTGCTGGTGCTCATCGTGCTCCTCATCGCCTTCCGGAACCCGATCACGGCCCTCCTGGCCTTCCTGCCGATGTTCCTGAGCTGGTACGTCCTGCAGGGCCTGATGGCCCTCCTGGGCCTGGAGTTCAACCTGATCAACATCGTCATCTCCACCTTCATCTTCGGCATCGGGGTGGACTACAGCATATTCGTGATGGAGGGCCTCCTGAAGGAGGCGCGCACCGGGCAGCGGGAAATGCTCGACTTCCACAAGGTCGCGATCGTATTCTCCGCCCTCGTGCTCGCCATCGTGGTGCTGTCGCTCGTCTTCGCGCGGCACCCGTCCATCCGGTCCATCGGCATCATCACCCTGATCGGCATGGCCACCACCATCCTCCTCACCTATTCCCTGGAACCCTTCCTCTTCCGGCAGTGCCTCAAATGGGGCTGGTACCGGAAAAGCATCAAAGCACTGGAACCTTAAATGGACCGGATCGACGCGAATCTTTACCTGAACCTCATCCGCGGCGGCGCCGCACGCCTGGGACTCCATCGCCAGGAAATCAACGACCTCAACGTCTTCCCCATCCCCGACGGGGACACGGGCGACAACATGTATATGACCATCCAGGCCGGCTGCGACCCTTCGACCGGCCCTTCGACAGGCTCAGGGACCGGCCCGACCCTGCCCGAAGTGGCGAAAGCCGTCTCCGCCGGGATGCTGATGGGCGCCCGGGGCAATTCCGGCGTCATCCTCTCCCGGATGTTCGCGGGCCTCGCCAAAGGCCTGGCCGATGTCCGTGAGGCCGATGTGGACGCCTTCTCCCGCGCCATGCTGGCCGGGGTCGAGGAGTCCTACCACGCCGTCTCCGAGCCCGTGGAAGGCACGATCCTGACCGTGTTCCGGGAGGGAGCCCAGGCCGCCGCGGGCAGCAAGGACCTCGATGAGTACTTCGACCTCCTGATCTCCGCGATGGACCTGTCCCTGCAGCACACGCCCGAACTGCTGGACGTGCTGAAGAAGGCGGGCGTGGTGGACAGCGGCGGCGCAGGCCTGCTGTACATTGCCGAAGGAATGCGCGCCGCCCTGCACGGGGAGACCGCCGAAGTCCTGGACGAGGCCGTCCCCGCGGCGCAGCACGTGGACCTGGACGCCTTCACCGAGGACAGCGTCCTCGAATTCGGCTACTGCACGGAGTTCCTCCTGCGGCTGCAGCGGAGCAAGGTGGACCTGGACACCTTCGACGAGACCGTCATCTCGGACTGGCTCGCGCAGAACGGCGAATCCCTGGTGTTCTTCCGCGACGGCTCCATCATCAAGGTCCATGTCCATACACACACCCCGGGCGAGATCCTGAACCACTGCCAGCAGTACGGCGAGTTCCTCACCGTCAAGGTGGAGAACATGACCCTGCAGCACCACGAGAACCATATGGACGAGCGGTTCAAGAAGGGCCGCAAGGCCTTCGGCGTCGTGGCCGTCGCCTCCGGCGCCGGGCTCGTGGACACCTTCAAGGAACTCGGGGCCGACATCGTCATCGAGGGCGGCCAGACCATGAATCCCCCGGTCAAGCGGTTCATCGACGCCTTCGACGCCCTGGACGTCGAGACCGTCTTCGTCTTCCCCAACAACGGCAACATCCTCCTGACAGCCCGCCAGGCCGGGGACATCTATGACAAGGCCGATATCCGGGTCATCCCCGCCAAGACCCTGGGCGAAGGCTACTACGCCCTCGCGAACCTGGACACGGAGGCGGGCGACGCGGACGCCATCGAGGCCGCGCTCGCCGAAGCCGCCGGCGAGGTGACGACGGGCCTCGTGTCCCGCGCCATCCGCGACAGCGGAAACGTCCGCGAGGGCGAATACGTGGGCATCGCCGGCAAGGAAATCCTTGCCGCAGGCCCGGCGCCGGAGGAAGCCCTCCTCGCCCTGGCCGAAGCCCTGGACGCCGGCTCCCGCGACGTCATCCTCGTCTTCGCCGGCGAAGGCGGCACCCGGTCGGAAATAGTCCGGGAAGCGCTGGAGAAGCGGTATCCCCGCGCCGAAGTCATTCTCAAGTCCGGCGGCCAGCCGGTCTACGAATATATCCTAGTCCTTTTCTAATTGTCATTTCGAGCGAAGTCGAGAAATCTAATACCTCACGCCATGCTTAAACTCTTCACCGACACCGATACCGACATCACCCCCGCCGTCGCGGCGGAATATGGATACAGTCTCATCAGCATGCCGTACAGCGTGGACGCCAAGACCGTCTACCCGTACGTGGACTTCGACGAGTTCGATTCCCGCGCGTTCTACGACCGGCTCCGCAGCGGCGTGCTACCCACCACGAGCGCCATCTCCAAGGAACGCTACATCGAGTATTTCGAGCCGGAGTTCGCCGCCGGGAACGATATCCTGTATGTCCATTTCTCCCGCGCGATGACCGTCACCTTCAACGCGATGGACGAGGCCGTGGCCGAGCTCAAGGCCAAGTATCCGGAGCGCGGCTTCCACGAGATCGACACCAAGGGCATCACCACCATCAGCTACACCATCGTCCGCGAGGTCGGCGACCTTCTCAAGGCCGGCAAGCGCCTGGAGGAGGTGCTGGAATGGGCCAAGACCGAGGTGGACAAGTTCGCGATGTACTTCTTCGCCGACGACCTGAAATTCTTCCGCCGCAGCGGCCGCGTGAGCGGACTCGCCGCGACGATGGGCACGCTCATCGGCATCCGCCCGATCATCTATATGAGCCAAGATGGCAAGATGGTCTCCTGCGGCAAGGAGAAGGGCCGTCTCAAGGCGATGGAGCGCCTCGTGCAGCAAGTCGCGGACCTGGGCGAGGACTTCAAGTCCCACCGCTTCGTCATCGGCCACACCGACGCGCCCGAACTGGCGCAGGAGGTGGGCAAGATGATCCAGGAGCGGTTCGGAACCGATTTCCCGATCGAATATGTCGTCTGCAACCCGACGGCCGGCAGCCACGCCGGGCCGAACGGGGTGGGCGTCTGCTTCCACGCAAAACACCGGTAAAATGATCACTGTCAAGCAAGTAGAAACCAAGAAGGAGCAGAAAGCGTTCCTGGATTTCCCGCTGGACCTGTACGCGGGGAACCCGAACTTCGTTCCGCCGCTGTATATGGACGAGAAGAAGATCTTCCGCCCGGACTACGTGTACAGCGACTGCTGCGACTTTGTCTGCTTCCTTGCGTACAAGGACGGCGCCGTCGCCGGCCGCATCATGGCCATCGTCCAGAAGGCCGCGAACGAGAAGAACGGGGAGAAGCGCGCCCGCTTCTGCCGGTTCGACGCCGTCGACGATTTCGCGGTGTCGAAAGCCCTTTTCGAGGCTGCCGAGAAATGGGCGCTTGAGAAGGGCATGGACACGGTTTGCGGTCCGCTGAACTTCTCCGACCTGGAGCGGGAGGGCCTTCTCATCGAGGGCTTCGACCAGCAGGCCACCTTCGAGGAGAACTACAACGCGCCCTACTACGGCGAGCACATCGAGCGCCTGGGCTATGAGAAGGAAGTGGACTGGGTCGGATTCCGCCTGTACGGGGCCGAGAGCCCGGAGGCGATGGAAGAGCTGGAACAGCTCTCCGACTTCATCTTCCGCCGCTACAAACTGCATCTGGGGCCCTCCAGCAGCGGTTCCGACTTCCTGAAGCGCTATGCCGACGGCATCTTCGAACTCATCGACAAGTCCTATGAGGGCCTGTACGGGACCGTCCCTTTCACCGAGGGGATGCGGAAGCTGATGCTGGACAATTTCAAGCTGGTCGTGGACCCCAAGTACGTGGCCGTGGTCCTGGACGAGAACGACAAGATGGTGTGCTTCGGCATCACCTTCCCCGCCCTCGCCGGTGCGCTGGCCGGGGGCCGGGGCAAACTCACGCCGGGCACAGCCCTCCGCCTCCTGAAGGCCCTGAAGAAGCCCGACGCCCTCGACCTGTGCCTCGTGGGCGTGGACCCCGAATATGCGAACCGGGGCGTCTCCGCGGTCTTTTCCGTCGCCATCATGAAGATGCTGCGGGACAACCCGAACCTCCGCTTTGCGGACACGAACCTCAACCTGGAGGACAACTACGCCATCCTGAACCAATGGAAGCGCTTCCGCAAGGAACAGATCAAGCGCTATCGCTCCTATGTGAAGAAACTCGTATGATCAAACTCCTTGTCGACTGTTTCGGCGGCGACCATTCGCCCCAGGCACCCGTTGCAGGCGCCCTCGCCGCCCTTGCGAAGAATCCGGACCTGCACCTCATCCTCACCGGAGACGAGGGCATCCTCCGGAAGGAGCTGGAGGGAAAGGCCTATGACGCCGCCCGCCTGGAGATCGTCCACGCGCCCGAAGTCATCGGCTGCGACGAAAAGCCCACCGACGTGGTGCGCCTCAAGCGGAACAGCTCGATGATGAAGGCCATCATCCTGCTCCGGGACGAGGACGACATCGCCGGGATGGTGTCCACCGGCTCCACGGGCGCCCTCGTGACCGGCGCCCTGGTGCGCCTGGGCCGCATCAAAGGCGTCATCCGCCCGGCCTTCTGCCCCATCCTCCCGACGATGGACGGCGGCATCGTGGGCATCTGCGACAGCGGGGCCAACGTGGAAGTGACGCCCGCCCACCTGCGCCAGTTCGCCATCATGGCGAGCCTCTATATGCAGGAGGTGTACGGAATCCATAATCCCCGGACTGCCCTCCTGAACGTGGGCAAGGAAGCCGAGAAGGGCGACGACATCCGGAAGGAGACCTACGCGCTCCTGCAGGACACCGACTGCGTGAACTTCGTGGGCAACATGGAAAGCCGCGACTTGCTTTCAGGCTCATACGACGTGGTCGTGGCCGACGGTTTCTCCGGGAACGTCCTCGTCAAGACGACGGAAGGGACCGCCCTGGAGCTCCTCAAGAAACTCAAGAAAGATATCTACTCCCGCACCCTGTACAAGCTGGGCGCCCTCCTGATGAAACGGATGTTCCAGGAGGAGAAGGAGTTCATGAATTACCAGAACTATGGCGGGAGCGTTCTCCTGGGCACCTCCAAGGTGGTGGTGAAGGGACACGGCAGCAGCAAGGCCGTGGCCGTGGAGAAATGCATCGAGCAGGCCTACCGGATGGAGGTGAGCCACCTCTCCGGCAAGATCGAAGAGGCCGTCGCCCGCTACGAACACTACGAAGACTGATGGAAACGATGTACGAGAAAGTCCGGGCCATCCTGGCCAAGCAGCTGCGGGTGGACGCCGCAATCGTCACGCTGGACGCGCAGATAAAAAAAGACCTCGGCGCCGATTCGCTGGACATCCTCCAGCTCCTCATGCGTCTCGAGGACCAATATGGAATCACCATTCCCGACAAGGCGCTGGCGACGTTCAACACCGTCGGCGACGTCGTCACCTACCTCGAGCAGGAAGGAACGCAGATCTAGTACTTGAAGGTATACTCGGTCTCGATGCCGGTGAACTCGTCCAGGACCATCCGGACGGGCAGGCCTTTCTTGTTGTAGTCCAGGATGATGCGCGCATAGCCGGTGGGCAGCGGCTTGCGGGCCATCATCGACACGGTCTTGATGTCGCCCTTCTGCTCGACGATGAGGGTGGCGTCGTTCTCCTCGGCCGCCTTCTCGTAGTTGCCCATGATGCAGTCCAGCAGGGTGTTGCGCATCTTGCGCATCCGCGGGTTCTTGGTGGTGTCGATGTTGATGACCTTTCCCTTCACGCAGTTCTTCAGCTGCATGCCCTCGATGAGGAGGTACTCCCCTTCCGGGACGTCGTAGGTCATATTGAGGTAGTCGGGGGCCCTGAAAGTGATCTTCCCCTCGCCGGGGATGACTTTGTTCACGGCCTTGAGGGTCTTTTTCTGGACGAAGGTGCAGCTCAGCTCCTGCGCGGAGGCCGTCAGGCCGCAGGCCAGGAGGGCGATAAGAATCAGCAGTCTTTTCATTTCGTTTCAATCAATCGGCTGCAAAGTTACAAAGATTGTTCCGAAAATGTATATCTTTGCAGGGATAAGGCTATTTTTCCACACCCATGAGCAAGACTGGAGACAAGTTATTCAAATATGCCCTGGACAAGGGCCGCAGCGTCAAGAACACCCTCTGGATCGCCGGCTGCTTCCTGCTGGTGGCCGCCAATATCGCTTTCTTCCTGCTCTTTCCGCGGATCGTATCGGGCCTCGCAATCGTCCTCTCGAACGCCGTCACCCTCATCCTCACTTTCCTGGCTTTCAAGCCGCTGAACAGCTGGCTGCAGGACAGCCTGATGGAGCGCCAGCAGGCCCTCATCGAGAAGATGGAGAAGGACCGCGAGCTGGAGCGGAAGGTCGAAGTCCTGGAGCTGGAGAACCGCACCCTCGCCGACAAGCTGGACACCCGCGTGCAAACGGGCGCCCTCCCTGTCAAGCTGGACTACACCTTCAAGGTGGAGCAGATGGAATACGCGAAGCAGGGCTACGTCGTGAAGGAGGAGGAAGTGGACGCCCTGGACCGCGAACAGTTCAACATCCCCGACCGGAAGTTCTTCGAGACCATCCTCGAGGACTCCCTCCTGAAGGAGGCCTCCATCCGCAAGATCCTGTACATCCACAAGTTCTACTACAAGGTTTCCCTCGGCATCGACTTCAGCAAGATTATGTACGCCCTCGAGGACGGGAAGGTCCTCTTCTACGGCGTCCGTTTCCAGAAACTGCACGACATCACCAGCGAGATGGAGCCCGAGCACGGCGACATCGACCGGGTGGAGATCCTGAAGATTTCCGGCGACAAGACCGAAATCCGGCAGGACAAGGAATACGAGCCCCTGAAGGAGCAGTACCGCAACGTACGCGCACAGGAAGTGAAGGTGGGGATGGAAGAGGAGGTCACGGCCTTGTGCAACCAGTACACCGGCGCCCTGCACGACAGCATCCGGGGCCGCTTCGGCGACCGCGTGGACTTTGTCGATTCCATCGAGGACTACCGTGACAAGAACTGGTACTCCCTCAAGGCCAGCGAGGACGCCACCGTGCAGGAAATCGCCGCCAACATGCTGATGCTCACCACCGTGATGAACCGCACCCAGGCCATCGGCGAGCAGGCCGGCGTCCGGCTCCTGGAAGAGGCATAATCACATTGAACAATCGGGGAAACAATTGTACGGACGGGATAAGGTTTCCCGTCCGAAAGCCGTACCTTTGCTTCGAACAATCACATTCGATATGAAACGCTTCCTGATCCTCCTCGCAGCCGTTTGCTGCACCCTGCCGATGGCCGCCCAGTGGGGCCGCCGTCCCACCCCCAACGACACGCTCAAGTCCACCCGCGTCCTCCCCGACGGAAAGGTCCTCTTCCAGATCTATGCGCCGGAAGCCAAGACGGTGTCCGTCTCCGGCGACCTGCCCTGGAACGCCCCCATCAAGTTCGAGAAGGCTGTGAACGGCGTCTGGAAGGGCCTCTGCGAAGGCCTGGGCGAAGGCGTGTTCCGCTACAGTTTCAACGTGGACGGCGTGCGGGTGCAGGACCCGAAGGCTCCTCTCTCCGCCGAGCAGGCCTCGCTCCTGACCGTGGGCGAAAGCTATGTCAAGGATGTCCCGCACGGCGCGGTCGCGCAACGGTTCTACTTCTCCAAGACCCTGGGCGAAATCCGCCGCCTGCACGTCTGGACGCCGGCCGGCTATGAGAAGTCCGCGGACAAGCTGCCCGTGCTGTACCTCATCCACGGCGGCGGCGACAACGACGCCTCCTGGCCCGGCGTGGGCGCCGCCGGCTGGATCCTGGACAACCTGCTCGCCGCGGGCAAGATGGTCCCGATGATCGTCGTGATGCCCAACGGCACCATCAACGTGCCCAACGAGGTGCCCCCGTTCGCCGAGGACATGTTCACCTCCATCATTCCCTTCGTCGAGGCCAACTACAACGTGAAGACGGACGCCGGCAGCCGCGCCGTAGCGGGCCTTTCGATGGGTGGCATGGAAACGATGGAAGTGTGTTTCACCCATCCGGAGATGTTCAAGTATGTCTGGGTCCTGAGCTCCTCCTTCCAGCCCGGCCAGGATCCCGCCGCGGAATCCGCCCGCCTGAAAGTCAAGGAGAACGCCGCGATGATGAACAAGCAGTTCAAGCGCCTGGTGTTCACCCAGGGCGGTCCCACCGACATCGCCTACCAGAACTGCAAGAACACCCGCGCGCAGCTGGACAAGGACGGCCTCAGGTACGAGTACATGGAGAACGCCCAGGCCGGCCACAGCTGGGCCACCTGGCGCGCCGATCTCCAGACCCTCGCCCCCACCCTGTTCAAATAGGCTTGACATTCCGGCTTTTTTTTCGTAAGTTTGGAAGACTTTTTTAAGTCTTCCAAACCTGTGAAGAAAAAGCACATCATCTGGGGAGCCATCCTGGGCGGCCTGGCATTGGGCGTCGCGCTGATGCTGGCCCTCGTCACCGTGGACACCTATTCGTCCACCAACGACTCCTGCATGCGCTGCCACTATCACGAAGAGGCCGACCGCCTCTGGAAACAATCGGACCATTACCTGAATGAAAGCGGCGTAGTCACCGACTGCGCCGCCTGCCATTTACCTCCGAAGGAGGACGGCGTCGTCCGCTACTACATGGTCAAGCTCCGGATGGGCGCCAAGGACATCTGGGCGAAGATGGTCAAGGACAAGGAGGACATCGACTGGGCCGCCAAGCGCCAGGTGGACTATGCCCCGCGCATCGTCTACAACGCCTCCTGCGTGAAGTGTCACGAGAATCTGTACCCGGAGGGCATCAGCGACGACGGCATCGCCGCCCACCTCTACTACGACGAGAATCACGAAAAGCTCAAGCTCAACTGCGTGAGCTGCCACCTCAACGCCGGCCATTACATCGAGGGCTATACGCACCAGAAGCTCCAGGGCAAGGTGGACACCGGCTCCGGGGAGATCTACACGGCGCCGGCGGTTCCTGAACGCTTCGAGTCCTTCACCGAGACCGTTCCCGGCACGAACGCCGCCATCCGGATGGTGGCCGTCCCGGGCGGCGAATTCCTCCTCGGCAGCCCCGCGGACGAGCCCCGGCGCGGCGCCGACGAGGGCCCGCAGAAGCGGGTCCGCATCTCCCGCTTCTTCATGGCGGAGACCGAAATCACCTGGCGGCAGTTCTGGAGTTTCTACAACGAGACGATGTCCGAGGGCCGCACGCCGCCCTCCGTCATCTATGAGGCCAACAGCCGGCCCGGGCTGGACGCCGTCAGCGGCCCCACCCCGCCGTTCGGCTTCCCCGACCAGGGCTGGGGCATGGGCGAAAGGCCCGCCATCACGATGACGCACTACGCGGCGGAGACCTTCTGCCTGTGGCTCTCGCTCAAGACCGGCAAGACCTACCGTCTCCCCACCGAGGCGGAATGGGAGTATGCGGCCCGTGGCGGCACGGATACGCCGTATTTCTTCGAAGGAGATCCCAGGAAGTTCGATCCCAAGGGCCTCCGCAGCTTCTTCGGGGCGGATACGACGATGATCGCCCGCTACGTGATCTACAGTGGCAACTCCCCGTCCCGGACGCAGGAGCCCAAGGAGGTCAAGGCCAATCCCTTCGGCCTCAAGAACATGCTCGGCAACGTGATGGAATACTGCGCCGACCGCTATGCCGAGGACGCCTACGCACAGATTACCGACGGCGCCCTGGACCCGAAGGGTCCGGAGGCGGGCGAGGAGTTCGTCGTTCGCGGCGGCTCTTACGCCGACGACGCCGGCGCCGTGCGCTGCGCCGCGCGCGGCCACACCCGCCACGACGACTGGCTGCGGACGGACCCGCAGAACCCCAAGAGCATCTGGTGGTACTCCGACGTCAAGGCCATCGGCTTCCGCATCGTGTGCGAAGTTCCGGACAATATCGAATAATCAACATAAAACACTGAAACCATGAGCGCAAAAATGAACAGAAGGTCCTTCCTCACGACCACCGCCGTCGTCGGCGCGGCCGGCCTGGTGGGCGGACAGCTTCTCACCGCCTGCTCCGGCGGGAAAAAGGGCGACAAACTCACCCCGCTGAAGGAACCCGGTTCCTACTACATCCCCGAACTGCCGGACAAGGCCATCGACGGCCGTCCCCTCAAGTGCGGCCTCATCGGCTGCGGCGGCCGCGGCAACGGCGCCGTGGGCGACCTCCTCACCGCCGCGAACGGGGTTACCATCACCGCCCTCGGCGACGTCTTCCCCGACCGGATCCGGGACACGCGCGAAGCCATCGAACGGGAATTCGGCCAGGTGGTGCCCGCCGAGAACTGCTTCACGGGCTTCGACGCCTACCAGAAGGTCATCGACTCCGGCGTGGACATGGTCATCGTGGCCACCCCGCCCGTGTTCCGCCCCGTCCATTTCCAGTACGCCACCTCCAAGGGGGTTCATTCCTTCCTGGAGAAGCCCATCTGCGTGGACGCCAAGGGCTACCGGACCATCATGGCGACGGCCAAGCAGGCTGAGGCCAAGGGCCTGAGCGTCGTTACGGGCACCCAGCGCCACCACCAGCGCGCCTACGTGGAATCCTACAAGAAGATCCAGGAAGGCCTCATCGGCGAGATCACCGGCGGCAACGTCTACTGGAACCAGGGCATGCTCTGGTACCGCGAGCGCCAGAAGGGCTGGAGCGACATGGAATGGATGATTCGCGACTGGGTGAACTGGAAGTGGCTCTCCGGCGACCACATCGTCGAGCAGCACGTCCACAACATCGACGTGTTCACCTGGATGCTGGGCGCACATCCCGTCAAGGCGACGGGCGTCGGCAGCCGCCAACGCCGCATCACCGGCGACCAGTACGACAACTTCAGCATCGACTTCGAGTTCGAGAACGGCATCCACATGCACAGCTTCTGCCGCCAGATCGACGGCTGCTCCTCCAATGTGAGCGAGTTCGTCCAGGGCACCAAGGGTTCCTGGAATTCCGCCGATTTCGCCATCCGCGACCTGCAGGGCAACATCCTCTGGCAGTATGACGAGGAAGCCGCGAAGGCGCAGTTCGCGCAGCACAACCCCTATGTCCTCGAGCACGTGGACTGGGTGAACCACATCCGCAAGGGCGAGGCCCACGTCGAGGCCGCCGAGACGGGCCAGTCCTCGCTCGCCGGCACGATGGGCCGCGAAGCCGCCTACACCGGCAACACCGTCACCTGGGACGAGATCAGCGCCTCCGACCTCGATTACATGCCGGAGAAGCTGGAAATGGGCAAGATGGACATGGCCAAGTACACCGTTCCGGTCCCCGGCACGGGCAAATAAGGCGCGCGTATGGACAGGAAAACCTTTCTGAAAACCACCGTCGCCGGCGCGGCCGCCCTCGTGGCCGCCCCCGGCGCCCTCGTCTCCTGCGCCTCCCCCCAGGAGAAGAAGTCTTCCACACCCCTCCGCCTCTCCTTCCAGGAGGGCGTCACTCCGGGCGAAACCCTCGCTGATAAGCTCGACTTCATGGAAAAGCTCGGCATCGTGGGCTTCGAGCCTGGTGGAAAGGGCCTCGCCGGTCGTGTCCAGGAAATCCGCGAAGCCCTGCAGGGCCGCGACATCAAAGTCTCGGCCATCTGCGCCGGCTTCGACGGCTTCATCCTGGCCGAGGACCCGGCCGTGAAAGCGCAGTTCGACACCTCGATGCGGGAAATCGTCCGCGCCGCGGGCGAACTCGGTTCCACCGGCGTCATCATGGTTCCGGTGTTCAACTGGCAGAATCCCGCCCGTCCCCACACGCTGGAGACGCGCGACTACCTCTGCCAGCAGATGCACGACCTGGGCGAATTCGCCCTCAGCTGCGGCACCACCGTCATCCTGGAGCCCCTCAACCGCCAGGAAGCCTTCTACCTGCGCCTGGTGGGCGACGCCGCCGCCATCTGCCGCGACGCCGGCAGCGCGGGCGTCAAGTGCATGGGCGACTTCTGGCACATGCAGGAAGAAACCTCCGATTACGCCGCCTTCATGGCCGCCGGCCCCTACCTGCAGCACGTCCACATCGCCAGCCGCGGAAACCGCGTGATGCCCGGCGAAGACGGGGACAAGGACTGCTACACCGACGGCTTCCGCGCCCTCAAGGAGCTCGCCTACCCCAACTACGTCAGCTTCGAATGCGGCTGCCGCTCCGACGACCGCGCCGCCACCCTGACCGCCGCGGTTGACCTCCTCCGCAAGCAGTGGGACGAAGCGTAGAGACCCGCACAAACGAAAGGAGCCGGCTCAATGAGTCGGCTCCTTTTCTTTTGATACACAGCGTGCTACTCCGCGTAGGTCGCTTTCACGAAGGGGGCGTTCAGGAGATAGTCGGCGCTCTCGACGAAGCTCTTGCGGATGTCTTCATAGCTGTAGCGCTCGATCTCCACGACGAAGTCCTTCAGGCCCGCGAGTTCCGCGTTCTTGAAGATGGCGTCGAAACCGACCATGCCGCTCTGGCCCACTTCCCACTCGTCCTTGATGTGGAGCATGGTGAAGCGGCCGGGATAGCGCTTGAAGTAGTCCACCGGGGAGGCCTTGCCGATCACCGCCCAGTACACGTCCATCTGGAAGAACACCAGGTCGGGATCCGTGTGCTGGAGCATGTAGTCGTACATCACCTCGCCCTCGACCTTCTCGAACTCGTAGGCGTGGTTGTGGTAGCCGTACTGGATGCCGGCGGCCTTGCAGCGGCGGCCCACTTCGTTCAGGTAGTCGCAATAGACCTGGAGGTCCTTGAGGTCGCGCTGGCCGCCGATGGCGGGCGTGACCATGTACTTCATGCCTGCGCGCTTGTGGACGTCGATGCACTTGTCCCACCAGGCCAGGGCGGCGGTGAGGTCGCCGCTGTCCAGCTCCTCGCGGGAAAGGCCGCGGGAGACGTGGGAGGAGAGCACCTTCATGCCGGCGGCTTCCACCTTCTCCTTGAAGGTTTCGGGAGCGTCACCGTAGAGAAGGCCTTCGTTGCCGTTGTAGTTGGCGGCTTCCACGGCCGTGTAGCCCATGGCGGCCATTTCCTTCAGGATGTCGGGATAGTTCTCCGGGGTGATGAGGCTGCGCGCAGAGTACATCTGGATGCACATGTCCTTCTTCACGGGAGCCGTCTCCTTGGGGCCGCAAGCGGAAACGCAAGCCATGGCGAGGAGCGCCAGGAGGATGAAACGGACCTTCATAGGGCTAGTCCATCTCCTTGATGCGGATGTTGCGGTACCAGACGTCGTCGCCGTGGTCCTGCATGCCGATGTAACCCTCGTGGTCGTCGCCGCCGCAGTTGTTCAGGAGCTCGAAGGCCAGGGGCCAGTCCTTCTCGCTGAACTTGGAGGCCTGCAGCATGTCGGTCCACTGCTGGGTCCACAGGTGGTACTCGAGGACCTTCACGTCGTTCTGGAAGTGCACGACGGTGCCCTTGTAGACGAGGATCTTGGTCTTGTTCCACTCGCCGTAAGGGTTCTGGTTCTGCGGAACGGCCGGGATCATGTCATACAGGGAGGCGGACTGGCGGTTGCCGTCCACGCCGAGGAGGGCGTCCGGATGGTTCGCGTTGTCCAGCACCTGGTACTCCGGCGCGGAGATGTAGATGGGCTCGTAGCGCTCGTTGCCGTTCTCGTCCTTGGTGGTGACTTCCTTCGCCAGGTAGAAGATACCGGAGTTGCCGCCCTTGGAGACCTTCCATTCGAGCTCGAAGGTGAAGTTCTTGAACTCGTGGGCGAAGATGATGTCGCCGCCTTCGCCGGTCTGGCCTTCGCCGGAACCGGTGCCGGAGAACTTCAGGCAGCCGTCCTCGATGGTCCAGCGGGCCGGGAGTTCCTTCTTGCCGTAGCCGCGCCATCCCTTCGTGGAGGTGCCGTCGAACAGGACGATATAGCCTTCGTCATCGACCTTGAAGTCGTCCAGGTCCACCTCGGGGGCGTCGACGACCGTGTAGGCGGGAACGGCGGATTCAGCCGCCTTCTTCTTACCCTGGTTGCCGCAGGAAACGGCGGTGACCATCAGCGCAGCAGCCGCTGCAAGCAAAAGAATCTTTTTCATGGATTGTATGGTTTTAAGGTTTTAAGGCATTTCGGGGAGCTTCCAGCCGTCGCGGAAGACGGGCTTGATCAGTTCCTGGGCGAACTTGTTGGCGTCCACCGGCTCGGTGTACACGTTCTCGAACGTGGGATGGCCGTCGGTGATGGAGAAGCCGTCGTGGATCATCGTCTTGATGGTCGCGCCGGCCGGGATGTTGGTGAAGCGCATGTTCTCGCCGTCCCACTCCAGTTCCTGGTTCAGGCCCTGCAGGCGCACGGCGACGACACCCATCGCCACCATCTCGTTGAACGGGCCGGCCTCGGCGAAGTCGGACGCGCTCGGGGTGCGGAAATCCGGGTCCTCCTTGCAGGCGCGGACCCAGTCCTGCTGGTGGTCGAGGCTGAACTCGCGGTGGAGCTTCGGGACCTCGGGATTGCGGCCGGAAAGGAGGTACGGGTTCACGCCGTAGCAGCCGCAGATGAGGGTGTCCTTCGTGCCGTAGAAGATGACGGCGCCGCCGGAATCGTTCAGGTTCTTGCCGGCGGGCAGGCCTTCCGGACGGTCGGGCAGGATGCCGCCGTCGGTCCAGGTCACGACCACCTCGGGCATCGCCACCTTGGGCATGTTGTCACGGGCGGGGAACACGAAGCGGACCTTCTCGGCCTGCGGGCAGGACTCGGTGAGGAGGGCGGTGGAACTGCCCTGCACCTTGGTCGGATAGCCGAGCTTCAGGGCCTTGAACACGGGATGGAGGATGTGGCAGGCCATGTCGCCGAGGGCGCCGGTGCCGAAGTCCCACCAGCCGCGGAAGTTCCACGGGGTATAGATGGAATGGTACGGACGGTACGGGGCCGGTCCGAGGAAGAGATCCCAGTCGAGGGTCTTGGGGACCTTCTCCGCCTTGGCGGGACGCTCCAGGCCCTGGGGCCAGATGGGACGGTCCGTGAAGGCCTCGACGCGGGTGACCTCGCCGATCTCGCCGTTCCAGATCCAGTTGCAGATCTTGCGGACGCCTTCGCCGGAAGCGCCCTGGTTGCCCATCTGGGTGGCGACGCGGTACTTCGCGGCCAGCTTGGTGAGGAGACGGGACTCGTACACGGTCCGGGTGAGGGGCTTCTCGCAGTAGACGTGCTTGCCGGCCATGATCGCGTTCGCGGCGATGATGGCGTGCGTGTGGTCCGCGGTGGCGACCATCACGGCGTCGGCCTGGTCCAGCATTTCATCGAACATCACGCGCCAGTCCTTGTAGCGCTTGGCGTTCGGGTAGCGCTCGAAGATGTGCGCGGCGTACTTCCAGTCCACGTCGCAGAGGCCGATGATCTCTTCGGTCTCCAGTCCGCGGAGGACGCTGGCGCCCCGGCCGCCGATACCGACGCCGAGGATCTTGAGTTTGCGGTTCAGCGGGGCCGGAGCCCGTTTTTCACTGTCGGCGAAAACTTTGCCGGGAATCATGGAGAGCCCGAGGGCGGCCGCCGTTCCTGTCTTCAGGAAAGATCTTCTGGAGATGTCTTTTGCCATAAGGGTAGCTATTAGTGATTGTGTTGGTTTTCGGAAAGGTGGTTAATTGTACAAATATAATAAAAAAAACACGGGATTGTCCCGCCTTGGGCGAAATTCCTTTTTTTCTTGGTTATATTATTGAAAAAGACTATCTTAACAACATCAAAACCACGATCCATGAAAAGAATAGTCCTCTTGTGCGCAGCCCTCGCGGCGACCCTCCTTTCTGGTAGCACGGCCCAAGCCACCCGTTTCAAGGGCCTCCAGGCCATCGACAAGGAAACCCTCGTGGTGATGTTCCAGGACGGTGACGTCCGCTACCGGGACAACGGAACCGGCCCCAGCGCCTTCCTCGGGCACACCTTTGTCGACGGGGACGACACCCTCGTGGTGTCCCACCCGCGGCTGGACCCGTCCGCGTCCGGATGGACCGTCACCTCCGAGGACGACCCCTCCTTCGGGACCGTCTCCGTCACGCCCTGCCGCAAGTCCAAGCCGATGCACTGGGACCACACCCTCACGGCCGAACTGGACCACTGGCTGTACCTCCGCCTCCCCAAGCCGATGAAGGAAGGTTGCAGCTACACGGTCCACATCCCGTCGGCGAGCGGCTCCGACACGGAATCCGCCCAACTCCGGTATTCCCCCTGGCTCTCCTTCTCCGAGGCCATCCACGTGAACATCCTCGGGTATTCGACGCGGGAGGAACGCAAGGCGGCCGACCTGTACATGTGGCTGGGCGACGGCGGCGCGCGGGATTACAAGGCTTATGAAGGCAAGTCCGTGTGGCTCCTGAACCTGGACACCCGGAAGGCCGTGAAAGCCGGCGAAGTCAAATTCTGGAAGCCCGCCACCGACAGCGCGAACGAGGCCGGGCGCAAGAACCTGACCGGCTCCGACGTCTGGAACATCGACTTCACCGGTTCCGAACCCGGCCGCTACTGCCTGGTCGTGGAGGATGTGGGCCGCAGCATGGAGTTCCAGATCCGGGACGACATCTACTTCCAGCCCTACCGCTACTCCGTCCGCGGCTACTACTATATGCGTCTCCAGGAGCCCAAGGACCCGGAGCACGTGTGGCCGGTCCCCCGCCAGCCTCAGTTCACGCCCGGCGTGGACCCGGAAGGCTTCGTGGTCTATAAGACGGACCTCCATCCCTGGCATCCCGACTGGCGGAAACTCCGCGGCGACGTCTGGGACGAGCCGCACTTCAAGCCGCGGGAGGAATCGGCCTTCTGGGCGCACCGGCTCCCGGGCAATCCGGTCAATCCGAACGTGGTCGGCGGCCATTCCGACGCCTTCGACTGGGACCGCCACCTGGCCCACGTGAGCAACATCTATGACCTGCTCCTCCCCTACATTCTCACCGGCGGACGGCTCGCGGAAGACGACCTGGGCATCCG
Organism: Bacteroidales bacterium; assembly: GCA_017429205.1. The sequence goes on from JAFRPH010000025.1 coordinate 44,458, forward strand.
GGAAAGCGGCAACGGCATTCCTGACATCGTGGACGAAGCCCGGAACGAGGTGGACTTCTTCCTCTCCCTCCGCGATGGCGAGGCCTACGCGCAGGGCGTCACGAACCCGGACAAGGACTGGACCGTGATGTTCCAGTCCGGCTGCACGACGATGGCCGCCTGGGCCAACGCCGCGAACGCCGCGATGCTCGGCGAAGCCTTCCGCATCGGCGGGAACAAGCAGCTGCAGAAGTATTACACGGACGAGGCCGTCAAGGCCTTCCGCTTCGCTTCCAAGCAGGAGAATCTCCAGCTGGACGATGTCCAGGGCATCGGGGACGGGTCCATGCGCGGCCGCGACTTCAAGCAGCTGGCCGCCGCGTACCTGTACAACCTCACCGGCGAGCGGGAATGGGAGGACATCCTGGCGGAAGAGAGCACCGTGAAGGGGCCGGACTCCCCCGTCATCGGCACCGGTCGCAGCGCCTGGTGGCAAGTCTGGGGCACGGCCGCCTACCTGATGTGCCCGCACGAGCGGCACTATCCGGAACTCTGCGCGAACATGGCCCAGAGCGTCATCACCCAGGCCTATAAGAAGAACATGAAGCCGCGGCTCACCCGCCCGTCCCGTCGCAGCGCGGACGATCCCCGCTGGCAGGTGTCCGAGAACCTGCAGTTGGTGATGCTGGCCCACGCCATCACGCAGGATCCCGCGCAGAAGAAGGAACTGGAGCAGGCGATGTACGACGAAGCCGGCTGGGGCCTCGGCCGCAACCCGGCGAACATCGTGGAGATGACCGGCCTCGGCGAGCGCCACATCACGGACTGCTACTCCACCGGCCGCAATGACGGCGAACCCGGCACCCATCCCGGCCAGACGCCGTTCAACGGCACCGAGACCTGGTCGCCCGGCAACGGTGGCGACGCCCGGATCATCCTGGAGAAGTGCTACCCCGACTGGAACACCGGCGGCTGGCCCCGCCAGGAATCCTTCTTCAACCAGCGCTACTTCTGGGTGAACGGAGAGTTTACCCCGCGGGAAACCATGCGGGGCAAGATGGCCCTCCTGGGCTATCTGTACGGAATCAGGTAGCGGTTACAACGCCGGGAGGAGGTGATCCCAGATGAGGTTCAGCTCCTGACCCATATTCTGGATATGCGCCGTCGTGACCACGACGGCGTCTTTTTCGGGTATGATGATAATGTACTGGCCGTTGGCGCCGTCCGCGCGGAAGGCGTTGTGGCGGCAGCGCCACATCTGGTAGCCGTAGCCCTGGACCCAGTCGTTGTTCTCGGGCGAGAACCGGGCGTAGGCGGGGTGCGACGGATCGGCCTGGATGGCCTGGAGCATCCGCTCGTTCATCCCGGCATTGACGCAGGGAACCTGCTTCGCGGACATTTCCTTCACCCAGTCGGCGGGAATCACCTGCCTGCCATTGAATTTGCCCCCGTTCAGGATGCAAAGGCCCATCCGGGCGAGGTCCTCCGTCTTCAGGTACAGGCCCCAGCCGCCGGTGTTGACGCCGGCCGGGCTCTCCTGCCAGAACGGTTTCTCGATGCCCAGGGGCTGCCACAGGCGCGTATCCAGGTAATCGACGATCTTCTGGCCCGTCACCTTCTGGACGGCGGCGGAAAGGACGTACGTGCCCAGGCTGTTGTAGCAGTAGCACGTGCCGGGCTCATACTGCAGCGGCCATTCCATGAAGCCGCGCACCCAGTCGCCGTCCCCGCGGCGGGTGGCGCCGGTCGGGTCGGTTCCGTGGCCGGAGTTCATCGTCAGGAGATGCCGGATGGTGACCCGCTTCAGGGTGTCCGAGGCATTCTCCGGAACGCTTTCCGGGAACAGGTCCACGATCTTGTCGTCCAGGTGCAAAAGCCCCTCCGAGATGGCGAAGCCGACAGCCGTGGACGTGAACGTCTTGGACACGGAATTGAGGATGTGCGCCGTGTCGGGGACGAAGAACTTTTCCTCGAGCACCTTTCCGTGCTGGAGGACCATCACGCTGTGCAGGTCCTCGGCGCTGTCGGCGACGGCCTGGAGATAGGAGGCGAAAGCTTCATCCATTTGCGCGGAAGCCTTGGCGCGCGGAAGCGGGCCGTTTCCGTTTGTGCAGGCGGCCAGGAGAAGGACCGCGGCGAAAAGAAGAGCTGAATGTCTCATAGGAGCGGGGTTATAGGGCAAAAACACTGTCATTCTTGCGGTTACGGGACAAAGATAATCATTGTTCAAATAAAATGTGAACAAAACGGAAAAGTTTTGAACAAGACGCGCCCACGCAAGAAAATATTTAAACACCACGCGCAATCCCTCTTGCTTTCATTCCGTAATTTTGCATTCGGTGAATAGCCACTAAACCAAATCATTTATAACCAATGAAACGTTTAATTTCCTCTCTCGCCCTGTGCCTGGCCATCGCCGGCACGATGAACGCCCAAGAACTGGCCAACTTCAACTTCGGAGGCCGCCAGCGCCCTGTCATCTCCCCTGAGATCCAGAACGACAGCGTGACCTTCCGCCTGAAGGCCGACTACGCCACCGTCGTGAAGCTCAGCGGGTCCTGGATGCCCAACCCTTACGGCGGCACCATCGACATGTTCCGCGGCCCCGGCAACGTCTGGTCCGTGAAGATTCCGCTCCCGGAGCCGGAAATCTACACCTACAACTTCGTCGTGGACGGCGTCATGGTGAACGACCCGCAGAACATCTATGTCCAGCGTGACGGCACCCGCTTCCTCCCGATGCTCATCGTCCCTGGCAAGCGCACCGAGAACTACAACGAGGCCACCCAGCACGGCACCGTGAGCCATCCCTGGTATCACAGCAACGTCCTCGGCATGGACCGTCGCCTGACGGTGTACACCCCGTACGGCTACGAGAACAATCCCAAAAAGAAGTATCCGGTCCTCTACCTCCTGCACGGCGCCGGTGGTGACGAGGAAGCCTGGACCTCCATGGGCCGCGCCGCCCAGATCCTGGACAACCTCATCGAGAAGGGCCTTGCCGAGCCGATGATCGTCGTCATGCCGAACGGCAATGGCAACCAGGCGGCCGCCGGCACTCTCGGCATCCCTCAGAAGCCGATGCAGAGACGTTTCGACCGCGAGGCCCTCGCCCAGATGCCCGAGGCCGAGCGCAACAAGCTCATGAACGGCTACGTGATCAGCCTCTGCGAGGAGATCGTCCCGTTCATCGAGAAGAACTTCCGCGCCATCGCGAAGCCCGCTTCCCGCGCCATCGCCGGTCTGTCCATGGGCGGCGGCCACACCATCACCGCCTCCAACCTCTATCCGGAGATGTTCGACTACATCTGCCCCCTGTCCGCCGCCGGTTCCGCCACGCCTGAGCAGGTCGCTACCCTCAAGAAGGCCGGCGTGAAGCTCTACTTCCTCGCCTGCGGCAACACCGACTTCCTCTTCGAAGGTTCCAAGACCCTGGACAAGACCCTCACCGAGCAGGGCCTCGACCACGAGTTCTTCGTCTCCGAGGGCGGTCA